>NZ_JBALCW010000040.1:0-112977 GCF_036917635.1 Nostoc sp.
GTATTAATATTGAATACCATTGGCGATTTATGTTGTTGATTTAACCATTTTTTTCCACCTATGGGAAATCTACGCATATTACACGATGAAGTGCAGAAAGTCGGTTTACTCAAATACGGGGTGAGGTTGCACCTGCATAACAGCTATATATCTTCTAAATATTAGTAAAGGCACGGTAGAACCGTGCCTTAATTCGCAAAAAATATTATTTGACGGGTTTTTGCTTTATAGGAGATTTAAGACTGGCGTAAAATTGCAGACAGTGAACTATCTTTACGAAGATCCATTAAGTCTGCTAAAGATTCTGTGCGCGTATCCAAGTGGTGCTTATGTTCTGCTGGCAGAACCGTTACCAGATGTTTTGTTTTCGGTTGCACCTGCATAACAGGCATCAGTTGTGAGTGTGGCACAAAGATTGGCTGGTTCTTGGGAAGGCGAGGTTCCAATCTTTGGTAATGGTTCTGTGCCAAGCGGGACTGATGAGGCTTAACCTGTTTTTGGACTTTTTGCGGTTGCTTTCTCCAAGTGAGCATTCGGAAAATCAGCAAACAACCACTACCACAGCACAGGGCGATCGCAGCCACCATCCATAAAGGTGTAGGATTACTATTCTCAGAGGGCGCATTGATTGGTTCTTCAACTATAACTGGGATTTTTTCTGATTCGTCTTGTGTTACCTGTCCAGCATTACCTAAGCTGTACAGGGCAAAGACACCACCTCCTAAAAACATGGCTAAACACCCAGTTAACAATAGCCAAGGATGATGTGCAACCAGATATATCAGAACGTTCGAGCTTTGTTTGAATCTCGATTTCCTGTTTGTCAGCCCTGGAGTAGCCCTTTTTAATTGGGTTCGCTCGCGCTGTACACTCTGACTTTTTTCCATGATTACTTTCAGATTTGTACCCCTCTAGTGAATAAATTGTACTGGAGGAGTCAAGCATCAGGTATCCGTAACAAAAGTTCAGATTCATGTAGCTTTTTTGTAAAATATAGGCTACTAAATCTGGCTAACTTTTGCTAATATTCTGTATTTATTGTGACTTTTGGCGATAAAAATCTAGAAATCAGTTCGCTCATTTTCTCCCTCAGCTAGGAGAATGCCTTTCAATAGCAAGTTGAATTAACCGATCAACTAACTCTGGAAAGGAGACTCCACTATACGCCCAGAGTTGGGGATACATACTAGTCGCAGTAAAGCCTGGTAACGTATTTATTTCATTAATCAAAACTTCTTGTGTCGCTTCCACATAGAAAAAATCTACCCTTGCCAACCCCGCAGCATCAACAGCTGCAAAAGCTTGCAAAGCCATGTCCTGAATTTGACGAGCGATCGCATCTGGAAGCTGTGCCGGTATCAGTAAATCTGCCATACCTTCAGTATATTTAGTTTCATAGTCATAAAAATCGCTGTCATAAGTAATCTCTCCAACGACAGAGGCTTGTGGTTGATCGTTACCTAAAACGGCACATTCGACTTCTCTGGCGACAACACCAGCTTCGACAACCAGCCTTCGGTCATAACTGGCAGCATTATCTAAAGCGGCTTCTAATTCTGGGCGCGATCGCACTTTGGCAATACCCACCGATGAACCCAAATTAGCAGGTTTGACAAAAGCAGGATAACCTAATGCTGCCTCAATGTCATCACACAATTTCGGAAACACGCAAGGATTAGACCAAACTTGGCTTCTAGTTATCGCCTTATATTTTACCTGTGCTAGTCCTGCTTGCTCAAAGGCGATTTTCATGGCGATTTTATCCATCCCCATAGCCGAACCTAACACCCCAGAACCAACAAAAGGGACTTGCATCAAAGTTAGTAACCCTTGAATTGTCCCGTCTTCACCGTTGGGGCCGTGGAGAATGGGAAACCAAACATCCACATTCGCAACTTGAGAGGGAGATTGCCACTTACTCAGGGTTTGGGCTTGAGGGTTGGATGTGAGATTTGCAACAGATGTTGATTCTTCAGATTCCAGTAGCGGACTGCCGGTTTCTAAAACCTTTTCGGGTGCTTCTCCAGCCAGCCAATGTCCATCTTTTTGGATGTAAAAAGGTAATATTTCGTACTTATTAGCATTTTGTTCTGCACTTAAGGCTTTAGCGATCGCCCGTGCTGATTTGATCGAAACTTCATGTTCTCCAGAACGACCGCCAAACAATAACCCCACGCGCAGCTTCGCCATTTTTCCCTTCCTTCACACTTCTCAAGCAGATAGCCTATCACAACTTACAAAAATTGCCATATTTTTCTATATTATTTTATTGCCTTTGTGTAATTACTGGGTTTTTGTCTAGAGTGGAAACATAGCCCTATGGGATTATATTTGTTTTAGCCTTTGACGACACAGGAATATAGAATTAGCGATTTGAAAGGTAAGTAGGTAGGCGTAATTAAATATAAGATCAAAGCTCACCCTCAATCCCTATGCTTATTATTGTCGGGGTCAGCCGGATTGAGGGTGAGATTTTATATTTAATTTGACCAGTTTACTTATAACTCAATCTGTGCAATTTTAATTACACAAGGAATCAGGGCTGAATATAGCTGCAACTAGAGGTAGATATCAGATGAAAACAGACGAACGCCATGCTCTTGTGATTGGGGCAAGTATAGCTGGACTGCTAGCAGCTCAAGTACTGACCAAATACTTTAACCAGGTAACAATTATCGAACGCGATCGTTTGAGCGATCAACCAGAACAGCGCCCAGGTGTACCCCAAGCTCAACATCTCCACATTTTACTTAAACGGGGTTTGGATGTTATGGAACAGCTTTTTCCCGGAATCCAGACAGAATTAGCTGCATCTGGGGCAGTCGCCATTAATGCCAGTGCTGATTACCTGTGTTATGGCTTAGGAGGATGGACACCGCGCTTTAATTCCGATTTGAACGTCTACAGTTTAAGTCGGAATTTGCTGGAATGGATTATCCGCCGTCGATTAGCTGCTAACAACCGTGTTGTCTTTGTGCAAGGTTCCCAGGTTACTAGTTTGCTGTCTAACCCCAACAAACCTCAGGTTACGGGTGTGCAGGTACGCCAAAAAATTGCTCACAGCCAAGATACCTCCTATAGACAAACAGATTTCACTGCTGATTTAGTTGTAGATGCTAGCGGACGTAATTCTCACGCTCCTGAGTGGTTAGAAGCAATGGGTTATACACCGCCAAAAGAAACTGTGATTAATTCCTTTTTGGGGTACGCTAGTGGCTTATTTGAACTTCCCGAAAACTTTCACACTGATTGGCAAGGTGCATTGATAACTGCAAAAGCGCCAGGCACACGCGGTGGTGTGATGTCTACAATTGAAGGAAATCGTTGGATAGTTACACTTATTGGAATTGGTCGAGATTATCCACCAACTGACGAAGCTGGGTTTTTAGACTTTGCTCGGAGCTTACGCAATCCAATTATCTACGAAGCAATACTAGATGCCAAAGCCGTTTCACCCCTGACTGCCTATCACCGCACGGAAAATAGCTGGCATCATTATGAAAAACTGTCGAGATTGCCAGTAGGGTTTGTGGTAACAGGTGACGCTGTTTGTGCTTTCAATCCCGTCTATGGACAAGGTATGACTACAGCGGCTCTAGGTGCATTGACATTGGACGAGTGTTTGAATAAGCAATTATCTCGCCATGCTGATGGAAATCTAGTCGGGCTATCCCAAAGCTTTCAAAAGCAACTTAGCAAAATAATTGTAGTCCCTTGGCTAATGGCAACAGGTGAAGATTTTCGCTGGGATACTACTGTAGGCGGACGACCAAATTTGATCACAAAACTCATGCAGCAGTATCTAGATCAAGTGTTGCTGCTAACTGCTGAAAGCCCTGACATCTACAGGCTTTTATTAGAAGTGATGCACCTACTAAAACCTCCTAGTGTATTTTTCCATACTAATGTCTTTAGGCAGGTGGTACAGCGAATCATCAGGGAGAGTGATAAAAAGTGGAACAGAAGCAAAGACAAGTTGTTGGTAGACCACTGATTTTCTGAACCTTTGGCCTACCCCAAGTGTCTGGCTTAATTCAATGACGAATGATCAATGACGTTAGCGAGTATTCGTTCGCTTTTAGTGTCTAGTAGAGAGCATCATTACGAATTAGGAATTATTTTTATATTTTTTTTCTGCCTCCAGCCGCCAATTGAAACAATCGTGTTGTTAGCTACAGTTATATTTTCGGAAAGTGAGCAACAATATTGAAAATTAACTAGAAGTGCAGCCCTAATTATAAAAATGCTGCCGTTTCATGAAACCTAGAATTATTGTTTGTGGCTTAGGACATACCGGATATAAAATCTTTCGTTTGCTGAGACATCAGGGAGCCTTCGTTGTTGGTATTCATTACCAATCTATCCCTGGCGAAACAGCACAAGATGTGATTGTTGGCGATTTAAAAGCAGCTGCTACCCTCACAGCAGCAGGAATTCAACAGGCACACACTTTAATAATTGCTGGATCTAAAGATGATCTGAATTTGTCTATTATGATGCAAGCGCGGGTGCTGAATCCTCAGATTCGGATTATCAACCGTTTTTATAATACAAATTTGGGAGAGCGTCTAGATCAAAGTTTGCCAGACCATTTAAGTATGAGTGTTGTCGGATTAGCAGCACCCGTATTTACCTTTGCAGCACTGGGAAACCGAGCGATCGGACAAATAAAATTATTTCAGCAAACTTGGCCAATTCACGAAGAATACATTGATGAGAACCACTTGTGGAAGGGTCGAAAGCTGAGTGAATTGTGGTCAGAGCGATCGCGGATGTTGATTTATTACTTGCCAGTAGAAGGTGAGATAGATTTGGTATCAGCTGTCATCTCTGGACAAGAGATAAAAGTAGGCGATCGCTTAATTATTGGCACCCAACCCCGCATCCGTTCTCCGCGAAGATCATTGATTAAAAAACTCCTGAAAGTTTTAACTAATATTAGACTGTTTCAGGAACACGGGCGATCAGTGCTGGTGGGTGCTATTGCACTATTGGCAGTTATTGCGATCGCTACATTCACCTATATGTCGGCTGAGTTGAGTTTGTCTCCTGTCGATGCTCTATATTTTTCTGTAGGCATGATTACTGGAGCCGGTGGTAATGACAAAGTAGTAGAAAATGCTTCTAACAATATTAAGTTATTTACCGTTGTTATGATGCTGGTTGGAGCAGTAGTAATTGGTATTTGGTATGCAATGCTCACCGATTTTGTCTTAGGAAGCCGCTTTAAGCAATTTTGGGATGCAGCCCGAATTCCCCAGCGTTCTCACTACATTGTTTGTGGCTTAAGTGGTATTGGAGTCAGAATTGTTCAGCAACTCCACACCAGTGGATATGAAGTTGTAGTCGTTGAACTCGACCCCAACAACAAATATATCAACACCGCCCGTGAACTCGGTATCCCCGTCATTCAAGGCGATGCTAGCTTCCGCACAATACTTAAAGCCAGCAATATAGACTCTGCCGCCGCAGTCCTTGCTGTTACTAGCAATGATGCTACCAATTTGGAAATTGCCCTCAAAGCCAAAGGTTTGACACCCAGCATTCCGGTGATTGTTCATTATGCTGATCCCGATTTTGCTAGCATAGCGCAACAGCTATTTGGCTTCGAGGCCGTACTAAGTTCAGCTGAACTAGCAGCCCCAGCTTTTGCTGCTGCTGCACTAGGGGGAAGAATCCTCGGCAATGGCATCACAACGGATAGTCTTTGGGTGGCCTTTGCAACTGTGATTACACCTTCACACGTCTTTTGTGGTCAGTGGGTCAAAGATGTAGCCATGTCTGCTGACTGTGTACCTTTGTACGTAGAAACGAATAACAAAACCCTTCACGGCTGGGATTTGCTAGAAACTAATCTCAGTGTTGGCGATGTTTTATATATGACTATGCCAGCTACACGGCTATATCAATTGTGGCGGGACGATCAAATTTGCGAATCACAGACTTGAATAATTCGTAATACCTCGACTCCCTTCTCTTCGAGACGCTGCGCGAACGACTTCGCTCAGGGCAAGTCGCAGTTCGACTGCGCTCACCGTAAACTCGGCACAAGTTCGTAATTCGTAATATCATGTTCGCTTGATTGCTTATTAAACCCGAAGAACCCCAAAAAGCCAAAGCTGCGCTTTGTCTCCCCTGCCCTTAGCAATGCTGTGTATACACAAGTCAAATTACCCCCCTTAATCCCCCCTTGCAAAGGGGGGAAACTGGATTTTCCTGTTCCCTCCCTTTGCAAGGGGAGGGTTAGGGTGGGGTAAAACTGACGCGAAAAACCAGGCAGGTGTGTAAACTATTTCAGACTTGTGTGTACACCGTAGCCTTAGCAAGGGGTGGGGTGCAATGACTGTGGGAATCATAACTAAATTCTCCTAACTTGATATAATTTGTAATTCGTAATTATTTAACGACTCTTTCTTGATATTCCTGCTCAGTAATCATATCAAGAGTGTTTTCTAAGCGATCCACAAATACGATACCATCAAGATGATCGGACTCATGTTGAAAAATTCGAGCGATAAAATCGGTTAATTCTTGCTTTTGTAAATTGCCTTGATAGTCAGTGTATTCTACTTCAATAGATTTATATCGAGGAACTAACCCCCTAATTCCTGGAACACTTAAACAACCTTCCCAATCTTTGACAACTTCAGTTGAATGACCAATAATTTTGGGATTAATCATGGCGGTAGGTTCCATTTCCGGCGCGTTAGGATACCTAGCATTAGGATGGGAAGCCACAATAAATAAACGATAGGATTGTGCTACTTGAGGCGCAGCAATCCCCACGCCGTTCGCCTTGCTAACAGTGGCAATTAAGTCTTCAATTAACTTTTGGATATGCTCATCTTGAATATTCTCAACGCAAGCAGCTTTTTGGCGTAATGTTGGATTGCCTAATTGAATTATCGGCGCTAATTCAGTCATGATAAAACTCCTTTAAGTAATGGGGAAATGGGGAGTGGGGAGTGGGGGATGAGGGAGCATTTAGGCAGGGGAAGAATGACAAATGACAAATGACAAATGACAAATGACAAATGACTAACATCATCCTTCACCTCTCATGGGCAAAGGAGCAGGTTGGACTGCTAATTGGACAGTTTGGCCATTGCGTTCCACTTCTATTGGTAATCTAGCGCCGATTTTGCTATTTTCTACTAGCTTTTGGACATCTTCAATTTTAGTAACAGGCTGGTTATTAATGGTTTTAATCACATCACCGACTCGGAGTCCAGCTGTAGATGCAGGCGATCGCGGGACGATATCAACTAGCAAAACGCCGTCATCTGCTTGTAAGTTTAAGCGATCGCCTGCTGTATTTTTTATTCTTTCTTTAATTTCTGGTGTCAGTGTCACCATCTGAACACCCAAATAAGGGTGATCGACCTTCCCGTTAGCAATTAATTCTTGGGCAATTCTTTGCACAGTGTTTATGGGGATAGCAAATCCCAAACCTTGAGCGCCTCGGATAATAGCTGTATTCATCGCAATTACCTGGCCACGAGTATTTAGCAATGGCCCACCAGAATTACCAGGGTTAATCGCAGCATCTGTTTGGATGTAATCAACCCGCTTGTCGCTAGCACCGATGTCGCTACTAGAACGACCTGTAGCACTAATAATCCCAGAAGTAACGGTATTATTCAAGCCTAACGGGTTACCAATGGCGATTACTGCTTCTCCTGGTTGCAAGGTATCGGAGTTACCCACAGATAGAGTTGGCAGATTATTAGCATTAATTTTGATCGTAGCCACATCAGTTACCGGATCTTCACCCAACACTTTCCCGTCAAAAGTCCGGCCATCTTTGAGTGTGACAGTTACCCTATCAGCACCATCTACCACATGAGAATTGGTGACAATTTGACCTGAAGAATTAATAATAAATCCAGAGCCGCTACCGCGCTCTATCTGTTGTTTAGGCTGTGGCGCATTATTTCCAAAAAACCGTCGGAAAAATGGATCGTTAAATTCGTCTGGTACGCGAGAAGTGATTGTTCGGGAAGAATCAATGCGAACTACCGCAGACCCCACCTGTTGCACTACTTTTACCACAAAATTAGGATCTCCAGACGAAGAAATAATTGGCAAGGGAGCAATTACCGGATTGGTTTCTATTGTCTTTTGGGCTTGAGTCTCGCTTTGTCGTGTCTCAAAGGTTTTAGCAGGTAGAACAGAGCAGCTCCCCAAGAACACCACTGCTAACCCATACGAGAGCATCCATAACCTGTGAGGTAAACCCCTGGTATCAATCTTTTTGGGCGCTAAATCACGGTTTGTTGTCTTCATGTATCGTTGCTTCTCCATATCAATCACTGGTGTTAGGATCTTGCCTAGCGGGTATGTCCCAAAATGATTACAACTTAAAAGCTTATTCTAGGTCTAGCGTGTATGGATGCTAAATTAGTGCTTTCTCTTATATTGTGACGGTTAGCAGCAAAGGTGGTGGATGATGGAAATTCCCATAGAAAGTCTGTGGAGTCAGGTACTAGAGCGCCTACAGCTTGAACTATCCCGGACTACCTTTGAAACTTGGATTAAAACTGCTAGTGCGGAGCGATTAGAAAATAATTGTTTGGTAATCCGTACTCCTAACCCATTTGCTCGTAATTGGTTACAGAAATATTACATTAATACCATTGCTCATGTAGTACAAGATATTCTCGGTCATCCCGTAGGAATTTACATTACTGTTGCTCAAGGTGATGAAGTTTCTCATTTGACTGAACGAGAGGTTTCTTGGCAATCACCACCCAACAGTATTTGCGAAGCTGTTCCTAATCACAATCAAAAAAGTACTCAATTAAACTCTAAATATGTTTTTTCACGATTTGTAGTTGGGGCTAACAATCGGATGGCTCACGCTGCTTCTTTGGCTGTTGCCGAATCTCCAGGTAAAGAGTTTAATCCTTTATTTTTATGCGGTGGCGTAGGTTTAGGTAAAACTCATCTCATGCAGGCTATTGCTCATTATCGCTGGGAAATTTCCCCTAATTGTAAAATATTTTATGTTTCGACTGAACAGTTTACTAATGATTTAATTACAGCGATTCGTAAAGATAGTATGCAAAGTTTTCGAGAGCATTATCGAGCCGCCGATGTTTTATTAGTTGATGATATTCAGTTTCTTGAAGGGAAGGAATACACCCAAGAAGAATTTTTTTATACTTTTAATACTTTACATGAAGCTGGTAAACAAGTTGTCATTGCTTCCGATCGTCCTCCTAACCAGATTCCTAGTTTACAAGAAAGGCTTTGTTCTCGGTTTTCTATGGGGTTAATCGCAGATATCCAAAAGCCGGATTTAGAAACGAGAATGGCAATTTTGCAAAAAAAAGCCGAGGATGAAAATATTAGTCTTCCCCGCGATGTGATTGAGTATATTGCTTCTAATTATACTTCTAATATTAGAGAATTAGAAGGAGCTTTAATTAGGGCGGTGGCTTATATTTCTATTTGGGGCTTACCGATGACGGTAGAAAATATCACACCAGTTTTAGAGCCGCCTAATGAAAAAATGGCAGCTACCCCAGAAGCAATTTTAAAGGTTGTGGCGGATAATTTTGATGTTTCCATAGACGATCTCAAAAGTAACTCACGACGCAGAGAGATTAGCTGGGCGCGTCAAATTGGAATGTATCTCATGCGCCAACACACGTCTCTGAGTTTGCCGAGAATTGGTGAGGAGTTTGGTGGTAAAGACCATACAACGGTAATCTATAGTTGCGATAAAATTACTCAGCTCCACCAGAGCGATCGCACTTTAGCACAAACAATCCGCCAACTGAGCGATCGCATCAATATGACTAGCCGTTCTCAAAAATCATCCTGAAGATGTATTTTAAGTTTTCCACAACCAACACCCTGATAACTAGCATTGATGGCTGAATAATTACTCAAGAATATTAAATAACGGATAAAAATTGATTAAATTTAACTTAAATTGTGGAAAAATCTTACTTCTTGTGGAAAATGTTGGGGAAAAATTGAGATTTTCCTGTTAAAACTTAATTAAGTATAATTACCTTGTGGAAAAATATTTAACTTTTTCCACAAGTTTTCCACAAGGCAAACTTGCCTAATGTATGACTTCAACAGAAATTGTAGAATTTTCTAGAGCGTCGGTCAAGTTAAACAATTTTGGATTTTAGATTTTAGAAAACTCTCTCCTCCTCATTCCTCTGTGTTAATAGTCCCTCTGTGGTTCGTTTAATTTGGGTAATTTATTTCTTAGAAGTCCCTAATCAGATGGAGCAGCAATCACAACATCTAGACCTTATGATTGCTTCATTGGGCTTCTCCTCATTCGCAATGACAATCTATGCGAATTGCGAATTGTTTTAATTCCCTTGTAACGGCGCATTTAAGACTTTCTCGATGCGATCGCGTGTTTCTAATAAGTGCGCTTTGGTGTATTCATCATCTGAATTAACCCCCTTGAGTTTCTCATCCAATTGTTTGAGTTTATACCACGCCAGAGTCCGAGCATCTTCTGGGACATATTCTTTTCGCAACACCATAGCAGTCAAAATATCCAGGTATTGCCGTTGTAAGCCTCGCCGCAAACTAGCAATCTTCATTGGTTTACCTTTTGGTTTGATTACTTCTGTCCAGATATCTGATTGCAAGGTGTCAAATAATTCCGGCAGAGTCAGTGCATTTTCTGGCTTCGTTTTCAGTTCAATATCCTTAAGACGAGAGAGGCGATCGCCTGAGAGTAAATCCCGCAACACAGAACCCTGCATGAATAGCACCAAGTCATGAATTGGAAAATCCAAACGACCGACTTGTGGAGAACTACCCCAATGTCGCCAACGGGAAGGTGCTAATTTATTCAGTAGTTCTGGTGAAAAGCTGAGGGCATCTTCTGCAAATACATATTTTTGTAGTGTTTTTAAAGCCTGTCGTTGTTCTTCAACTGGTACTGGTTCAAATGGTAATCGGTGTTGGCTTCCAGAGGGTATTTCGCTGGGATGGATGCGATAGAAAGACTGTCCCCCAATGTATTTTGTAGTGTAATATATTTGCTGAAAATAGTTACCCAATACCGTGCTAAAACGTTCGCTCACATCGCTGTAACTATCACCAGCTATTGGGTAACGCTTATCGAGACGTTCCCACATCACCCGCGCATTATTCAATTGCCACTGAGAATAAAGCAAGACATTGCCACTGTTATCCCAAGCATCAGAAGTTGGGTCAAGGTCATACATATCTTCGTCTGTGGAATAACTCAACTCTGGCTTATAGGATTGTGCAGCAATTTCTGACAAAATTGGCTTTTCTGCGATCGGAGGTGATGTTTGAATGGGCATGTAGCCATATTTTATCGCCCATTCATCATAAGGCCCTACCATATTGGGAAAATAATCTCCCTGCTTTGTCCCTTGAGGAGCGATATTGGGGGGAATATAATCCATCACCGAAGTTGTCAAACCTTTAGTTTTGGTAATTTCCGTATTATTCATCTCGTCGGGTGGTAGCAGTGTACTACCACGGAAGTTATGGCGTAAACCAAGAGTATGTCCAACTTCGTGAGCGATAATTAAACGTAAATATTGATTGATATATTCTTTCACCTGGTCTGGAGTGGCCATGGTATCTGGCAGCAGTGACATTGCCAGCGAACCAAAGGCAAACTGATTAGCAGCTTCCATGCCATAGCATAAATCGTACTCGCCTGCCATTTTCGATAAACGATTTAACAACCCTTGTTGTGTTTGCGTGTGCTGAGGCACACCGTTATTTTTTGCATCTAAACCATTGGTGCAAAGTAGACGATTTTGCATCAAGGCTGATAGAGTAGTGCGATTTTCAGTTTGGCTAGGTTGGACGATTTTACGATACTCACTCTTAAGCGCCCGCACAAAGCTAGCATCTACGAGAATATCTGCATCCAAAATTTCTCCAGTCAATGGGTTAACGCGAGATGGCCCCATTGCAAAATAACCATCGACTGTGTTGATCCAGCGAATCGTGTTGTAGCGAATATCTGCTGGGTCCCATGTGGCATTATCCGGCATTTGGCGGACTTCGATTGCATCCTTGAATCCAGCTTTCATAAAGGCTTTGTTCCACATTAAAACGCCTTCTTTGAGAGCATCGCGGTACTCTAAAGGCACAGCGTTATCAATCCAAAAGACAATCGGTTTTTTGGGTGGAGAAATTGCTGCTTTCGGGTCTCGTTTTTCCAAATTCCAGCGATTGATGTAGCGGACAAAAGAATCGCCGCGATCGTCTTTGGATAAATCTTGGTAGGCGGTGATGAAATAACCGATGCGATCGTCAGCAAGGCGTGGGCGATAATCTTTATCAGGTAGTTGAGAGAGACTATAGTGGACGCGCAAAGTATAACCACGGTTGTCAGCTAGCGACGCAAAACTTGCAACTTCACTGTTATGGTCACCGCCACCAGAAAAATTTAAAACTGACTCAATTTCTAAGTTTTGGGGAAAAGCTTTGGCAGTACCAAAATAAGATTGATCTGTGGTTGCTGGGACTCCTAAACTTGCAGATAATCCACCTAAGTCTGTCAGTAACAAATCTCCCAAGTCGATCAGAAGAGTTTTGCGTTGTGGATGAATGCTTTTAAGGGGAATGCTGTAGAGAACAGAATCACTAAAAGACCGGGTTAGCGATCGCACCTGCGGATCTCCCTCCCGAGTGCGAAAATTAACATTGCGGATCACAAAGTTTAATTTATCATCTACCCGTTGGAAATAAAACAAAAAATCTTGCAGAGGCATACCACTATAAATACCCCGTTCACCAATACCCGATTCCAGGGTTGCTGTAGCTAAATAATTTTTATTGAGTTGCTCTGGCTTAATTTCTAAATAAATTTTATTCTTCTCTTTATTGCGATATAAGGTAAACAATCCCCCTGACTTTTGGGTATCTTTGATGACTTCATCAAATGACTCTAAATCATCCTTTGTTGGTGTTTTGCTAGGTTTAGGCTTTTCTGCGGGTTTTGCAACTTGCAAAAATGGTTGCTGTCCTGCTTTTTTAAGGTCTTTTACTACCCAAATAAATGGTTGAGGCTGTGCCTGTTTATTTTGATTAACTACCCAAACTTGCCCTGATGGTAGCCTCTGTTTCTGAGGAATATTGAGATTATTTAGCGATAATCCTGAGGTTATTGAAGAAGTTTCTGTTGTTAACTGACTATTGGATTTTTCTCCACTTCTGGCTGTAACTAAGGCTTCTCCAACCTGCACAGCCTTATGGTTGGCTAACAATGTATCAATGTTAACAAATGGTGACTTGGCGCTAGCCGTTGCTATTCCTAAAAACAAACCATGTAACAAAATCATATAAAAAGTTAAACTGTTCTTCATCCCCTGTATCCCCGATAGTTATTCCGTAGTTAATTTTTAACTTTTGCAAAGCTATGTAGCTTGCTTTTTGTCGATTCTCTTAGATGCTTTAGATCGAGCAGCAAACTTTAGACTTCAATTTAAGTTGCCTTTTTTCCGCAATGTTCACGCTGTTATAAGTAAGTAAGCGAGAATAAATTAAACTAAGTTAAGTAATGTAAAAAATATTGAACTTACATCGTAGTAAGGACTTTAGTCCTTATTTTAGGACTAAAGTCCTCACTACGAACCTTTAATTATTTACGTCACTCTACTTACAGTAGGATTTTTCCTAACAATTGCAACTCTCACAAACAGTAAGTATTATTTTTACATGAGACTAGTAAATATCTTAGGTAAAAAAGGATAAAAAATTAGTCAAAGGTGGAAAATTACTTGATTTTTGAAAGAATTTTTCTGATGATACTTGATTTGCATCAGCAGAAGAAACTTGATCTGACTACGGGTTAGCGAGAAGCCGTCCTCCAGGAACACCGTTGGTGTAACCCATCAAGATATGGCCAACCCATGATATTTTTGTGTAGTATTTATTGATACTATTAAATTTTGGCAATGGCAAGCAAACTACCATAGAGAAATTTTTAATTCAGAATTATCAAAACAGTAATTTAAATGTAACAACGGACACAGAAATGTCAACATATTTATCTCAAGTTTGGCAACTGCTGAGAAATTATGTGAGGGATATAAGGTTAGAAGAGATGCCAAAGGCCACATCTGTAAAAACCGAAGCAGTTTTACCTCTAAGAAAAAGTATTAAAGAACCATATAAAAGCGTTAAATTTGGTCAAGATAATTTACAGGAAGATTTATGGTTTAAAAGACTGCAAGAAAGCTTAGAAAAATGGGCAATACCAAAGGGCGGTTTGACTTCTAAAATCGGTAATCAGACATCAGGAACACTACCTTCTGGGTTCTCTTTTAGAGTGTGCGATCGCCAGATGCATGAAGAGATTTATGATTTACTGGGCAATGGAGCGCTAAAACCAGAAATAGTTAACCAAGT
Organism: Nostoc sp.; assembly: GCF_036917635.1. Lineage (GTDB taxonomy): Bacteria > Cyanobacteriota > Cyanobacteriia > Cyanobacteriales > Nostocaceae > Nostoc. The sequence goes on from NZ_JBALCW010000040.1 coordinate 14,383, forward strand.
AATGGAATTGGTTGTGACTGCTCAAAAAATTTGCCCAGAACTGCTTTTTTGGCGGCTAGAAGATTTTTATCATCGCTGGTGTCAGGGAGAATTTATCGATGCGACACCAGATGATAACCTACCTCAGAAAACAATGTTAGAATTGAGGGCGCAAAATATTGCGATCGGGCTGAGACAAGTTGACATATATACAGGGCTAAACGTACTAATTTTACTGTTAGAGTTACACCGCTACGCCCAAGCGCGAGATGAACTCAAACAAAAAATCACCTTCTATCCATCTGCTCAACCAGACACAGACAATTTTTTCACATCCCAACTGCTGCGGATCATCAACTATAGCAATGCCCTAGAAATTGGCAATTTTAGCACTATAGTCGGGCAATTTCTTAGAGGCGGTAACTTTAAGAGTGCTTACCTGGGCGATGCTAACCTCACTGGGGCAGACTTTAGGGGTGCTGACCTGGGCCAAGCTTATCTCGGCGATGCCAACTTAACTGGCGTAAACTTCAGTGGTGCAAACCTTAGCGGTGCTAACCTCGGCGATGCCAACCTCAGTGGTGCAAACCTTAGCGGTGCAAACCTTAGTGGTGCTGACCTCAGCAGCACCAACCTTAGTGGTGCAAACCTAAGCTGTGCCAACCTTAGCCGCGCCGACCTCAATCGCGCCGACCTCAGCAGCGCCGACCTCAGCCGCGCCGACCTCAGCCGCGCCGACCTCAATCGCGCCGACCTCAGCAACACTAACTTTAGCCATGCCGACCTAAGTAATGCCATCCTTTTCGGTGCAAATCTAAGTGAAGCCAACCTTGGCAGCACCAACCTTAACCATGCTGACCTCTGTCGTGCTGACCTCAGTGGTGCTGATTTGAGTCACGCCATCCTCAACGGTACTAACCTTAGTGACACAATTCTTTTCAGTACTAACCTTAGTGATGCCATTCTCATGGCTGCTGACCTCAGCTATGCCAAACTTAACGGTGCCAAGCTTAACAACGCCAGACTCAACGGTGCAATGTTCTTAGGCGCAGACCTCAGTGGTGTAGACCTGAGTCGGGTAATCCTCAACGAAGCCGACCTCAGTGGGGTGATTCTTAGCGAAGCCGATCTCACTGGTGCCGACCTAAGCGACGCTATGCTTTTCGGTACAGACTTTAGCTATGCCAACCTTAACAGTGCTAACCTCAGTGGCAGTAACCTCAGTGGTGCTATCCTCAATGGTGCGGATCTCAGCCACAGTAACCTAAGTTACGCCATTCTCGGTGGTGCTGACCTCAGCGACGCCAATATGGAAAAAATGACCTGGGGTAAAAAGCAGCAGTGGGAAGGTGTGCGGGGATTAGAGACAGCAGTTAATGTGCCTCCGGCGTTGAAGGAAGAATTGGGATTGAATTGAGATGAGGGGGGAATGAGGGGAAAGGTAAAACCCAAGCTTTGAACCTGACAATTCAGGTTATGTGGAAAAGCTAACCATTAAGGGACTGACAAGAAATAAATTATCCAATCTTGTGGGGTGGGCAACATAAGCGCCTTTGGCTACTGGGCGCTCGTGTCGCCCACCCCACAATATAAATAGTTGGATATTTTTTTATTTGGAAGTCCCTAACCCCCTTCCCGACGCTCTAAGGGGGAATTTCAAAGTTCTCTCTCCTTAAAGGAAGAGAGAAATAAAAGTGAGGTTTTCCAGATGACCTGAATTGTCAGGCTTTGAACACCAACTTTCGAGTTCCGAACACGACTTACCGAGTTCTGAACACCAACTTCGGAGTTCCGAACACCAACTTTCGAGTTCCGAACACCAACTTTCGAGTTCCGAACACCAACTTTCAAATTCCGAACACGACTTTCCGAGTTCTGAACACGACTTTCCGAGTTCTGAACACAACTTTCCGAGTTCCGAACACCACCTTCCGAGTTCCAATCTCAAAAGATGGGGATCTCAGTTTGAGTAATGACCAAATATTACCTCAAAGCCAGTTTTAAGTATGCTAACTCTACATAAGAGGGGTATATCTCCCTTGCTAGAGTGTGAGTAGTTCACGTAAAATATAGTGCCATTGTTGCAGCAGTTCTCATGACCTCATCTGCGTCGTTTGACACATTAGAGTCTTTACAGGCGGATATCGCTGAATTAATCGCTCGTTTACCGACATTAAAAAATCGGCAATTTATTCAGCAAGCACTTGCTACTATTGTTCGTCTAGCTGATACCGAAATTGAACGTCTCGATTGGAAAATTTTATCGGCTGCATTAGCAGATATGGAGCGCGGTTTCGAGCTTTTCTATGATTACCGACACGTTCGCAAAGTCACCATCTTTGGTTCTGCTCGTCTAGCTCCAGATACACCAGAATACCAAATGGCCGTTGAGTTTGGTCGTGCTGTTTCTCAATTGGGATTTATGGTGATGACCGGCGGTGGCGGTGGAATCATGCAGGCGGGTCATGAAGGGGCTGGGCGAGAAAATTCCTTTGGATTAAACATTCAGTTACCCTTTGAACAGGAAGCGAACCCTTTTATAGAAGGTGATCCCAAGCTAGTTCACTTCAAATATTTCTTTACCCGCAAGCTGTTTCTCCTGAAAGAAAGTGATGCTGTAGCCTTGTTTCCGGGAGGCTTTGGCACTCAAGATGAAGCTTTTGAATGCATGACATTAAGCCAGACTGGTAAATTTGGCCCTGTACCTCTAGTTTTAATCGATCGCCCTGGTGGTGATTACTGGCGGTGTTGGAGCGAATATGTTGATAAGCAACTAGTGCAAAATCGTCTTGTCAGTCCTGAAGACCCCAGTCTTTACACGGTGACAGATAACTTGGATGTGGCTTGTAATGCCATTACACGTTTTTACCAGGTTTATCACTCCTGTCGATATGTAGCTGGTAAGTTAGTCATCCGTCTGAAGACAGATATATCAGAGGCTGAGGTAGAGCAACTTAATGCTAATTTCAGTGACATTATTATTCAAGGACGGATTGAAAAAAGTCAGGCTTTACCTCAAGAAGCACAAGATGAAACTATTGAACTACCGCGACTCATTTTGTATTTCAATCAACGCGACTTGGGGCGCTTGTATCAGATGATTGCCACAATTAACCAGATGGGTACTCCTTCAGCAGAGGATGCAGCGCATCCAGAAAGAAAGTAGGTATTAAATAATTCGGAATTCGTAATTATATTCGCGGAATGCTTTGTGCTACGCTAACGTAATTTTCGGGTTTGAGTCTTGTACTAAATTCTCAAATCGCTGGTCTATAATTAGTCGGGGTATGAATCCTTAAGTAATTCAATTACGAATTACGAATTATTTTAATGAGATGCGATCGCTTCATCCCTATCCATAAACTTTTGTCATAACTAATTCAGATCATTGCCTCAGCTAGAGATTTTTTATTCCCATGCGGCTATCTTCATGAGGAATAGGTTATTTTGGCATTGTAAAAGGAGCCGCGAAAATAATATGATTCATCCTACTTACAGATGAGAGAAATAGCAGTTATTATGACTCAATACTGATTATTGTAAAAAAGCTTGTATATTAACACAGTAAACACTATCTCACATCCTAACAGAGGAATAAAATATGCTGGAATTATTGGGTTCAGGTTTGGTGTCGCTCTGGCTAGAGATGGCCGGGGTACAACTCAAACCTCTAAATGCCTTAGACGCTTTGACTTGGCAAAGTACCCCTGGCTTGGTTCTTGGCCCCGATCCTAATCCAACTGGTGCTACTACGGTGCAGGAATATTTGAAACAGCTAATAACATCGAAACTGATAGCGCAAAATCTAGCCCAGAGTCAGGGAATTTGGATGCAGTCGGGGCCGATGCTGATGGCAAATCACCAAGGTACAACACCTCTGCCAGCCGCCTCTTTAACCAAAATTGCTACTTCATTAGTTGCTTTGAAAACCTGGGGGCCAGACTACCAATTTGATACCTTAGTCAGTGGCAGTGGCCCAGTGGTAAATGGGGTTTTGCAAGGCGATTTGGTGATTACTGGTGGTGGCGATCCGATGTTTGTTTACGAAGAAGCGATCGCTCTTGGTAATACTCTCAATAAAATGGGCATCAAGCAGGTAAAGGGAAATTTGATCGTTAATGGCAATTTTGCTATGAATTTCCAACGTCAGCCGATGCTAGCAGGTGTGATGCTTAAGCAAATACTAAATAGTGCGACTTGGGGCCGCCCCGCTATTTATACACACTCAATCATGCCCAAGGGAACCCCCAAGCCTCAAGTTCTCATTGCTGGTGCGGTGAAAGTTGAGGCGCAACCAAACCTAAGACAGATTTTGTTACTGCGTCATCGCTCATTGCCTTTGAAGCAACTACTTAAGGAAATGAACATTTACAGTAACAACGATATGGCAGAAATGTTGGCAAACTCAGTGGGAGGAGCGGCTGTAGTGCAGTCAACTGCTGCTAACCTTGCGAGAGTGCCACAAGTGGAAATTCAGTTAATCAATGGTTCTGGATTGGGGCCCCAAAATCGGATTTCACCGAGGGCTGTTTGTGCCATGCTGATGGCTATTCAAATCGAGGCATCTGCCCACCAACTGAATCTCGCTGACTTGTTCCCCATGTCTGGATTTGATCATCGCGGGACACTACACACCAGACACATTCCCCTTGCTACTGTGATTAAAACTGGTACTCTCCGCGATGTCAGCGCCTTAGCGGGAGTTATGCCCACACGCGATCGCGGTTTGGTTTGGTTTGCTATTATTAACCGGGGGACAAATGTCTGGGGTTTGCGGGCTGGACAAGACCAGCTATTGCAAAGTGTTGTAAAGCAATTACAATTACCTCTAACCGTTCCTATTGCCCTCACTCCCCACTCAGCCATCAACTCTTTACCCCAGCTAGGCGCAGAGAGTCGGAATGAAATTTTATATAAAAGTTAGTTCATCCATAGTTCACCGTTAGAACAGAGAGTAAGTCTGTCTTACTTGGCAATCCAAAAGTTTTCTTAATGGGTAAAAACCGAACTTGTAAAGGCTAAATGTCCATAATAGCTTTTGGGTTAAATTTTCCATTAAGTTGAGTATAGGTAGTTCGCAAAATGCCCTAAGCCCATTATTGGGAAAGCAGGCGAAACCTGAAACTAAAAATAACTGTAAATAGATTTGTCACGACTAAGCAACAATTAAGCTTATAAATTAGGTTAAGATTATGCGATTTCTCAAATTACCCAGGTCTTTACGTCAACTCAGTAATCATGTTTTAGCGATCGCGTTAGGAGTTCTGCTAACCGTTTGCACATTGCAGGTGTTACCCTCCCAAGCCGAACCAGCACCCCCAGTAACTGTTGATACTTCACAACTGACTGTCCAACGGCAATCATCAGCCACTGGTGCGATCGGTAGCAGTAGCTTTGTCACAGCAGCAGTGAATCGTGTTGGTACAGCAGTCGTCCGCATTGATACTGAGCGCACAATTACTCGTCGCGTTGATCCATTTTCGGAAGACCCTTTTTTCCGGCGGTTTTTTGGTGACGGTTTCTCTCAACAAATGCCACCTTCTGAGCAATTACGCGGTTTAGGCTCAGGTTTCATTATTGACAAGAGCGGGTTAGTTATGACTAATGCTCATGTGGTCGATAAAGCTGATAAAGTAACAGTCCGACTCAAAGATGGCCGCACTTTTGAAGGGAAAGTTCAAGGTATTGATGAAGTGACAGATTTGGCAGTAGTCAAAATTAACGCTGGTAACGATTTACCAGTCGCCCCCTTGGGTTCTTCCAGTAATGTCCAAGTAGGAGACTGGGCGATCGCAGTTGGTAATCCTTTAGGATTTGATAATACCGTTACCTTGGGAATTGTCAGTACCCTGAAACGTTCTAGCGCCCAAGTTGGCATTAGTGATAAACGCTTAGATTTCATTCAGACAGACGCTGCTATTAACCCTGGTAACTCTGGCGGGCCACTATTGAATGGTCAAGGTGAAGTGATTGGTATTAACACAGCCATTCGCCCTGACGCGATGGGTATTGGGTTTGCCATTCCTATTGATAAAGCTAAAGCGATCGCAGCCCAATTGCAACGTGATGGCAAAGTTGCTCATCCCTATTTGGGTGTGCAAATGCTAACTTTGACACCCGATCTTGCCAAGGAAAATAACGCCGATCCCAACTCTCCGATTCAGATACCAGAAATTAATGGTGTTTTTGTGATGCGAGTTGTTCCCAATTCTCCAGCTGCATCTGCGGGTATCCGGCGCGGGGATGTAATTCTGCAAGTTGATGGTAAAGCTATTACCAGTGCTGAACAATTGCAGAACTTTGTAGAAGACAGTCGTCTTGGTCAAGTATTACAGGTAAAAGTGCAACGGGGTGAGCAGATACAGCAGCTTTCAATCCGCACAGCCGAGTTGCAAAATGCTTCTTCTTAGAGGATGTTTTAAAAGTGGTGGCTGAGGTATCCAAAACTTTAGATCCTCCTAAATCTTCCGATAAATTGGAGAACTTTGATAAGATTATTCCCCCCAATTTATCGGGGGGCTAGGGGGGATCTTGATACAACTGTAGACTTTACAAACATCCTCTTAGAAGGCAATATTTCTTAGTACGTTTTGTATCAAAATTAGATCCGCTTAGTTATATGACGACAAAGTTAATAAACTTGATCATGCATCCCGATGTCGAGCAAAACAATAGCTTCATCAAAGTCCTCACGCATGGCTCCACCACCGATTTAAAAGTGCCAACTAGTTCAAATCACTTACCAACGGCTAAAACTAGACCTTCATGGGCTAGTATTGCTAGAGGAAAGACAGATTTAACATCAACTTGAACCTGGTCAAGAAAATCATCATGGTCATCTGGGTGATGATGAGAAATAGCTAGCCGTTTAACGCTAGCATTTAGAGCCGCATTCGCCGCAGCTTGCCAGAGTAAATCAGCAGAATCATGGTTGTGAGATGTCGGCGGAGTGTAAGTGCCATTGGCAATCAGCAAATCAACGCCTTTAATAAACTCTAAAATCCGCTCTCGCTCAACTTGATCGGCATTCGGGTGCAAATCCGTGACGTAGGCAACACTATACTCTTGCCAAGTGACTCGGTAGCCAACTGACCTCTGAGTTTGATTAATTAATGCAGTTGTAATGGTGACATCATCTAGCTTCACGTCACTCTCTGGAGTCAGATTGTAAAACTGCAATTCCGACTGCATTACCTGTAAAGGGTAAGGAAAGTGTGGCTGGAGCATCTGATCGTACAGACATTGTTTGATTGAGGCTCCATTTGATGCAGCTGTGCCGTAAATATGGAAGCAATTTTCCCCAATAAATGCGGGAGCAAAAAAGGGAAACCCTTGAATTCTATTTGATTGGCAGTTGGTAAAAAATAAATGGGCTTCTAGTGGCTGTTGCACTTCTTGCCAAGTTTTACCCAGTATGCGTAAGCCAGTACCGCCATCAAAAATCAAGCGTTTTCCAGCTACATGTATTTCTACACAAGCGGTATTACCACCATAACGACAGGTATAGCTACTTGGAGTGGGAATCAAACCTCTTACACCCCAAAATTGCACGAGAAATTCACCTCCTGGGCTACTTAGCAGGGTAGATGACTTTTCTTTTATGTAGCTCTGGGAATCCGACAACTCAAAATATGACATTTTCCTTGAAATTAGACCTTACTGAGCAGATCATCGTAGTGCCGCACTTCTAAGAGCCTGTTTTTTTCGTCCACAATGACTACCGTAGGAGAGTAACTTTTTAACTCTTCTAGATTGAACTGCCCGTAAGTCATTATAATCAAGCGATCGCCAATAATGCCTAGACGTGCCGCACCCCCATTTAGCTCAATTATTCCTGAATGGGCTGGAGCCGGGATCGCATAAGTAATAAAGCGCTGACCGTTGGCATTATTAACTACTTGCACCTGCTCATAGGGTAAAATGCCAGCTTTTTCTAAAAGCATTTCATCGATGCTGATACTACCCACATAGTTGATATTCGCCCCTGTGAGGGTGCAGTTATGAATTTTTGCCAGAAGGAGAGTGCGCTGCATTTGGGTTTGGGTTGGTGGCAGTTTTTACAATCCGTAACAAAGGAAAGTTATTAAAATGTGAAGTTAGGAGTGAGGAGTTAGGAGTAAGAAATAAAAATTCATAACTCTTAACTCCTAACTTTTAACTCCTAACTTTTAACTCCTAACTCTTTGTATTATCCTCTATAAGCTTTGATGGATTTTTCGACTATTGCTGCAACTTTGTCTACATCTTGCCAACCGAGAATTTCAGTCACCTTTTTTTCCAAATTTTTATAACTACGGAAAAATTCGGCAATTTCATCTAAGCGGTGTGGCGCTAAGTCATTCAGGGATTTGACCTGAGTGTAGCGCGGATCTTTGTCAGGAACACAAAGGATCTTTTCATCGCGATCGCCCCCGTCAATCATTTCCAAGAAGCCAATCGGTCGTGCGGCAATCACACAGCCTGGAAAGGTTGGCTCGTCAATTATGACCATACCATCTAGGGGATCGCCATCATCAGCCAATGTATTGGGTACAAAGCCATAGTCATAAGGATATTGTACCGAGGAATAAAGTACTCGGTCTAAAGCAAAAGCTTCTAGTTCCTTGTCGTATTCGTATTTATTTTTACTTTTGCCAGTAATTTCAATCAGAACGTTGATTAGACCGGGTTTGGGTTGGGCAGGAATACGAGATAAGTCCACAAAAAACTCCTCTGATAACAATAAATCATGGGGACACTCAGTCAGTTTCGCTCCCCGTGTAGAATTTTAGGGCAATATGGATCTCTCTCTGCTAAGTTTTTGTACAAAAACAGTCAACAAAGCGGGAGGCTGGCCAATGGCTATCGTCAGTCCTATTTGCCAAAAATAGAAAGGTAAAACCAGAGATATTACCTTCAATAGCATCTTTAATAGTCATGTATCCCTATTTCGTCCAACAGGAAATCACAAAAATAATTACCTAATTTTCAAATCCAGATAAGTTAAAGATTTCAACATTTTATTACTAACAAAATATGGCAAATATTTTGAAATGTCCAGAGAAAAATCACGTCGCTTTTTTAGAAAACAATTCAGAAACGACTTCACAACGGCAACAAAAGGGCAATAGCAGCATCCCACTTTTGTAAAATCTAACAATCTTGCGTCATTGCGAGGAGGGACGACGAAACTGCTACTGCATATATCTATCTTTAGGCATAGAAAAATTCTATTCTGATTTCATTTTTTTGTGAAACGCTATGAATAGGGTGAACGGTAAGACATTTCGACATTTATATACCTTCATTGATCACAAGTGATTGCTAAAAATATGTTAGCCAGGGGTAAAATTCTCTGGTTGAGGCTTTCCCGTCAGATGCTTCGGCCTAGGCGGTTGGCTTTCGTAGAAGCTTGCCTGATTGGTCTAGTTTCTGGGGTAGCGGCAGTTCTGTTAGGACAAACAGTGGATTGGGCAGGCGCATGGCGAGTACATATTTCTTATTTGTGGCCTGCCTACATAGTGCTACCAGGTATTGGACTGGTAGGAGGAGTTTTAGCTGGTTGGCTAGTAGAGCGCTTTGCACCTGAAGCATCAGGTAGTGGGATGTCTGAAGTCAAAGCTGTATTAGCTCGCGTGCCGATGCCGTTAAATCTACGGATTGCTTTGGTCAAGTTGATCAGCGCTACATTAGTGTTGGGTTGTGGAATGCCTTTGGGACGGGAAGGGCCAACTGTCCAAATTGGCGCAGCTTTGGCAAATCAACTTAGTAACTGGGTACCGACTTCACCGGAGCATCGTCGCCAACTGATCGCCGCAGGTGCTGGGGCTGGGTTAGCTGCGGCTTTTAATGCACCGATCGCAGGTGTCCTTTTTGTAGTAGAAGAATTACTGCAAGATGTATCAGGTATTACTCTTGGCACTGCGATTTTGGCTTCTTTCATCGCTTCAGTCATCTCCCGGCTCTATGGTAGTCACAGCCTGGATCTGAATCATCTGAATTTAGGTTTGCCAGATACAACTTTCTTCGCTCAGGAAATCCCTTTCTATTTGATTTTGGGAGTGCTGGCGGGACTACTAGGCATTCTGTTTAATAAAGGTATTCTTGCCAGTCTGGCAATTAACCGCCGCCTGCTACGCCTGAGTTTACCCTGGCGAATTGGAATTGCTGGGTTAGTCAGTGGTGTTGCGATCGCTTTATTACCTGTTACCTTTCGGGATCATGCTGGGCTGAGAGAAATTTTGCTTGTGGGTAGTGCTAACTGGTCATTTGCAGCGATCGCTCTTTTAGTTCAGTTTACCTTAATTATTTTTACCTACGGCTCTGGAGCGCCAGGGGGTTTACTAGTTCCTACCTTGGTCTTGGGATCTGCCCTTGGTTACTTAGTGGGTGCTGTTGAACACAGTTTACTAGGAATGAGCGCTGCAACAATCTATGCTCATGTGGGGATGGCTGCTTTTTTTAGCGCCGTCTCTAAGGTGCCAATTACAGCAGTTGTGATTGTCTTTGAGATGACAACAGATTTCAATCTAGTGCTACCGCTAATGATTGCGTCTGTGGTTGCCTATTTAGTAGCAGAAAAAATTGATCGGCGATCGCTCTACGACCTTCTACTAGAGTGGAAAGGGATTCACATCACTAAAGAGCCAAGTACAGAGGGGCTTTTCGCACAACTGAGTGCCGTAGATGTGATGCAACGGCGTGTGGAAACTCTTTCTAGCCAAATGAACACTGATGAAGCAGTACAGGCGTTTTCCCTCTCTCACCATCGCAACTTTCCAGTTTTAGAGAATGGGAGAGTTGTTGGCATTGTGACTCAGAAAGATTTAGTTAATATTGCTTCAGAACAGTTAGGTAAAGATACAACTATCAGCCAGATTATGACACCAGAGCCAGTGACAGTAAGCCCCACTGCTACATTAGCTCATGTCTTGCATATACTGAATCGTTATCACCTAAGCTGCTTACCTGTTACAGAAGGTCGCAAGCTTATAGGAATTATTACTCGTAGTGATATTATCCGTGTAGAAGCAGAGCGACTGAGTGGTAATAGCCAACAAATAGAACCCAAATCAGCACCTTCTTATGTAGTCTACCAAACTCGCGCTCCGGCTACAGGCAAAGGACGGTTACTACTACCACTTTCACATCCGCAGACAGCCGAAACTTTATTGGAAATGGCAGTTGCGATCGCCAAAGATCGCAATTACGAAATAGAATGCCTACAAGTAATTATCGTTCCATCTGGCCGCATCCCCTCGGAAACACCAGTGCAAATCAGCAAAAGTCTTGAACTTTTGCAACAGGCAATATTATTAGGAGAGAAATCGCGGATTCCCGTTCACACCCAGATTCGAGTTACCCATAATGTCGCTGAGGCAATTTTAGAGACTGTCAAAGATCGACACATTGACTTGGTGCTGATGGGATGGAAAGGCAGTACATCAACTCCTGGTAGAGTTTTTAGCCGAGTGGTGGATACGGTAATTCGACAGGCCGGTTGTGATATTATCCTGGCTAAATTGAATGATAAAAGAGCCTTTGACCGTTGGTTGCTGCCAATGGCAGGCGGCCCTAACTCCAGCCAAGCAATTAAGTTATTGCCTGCTCTTGCTTCTCTAAGTACATCACCCCAAATTAAACTATGTCAGGTTTTCCAGCCTACTGACTCTATTACTGACACAAAATTACTAGATAAATCTGTTCACTTTCTCCAACGCCGAGTTAGTGGTAAAGTGATCGCTACTCCAGTTCGTGCCAATTCTGTTTCTGAGGCTGTCCTTAAGTGTGCAGAACTTGACAATAGTGATGTGATTGTTCTGGGAGCTAGTCGTGAAACTTTACTGCAACAAGTAATTCAAGGAAATATTGCAGAGAATATTTCTCGCAAAAGTAATTGTACAGTTATCATGGTCAAAACTTAATTATGCAGGCGTAATCGTAAGTTTAAGGTATTAAGAATTGCCTTTCAAATCACCCTCTCTACTGCCTGATTTTTAAATAAGTAAGTAGGTTGACAAGATAAAATCAAACTATGTAACGAAAAGTAAAATCTCTGTATTTGGCTCGTAGTCGCGCTTTAGCGCTAAAGCGCAACTACGAGCCAGTGATGATTATTTGCGCCCACTTACTTACCCTTGAAAGACCTGCTCCCTCATTTCTGGCACTCCTATTGATATGGAAAAAGCGTTGCGAAGTAACTTTGCAACGCTTTTTCTCAGAGGGTATTATTCTCTCCCACCTTTGATTGCTGTTGGAGGGATTTATTTTTGCTCGTACTTTGTCAAGACAACTAAAATCTGGAGTCAGACAATACAGATTTCAGCTTATTCCTGATGAACTAGATCAAAATCTAGAGAGATTTTCTCAATATTACTTTTCTCCTTTTTTGTAGCTTTCCTGCTGGTGAAATGCTACTGGAAAGTTTTATCAATCTTAACTTCCTTTGAAATTTTGAACCAAGGGTTGCTGGTTGATTTGAACATTACTTGAAGAATAGTGGGCAATGACAAACACGGGTAGGGTGAGAGTCAACATAGCGATCGCAGTTCCCACAATGTCTGCCAAACGTTGGGAATATGTATCGGTATTGGCAGACTGACTATTTGAATTCATACAAAATTGGCGTTTTTCGGATCACTGTGTAGGTCTACTCTCTGAGCGAGAGTCTTAATGATATTTTAGCTATTTTTAAAATGTAAAATGTCTAGCATTCTACAATCTAAACCAGTTTTACAACTGTCATAATAGCATTTTTATACATGGACTTCTTAATACAAAGTTACAAGTAAACAAATCATGTTTTATTTTGTAATTAATATTTTCAGATGTTTCCCTGTATGGTGTAACGGTTCGCATACGCAAAGCCAACTTTAACAGCATCATAAATTACATTTTTTCGCTGCTTCAAGATTAATTAGCAAAATGTATTTGTTTGATACTTCATGATTATAACATTCTACAAAGCCTTTGATAAGGTCATTTTATGGGAATTCTTAATTTGTGATACAGAACACAAAACCGCAAAAGTACTGAAAATATATCAGTGCCATTGATTGTTATACAGTAGTTATACACAAAAATATTTGACATTAAAGAAGAAATGGATAGCAATGATTTTTATAACCAACGATAGTTACCGAATAAATACAGATGCATCAACGTTGTGCAGCATCGATTCAGTAATATTACTAAACAAATATTTGAGAATTTAAATTTTAAAATTTCCGTAATATCACAGTAATTTTGTCAATTTATATAGGGTATTGGGCATGGGGCATAGTGAAGAAGACTTAGGGACAAGGAGAAAGACTTGTTGCAACTTCTCACCTCTTGTCCCCTCATCCCCCTCATCTCCCTCATCCCTACTCCCTTCCATAAACACTCATAGGTTCCTTGATAAATCGGGTGTAAAGATGCTTAAACGTAGACTTAATCACACGGGGCATACCAAAATCGATGGGCATCAACTTGTCTGGTAGCCGCCAATCTTGTATTTTTAATAAGTCAGGATTTAAATGCGGAAACTCTATGGCATCTAGTTCTGGACAAACTCCCAGCCTTTGGGAAGCTGCAACTGTGGGTACTTGTTCAGGAGGAACATTGAGAATTTCTACCATTGCTCGATCTAAGGCAAATATATCTGATGCGGCTGCTAAAATCCCCAGGTGGCGAGGTTCACCATTACTGGGTCCATTTCCTTGATGACCGATGATGCCATCTAATATGGTTAAGTTAGGGTTAATTGCCCTAGCAGTTTCTACTAACATCTCACCAAATCTATTCGCATCTTTTCCAGCTTCGATATGCCACCAAGCTTTCATTTTGCCGGGGACGCAACCAAACAAGTTTTTTACACCCAGTGTTAATGTTAGCTGGGCATGTGATTTCACTTTAGGTAGGTTAATCACTACGTCTGCTTCCATTGCTTCTTTAGACAGCCGCAGATGGTTAAAATTGTCACTGACGGTTTGGTAACGCTGACCATGAAAATCGATGATGGGAAGATTGAGTTCTTCTAAAATAGGCAGATAGCCATTTGCTACTGCTACGCCCTTAGCACTGCCAAAAGCAGGACTATCGCCCAAAAAGGGCTTACCGCCAACTTCAATTACCATCTGGGCAACTTGATAAACTAGTTCGGCACGGGTGATACACTCTTTACCAGGACGCGTCCCTGTAAGTAGATTCGGTTTTAGTAAAACGCGATCGCCTTTTTTCACAAACGCTGCCATACCTCCAAAAGGTTCCAGGAGAATAACTAAGGATTCTCGTAAAGCCTCTCGTTCGTAGGATGTAGCCCGAATAAGACTAACAGATGGTTTTTGAGTCTGCATGGATAGATAGGGGATAGAGGGAGTTAGGAGTTAGGAGTTAGGAGTTATGAGTATGAGGGACAAGCAATGCCCAATGCCCAATACCCCATAGCCTATTATTCTGTTTTGAGCGGTAAGATACCACTCATTTCTTCTAGATTTAAGACTGTAGCTAAGTCTGTTTCACTCATCAATCCGCGTTCTAAGACAATTTGCCGTAGGGGTTTACCGGTTTCTAAAGATTCTTTGGCGACAGCAGCAGCATTTAAATAACCTATGTGGGTATTTAGTGCGGTTACTAAAGCTAAACTGCCTTCGGCATAAGCTAAACAACGTTCTTGGTTTGCAGTAATTCCCTCGATGCAGCGTTCGGTGAGTGCGGCGATGGTATTACCCAGAATTTCGATGCTGTGAATCAAGTTATAGGCAATTAGTGGCATCATCACATTTAATTCTAATTGTCCGGCTTGTGCGGCTAAAGCGATCGCACTATCGTAACCCATCACCTGAAAACACACCATTGATGTCATCTCTGCCATCACTGGGTTATATTTCCCTGGCATAATCGAGGAACCGGGTTGCACTGGGGGGAGTTGAATTTCTTTCAAACCAGTTTTTGGCCCCGAATCCATCAGTCGTAAATCATGAGATATTTTGACTAAATCTTGCGCTAAGTTGCGTAAAGCACCGGAAACATTTACAAATGGTGCCATACTTTGCATGGCTGCCATAAGATGCAGTGCAGGTTCTAAAGGAGTATCAATCAATTCTGAGAGAACTTCTACCACACGGGCGCGATACAAAGGATGAGTATTTAACCCGGTTCCGGCTGCACTACCTCCCAAACCCAACACCATCAAATCACCAGAGGCGGTGTAAATCCGGTTTTGATGTTCTGTAAGAATTTGCGCCCAAGCTCGAAAATTCTCACCCAAACGCACGGGTACTGCGTCTTGTAAGTGGGTTCTGCCAGATTTAACGATATCTTGAAATTCTACAGCTTTGTTTTCTAAGGATGCGATCGCATGATCTATTGCTGGGTGTAATGTCTTGGATAATGCCAATAATCCACCAATCCGAATTGCGGTAGGAATCACATCATTGGTAGACTGCCCATAATTAACGTGATCATTGGGACTAACACGTTTATAATTGCCTTTTTCTTCCCCAAGAATTTCTAAGGCGCGGTTTGCCAAAACTTCGTTGACATTCATGTGGTGGGATGTTCCAGCCCCCGCCTGATAAACATCCACGACAAATTGATCCCGGAACTTCCCAGCCAGGATTTCATCGGTTGCTTGGACAATCGCCTGACTAATTTCTTGGGGAATGCAATTTAGTTCTCCATTCACAATTGCTGTAGCTTTTTTAATGATTAATCCAGCATTTACGTAAGTAGATAAAGGCTTTATGCCGCTAATATGGAAGTTTTCGATAGCCCGAAGCGTTTGAATGCCGTAATAAACGCTACTAGCAATTTGGCGATCGCCCATCGAATCGCGTTCGATGCGGAATTGAGAGTCTGTGTGTTCAGTCATAGTATTGTTTTAGGATAGCTACAGAAAACAGATTTTCCCATGCAGCCATACTCAGATACACTAATCTGCATAGATTTTGCATATTTCCCTGGCTGCTTGTTGCTTTACAATTGTTAATTTTGAAGTTTGATTTTTTAATTCCCTATGACTATACCCAACTGGATTACCTTTTCTCGTCTATTGGGGATACCATTTTTGCTTTACGGTTTATATAATCCCACACCTCAAGCTCAGTGGATATGTTTGGCGATTTTTATCATTGCTGCATTAACTGATTGGTTAGACGGCTATTTGGCGCGGAAACTCAACCAAATTAGTGAATTGGGTAAATTTCTTGATCCCTTAGTGGATAAACTTCTGGTACTAGCGCCGTTGTTGGTTTTTATTGAACTAGGAAAAGTACCAGCTTGGGGAGTGTTTTTGATTTTAGCGCGAGAATTAGCGATCGCTGGTTGGCGGGTGAATCAAACGACGATTACCGGGGCGAATATTTGGGGTAAACTCAAAACTGTTAGTCAAATAGTTGCGATCGCACTTTTGATTGCGCCTCTGGGTGAAGTGTGGCAAACTCCCTCTCTAATTGCCTTTTGGATTTCTGTCGCCCTGACTTTAATCTCTGGGGGTATTTATCTTTTGCCGCAAAAAGCTATAACTTATGAAACGACAATATAGTATTGTTAACTCCAAACTCCAAACTCCAAACTCCTAACTCCTAACTCCAAACTCCAAACTCCTAACTCCAAACTCCAAACTCCAAACTCCTAACTCCTAACTCCTAACTCCTAACTCCTAACTCCTAACTCCTAACTCCTAACTCCTAACTTTTTTCATGCCATCCAAAATCTTACCACCGCCCCTGAAACCTGGAGACTTACTACGAGTAATTGCCCCTAGTGGTGCTTTGCGAGAATTTGAGGCATTTGAACGGAGTCTAGAAATTTGGCGATCGCATGGTTATCGAATAGAAATAAGTCCTAAGATAGATGACAAGTGGGGTTACCTAGCTGGTAAAGACGAAAAGCGTCGTCACCAACTAGCAGCAGCATGGCAAGATCCTGATTGTCGTGGTATTCTCTGTGCCAGAGGTGGTTTTGGCAGCACCCGTATTTTAGAAGATTGGAATTGGCCAAACTCAGCGCTTCCCAAGTGGCTTATAGGCTTTTCTGATATCACAGCTTTATTATGGAGCCTTTATACAGCAGGAATTTCCGGCGTTCACGGCCCCGTACTGACGACTTTGGCAGATGAGCCAGATTGGTCTATTGAGAGATTATTTGATTGGGTAGAAGGTAGTTCTTTCGCCCCTCTCAAAGGTTGCGGGTGGGGGGGCGGCGTAGTTAGTGGTACTTTATTACCAGGTAATCTCACTGTGGCTACTAACCTTTTAGCTACACCAATTTTGCCACATCTCGATGGTGTAATTCTGGCGCTGGAGGATATTACAGAAGCACCTTATCGGATTGACAGAATGCTGACACAGTGGCGTTTGAGTGGTGCTTTATCTCAAGTCTGCGGTATTGCTTTGGGCGGTTTTACTCGCTGTGAAGCGCCGCCAACTGTGTCTAGCTTTAGTGTAGAAGAAGTATTGCGCGATCGCTTGGGTGATTTGGGTATTCCTGTTGTTTCTGATTTGCCTTTTGGTCATGATAGCCCCAATGTAGCCTTACCAGTGGGAGTAGAGGTAACTTTAGATGGGGATGCGGGAATATTAGCGATGCCTACGGCGGCAAGCTACGCGCCATAGTTGACGGCAAATATTGATTGGTAGTATATCAGTTTTTCAGAATTTTTTGAAACCACTCTTCGGTGCGATCGCCCATCGCCTGCAAAGAGTATTCAGTTTCTGCTTTCTGGCGACAAGCATAACGGTCAAGTTCATCCAGACGCTTAATAGCTTCTACTAAACCTTGGACACTATCAGGTTCCACCAAAAAGCCAGTTTTGCCTTCCTGGATAATTTCTGTTAAACCACCCCGACGATAACTAATCAAAGGCACACCGCAAGCAAGCGCCTCTAGTGCCACATTAGGATAAGCCTCTATCCATCTGGGAGTGATTAATAATGCTCGACACTGACCTAATTCCTGTTGAAGTTCGTGCGTTGGTAAAAATCCTCCGTATTCTATGGGAGCATCAGGGTATTCCTGACAAATTTGCTCCCAATAGGGTACATCCTGTATTAATCCAAAGATTTTCATCGGTATACCCGTAATTTTGGCTGCTGCTACAGCATCTTCTAGCCCTTTTTCTGGCGCTATCCGACCTACCCAACCCAGGTAAGAACCAGGTTGAGTGCAAAACTGATAAACAGATAAATCTATGCCATTTACTAAACATCTACATTTATCTGCAAATGTAAAAGTAGCTGCCTGAGTTTGACCATGAACGCCAATAGTACCTGGAAAATTATTTGCTACCTGTTCAATTATGCCATCCATAGCATCTGTCAAAGAACCCATACTGATCAGATGAGCGATCGGAGTATTAAAAAATGGTGTTAAATACAATGGCAGCCAATCATAAGCAAAATTCACAATCAGATCATAATCTGCTTGCACTTGCCGAGCATAATCCCACATATTCGCCACAACAGAATTTTCCGAAATAAAAATTGGATCGGTACGAGTCTGATTTTGGGCTGGTATCTGGAGTTCGCCAGGGATTTCTTTAATAGGTAATGAACTGCTAAAAGACCCTTGTGGTGCAACAATTTCTAATTTGTGTCCTCGCCGCAGCATCTCTTTAGCAATGTTAGAAATGGTCAACTCCACTCCGCCACCCAATCCTGAACCTAGTGAACCAATTGGAGTAGACATAAATAATAATTTATGGTACATTTTCGTCGTTAATGTATTTTCATCAAGATCATTTTTTTACCTAAACAATGTACTTATTGGGTTTCGGTATCACTCCACCCAAAAGACATTAAGTCGAATTTAACTCTGCTTCTGGTAACAACGGGTTGTAATGAGATAAGGGTGAAAAACCTCTAAAAATTGACTCTGAAGTGTACGGAAAAAGGTTTCGATTGCTTTGGGATCATCTAAATGAAAAGGGTATTCTTGATTAAGACCTTTAAAGAAATACCAATTCATTATCATCTTACCATCAGAGTTCAAAGCTTGATAAAATTGCAATAACTGCTCGCTAGGATCTAACAAATGCTCTAAAACATCAAAGCATAAAATCGTATCAAATTTCTCTTTTCCAGGCATTTCAAGAGCAAAAACTATTTTTTTATCCAATCCCATTTTCTCAGAGCGATACTCAACAAAATCACGATTTATCGGATTTATATCATAATAGATTACTTGCTCAACTTGTGGGCAAAGAGCAGCGCCAAGGGCATGAGTTCCTATTCCACCACCAAAATCTAGCACTCGACCTTGGGCAGAATCTGCAATCAACCGCAACATATCTCCAATATACTCATGACTTGACAGATGCCAAGCCCCCAATTCAAATAAGTAAAGTTCTCCTACTTTATCTCGGTAGAAAGCACTTGCTTCTTGCCAATTAAAATCTTTGTGTCCTAAGTTTTTTATTTCTTCTTGTGCTGCTGCTAACTTTGTCTCTACGGTTTCTGCATCTAAATGTAAAAAATCTTGTAGATGATGCTTCAAATGAAATGAATTTTCTAAAAAGCTACTTAAAAAATAAGGCGTGATAGAGCTTACCATAAAATTTGGGTCACAAGGGAATAACGTATTATACTATACAATCAATATCTGCTAGTTTAACTTATTAGCACTCATGAAGATTCAGATAAAATGTAGTATATTGGAGCAACTTTTTCTAAAATAGAGATTAAGATAGATTTTTTAATGAAAATGGTCTTAGTTGCTGGAGGTTATATTCCTGCACCTCCCTTATTAAATCCTATTTGAACTCTGATGCAAGATAATTTTTTTTTATATAATATTGAAAATTAAATAGATATTGTTAATTATAAAGATGTTAATCAACTCATAGATCAAATAAATATGGATAAGTCGGTAGGTGTAATTAAATATAAGATAAAACCTCAGCCTCAATCCCTCTCCTTATTATTGTCGGGGTCAGCCGGATTGAGGGTGAGGGTTGATATTTAATTTGACCCACTTACTTATCTTCAATACTTTTAATCTTTATATAATTGACTACACGGCGGTGTAGTTTAAAAAGGGTGAAATGATAGATACCCAACAAATCTAAAAATTGACATGAAAGTTAACTTTTTCCCATTTAAAATTCAAAAACTTTCCCGCCAGTTGACCAATTCTGTTTGGCGGCTTTCGCTGATAGGAATTATTCTGAGTATCTTTTTGATATTTTTATATGGTTGTCAGGGGACAGTCCAGAAAAATGATAGAGTAATTAATCTGAGTCTATGGCAATCAATTAATCCCCCTACTAATCGGGATGTGTTTGATAAACTAGTAGATAAATTTAATCAGACTCATAGTGATGTCCAGGTAAAATCTATCTTTATAGGTCAACCCCAATTGCCAAAAATATTAACAGCAGTTGTGGGCAATACATCTCCAGATATTTTGTCATTCGATCCTCAATTGACAGGTCAGTTTATGGAACTAGGGGCAATTCGTCCTTTAGAAAAATGGCTGGACAAATTTCCATTAAAGTCAGAAATTAGCCCCAATTTATGGGAGGGATTAAAATTAGACGGTCATCTTTGGTCAATCCCACTTTACACGGGCAATGTAGGGATTTTTTACCGACCTAAACTTTTTCAAGCTGCGGGAATTAAGCAAATTCCTAAGACTTGGGAAGAGTTAAGGGAAGTTGCTAAAAAATTGACCATAGATAGGAATGGTGATAATCGACCTGAACAGTACGGAATGTTACTGCCTTTAGGAAAGGAAGAATGGACTGTATTTACTTGGTTCCCCTTCTTATTAAGCGCTGGCGGAGAGATTGTAACAAATAACCGTCCAAATTTGACGAATCCAGGTGCGATCGCAGCCTTACAATTTTGGCAAAACCTATTAAAAGATGGTTCCGCAACTCTTTCTTCCCCAGAGCGAGGTTATGAAGAAGACGCTTTTATTGCAGGTCGCGTTGCTATGCAACTCACAGGGCCTTGGACTTATATAATGAAGTCCAATGTTGACTTTAACGTATTCCCTATACCTGCAAAAGTGAAACCTGCTACGGTGACAGCCACTGGAAATATGTATTTGATGAAGACTACACCAGAAAGAGAGCAAGCCGCACTCAAATTTTTAGAGTATGTTTTAAGTGAAGAATTCCAAACAGAATGGAGTATAGGGACGGGTTTTTTACCAGTTAACATTAAATCTGCCCAAAGTCAGGCTTATCAAAAATTTCTCCAGCAAAAACCTGTCTTGAAAGTCTTTATTGAGCAAATGTCTGTATCAGGTTCTCGACCAATTATTCCTGGCTATAGTCGCTTGTCTGACAGTTTAGGTCGAGCCATCGAAGCCACTATGCTAGGAGCATCTCCAGAAACAGCACTCAAACAAGCTCAAGCAAACCTCGATTCAATTTGGGATTCTCTATAATCTAGATGAAATCTAAAATAGACATAAGACATCTCCGAAAAAGAATGTAGAGACGCGAAATTTCGCGTCTCTACAAGGGTTCTGAATAACGCATATTTAATTTCTGGAGATGTCTATAGAACTGATATTAAATATGCGTTATCTATAACACTTGTCTTGACGTAGCAATGCTACGTCAAAACAATTCTTTTTCACTCATATCTCTAATTATGATCAACCAGAAATTCCACTCCGGCGATGTGAATTTATTTTCAAAGTACATAAGCCAATTGCTGGTATAGTTCCCAAAATTAGTGCTGTAAATCCTTGTTCAGTCCAATAGAGTATAAAAGTACGGTTTGCTTCTGGAATCAAATTTTGCACAATAAAAAGCAACCAAACCAAAATAGTAATCAAGAAGAAAGAGATTGAGGGTAAAAAATTCCACCACCAAATACCTGTTGTGTATCGTCTCAATACCAGCCATTGGCAAAGCCCCAGCCAAATACCAGAAATAATATATGCGATCGCAGACAAAAATCCCAAAATCAAAGTCTGTTCAGGAGATGATGAGACAATGGTTGAAATGTAGTTAATCCAAGCTTTAGAAACGCCGTTGGCAATCAGCCAACCAACGCTAGTAGCGAATAGCCACTGCCAAGGCAGTAAATATCGGTAAATAGCAAGAGCTTGATCGGCAGCAAAAATCACGGCAAATACAACATCGCTGAGACTTCTGGCAACAATGCTCCATATTTGTGGTTGGATTGCAACACTAAGTAAGCTTTGGAGAATAATTTTCTCTAAGGCGATACTAGCAACGCCACCCACAACCCATCCGATCAGGGTCATTAAGGTAAAATTAATAAAGAACCGCTGTCGCTGCGATCGCGGAATCAAAAACTTTCCTGGATTAGGCTCATTGTTAGCAGATGCAACACGATCGGGACTGTTAGAGTCAGTTTGCATAGGGAGTTAGGGAGTGGGGAGTGGAGAGTGGGGAGTGGGAGACAAGGGGACAAAGGAGACGAGGGATAAGAATAATAACCATGCCCAATGCCCAATTTCCAATCCTCAGTTCAATATTGATTCTTGTTTTATCCTATTTCTCACTCCTTAGTCCCCACTCCTTAGTTCCCACTCCCCACTCCCCACTCTTCTAATCTCCAAACCTGGTGAAAAAGCGTAATCCCAGAATGATAAGCTAAACAGTGGCATAAAAATTGTGACTTAGGATGAAGTGATAAATGGGTGTTTATTCAACGACTCCTCATCTCTTACGGGCTGCTCGTGGTGAAGTAGTAGATCGTCCCCCTGTATGGATGATGCGACAAGCGGGACGATATATGAAAGCATATCGAGACTTAAGAGAGAAGTATCCTTCGTTTCGCGATCGCTCCGAAATTCCAGAAGTAGCAATTGAAGTTTCTTTGCAACCCTGGAGAGCTTTCGGGCCAGACGGAGTAATTTTATTTTCTGATATTGTCACCCCATTACCGGGTTTGGGCATTGACATGGATATTGCCGAAGGTAAAGGGCCAATCATTCACTCGCCCCTCCGCACTCAAGAACAAATTGAACGTTTGCATCCTTTAGAACCAGAAGCAGCTCTACCATTTATCAAGACAATCTTACAAGCGCTGCGTTCGGAAGTAGGCGATAAATCAACGGTGTTGGGCTTTGTGGGTGCGCCGTGGACATTAGCAGCTTATGCAGTAGAAGGAAAAGGTTCTAAAACCTATTCCATCATCAAAAACATGGCATTTTCCGAGCCGACGATATTGCATCAATTGTTAGCTAAATTAGCAGATGCGATCGCTATTTATGCCCGCTACCAAATTGAGTCTGGCGCTCAAGTTGTGCAAATGTTCGATTCTTGGGCGGGTCAATTGAGTCCTCAAGATTATGATACCTTTGCTCTCCCCTATCAGCAGAGAGTTTTCCAGCAAGTCAAGCAAACCCACCCTGATACACCTTTGATTTTGCTAGTTAGCGGTAGTGCGGGTGTGTTAGAAAGAATGGCACAATCTGGCGCTGATATAGTCAGTGTAGACTGGGCAGTGGATATGGCAGACGCACGAGCTAGATTGGGTAAGCAAGTCAAAGTTCAAGGAAATCTTGACCCAGGCGTGTTATTCGGCTCTAAAGAGTTTATCCGCGATCGCATTCTCGATACCGTTCGCAAAGCTGGTAATTGGGGTCACATTCTCAATCTCGGTCACGGTGTCTTACCAGAAACTCCAGAAGAAAATGTTGCTTTCTTCTTTGAAACAGCAAAGGAATTAAATCTTGCAGGAGTTAAGGCTTGAGAGTGAGGAGTTATGAGTTAGGAGTTATAAAATTATCAGTTGCGAGGTGCAAAGTGATTTTTTTTATTCTTAACTCCTCACTTCTAACTCCTAACTTGATTCTTAGCTCCTAACTTGATTAATAACTCTTGATTGGGAACTTTTAACTTAATTCTTAACTCCTAACTCCTAACTCCTAACTTATTAAAATTTTAGTATGAGCCAGAAACGGATTTTAGTGACTGGTGCAAGTGGTTGTGTAGGTCATTATTTAACAGAAGCCTTAATTAAAGAAACAGATCACGAACTGTATCTACTAGTTAGGAACCCAAGTAAACTGCAAGTTGATACTAAAGCCCGTTCAGGTATCAACGTTTTGCAAGGTGATATGCAAAATATTCGTCAATTTGCCGATTTGCTATCTACAATTGATACGGCGGTACTCACAGCCACAGCTTGGGGTGGTGATGAGACATTTGATATTAATGTGGTTAAGACTATAGAGTTGCTCGAACTCTTAGATCCAGAACGTTGCCAGCAGGTGATTTATTTTTCGACAGCTAGCGTTTTGGATCGGTACAATCAACCATTAAAAGAAGCCGGGGAAATTGGGACAGATTATATCCGTTCTAAATATGAGTGCTTAGAGAAAAAAGAAAAATTAGCGATCGCACCCAAAATTACCACAGTATTTCCCACTTTAGTATTAGGCGGTGATGCCAAAAAACCCTATTCTCATCTCACATCTGGCATTCCAGAAGTTACGAAATATATTAATTTGATTCGCTTTCTAGAAGCTGATGGCAGTTTTCACTTTATCCACGGGCGAGATATTGCCACTGTCGTGCGATATTTAATCGATCATCCTGTAGAAAATGATCAACCACATCGGCTTGTTTTAGGTCAAGCACCGTTAACTGCTAATCAAGCAGTGAAAGAAGTTTGTGCTTATCTGGGCAAAAAGATTTACTTTCGCATTCCCATATCTATAGCATTAGCTAATTTGTTTATTATTCTGTTCCGCATTCAGATGGCCGCTTGGGATCGGTTTTGCATGAACTATCGGCATTTCACTTATGAAAAATTCATCAATCCTGATAGTTTCGGCTTGCCAAATTATTGTGCAACCATGACTGATGTTTTAAAAATTAGTGGCGTTAAAGGGGGTAAAAATTGAATGTAATCTGTGGCTTTTGACAACATTTGTAAAACATACCTATTCAATCAAAGACCGTATCGCTCAAACTTTGCGTCCCTCTGCGCTTTCCTTTGCGTTCCTTTGCGTTTAAAAAAGCTCCGAACTTACTTATACAAAACTATACTTAGTGAAGGAAATTGAGCATTAGGCATGGAGAAGAATGAAAAATTACCTCTTCCCCTCTACTCCCTGCTCCTCATTCAGGTAAAAATATCAGCGATAAAATAAAACAACTTTAATAAAAAGTCAATAGCTCTTAATTTTCGTTAGAGTGGGATAACAATCAAAGTGTGAGGATTGATACTACATGCGAATCCTGTTAGTGTATCCAATATTTCCCAAAACCTTTTGGTCTTATGAAAAAATCTTAGAGTTAGTCGATCGCAAGGTTTTATTACCACCTCTAGGTTTAGTAACAGTAGCGGCGATTCTGCCCCAAGAATGGGAATTCAAGCTAGTCGATCGCAACATTCGTGCAGCAACAGAAGAAGAGTGGGCATGGGCAGATGTGGTAATCCTCTCCGCGATGATTGTCCAGAAGCAAGATTTACTTGAACAAATCCAGGAAGCAAAAAAACGTGGCAAGCTAGTCGCAGTTGGCGGCCCCTACCCCACCTCTGTACCTCACGAAGTTGAAAATGTTGGCGCAGATTTTCTGATTTTGGATGAAGGAGAAATCACTCTCCCGATGTTTATTGAGGCAATCAAACGGGGAGACACATCTGGCACTTTCCGCGCCACAGAAAAACCAGATGTCACAAGCACACCAATACCCCGCTTTGATTTATTAGAATTAGATGCTTATGACATGATGTCGGTACAGTTTTCGCGCGGGTGTCCCTTCCAGTGCGAATTTTGCGACATTATTGTTCTTTACGGGCGCAAACCGCGCACCAAAGCCCCAGCCCAACTGTTAGCAGAATTAGATTATCTCTATGAATTGGGTTGGCGACGGGGTGTGTTCATGGTGGATGACAACTTTATTGGCAACAAACGAAATGTAAAATTGTTGCTCAAAGAGTTAAAAGTCTGGATGGCAGAACATAAGTATCCCTTCCGGTTTGACACTGAAGCTTCAATTGACTTAGCACAAGATGCAGAAATGTTGGAGTTGATGGTTGAGTGCGGATTCTCGGCGGTGTTTTTGGGAATTGAAACGCCGGATGAGGATAGTTTGCAAATGACTAAGAAGTTTCAAAATACTCGCAGTTCGCTAACTGAGGCAGTAGAAACCATCACCAGAGCCGGATTACGCCCAATGGCTGGGTTTATTATCGGGTTTGATGGCGAAAAAGCAGGTGCAGGCGATCGCATTGTCCGCTTTGCAGAACAAGCAGCGATTCCCTCTACTACCTTTGCCATGTTGCAAGCGTTACCGAACACCGCGCTTTGGCATCGCCTGAAAAAAGAAGGGCGACTACGAGAAAATCAAGATGGGAACATCAATCAAACAACATTGATGAACTTCCTGCCCACCCGTCCTCTAGAAGAACTTGCCAGAGAATATATTGAAGCCTTTTGTACTTTATACGACCCAGTACAGTACTTAGATCGTACCTATCGCTGTTTCTTGATGATGGGTTTGCCAAGTTGGAAAGCGCCAGCGAAAATGCCAGAGTGGGTGGTTGTGAAAGCGTTGTTAATTGTAATTTGGCGACAAGGCATCAAACGGGAAACCCGTTGGAAGTTCTGGCACCATTTGTTTAGCATTCTCAAGCGTAACCCTGGCGTTATTGAGCATTATATCTCTGCTTGCGCCCACAACGAGCATTTTCTAGAGTATCGCCAAATTGTGCGCGATCAAATTGAAAGTCAGCTAGCTGAATATCTCGCACAAGGTGCAGAAACGCCTTATGTGCTAGTGAAGGAAAAAGCCCAGGAAAAAGCGGAAGCGGTAGTCAGTTAGTTTCATTAGAAAATAATAAGTGATATCATGTCCGCTTGATTACTTATTAAACCCGAATCATCCCAAAGAGCCAAAGCTATACTTTGTCTTCCCTCTCCCATCTGACGGGAGAGGGGCTGGGGGTGAGGGAAAAGATTTAAGCTAAAATTGGGATGCTCCCTAAGGAAGGGGTTGGGGGTTAGGTATTCTTTTTAACTTCTCAGTTGCACCGGCATAGCTAAATAGGTCATTTTCAAACCTCCCAATGGCGTAAAAATCACTGGAGTTAGGCTTTGATTTAAGTGCATTTGAATTTCGGAAGATGGTAACTCTTTCAAGCCTTCCATCAAATATTTAATGTTAAAAGCAATTTCTATGTTTTCCCCAGAAATTTGGGCTGGCATAGACTCTCTACCACTCCCCACATCTTGGGCTTCACAAGATAAGGTAATTTCTTGAGCTTCGCTATCAATACTGAGCTTGACAATATTATTTTTTTGATCGGCTAGTACAGCAATCCGCTCTAAAGTGCTGACAAATTGTCGCCGTTCAATTGTCACTTGTCGCTCAAATTGGCGCGGAATTAGTTGTCGATAGGCAGGATATTGCCCTTCTAATGTGCGACTAGTCAAGCGTTGATTTTGCCATGCAAACACAACTTGACCTTGATCGAAATATAAAGCTACAGGTTCATCTGATGAAGCGCTATGAGCTAGCATTCGTTGTAATTCGCGTAATGCTCTAGCTGGTACTGTCACTTCTAATTGACTAGTTCCGCCTAAAGGACGCTCATTGCTAGTTTCTACCACTGCTAGGCGATGTCCGTCGGTAGCTGCAAATTCTAGAGTATCTTGTTTAACTGTTAAATGCACTCCCGTAAGTACTTGCTTGGTTTCATCACCACTAGTAGCAAACAATGAACCCCGTAATCCCTCAATTAATGCAGTGGTGGTGAGATGGATTACTTCTGTATTTTCAATTACAGGTAATTCAGGAAATTCTTCAGGCCCCATTGCTCGGACTTGGTAATGTCCACTCTTGGGTGTTAGTGTAACAATTAAACCTTCTCCACCAGGTGTTACACCTGTGAGGGCTGATTCATCGTCTAGAGTAATTTCGCCCTCTGGAAGACGAGAGGTGATGTCTACAAGTAACTTAGCAGGAAGTGCGATCGCACCACTTTGCCATACCTCTGCATTAAAGCTGGTGCGGATTCCCAAGCTGAGATCAAAGGCTGTTAAGCTTACTTGGTTAGTTTGGGCATCCGCTTGTAACAGCACATTGGCAAGTACTGGATGAGTTGGTCGTGAAGGTACTGCACGACTGACGAGTGAGAGGTTTGTACTAAGATCGCTTTGGGAGCAAACTAATTTCATAAGTCAGATTCAGCTGGTGAAAAATATCCTAACACCCTTAAGTGACGGAGTTCTTGTAAAGTCGCCTAAGTTTCTGAAAGTAATGCAAAGCAAGCTGTTCATGGGCGAATAGCCAGTGTGTGTCTTATTTGTTTACTGCCATTTGGGCTTTAGCCTTAATGTACCATTCGAGTTACTTGCTGATTTACACGGGGACGGCCAAAGCGTTCCCAAGCACTCCCTCCTCGCAGAAATAGCTCTAAAAAGCGCAATGGTTCTCCTGAATCGCCTCTTGACCAACCGGAACTACCAGGAGCAAAGGCCAAAGTTCCTTCAGAAACTTTGAAGCTGCCATCAGAATAGACTGCATCACTGACCACATCTCCAATTCGGATCACGATTTTGGTTTGAGGCTCCAAATTCAGTGTATGCGCCCCAATAGTTGTTTTGATGTTGCCGTAGCCATCAATCCAGGCTATTCTATCTGGTGGAACATCTGGGATTTGCTCACTCTTAAGACTATCTCCTAGAAGGCTAAAATCTTCATTCATAATGGCAGCCGCAGCCGGCGGAAAGACATCGCGTGAGCGAAATTGCGAACCACCACGAGAAACGTTGACCACTCGCAACTCCTTTGTATAGTCTTTGATAAAGGAGAGTGTGTAGCCTGCATTTACACCTACGACTTTTACACCATTGGATAAAAGGGCATAAGTTAGCCCTTCACCTTCATTGTCTCGACGGGCTTCAGGATCATCCTGACGAGGCGCACAGTTATGATAAATTAGGCGATCGCTATTTCCTGGGTTGAGTCCTAGTTGAGCAATCCAAAATCCCGTTGCCAATGTACTGAATGCTGGAACCGAAAGCAAATGAATTTGGGCTTGGGGAAAAGCCATCAGCAAACGCTGTGTGACTTCTGTAAATGCCGGATCTCCTGTACCGTAGTCTGCAATAACACAAATAAACATTCTGCTCCTCCTTCTGATGGGTAGTAATTTGCAATTAACCTAATTCATAATTCATAATTAAATACCCATGTAACATAATTATGAATTATGAATTATTCGCTCATCATGTGATTAAGGACTTCCAAAAAATAAATTATCCAACATCATTTGTAAATTTGTAAAAGTGCAAGGACTTGCGCTCCTACGATAGGATGTTTTTTTACTGGAAGTCCCTTATAGGGTTAAATGAGCAGACAATTGCTTATTTTACTCCTAATTAATAACCTTAAAGTCTTACTCAACGCAATGAAAACAATCACCTCACTTTTTAGCGAAGAACGCAACCAACTCAAGACAGATATTGATAATGCAACCAACATTGAGGAGATAGTTAAGTTGGTTCAGAATCGACTTGATAATCTGGAAAGAAATTACATTGAAAAGCTTAATTTGGCTCAAGTTCGTCTAGCTTCCTTTTTCCTGGATACGCTGCGACAGTCCATCGCCACTCTCGCTGCGGCTAACTATCTTCAAATTGCTCCAACAGAACAAAAGCAATTTGCTAACCCAAGTACAAAGTTGTTTTCCAGCAGATTAATTCTGAAACTGCTAAAGGGACTAATTTATATCGGCATCTTAGGTTCGTTATTCTCCTTAACTAAAACGACCCCAGGTGCATGGATGGCTATTTTACTAACCTCTCTACTTCTAGGGGTAGAAGTTGTACTTCAACTCGACTCAAATAACCAGCAAAATTCTATGTCTCAAGAGCTATTGGAATTACCTAAACCTATGCTACAGGTTGATAGCAAAATATTTTTAGATCACCTTGGCGATGCTCTCAACACTATCGACTTAGCAGTAGCTAGAGTAGAAGAATGGAATAAACATGAAGGCGATCTAGCAATAGAAGAACTACCAGAGCTATTGAATTTTCTGCAAAGGCTAATGGGCGCATCAAAACTTGATAAACCCCAAATGGCTCATGAACTTGCAAAACTTCTGCCACAGATATTAATGTCTCAGGGAATTAACGCTCAAATTTACCGACCAAATGACCCACACAGCGATCGCGGCTATTTTGACTTTGAGCCAAGTATCGACCCTGATACCAAAGATCACGTAACTTTAACTCCGGCATTGTTGAAAGGCGATCGCTTAATTCGGCGCGGTCGAGTAATTGAGCCAGCATATTCCGCTGCTAGAGAATAATAGACAATAAGGGTATGGAAATTTTAGAAACAATCGGTTTTGATTTGGGACACGGTGAAACGGCTGTAGCTAAAGCTGTTGTGGAAAGCATCGAACCTCCCCAGATGCTGGAAGTTAATAACAAGAAGAACCAAATTACAGCCCTTGGTTGGCATCCTAAACTCGGTTATCTTGTCGGCGAACAAGCATTAATTCAAGCTGGCGTTACCCAGCTGACAATTTCATTTAAGCAAAAACCCAACAACGATCCCAAATATCGGGAAACAATTAGCACTTTTGTCGCAACGTACTACCGTCTTTTGAAAGAAAGCAAACAACTTGAAGGTGGGGAAAGTAGCTATTTTTACATAGGTTGTCCTTCCGGATGGTCAGCTAACGATCGCACCGAATACCAAAAGCTACTTCAAGCAGCTGGTATTCCCCAACTAAATGTTGTACCCGAATCGCGGGCTGCTTTCATGCAAGCCAAAGAAGCCGGGAAGTTGGAGTATGACAAACTTGTAGGAGCGGTGCTAATTGTCGATATTGGTTCTTCAACCACAGATTTTACTTTGGTTAAGAGCTTAGAAGAGATTCCGATAGATTTCGGGAGTAATACTTTAGGTGCATCGCTAATTGACAAAGCTATTTTTGCCCAGACTCTCGCCAACCACGAACAAAAAGCATTACTCGAAAAAGTATTTAAGGAATATCCGCATCACCAAGCTCGTTGTGAACTTGCTTGTCGCAAAGCTAAAGAAGATTACTTTTCTAATGAACAGCTATATAGCGATCCTGAATCCTTTGCGCGTGGCTTCGAGTCGATCAACGAACAGATTTATTTTATTCCCCAAGTGAATAAATTGATGATGGAGGAAATTTTAAACCAGCCCTTACCGGAATTGGAGCATCATAGTTGGGTGCGATCGTTTAGCGACTCTTTAACCGAGGCGAAAGAAAAGCTAGAAAAACTAGGAATTGTACCAAAACTTGTGCTGATGACTGGCGGTGCATCTCGGATGAAGTTTACGCATTTGCTTTGTCAAGAAATGTTTCCCGAACCAGAAACGCAGCTTCGCCCCGATCCAGAACCGGAACGGTGTATTGCAATGGGTTTAGCACGAGTAGGAAGATGGGATTTGCGGGCTGCTGCTTTTAAGCAAGAAGTCAACAAACTATTTACCTCGAACACACTTAAAGGTTTGATTGAAACGCATATCCCGGAGTTAATCGAATCACTAACTAAGCCTTTGACAGATGGCTTGATTGTCAACGCAGTTAAACCAGGTTTAAAAGATTGGCAAAAAAACAAAATACGGACTTTAGCCGATTTGGAAGCATCTTTAATCGGTCGAGCAGAACAGTGGCTCAAAAGCGATCGCGCTGTGCAGATAATTAATTATCAATGCGCTTCTTGGTTTAGTAATAAAATCCAACCCGATTTAGCCGCACAAACCGATCCAATCTGTCGAAAGTTTCAGATACCTAGAAGCAGCTTAAGGTTCCAGGATAGTATTGACCCAAATTTTGTTAATCCAGAGCTACGAATTGGAGATGCTATCTTAGCTGAGACAGTGGGCTTTATTGTCAATGTAGTAATTGGTGGAGGCACTGTAGCTAGCATCATCACTCTCATATTAACTGGACATTTAACCTGGCCGATTGCATTAGTATATGGGGCTTCGATGATGGCAGCAGGAATGGAGCTAAATCGTAAGAGTGTTCAAGAAGTAATCAAGACTAATGTGGATGTACCTAGTTGGGTTCGTTCTAGTTTTTTGAGCGACAAAAAAATCGAGGAGATGTCTGAGCAAATAAAGCCTGAGTTAGAGAAAGTTCTTCAAGAACAATTGACAGCAGATCAAGAGGCTTTTGATAAACTGATTAGCAAAGTTCAAGAAGGGCTTCAAAAAACCCTTTCTACCAAAGTTGAATCTTGCATAATTCTGATTCAATAGCGCTGATGTATGGTAGCAAATATAGTTTTTGGAACCTCTTATCCTATGTCCTTAATCTTTTAAAATTGTGGCGAAAATCAGAGTGCTAGCAACAGTAGGAAAATATAGCAGTTTCCAAACCATGAAGTACATATCAAAACCTCACCCCCAACCCCTCTCCGTGAGTTCGGAGAGGGGCGATAAAGTACAGCTTTGTCGGAGTGAGGTTAAGCTGTAACTCACGCTTATTAAAAAACATTATAAAACAATACAGTTCAGTTAACGCTAAAAACCTTAACTGTGTAGGTTGGGTTCAGGAACGAAGCCCAACAAACCAATTTTTCACAAAGCCAAAGTTATTGAGGCACAACAAGAACAATTATTTTATCTAGTTTTTATGTTTAACAATTACTTAAAAATGTAACCTGCTTATAAATTCAATGATTCAAACAATATTTGTATTTATGATCATTGGGCTGATTATCACTGGGATTTTAATCAATCCGGTTCTAGTAACAAGGCGAAGAAACCGCCTAAAGCACCGTCCTTTTCCCCCACTGTGGAATGCAATTATTGAAAATAATCTTCCCATTTATCTTTGTCTATCTCCCAATGAAATCAGACGACTTCAGGGACATATTCAAGTATTTTTAGCAGAAAAGCAATTTATTGGCTGTAGAGGATTACAGGTAACGGAGGAAATGAAACTGACCCTTGCATGTATTGCCTGTTTACTCCTATTAAATGAACGTGGGCAATACTTCCCTAGACTTCGTTCAATACTTGTCTATCCTAATGCTTATTTTGTTCAGGAAACGACTTCTATTGGAAATTATGTTGTTGAAGAAAGGCGTGTGGCAAGACTAGGTGAATCGTGGATAAATGACCAATTAGTACTTTCTTGGGAACAAGTGAAACAAGACACTAATAACTGGAGAGATGGACGTAACGTTGTGCTTCATGAATTCGCCCATCAGTTGGATCAAGAAGATGGTAAAGCTGATGGAGTTCCTATACTGCAAAGCAAATCAGACTATGGTATTTGGGCGAAGGTGATGACACAACAATATCAGCAACTTTGTAATGATGTTCTACAAGGCGTAAATACGGTAATGGACAGTTACGGTGCAACAGATCCCGCAGAATTTTTTGCCGTAGCGACTGAGACATTCTTTGAGAAACCGCACCAATTGCTGTCCAAACATCCGGCACTTTATGAGCAATTGCAACTTTACTATCAATTAGATACTGTTCAATGGACGTAAAGCAAGTAAGAATAAATCACATTATTTTCAGTTAGTCAACCCTCTTTCAAAGATTTTTGTAGTTGGGGTTTTAGTCCTAACTTTCTTCGTGTAGAGAGGACTAAAGTCCTTACTACAAACCTTTAATTTTACAGGAAGTTGCAAGTTAGTGAGGTACAGTCTTGGTGTAATTTTTAACTAGGAGGTTTTAATCGCCAGAATCTTCAAAGCTACTGCTTCAGGGACGGGCATCACCGATAAACGATTTCCTTGTCTCACCAACATTAACTCTTCGGCGCTAAATTGTTCTTTGACTATTGATAACAAAATGGGGTTGGAAAAAGTCTCAACAAATTCCACTACAACTGTTTGCCACCGAGGGGATTTGGAACTCGATTTTGGGTCGTAGTATTTACTATTTAACTCAAACTGGGTCGGGTCAACAATATCTTTTTTAACTACACGCATTAATCCAGCAATATTGGGAGGATTAGTGTTGGAATGATAGAAAAAAGCTAAGTCCCCTTCATTCATTTGGCGCAAAAAATTACGAGCTTGATAATTGCGAACACCGTCCCAGATAGTCTCGTTCTGCTGTTGAAGGTCAGCAATGCTATAGGTTTCTGGTTCTGATTTCATTAGCCAATAATTCATCTACAAAGATTATGGATATACAAATAACAAGAGTCTTTAACAAGGGGATTTTGCCCCTTGTCTTTGAGATAATAGCTGGATTTACGCCGTGCTGTGCCAGTGAATTTAATTCCGGTAAGCTATAACGGCATAAAATGGATCTCCTCCAGCTGCACCCAACCACTGTAATAAATTTGGTAATGTTGACTTATGAGCTATAACTTCTGCGGTTGTAAATCCTGGAACTGAGGCGAAATACTCTTTAACTAATTCTACTCGCTGTGCATCTGTTGCCTCCCGCCAAGCTTGAATCGCCTTTTCAAAAAACATCCGGTTAGAAAAGCTGATAATTGCGACACCTCCGGGTTTCAAGATGCGGTAAATTTCAGAAAATACTGCTTCTGGATATTGCACATACTGCACAGATACACAATTGAGAACAGCATCAAAATCTTCATCTGGTAAAGGTAGCTGCGGATTTTCGTTAAGATTTTGGACAAAGTAATCATTTAAGCGAGGATTTCGTGCTAATTCCTCAGCGTTGAGTCCGTGTCCTTTCACATGGGCAAACTCCATCTCTTCTGGCAGATGAGACACCCAGCTGCTCATCATATCAAAAATGCGGGTGTTGGGTTTGAGGCGATCGCTATATAAATTCGTTAGCTGTTGAATAAATCCTTCATCGACATGGGTAACAAAGCGGGGATACGCATAGAACAGCTTATCGTCTGTGTCGTCTAATTTCAGGCGCTGATTCGATTTTAACTGCATAAATCTCTGTTTTGGAATACTTTTTCCGAAAATTGCCGCAATTTAAGGTATTTTGTCACAATCCCTATGTAACATATTTGGGTCTGAAGAACCTTTTTTTTGTGAAGTCAAAGTAGTTAATCAGCATTGCTATTTCAATCCAATAGCTTTGATTATAATTGGGCATTGTGTTCAAGTCTTGGTTACGACTTTGATACATTCTGTTTTGAGAAGTACTAAATTATCAGTCTCCAAAACTGCACAAGAGTTAATTAATGTCGCTAAGATGGGTAGACCTTTCTGTAAGTTTGTGTTCGCTTGTTGTGCTGCTGGCTGATATTGTTGTAGCCAAGTGTTTTTAGTTATATATTCGGGAATGAATGCAGAACGTTCTAATAGCCAAAAAGTTACGTGATATTTTTGGATAAATTCTTTAAGCTGGTTAATATCTTCAGTATATTGGGCATTAATAAGGTCAACCATCCTCTGGCGAAATTGAGCATAATATTTTGTATGGGTTGGTAAAGCATATTCTTTACCAACCAAAATGGTTCTTTGAGCGAAGATAGGAATGTTATCTGCTTCTCCAGAAGTAGAGGCTATGACAATATTTTGCGGTTGCTTTTGCAAAAAATTATATAATGTTGGGACTGTACCCTCTACATAAGGGGTTTTGGGAAAAACTTTTAAGCTAAAGCTGCTAGGGTACAAAACGAGTCCTAAACCAAGGATTATACTAGCCCCCAAGATAAAAATTTGTCTCCCATTTTGTCTCG
Organism: Nostoc sp.; assembly: GCF_036917635.1. Lineage (GTDB taxonomy): Bacteria > Cyanobacteriota > Cyanobacteriia > Cyanobacteriales > Nostocaceae > Nostoc. The sequence goes on from NZ_JBALCW010000040.1 coordinate 49,902, forward strand.
ACCATCGAAATGTAGCATCTAAAATCAAGGTAATAGAGATTGCTGCTGCAAGAGCAAGTACCATCTTAAAAGTATGATGGGTGTAGCGGCTAGGCCAGTATAGTTGGAAAGCTAAGGCATGGGCAGTAAAAAACATTATCAAACTAGCTATTACTACCTGTAACAATAGCTTGACTTCATTATTTAGTTGCTTGTTTAGGAGAGAATAAGGAGACTGGATTTTCAGAATAATTGGTAATAATAAACCAAACAATAGTTGCGGAGGTGAAATTAAAGCAAAAAAACCGCTATCTCTACCATCAAACCAATAACTAATAATATTATGACTAAAATACCTGAATCTTCCTCCATCCCAGTACTCCGGCATAGTTCTTGCAACAGCAGCAGTAATTACCGGGCTAAATTGTGATGATTGAATGGCATAAGGTAAAATCATAATACCAACAATCATAATTGCTGCTGCAAATAAACTAAAATCTTTTTGGTTCTGAGAAATACTTATTTGCCCATTTTTCCAGCTAAATAATCTCAAAAATAAAATTAATAAATCGACAAAACCTATTAAAGGATATATTAAGCACTGGAGTGCAAGTACAATTAATATACCTAATGCAGAAGACCGTATTGAATAATATAGAAAAGCTAAAAATAGGGGATAAATAAAATCTCTAGGAGTTGCAGAAAATAGGTCATCATGCATACAAAGACTTTGATTCAAAAGTAAAGATGCAATAAACCCCGCCATTGGCACTGGTAATATCTGTATACAGACTGCAAAGCAATAGCTAGTTGTAATTAGTCCCACTACTATTGGAAAAATTTTGCTAAATAAAGTTAGATCGATATTTAAAGCCGCAATTATCTTATAAAGAAGACCATATCCAATTGGTGTCACCGACTGGAAATAATCAGCGATTAAATCCCCAGGAAATAAATCTGGGTTAAAGTAACGATACATCCAAGAAATATATTCCCGTGCATCGTCGCTGACTATATATTTACTGCTGAAAGCTTGTCGCACCCCCATAAGAATATAGCCAACAGCAAAAGTTAGACTTAGACTGTACCAAAAGATGACAGTCAATCGAGATTGATTTTGTCTGTTTTTTGGAGTAAGAGGTGCTGTTAAAAGTTTTTGTAATTGTGGAATTAGCATTATTATACCCGTCCAGGTCTGAATCAATCAATCGCGTTAATAAGGAGAATCAAAAGCTTTATTCAATTTTTCTGATTGTACTATCTTCAAGTACTAATACCAATTCTGTATTAAGATGCGCTAAACCATATTTAAGTACAAGAAAGAAAAACGAACCGCAAAGTCCGCAAATAACACAAAGAAAGAAAGAAGAAGTTAAGAGGGTTTGGCGCAGCCTCACAAAGAAATGGTATAAGGGACTTGCAATTATAGGACTTACGCATGAGTTACGGAATAACGAACCGCAGAGGCACAGAGAGCACGGAGAAGAGTTTGAGAGATATTTTGCGTAAGTCCTAAATTAAATAATGTACTGATATACCAATCAGGTTTTACCCTGTTTTAAAATCTTTCTTACAACAAAGTGCGATCGCCTCAATTCTCCAATTTCATCCTACCTACTATGTGCAAATAGACCAGAAAAGCCAAGTATTGCTTAATTTATATCTTTCTATTCTCCCCCAACAAGTAGCCTCTATTTCCCAAAGACCACCTTTGAGCTATGCTTGGATATATGCTGACCAGTCCCCTAAATTATCTCGACCTCACCGATTATCGGCACCCTCAAAGAGTACCAGTTGATTGAATTTATTCTCTAAGACGGACTGCCAAGCAGATGTCAAGCAAGTATTGCTAAAAAAAATTAATCTAGTTATAATAATAGTACGCATACTAAGTATTTTGCTAAATGGTTTCTACATCTAATCACTCCCCAGCTTTAGATTCGTGGCAGCAAAATCTGGCACCATACAATTTGGGTTACAGAATAAAATTAGTCTCACAACTGCTTGGACGCAAGTTTACAGAGAGGCTAGAACCTTTTGGACTTACGCCATTTCACTGGTTGGTGTTGTGCTGTTTGTGGCAAGAAGATGGTTTACCTACTTCTAGTATTGGGGACAAACTCAAACAAGTGGGTGGGACTTTAACAGGTGTACTAGATCGGATGGAAGAACGCGGCTTGGTGCGCCGAGAACGCGACAGTCACGATCGCCGCATCTGGCGAATCTGGCTAACGGATGCAGGTAAGGAACTAGAAGGTGTTTTACCCCCAATCGCCGCAGCCGTGCGTGATGAAGCGATGAATGGTATTTCCTTTGCTGACCGGGAAGTGTTTTCTGAAATCTTGAACCGGGCGATCGCTAACCTCTCCTAAAGATGATCCCATAATCACCCGACTGGGGGAGGTGGTGTAAAGATTTGTTTTGACATAATATTACGCATACTAATAAAAAAAGGATTTTTTTTCCTAAAATACTACGCATTCTAAATAAAAGGCTATCAATCAAATTACTTTACTTAACCAACAAACAAGTTAACAATCATGAAAACTAATACTTTTAACGGACGCAACGGACACAAAACCCCAGTTATTGAAAAACAATTGATTCCTGATTCCGAGACTTTAGAGGCTGTGACCATAGAAACATCGACAACAGCAGAAGCGCCTGTTGTAACACCTGAGATAGAGAAGGAGAAAGAAAAAGAAGTTCCATCGAAGCGCAAAAGACCGAATGCTTTAATTTTGGCAGCATTAGGTGTGGGTGCGATCGCCGCAGGTGCTTTTGGTTATCACTATTGGCAATATTCCTCCACCCATCAGGAAACAGACAACGCCACCGTAGCCGGAAACATTCACCAAGTTAGTACCCGCATTCCCGGAACTATAAGTGAAGTGCTTGTGAATGATAACCAACTGGTGCAACCAGGACAATTGTTGGTGAAGTTAGATCCACGGGACTATCAAAGTCAGGTAGAACAAGCACAAGCCGCCCTAGAAAATGCTCGTGGTCAGGCGCAAGCCGCCCAAGCAAGTATTTCCTTAACTTCACAAACCACCACTGGTAAGACAACTCAAGCGCAGGGTGATGTTAGCAGTGCTGTAGCGGCAATTTCCACAGCCCAAGCAGCAGTACAAGAAGCCCAAGCGGGAATACCAGCAGCCCAAGCAGTAGTACAAGAAGCCCAAGCGGGGATACCAGCAGCCCAAGCCCAGGTAGCACAAACAAATGCGAATTTAGAAAAAGCCCAAGCAGATTACAATCGTTACAACGATTTGTATAAAACAGGTGCGATTCCTCGCCAACAGCTAGACACAGCCAAGGCCGCTTATAATGTAGCGATCGCACAGAAAAACGCCGCTCTTGAGGGAGTAAAACAAGCGCAAGCCAAGTTAGCTTCTGCCAAAGTTGGTGTAGCCCAAGCTCAGTCTCAATTAGCACAGGCGCAAGAAAATGTCACCAACGCCCAAGCTAAATTGGCAGCATCTAAGGGAGGATTGCAACAAGCTACCGCAGGTGGACAAGATACCACAGTAAAACGTAGCCAATATGAAGCAGCAAAAGCGGCGATCGCGCAATCAGAAGCATCGCTGAAAAACGCACAATTGCAACTATCTTATGTTAATATTACCGCCCCTACTGCTGGACGCGTAGGTAGAAAAAACGTCGAAGTTGGTAACCGAGTCCAATCGGGAACACCATTAATGGCGATCGTCGATAACAACTATTGGGTAGTTGCGAACTTCAAAGAAACTCAATTAGAAAAGATGCGCCCAGGACAGCCAGTAGAAATCAAGCTGGATAGTTTTCCTCATCATGCCTTTATTGGTCGTGTTGACAGTATTTCGCCAGCTTCCGGCGCTCAGTTTGCCTTATTACCACCGGATAACGCTACAGGTAACTTTACCAAAGTTGTCCAACGTATCCCAGTAAAAATAGTTTTCGACCAAAAGAGCATTCAAGGATACCAATCGCGGATTACTCCGGGGATGTCTGCGGAAATTGCTGTGGAAGTCAAGTAATATCATGTCCCCCAAATTACCCATAATAAAAGAACCCCACCCCCGACCCCTAAGAGCTTGCGGGCTACGGTGTACACACAAGTCAAATTACCCCCCTTAATCCCCCCGATATATTGGGGGGAAACAAGAAAACAAATCTACTTCCCTCCCATTTATAAGGGGAGGGTTAGGGTGAGGTTCTTGGGGTTTAGTAAGTAATCAAGCGGACATCATTAATACTAAATTGAGTGCAAACAGATTGAAAAACTTTTTTCTGCGTATGACATTCTCATACATCTAAAGACAGGGGTATAGAGATGAGTTGAAATGATATTTATAAAACCAGATTAGTCTCAAGCAAGCCTAACATGAAAAAACCCCTACTACCTGCTTTAAGGTCAAGAAACTACCAGCTGTTTTTTGCCGGACAAGGTATTTCTCTAATTGGGACGTGGATGACACAACTAGCCACGATTTGGCTAGTTTATAGCTTGACAAACTCCCCATTAATGCTAGGAGTTGTGGGATTTTCGAGTCAAATTCCTAGCTTTTTTTTAGCTCCCTTTGGCGGAGTCTTTGTAGATCGCTTTTCTCGATATCGTACCTTAATTTGTACGCAAGTATTGGCGATGATTCAATCTTTAACATTAGCAGCGCTGGCGCTGACTGGTGTTATCCAGATATGGCAGATTATCACCTTGAGTTTGTTGCAAGGATTTATTAACGCCTTAGATGCGCCAGCCCGCCAAGCTTTTGTGCCAGAATTGGTTGAGCGCAGAGAAGATTTAGGCAATGCGATCGCTATCAACTCTACCATGATCAACGGTGCTAGATTAATTGGCCCTGCGATCGGGGGTTTATTAATTGCCAGGGTTGGAACTGCTTATTGTTTTTTATTTGATGGTTTGAGCTATATTGCTGTCATCGCCGCTTTATTAGCAATGAAAGTTAAACCGTGGAAACATGTAGTAACTGACGGTAATCCCATAGAAAAAGTCAAAGAGGGATTTATATATGCCTTTAGTTTCCCACCGATTCGATCAATCTTATTGCTATCAGCTTTAGTTAGCCTTATGGGGCTGCAAAACACTATTTTGGTACCAATTATTGCAGAACAAGTTCTTAAAGGTGGTGCAGAAAGTTTGGGTTTTTTGATGGCGGCTTCTGGAGTTGGAGCCTTAACTGGTGGTATTTATTTGACTACGCGCCAAACAATCTTAGGAATTGGTAAATTGATTGCTTTAGCACCAGCAATTTTAGGAATTGGTCTAATTGCCTTTTCATTGTCTAGATTTTTACCCCTCTCTTTATTTACAATGTTATTTGTTGGCTTAGGTACAATTCTCCAAATTGCTGCTAGCAACACCTTTTTACAAACAATTGTAGAAGATGACAAACGCGGGCGATTGATGAGCTTATATACAATGTCATTTTTGGGGATGATTCCCGTGGGCAATTTATTAGGAGGTTTTTTAGCCAGTCATATTGGCGCTCCCAACACTTTAATCATTGATGGTATAGTTTGTATTTTAGGGTCGATCATTTTTAGCAGACAGTTGCCTGCTTTAAAGAAAATGATGCGTCCAATTTATGAGCAAAAGGGGATTATCGAAACTTAGGAAGTTTAAGTAGGGATCATATTTTAATTTTGCTGTGCAGAGAGAAAATTAAGATTTAATAAGAGATTTTTTACAACTTAACCTTGAAATAGGAAAAAGACTATGGCTAATGCAGGGGTAATTCGTCAGCAAGCGCCACCAGAAAGTGTACCGCTAAGAACCTGGATTGGTGTATTAGCCAGTATGCTTGGTGCATTTATGGCGGTATTGGATATTCAAATAACTAATGCTTCGCTGCAAGATATTCAAGCAAGTTTAGGAGCAACCCTAGAAGAAGGTTCTTGGATTTCTACAGCATATCTCGTGGCAGAAATTGTGGTAATTCCTCTAACAGGATGGTTATCACGAGTGTTTTCTTTACAGCGTTATCTGTTAGTAAATACTGCACTATTTATTTTCTTTTCTATATGCTGTGCTTGGTCGTGGGATCTCAATTCCATGATTTTATTTCGCGCCTTACAAGGTTTTAGCGGAGGAGTATTAATTCCTACCGCTATGACAGTTGTATTAACGACTTTACCCCAATCTAAGCAATCAGTTGGACTGGCTGCATTTGGGTTTAGTGCAGTTTTTGCACCTTCAATTGGCCCAACATTAGGAGGTTGGTTAACAGAAAACTTTGGTTGGGAATACAACTTTTATATAAATGTAATTCCAGGGGCATTAATGCTAGCTGGTGTTTGGTATGGAATTAAGCAAGAAAAACCCCAAATTAATTTACTGAAACAAGGTGACTGGTGGGGAATTATTGCGATGGCTATTGGGTTAGCTTCCCTGCAAGTTGTTTTAGAAGAAGGTAGCCGCAAAGATTGGTTTGGTTCAGCGTTGATTGTGCGCTTAAGTGTAATTGCGGGAATTTTTTTAGCGATATTTTTCTTTATAGAATTAACTCGAAAGCAACCATTTATTAATCTACGGCTTTTGTCTAGACGTAACTTTGGTTTAGCCAGTGTTGTGAATGTGTCGTTGGGGGTAGGGTTGTATGGTTCAATTTATATTTTACCGTTGTATCTTACCCAAATTCAACAATACAATGCGCTGCAAATTGGTGAAGTATTAATTTGGGCTGGTATTCCCCAACTATTTATTATTCCCCTCATCCCCAAATTGATGCAACGCATTGATGTGCGGTTAATGGTAGCTGTTGGTGTGGCTTTGTTTTCCATTAGTGCATTTATGAACTCTGGAATGACTAATGAAACAGGATTAGATCAATTACGATGGTCGCAAATTGTGCGTGCAATGGGACAACCCCTAATTATGGTACCGCTTAGTTCTATCGCCACTGGTGGATTAAGTCCGAAAGAAGCAGGTTCGGCAAGTGGTTTATTTAATATGATGCGGAATCTGGGCGGTTCTATCGGAATTGCATCTTTAGCAACTTTGTTAACTAATAGAGAGCAATTTCACTCGAATAGATTGGGTGATACAGTGTCTTTATATAACCCAGAAACTCAACAGCGAATTGACCAAATGACGCAGTATTTTATCAGCCGGGGAGCAGATTTAAGTACAGCACAAAATCAAGCGATCGCATCTATATCTAATATAGTCCGCCGGGAAGCATTTGTGATGGCTTTTAACGATTGTTTCTACTTTATTGGTATTGCCTTATTAGTCAGTGGGCTTGCTATTTTATTCCTCAAAAAGGTGAAGCCAACTGGTGGCGCTGTGGCTCATTAAATTTTTTCTATGGGTTACAATCTTTGATAAAACTACTAAGGTACTAAAATGGTCATTAGCCAAAGTGAGTATTACAGCATTTTTCAGGTATTTAGACCACAGATGAGACGGGGAGTAGGGAGTGGTGTAGTTCAATTACTTGAAAAGCGCTGTAAATATGGTTTAGCGCATCTTCATACAGAATCGGTATCAGTGCCTTTTTTGAGTTCCTCAACAAAATTACAGGATAAAAACTCTTTCCCTGCCCTGATACCGATTCCCATACTTACGGATTGTACTATTACAGTGAGCCTGGAGATCACATCCAGTATCATTACCATACCTCTTACTATGGCAAGAAACGCTATACAGTGTTGCTGGGTTTAGTTGATAATTCATCCAGTAACCTGGAATATCAACTCTACAAAGATATTCCTGAATGGGAGACTCAAATGCGATCGCTCTCCCTAACCCCTGGGACTCTAGTCTTATTCAACGGTGACAAACTTTAGCAAAGGTATAACTAAAACTTTTGGCATTGCAGAGAAAGCGGGACGATTTAGCGACTTCCAAAATTCCTCCCCAGCCTCCCCAGCCTCCAGAGGAGTTATCAGCAAGATTGTTACATATTAGACACCTTTCAAAAATCCCAGTTTATCCGTGGGTTCATTTTTATAAAATTAGATTTTGCAAAAAAATAATTACTAGCCAAAAATTTTGATTGCGATCGCTAATTTTCAATCTAATATTTAAAAATTTACCGTCACAGACAACTATCTAAAGAGTGAAAGTTCTTCCTCGAAATCCAGCCATTAGTTAGTTGTATAATTTTACTTAAAGATTAATAATCTAATACAGTATATCGCAAGGACAAATTTTATTTCTTAAATGTTGCGAAAGATCATGAGGCATGTTGCTTGACTGCATTAACCCTCTTCTGCAATTATAAAGAGACGGCTATTAAAAGCTAATTATACTAGTGCTTGGCTGCGATTTTATGATTTATAAAATCGCCTACTTGCATTTAAGCATCTTTATTTTTGCAAGATACCATATAGCACAATATCGTTGCTTATGTTTATTAGTGTTATATGGGGTTCTTCAAGAACCAAATAGGAATTTTGTACTATGTGTGGTGAACATTTAGATAGAGGATATTTCCATGTTTAGTTTCTTTCGTTGGCCATCAGCAAGGGTTTCTTTAGTAGTTTTGGGAATGACAGCTGCAACAATAACTCCTATCGTAATTTCTACCCCAGCTTTATCTCAAAATACTGTTCCATCTACGACACCATCGCCTGCAACACAATCACCTGACACACAATCACCTACAACACCATCGCCTACTTCAACAGTAAACTTGACTGATGTTTCGTCAGATTATTGGGCGCGTCCCTTCATTCAAGCCCTAGCTGACAATAACGTGATTGCTGGCTTTCCTGATGGCAGCTTTAGGCCAAATCAAGGCGTGACTCGTGCTGAGTTTGCCGCTTTAATTCAAAAAGCTTTCCCTAACCAAAATCGAGTTCGGCAATTAAGCGCAGGTGGATTTAAGGATGTTCCTGCTGGCTATTGGGGGGCTTCTGCAATTCAGAACGCCTACGAAACTGGATTTTTGGCAGGCTATCCTGGGAACGTGTTTAGACCAAATGAACAAATACCGAAGGTACAGGCGCTCGTTGCTGTAAGCAATGGTTTGGGTTTAACTGCTAGCAGCACTGGAACCAGTAGCGATCTTAGCACTTACTACACCGATGCCTCAGCTATCCCGAACTATGCTGTTGCTAGTGTGACGGCAGCAACACAATCTAATATTGTTGTTAATTATCCAGATTTAAAACAACTCAATCCGCAACAGCCCCTGACTCGTGCTGAAGCTGCGGCACTATTATATCAAGCTTTGGCTAAACAGGGAAGAGTGCAAGCCATTGCGAGCAATCTTCCAGCTAGTCAATATATTGTCGGTGGAACTAAAATCGGTACAGATATTGTTTCTCTTACTGCATCGAGTAGTTCTTTTACCACTCTGACTTCTTTATTAAGGACATCAGGTTTAGCAGATATTCTTCAACAGGCTGGCCCTTATACAGTATTCGCTCCCACCGATCAAGCATTTGCTGCTTTACCTGCTGCAACCTTACAGCAGTTACAGCAACCAGAAAACAGAGATGCCTTGATTAAGATTTTGTCATACCATGTCGTTCCAGGTGCAGTCACTTCTAGTCAGCTCTCGGCTGGAGACCTGAAAACCTCTGAACAAAGCCCTGTAAAAATTAAAATCGATCGCTCAAATAATCAACTCACGGTGAATAATGCCAGAGTTATCCAGGCGGACGTGAAAGCTAGCAATGGTGTTATCTATGCAATTAATCAAGTCCTCGTCCCGCCTGATATTAACATTAGTCAGTTAAATCAACCAGGAACAGGAACCACAAATGCTACAACACCTCAGGTAAAGCCAGGTAGAACTACTCTTGGTGGCCCTAGCTATATTGGAGTTGCTGGTAACATTGGTTTGAGTGGCAACGATACAGCTCTGAGCGACGGTAACTTTGCAGCGATCAGCAAAATTGGTCTGACACGCAATATATCAGTGCGACCATCGGTGATATTTGGAAATGATACACTATTTATGGTTCCGTTGACTTTGGATTTTTCTCCCCGCACAGCAGGTTCGGTGGGGGCAAGAACCTTTGCTATATCTCCTTATCTGGGTGCTGGTGTAGCAATTGAAGCTAATGCTAATACTGATATTGGATTACTGCTAACTGGTGGTGTAGACCTTCCTGTTGGTTCTCGATTTACGGTGACAGGTGCTGTAAATGCTGCTTTTCTGGATGACACTGATGTAGGGCTACTATTTGGAGTTGGCTACAACTTCTAAGTAAATAGAAGTAAAACATGCATTAAGGTAGCACATCTGTGCTACCTTAGTGGATTAAAAAAAATTGAAACAGCTATAATATTAGGCTTGCATCAAACTGTATTAAGGTCGCTTGATGGCTAAAGTAAGCCCATCAGCAATGGGGACAAGGGAGAGCGTTACCCGTTCGTCATGATATAACTTCTCGTTGAGCGCCCGGATAGCTTGGGTGCTTTCATCTTGATATTCCTGGTTAGCAACTTGTCCTGACCACAAAACATTATCAATAGCAATCAATCCACCTGAACGCAGTAATTGCAGCGATCGCTCATAATATGCATCATAATTTTGTTTATCAGCATCAATAAAGGCAAAATCAAATGTCTCGGCTTGCCCAGTTGCCAACAACTGATCTAAAGTTTCCAAGCCTGGTGCCAATCGGAGATCGATTTTATCGGCAACCCCGGCTTCTTGCCAATACCTGCGCGCGATCGCAGTAAATTCTTCACTCACATCAGCAGCAATAATCTTGCCATCAGCCGGTAGTGCTAAAGCTACAGAAAGTGAGCTATAACCCGTAAATACACCAACTTCCAGGGTTTTTTTTGCTCCAATTAGCTGCACCAAAAGTCTCATAAACTGCCCTTGTTCTGGTGAAATCTGCATTACACTTCGAGGATGGTTGGCGGTTTCTTGGCGTAACTTCAAAAGAATCTCCGGCTCCCGCAGCGAAACGGATAAAAGGTAATTATAGAGTTGAGGCTCGAGACCTATAGACTGTTTTGGCATAGTAGATGAGAGAATTGAAAGAATCTACAGTTATACTATCGCCCAAAAATCGTTTATCAGGAATACCCAGTGAGCAAAGAATTTACTAGTATCATTTTTGCTACTTATAAACGCCAATAAAAACAGATAACTGAAGACTTCAAATTATATCGAGTCCCAGAAGAATTAACTGAATTAATTAATATTTTGGTTGGTATACTAAGCAATTAAAGCTGGGTATAAAAATTCTAAAACTACTAAATCTCATAAAACCCTGATTGGATAGTGCTACCTGTTCCGTAATTTGGCTGCGAATGCCTTATTATGCCTTTTCCCGATTAGTCAAGCACCTGCTGCGAAAATATGGTTATCCAGCAGAAAAGCAAGAGAAGGCGATGTGCTGCAACAGGTGAGCAATTTGGAAATTTAAATACCTGCCAAAATGGCAACCTGATTCTAATTAACCAAGTTAAATTGTACAAAGATAAACGACTTCAAGGGTTTTGTTATCAGGGACTACCACGTAAAAATTATTTTCGTAAAACACTATCTACTAACTGATTTGCAAAAACAAAAAACTATCTCTACCAATTATTTGCAGAGTATTTTTATCAGCAAATAAATATTAATAATCAGGTTTGGCATTTGCTGCAACAGGAATATTAAATGCGTATGGGCGTTGTTGTTGAAGTACGCATTAACCCCCAAATAACGGGCAACGTCTGTATACATTCCTGTTCACTTCAGTGGCAAATGGCAGAGTGGGAGTTTGAAAGCTGACTGATATGCTTCCTCCCACTTTCTTTTTATTTCTCTATTGATAAATAAAGTTGCTCTCTCCGTAATTACGAATTATGAATTATGAATTATGAACTATGAATTATTGGTCAGTATCCCGTAAAAACTCAATAATCGCTGCATTCAACACTTCAAAAGCACCAGTTGAGGCATCATGATAGCAGTTAGACAAAATTTTTAATTTAGAATTGGGAATATGCTGATGCAATTTTTCACCATGACTAACAGGAAACCAACTATCTTTTTCACCCCACAAAACTAGTGTAGGACACTTAATTGCACTCAGGTTATTTTGAATTTTGGTAAGCATATTCGGCTTATTTTCTTGCCAATTCTCAATTTCTCGCGCTGCTATTTGTAACTCTTCGGCGACTTTTGCGACCGTACCAGGTAGCTCAATAAACGGGTAAGTTATCCAATAGACATCTTCCTGTGTCAAAATTGATGGATCAAATAATACTCTACGTCTTTCTATCGCCATAATTTCTCTAAATAGAGGTGCAAACAAATATGCCAGTCGTAAAGAATCAATTGTTTGTATTATTTCCAGGGGCGTTTGGGCAAGTAACCACATAGCCCAATGGGGTAGACGTTCGGCAAAAATAGGTACGTTTACGACTACAAGCCGCCCGATTAACTGCGGATTTTCTTGAGCAAGGGCAAGGGCAACCAATCCCCCCAGAGATTCAGCTACAATCACTGCGGGTTGATCGCATAATGCCTCAATAACTCTTTTAAACTCAATAACTTGATGACCGTTATCTTCTCTACGAGACAAGGGTTTTTCGGAAAAACCAAAACATTTGGCATCAAAACAAATTACCCGAAAATGTTTAGATAATGGTGCTATACTATGGCGCCAATTATAGCTCCAACTACCCATACCATGTAATAAAATTAGCGGTTTACCTCTACCTATTTCGCCATAAGCAATTTGTACAGGATACCCTTTAGCATCAGTAATAATTAGACTTTGCCGCCCTTTAGGAAAAGTAGCTTGCCACCAATCTTTCATTCGATTATCAATAAATAATTTAACCGCCAGTTAAGGCATTCCACAGCATTCTAACTAGTATCACTGGTAATGCTACTAAAACAATGGCAATCAGCAACAATCCTACCAAAACGCCAAAGATAAACCACCCGTCTGCACTCTTTTGCTGGCTAGGAAACTTTAAGTAATCTTCCAAGAGCTTGATATTATTAGTGTTAGCTCTCCAGGCAAAATCAAAAAAGTCTCCCAATACTGGGACAGCGCCTACTAAGCCATCAATGATCACATTCAGAACCATTTTGCCTAAAGTGGCTCTAGAGACACCCAACCGCGCTGCTTCTAGGATGATGTAGCTAGAAAACATGACTCCCAAAAAATCACCGCCAATAGGTATAAGTCCTAAAATTGGATCTAGACCAAAACCAATCTTCGTACCAGGAATGGTAATAACATTATCTAGCAGCCGACTTAACTGACGCAGGCGCTTCAAGGTGGGTGCTTTGGCATCAGGTTCAATCATCGAAAATCGAAAAGGAGAATCAGGCATGAAGGCGATCGCTAAGTTTGTCTTGAATCGTTAGACATTTTACTCCCCTACTGAACTTTTGCAAAAAAATTTTCAGGGATTTATAACGATATTTACAATTTAATATTTTTCACGAGATTCTGAACTGTGCTTTTGGCGCATATCTTCGCCGACAGTCACGTTCAACTGATCGCCGATTAACAGAACCGCAGCACTCATCGACAGCCAAAGCATTAAAACTATCACAGCCCCTACTGCGCCATAGACTTTATTATAATTGCCAAAATTCGCCACATAAAGCCGAAATAGAGCAGATAATATCGCCCAGAAAACAGCTGCTAATATTGCTCCAGGCATCATTGGCGTGCCTGAATTCCACTGGCTTGGGCCATAGCGATAGACAAAGCTAAAGGCGACAGCAACAATACTTAAAGCTAAAGGCCAGCGTAAAAGCTGCCAAAGATGCAATAAGAAAATCAAAGAACCATTTCCGTGCACTACCATTGCTAACAGTAGATCGCTAGTAAACACTAAGAAAGAAGCCAACACTAAAAGCAACATTGTCCCGACCGTTAACCCCAGAGAGATCAGCTTGGCTTTCCAAAAGGGACGGATGTTTTCTGAAGGAATTTGATGGATTTGGTCGAAGGCAGTCATCGCGGTACTCACCGCCCCAGAAGCAGTCCAAATGGCTAATACAAAGCTCAGAGAAAATAAACTACTGTTTTTGGAGTTAGTAATTTCTGTGGTGGCAAAATCACGAATCAAGTCGAGAGCTTGTTCTGGTAGGACTTGACTTAGTTGTGTCGCCAGTTGTTTAAAGGTAGCTTGTAAAGATTCTGCTAATAAGCCAATGGCTGTAACGATCGCAAGAATTGCTGGAAACAGCGATAACATAGCATTGAAAGCAATTTCGGAGGCGAGTCCAAAAAGTCGTCTTTCGATTGTCCTAGCAAAAGTTTTTTTGAGCGTGCGCCAATTGAGGTGGCGAAAAAAGCGTAAAAAACGAGGCTTTGGCATAATTTAGAGTTAAAACTGGTTAGCTTTATTAACTACTGTGCCAAATTTTCCGTAGCGATCGCATTTATCTTTTTACCGTAATAATACCAAGTGGGGAGTAGGGAGTAGGGGAGGCAGGGGACGCAGGGGAAGAAAACAAATGACAAATGACAAATGACAAATGACAAATGACAAATTATTTATGAATCAAGATTTAACACAACAGTGGTTGACAGAAATCCAGATGCTCAAAGAGCAGATGGCGGGACTTGAGAGCGATCGCGATGCTGCTTGGGAAAGCGCCCAAAAATGGCGTCAGCTTTACAACACAGAAGCAGAACAACGGCGCACGGATGCCCAATTGGCCCAACAGGCGATCGCATCTCTCAAGGCAGATTTGCATAAACTCTCTTGTCTTGAGATGGAGACACTGGCTGCTGAAACACCAGTAAGAGCGATCCAACAAGAAATAGAACAACTAATATCTGTAGAGGAATTGCAAGCTAAACTCATCGTCCTAATCAAAGAACGCGATCGCCTTTTGCAAGCTTTGAAAACTGAGCAGGATAACCACGCTCAAACCCGTAATAGCCTCACTACTGCCTTGGGTGACGCTATTGATAGCTTGACACGCGAACGAGCCGGAGCAGAAAAAGAGAGCCGCTAAATGCTTAGGTTTGGTAACTCTATTCTTGTCTGGGCCGAATGCCAGATGCAATTAATGTCTCTATCGACTTGTTATCCAGGGGTTGGGAGAACAAATATCCCTGTGCGTACTTGCATTTCATGGCTCTAAGTAGTGCCAGTTGCTCTACAGTTTCTACGCCCTCTGCGATTACATCTATATTTAGACTCTGGGCTAGGGTGATGATCGCTTGGACAATTTCCAAGTTTTCTCCGTTAGCACCAATCTTAGTAACAAAAGAACGATCAATCTTCAAGGCATTACTTGGAAAGCGGTGCAAGTAACTCAACGATGAATAGCCTATGCCAAAATCATCTAAGTGTAATTGGATATTCATCTGTTGCAGTTGCAAGAGCATAAAAGCTGCTGATTGAATATTTTCCATCAGTACGCTTTCGGTTATTTCCAGCTTTAAATTATTACCTTCCAGACCAGTCTCTTGCATAATTTGGGTAATTTTCTCAATTAGCCCCGGTTGTGAGAACTGTTTAGTAGAAAGATTTACACTGATTGTCAAAGGTGGGTCATTAGGAAATTGTATTTGCCAAGCCCGCATCTGGCGACAAGCTTCGCCCAGTACCCAATAACCAATAGGGATAATCAACCCAGTTTCTTCTGCTAGTGGAATAAAGTTGTTTGGCGGAACTAATCCCTGTTGTGGGTGCTGCCAGCGAACAAGAGCCTCAAAACCAATAATTTTGGAAGTTTCTAACAACACAATTGGCTGGTAGTAAACCTGAAACTCCTGGCGTTCAACTGCCCGCCGTAAATCCATCTCTAACTCTAATAGCTTCGTTACTTGCCTGTACATGCTTGAGTCAAATATCTCATGGCGTGCCTTACCTAACGTTTTAGCGCGATACATTGCAATGTCAGCATCGCGCAGGAGTTCCTCTGGTAGGTTGTAACTACCCCTATTTAGGGCGATGCCAATGCTGACGGTGGTAAATACCTCATATCCACTGAGGTGGAACGCAGATGTCAGAGCTTCGTGTATCCGCTCCACTACGCGAGTTACGTCATTGATGTTGTTGAGATCCTCAAGCAAAATTGTAAACTCATCTCCCCCTAGACGGGCAACTGTGTCTCCAGCACGCAGGCACTTCTCCAGTCTGCGAGCAAGGGCAGTTAGTAGTTGATCGCCAATTGTATGGCCGAGACTGTCGTTGACAACTTTGAAGCGATCTAGGTCTAGAAACAGAACAGCAAATGTATATTCCGCACGTCGTTTTGTCAGCATTAGCGACCGTTCTAGCCGTTCCATAAATAAAGCGCGGTTTGGCAGACCGGTCAGGACATCGTGAAAAGCTTCATAAATTAATTGCGCCTCTGCAAGTTTTAGAGCAGTTATGTTGCGAGAAATACTCAAAACAAAACATACTGAGCCGTCGCTAGCCAATTCAGGAACAAGACGGGTATGGTAATGTTTTGTTTCTTGAGCGATCGCTAAACTGCATTCAAACTCGGTTTCTTGCTTAGTTTGAAAAACTTGCACAAGCTTGCGATCGCATATCCGGCAAAATTCTTCTGGCAGATTTAACTCTACGTTTGTTTGGCCAATAAATGTTTTGGCTGATATTCCTGTAACCTTTTCAATAACTGGATTAACATAAACGTAGCGCAATTGAGTGTTAAATCTGGAAATAATATCAGGTGCATTTTCAACTAGTGCTTTGAATTCTTGCTGGCGACGTGCTAGTGCCTCCAATATCTGCTTACGCTCAGTGATATCCTGAAAAACGCAAACTGCACCCGTGATGTTACCGTTGTCATCTTTAATCGCTGCGACGCTATCATCAATTGGGATTTCTCTACCGTTTTTAGTAATAAGTATTGTCTGCTCTGGTAGACCGACAGGAACGCCAGACTGAAGAACTTGCCTGATCGGACTTTCAACCATTATCCGAATTTCTTCATGAGCTATATTAAATATTTCTGTTGCTTTTTTACCAAGCGCATCAGAATAATTCCAACCCGTCAGTTCCTCTGCCATCGGGTTCATAAAAGTTACAGTTCCAGATTCGTCACTAGTAATTACAGCATCTCCAATACTTTTAAGTACAGCAGTCAGCCATTGTTCGTTCTGTTTTAATTTTTTTTCCGTTCGATGTTTGGAAAGCGTAATTTCAATAGTGAACTTTAATTCCTTTTCTTTGAAAGGCTTGAGAATGTAGCCAAACGGTTCTGTATTTTTTGCTCGGTTCAATGTTGATTCATCTGCATTAGCAGTAAGATATATTACTGGAATTTTAAAATTATTATAAATTATCTGAGCAGCCTCCACACCGTCCATCTTTCCTTTGAGGTGAATATCCATTAGAACTAAATCTATAGAATTATCTGCTGCTTTTTTGATTGCTTCTTCTCCCGAATCGGCAAGCCCCAGAACAGTGTAACCAAATTTTCGTAGCCGACTTTGTATATCCATTGCTACGATCATTTCATCTTCAACAATTAATATATTTGCTGGATGCATGATTTCGTTAAACTTATAATTTTAGAGTTCTTTATTCGGGAATATAATTTTATACTCTACTCCGTTATAACTGATAAAATTGATATTGCCTTGTAGCTGATGTGTTAGACCTTTGACTAATCGCAAACCTAATGATTCTGTAGCTTTAAAGTCAAAATTTTCGGCAAAACCGATACCATTATCACTGATAGTAAGTCTCAAAAAATTTGCTTCTAGGGAGCAAATCTCAATACAAATTTGTCCCGGTTTTCTTTGGGGAAAGGCATGTTTTAAGGAATTTGAAATAAGTTCATTGATAATCAAGCCGCAAGGAATAGCTGCATCAATAGCTAGAAAAACCTCCTCAACGTTCATTTTTAAGGTAATATCGCTGGAATTAACGTTGTATGAATAAAATAAATTAGTTACTAAATCTTGGATATAGTCAGCAAAATTAATTTTTGCCAAGTCTTGAGATTGATATAGTTTTTCGTGGATCAAAGCCATTGATTCAATGCGGTTCTGGCAATCTTTAAATACCTCAAGGGCTTGATTGTCCTTGAGATACTCTGCTTGCAAGTTGAGCAGACTAGAAACAATCTGCAAATTATTTTTTACTCGGTGATGAATTTCTTTTAATAGCACCTCTTTTTCTTGAAGCGATGCTTTAATGTGCTCCTCTGCTTGTTTACGTTCCCGTCTCACCTGTGCCTCACGCAACTCGCGGGCAATAGCAGGGATAAGTCGTGCTAAATTGCCTTTAATGATGTAGTCATGGGCACCACCTTTCATAGCAGCTACTGCGGTATCTTCACCAATAGTGCCTGATACAATAATAAATGGCAAGTCAAGTCCACTTTCCTTAACTTGCTTCAATGCAGCAGGGGCGCTAAAGGCGGGCATGGAATAATCGCAGATGATGATATCCCATGTTTGCCGTGCGATCGCAGTTTTCATGGCTGTGGGTGTATCAATCCGTTCAAAGGTTACTTGATAGCCACCAAGTTGCAGTTCACGCAGCATCAACAAAGCGTCATCTTCTGAATCCTCAACAAGTAATACGCGCAGTGGTATACCCATGTAATTCGTAATTCGTAATTCGTAATTCGTAATTCGTAAATTTTGAAAGTCAGCTTTGTATCTAAGTAGGTAGGTAAGATAAAACCAAACTATGTAACGAAAAGTAAAATCTCTGTATTTGGCTCTTAGTTGTGCTGTCTTGCGCTTTAGCGCAACTACGAGCCAGTGATGATTATTTGCGCCCACTTACTTATAACCTGATTTTGGAGGATTGCTAAGGAGGCAGGAGGCTCAGTTGGAAACCACTTTTAAAAAGGTGGGATTGATCTTCGAGCCCCACTTGACGGTAGTTGCTTCAAGTGGGGAAACCGCAGGGGCGCACTGCCTCCTTTATGCCGGAAAACCCTTCCACCGCAATGGCTTCGCTTTGTATCTCGTAGTACTTGACCCTCGATACAATTCTTCTATTAAATTGGGCAATAACCCAGAACTAAAGTTTTCATTCATACTTCTTTCCCCCTGCCCCCTTTGGTAAGCTATACCCTTGGTGGTGATTCGTTTAAGACAAACCAGTACAACCCTAGTTGGCGCACTGCTTCGCTGAATTGGGAAAAGTTTACTGGTTTGCGAACATAGCTGTTAGCACCCAAGCTGT
Source organism: Nostoc sp. (assembly GCF_036917635.1). Taxonomy (GTDB): domain Bacteria; phylum Cyanobacteriota; class Cyanobacteriia; order Cyanobacteriales; family Nostocaceae; genus Nostoc. Next base: position 68,923 of record NZ_JBALCW010000040.1, read on the forward strand.
AACCATTGATTAAGTCTTGCTCCTCTTTGGACGAGGTGAGAATGACGACGGGAAGGATTCTTGTCCTGTCGTCGGTTCGCAGGTGTCGCAAAACTTCCAAACCATCCATTTTAGGCAACTTTAAATCTAGGAGGATGAGATTCGGCATAACGTTCATGTCGCGATCGGCGTACACACCTTTACCAAAGAGATAATCTAGGGCTTCTACCCCATCGCGTGCCACTACTACCTCGTTCATAATATTGTTTTTCTTGAGTGCGCGTAGGGTTAGCGCTTCATCGTCAGGATTATCTTCTACAAGTAAAATCATGTTGTATCTCCTATAGTTAAAGGGTGAAGTAAAATGTTGCGCCATGCTCTACTGCACTTTGGGCCCAGACACGGCCACCATGACGGTGAATAATTCGCTGCACAGTAGCTAGTCCGATGCCAGTACCTTCAAACTCAGTCATGGCGTGCAGGCGCTGAAAAGCACCGAAGAGTTTCTCAACATAAGCCATATCGAAGCCTGTGCCATCATCACGGACAAAATACATAAGGGTGTCATCTTGCTGCAAAAGCCCAAATTCTATGCGTGCTTTTGGATTTTTTCCTGTAAACTTCCACGCATTACCCAGCAGGTTTTCTAGCACGATCCCTAAAAGATGAGCATCACCATTAGCAAGCAATCCCGGTGTAATGACAAACTCTACTTGGCGTTCTGGTTGGGTTTTGTGCAACTCTGTAGCGATCGCCTCTACCAGTGCGCTCAAATCCACCTTTTCGTAACGCATCTCACTACGCGTCAGTCGTGACAGATTCAGTAAATCGTCGATCAATTGTGCCATTCGCTGGGTAGCTGCACGCACTCGCTGGAGGTAATTTTGACCTAGTGCGTCCAGGTTATCAGCATAATCTTCTAGTAGCGCTTGGCTAAAGCCGTCGATACTCCGCAAGGGGGCCCGCAGATCGTGAGACACTGAATAACTAAATGCTTCCATCTCTTTATTAGTGGCTTCGAGTTGTGCTGTGCGTTCTGCAACTCGCCCCTCAAGCTCGACGTTCAGGCGCAAAATCTCTGACTCTGCCCTTTTACGCTCATTAATTTCAGTTTGCAATTCTTCGTTAATGCTTCTGAGTTCGGCAGTGCGTTTGCTAACCTCTATTTCTAACTCATCACGAGCCTTTTGCAGAAAATTTTCCATCCGCTTGCGTTTTACAAGTTCCTGATTGGTAATTATCCCTGCTAAACCGACGATCAGAGAAGCTATAACGCTGCCAAAAAGAGTCAAGAAAGTTGTTTGATGAGCGCTGGCGTTCGCCTTTATTGACCGCTGTTTCAACAACTCATTCTCTTCGTTCTCCATACCTGTAGTCAGCATTCGGATATCCTGCATGATCTGCTTACCCTTATCTGTCTGAACTATTTGCAGCGCGGAGTCTAAATTTTTGCTTCTGGCGTTAATTGCCTGTTCCATCAAAACTAGTTTTTTGCCAACCAGGGGTTCAAGGCGATCGAGCCGCCGTTGTTGATTGGGGTTATCCGCAGTCAATTGGCGCAGAGCCTTAATTTTTTGACTAATCTCACCAGTTGCAGTGCGATAGGGTTCTAAATACTCTTCTTTGCCCGTGAGAAGATAGCCCCGTTGTCCAGTCTCTGCATCTTTGATCTGTGACATTACTTCTTTAGTCTTTTCCAGCACCTCGCGTGTATGTGTAACCCATTGAGCGTTTTCTTTATACTGAAGCAAACTAAGATACGAGACTACGCCAACACCAGTCATAATTGCGACTGCTATTACAAAACTGCCACTATTCTTTTTATAAATAGCCCATTTCATTTTTTACCTTCCTAGTTGAAAAAGTAGCTGCTGACTAAATTGGTAAAAACGGTGAGCCAGCTCTGTAGACGGGTAACAATTAGTGCAGGGTTAGCGACCTTAGAAAGCCCGTACCCCTGTTAGTGTCTTGTACCGCACAGAAGCAGAAAGGTTACTAGCAGCCCCAGTTCAAACGGCTATATCTTCGTTCCACCAAAGAAGACTCATGAAAAAATTCTAAATCAGTAATGCTAAAAGTTTTTCACGTTACTACTTATAGTATTAGTGCTAAATAATACTAATTTTCTTGACTTTTAGAGCTAATTTGATCTAATAGCTCTAATAAAGGATACCGATATTAATTAATTATTGGGAGCGTATATTTCCTGACTCATCGGAAGACAAATAATAAGTTTTATTGAATTATTCAGTATATCCCGCAGCCATTTTCAAGAGATTCTTGCTTGCATAAATTATCTAAATATGCTATTTAAATTCAGAAATTACACTTAAAAAACTTTGCTAATATTAGCTTTGTATAGCTTGATTTCCTAAATACATAGACTAAATAGAGACATGAAACAATGCCAGTGATGCTTCGGAATTGCTGGAATAAGGTAAAAATAATAGGGCATGGGGATAATTAACTCATGCAACTAACTCAAGGCAAGGTAAAGTACCCATGTTCAGGCGTTTAATTGTGATTGTTACTGCCGCTATCCTCTTTAGCAGTTCTTTGACGCTGGCACAGACTAAAAAGCCTAAACCACTGGATAAATTTCCTCCTAATCCCTTAGAAATTACCACACCCGATCCACTGCTACCACGTTTGCCCAAAGATAAACAGCCGTTAATCCAAGAACAGCAAAAGTTAGAACCAGCGCTGGATGCGTTAAATCAAGAAGCAGCAGCTAAACTGCAAGCAGGAGATCAGGTGGCGGCGTTTGAAGTTTGGAACCGGGAACTTCGTTTGCGGCGTTTTTTAGGTTCATTAGCAGAGGTGCAAGCACTATCACGAGTCGGGGCGATCGCTTGGAAGCAAAATAATGGGCAGGAAGTACAATATATTACGCTGCGATTGCAAGCAATTCAAAAGCAAGCACAATCTCAGAAAACAACTGCCCCAATTGATCTAGAATTGTGGCGATCGCTAGGTCAAGCTTATCAAAATGTGCGATCGCCTAAACTAGCTACCGAAGCTTACGACCAAGTTTTGCTAGTCGTGAGACAGCAAAAAGATACAACGGCACTCATAGAAACCCTCAAGACAATTGGAGAGGTGCATTTGAGTTGGTTTGATTATCCCAAAGCTGCGCCAATCTACGAAGAATTGTTGAGTTTAGCGACATCCCTTGGCGAACATCTAAACGAGGTAACATATCTGCGACAACTCGCTGAAATTTACGACCAAACAAACCAACCGCAGCAATCATTGAATGTGCTTAATAAACTAGTAGAAATATACGTTAGTGAAAATAATCTTACTGAAATACCAGAATTAAAGCTAGCGATCGCTTCAAATTACGAATCTCTAGCAAAGAAAGATCCTAACTTACTGCTAGAAGCTTTTAAAAATTATCAAGAAGCTTATACCACTGCTTGGCAATTAAAGGAATACGTTCGGGCTGGTGAAGCTTTGCAGAAGTTAATTGCGCTGTACCATTCTCAAGGACAAACAGACGAGGCTTTGCAGGCTAGCCAAATTCTTGTGGAGACACAAACCCAAGCCGCCAACTTTTACGGGCTGATGCAAGCTTATGACCAAATTGGGCAATTGTATCTAGAACGCAAAGAATTTCCTCAAGCACTAACAGCTTTTCAAAAAGGGTTAGAATTAGCCCAACAACTCAAATATCAGGAAGCATACTTTGCTGGGCAAATTGAAAAAGTCTCGAAAGCAAATTTGTAACCAATATTAATGCTATTCAATCCCAAAATTTTGGATTTTAAATTTTAAATTTTGGATTGAAAGATTCAAAATTTAAATCTGAGAGGAAAAATTATGATCAAATAAATTCCTCATACCGACGATCGCAGACTCGCTACCGATGCGCTATCATGCCTTCTACCTTTCTTGATACAATAGAAATTAGGACTTAGGCATCAAGTACCAAATGTAGGGGCAATTGATAAATTGCCCCTACAGTAAATCAGGGCTTTCACTGCCTTTAAAGCGTAAGTCCTAGAAATATAATCTTGTTTTCCCTCCTTGACTTGCCCCTAAATTTATGGGGATTATTAATTTTGAATTTTGACTTTTGAATTCGGAGCGAAGCGACGTGACTTCCCTATCGACATTAACTTTACCCGATCACACCGAGTTACCAGACTCAGATGGTACATTTGTGAAAAATCTTCAGGAGCATCCACAAAGCATCTTAATTACAGATTCAATTAAACCAGTTCTAGAACAACGCCATCCTGACGGTCAATATTGTATTGGACAAGATTCTGGTATCTACTGGCGATTGACAGAACCTCCTGAAAAAGGCGCGGAAGCACCCGATTGGTTTTATGTACCGAATGTACCACCAACTCTGAATGGTAAAATGCGGCGTTCTTATGTGCTGTGGAAAGAGTATGTTGCACCCTTAATTGTGATTGAATTTGTTTCTGGAGATGGTTCCCAAGAACGAGATAATACGCCACCATCTCAAGGTGAAAGTGGAAATGTTGGTAAATTTTGGGTTTATGAGCAGGCGATTCGAGTCCCTTATTATGGGATTTATGAAGTAGCAAAAGCTCAGATTGAGGTGTATCACCTAATCGATTTTACCTATCAACTGATGCAACCCAATGAACGGGGACATTACCCAATTGCTCCTTTAGGGGTAGAATTGGGAATCTGGCAGGGATTTTATCAGAATGCAGAGTTACCTTGGTTACGCTGGTGGGATGCACAAGGAAATTTATTGCTAACTGGTGAGGAACGGGCGGAAGTTGAACGACAAAGGGCTGAAAGTGAACGACAGAAGCGACTTTTAATTACAGATAAGTTGCGTACTCTTTCTGTTGAACAACTCAAAGATTTAGGAATTGACCCAGAAATGTTGGATTAAGAAATATTCTCGTCTAGTAATATTACATCTTCGTATATTTCTGCGATCGCACACCGAAAATCAACGCTAGCTAAATGCACTTCTTCTTTTTCATAAGGGTAAAGTACCCAATGTCCTACATCATTGCGACGGAAGCATTCGACACTCATTCCGTCTGGTAAAATTAGTACAAAAGTATTACTTTGCTGGTAAATTTGTACTATTTTTTCTCGTAAGTCTGATGCACGCATTTTTAGTGTACCTCATTTACCTGCAATCTGCTGTAACTTCTGTCTTGTGGTACTAGTAGCTTTCCATCTTTAGTTAGCTTCAGTTGTTGCCCCCGCCACTCTATATTGTTACCAATAAAGCCAAAACACCAAATAGCAAAGCTTAACAAGTCGCACCCAGGAACGAGCCAGAGAAATTTTTTGACTATTGGATCTTTCAAACTAATAGTACCAACGACCCAAGCCATCACCAATCTTGTTACCCAACAGATACATAATGCTACCCATCCCAGTATTGAACCATCGGTGGCAATCAGCAGCAGCAAGCTGTTGACGACACCATAGGTAAAAATTAGTCCTAGATAACCCCAAGGACGAGAAACTCTTTTACAACGCGCCCAACGAATCTGGCGTTTGATGGCCTGAGCTAAATTGTTGCTTATCTGTACGTGTTCAACTATGTAGTCGGAAAGCACAACCTTGTAACCTGCTTGCACAGGGAGATAGCCAAGTTGGAAATCATCTGCTAGATAATCAGCGATCGCTTCAAATCCACCGATCGCTTCTAGTACTTTTTTGGGGATGACAATGGTGGAACCAAAAGCATATTTTATCCCATTTTCCGGGATGTTGCTGACTAAAACCCCAGCATGAAACTCAGTAGTAGTACTAATAGCCTCTAATGTCGATATCCATCCTTGAGTTAAGGATCGATACATACAGGTAACTACACCCACACTTTTGTCTTGCAATGGCTGGATAACTTTTTGCAAATAGTCTGTTCCAACTCGGATGTCACTATCAGCAAGGACTAGAATTTCGTATTTAGCTTTGTCTGCGGCATTTGCCAAGTTGCTAACTTTCAGGTTTGTACCGATGACGCGATCGCTTACAATCAACAAAATATCCAAATCTGAAAAATTGTGGATAATTTTCTCTACAACCTCTATGCAAGGGTCTTGAGAATTTCGTACAGCAAAGATGATTTGATACTCTGGATAATCCTGCTGACAAAATGAGGCTAGGTTTTCATAACTATCACTATCAAGCCCACAAATAGGTTTCAGGATACTAACAGGTGGATGAAATTCTCGATCAATTGGCTGGGGAACACCAAAAAAAGTGATTGCTGCATAAATAGCACAGCAATAAAACAAAACAGATGCTATGCACAAAATTATAAAAAAATCAATAATAATTATGTGGAGATTTGTTAAAAAAGTAGATGCAAGCATGGTCGATGAATTACCAAATTAGATGAGCTTATCCTGATTGCTCTATGCCAGAACTGCCAAATTTTAGTCGAGCTAGATAATCTTTTTCTGACTGAGCTTCCTGATTTCTGTAATCACACCATCAACTCCATGATTGCCATAAATAATTAGCAACCGTTCGGCAGACAAGTAACTTAGCACAGGATTGCGAAATTGTAATATGTATTTTGTATCCATAGGATTGTACCCGAACTGGGGAGCGATCGCTCTCAATTGTTCTTGAACAATAGCAACAGCCGGAATTGATAAAACAAAATCTGCATCTGACAGGTTATGGAAGGCATACTCAGCCAGTAAGTTAGTTTGTGATGAATTTGCTTGTGGTGAGAAGTTGCCAAGTTGACGTACACTCGGTAGACGCAGATTGTTTTGCTTTGATATAAATAAATATCCTTGGGCTACTGGGTCAATTCCAGCCATAATCGCAGCAGTACGTAACCAGTTAACTACCTTGTACTCGTTACCGAGAGTCGGAGCTGAGTGGGCGCAAGCTTGAGTAATCACAAACTCAGGGGATAACTTTCGCTTCATCGCTTCAGCTATACTGATGATGTGATGACTACCAGTTTTAGAATCGCCCGACGCACCGTAATTGTCTGTTTTACCATTTCCACCGAAGTTTAATTCCTCGAACTCAGTGCCTGAAGCGTTCCACTGAAAGACGATTGACTTAGCCCAGTCATGCCAAATCGGTGCTGCAATTAATAGATCGTTACTGATATAAATATCTGAATCTACTTTACTTTTACTATCTGGATTGACAATTGGTAAACCATTACTGTTTGTTTGACCATATATTAGCCGATAGTTACTCGCAAAGCTCAAATTACTAATATTATTAAATGCTTCATGTATTGGTAGTCCTCCGGGATAAGCATGGTGACTGTTATTTCCACTTCCAGGTGCAGAGAAAAAAGACTGGGGAAGTTGGGGGCAGACACTACCATCATTGCTAACTGGTGGGAAAATTCCAGCTATTAGTCCACCTGGAAAGGTCATATAGTCCGCAGCATCTACCAAGCCGACTTTCAGCAATTGCTGTACAATCTCTTGCTTTTTGCGATCGCTTAACCCATATCTATGCATGATACAGGTTTTGGGATTATCAATTGCATCAAGTGTGGCTTTTCTCAGTTTGACATCTTTTATTTTCTCTGTCTGGTTTACCAAAAAATTTTTCGCTGATTGCACTAACGGGGATTTTTCAGCAAGCCTAATCGCTTCAGTATTACCCGCTCCCAATACCTGTTGGTTGGTGTTATTGCTCATGAGAGCATATCCTTTGGCTTTGCCTTGTCCCTCCTCTGCTCGTAAAGGTGTGATTAACAATAATAAGCTCAAGCATAAACTTACTAATAATAGAAGATGAGATGATTTCATGCAGATTATCAGCCTTTAGTTACAAAAGATTAATCCTCTATTGCAGTTGCCTCTAGAAAATTTACTTCCTAGACGCAACTGCAACTTATTTAGGTGTAAATTGGCCCGTGTGAATCTTGACTACGAATGGGAAATTCTACAAAACCCACTGGATGATGAGTAAAATGCAGTACAGACAAACCGGGATTATCCTCTGTCGCATAAGCTTGAGCAGCATCTATATATTCACCCTGCATCCGTGCTAGTTCTCCTGCGATAAATGGTACCGGATCTACTAACCCTTCATTATCTCCAAAGCGAATAGCCACAAAAATTTCATTGCTCACTTCTAGTCCTTCTGGAAAACCCTCAGTATGCTCTACCTGAATATTGCTTAAAATTAAATGCTGATGATTCGCACCATGATGATTTTCTGGAGCCGGAAACAATTTTTCAATCTCCCCAACTACTCGAATTAGCGGTGCGCCCAAAGAATGCTTGAAACGATGATGATTTAGAGATTTTGTTGCTTTGGTAAATTTGCTCATAATAGACTACTTTTCAGAGTTGAAAAATTTTACTAGACACTTTTCAGTCAATCATAAAGCAAGGCTTTCAAAAGTATACATAATATCAAATTTACAAATCTACTAATTTTTGCTTAAGGTTAGCTTAAACTGAGAATAAACAAATATTAATCTCTCGGCTTTTTATATAAAATTCAGATTTATTTAATATCTTTAATTAACTTATTTGTCAAACTATTTCGTCAATTTGGAGTACAGTAAAAGCAAATAACTCAAAATAACTGGCTTATGTCGAAAAAAGTGAGTTCAGCAATTAATCCGACTTTCTTAACAGATGTAAATCATGGTGGAAAGAAAGGGCAACCACTTCTGATTGCAGAATAATTAGCTGAGTTTATTGATGGAGCCAAGTCAAGTCTGCACATTGCAATCTATGATTTTCGTTTAACGGAATCAACCCTTGCAGATCCTGTAATTACAGCACTTAAGAACAAAGCCCAAGCGGGTGTCAAAGTAAGAATTGCTTTTGATCATGGAAAACCTGAAACTAAAACAGTCGATGCCTTTATCGCTAGTGGTAGCGATCCAGCACCAAAAGGAACCAAAGCATTCCTAGAAAGTGTATTTGAGGGAACCCAAGTTGAAATAAAGAGCATTGCTGGCTCAAAACTGATGCATAATAAATATGTCATCCGAGATGTGAATACCCCTCAAGCAACTCTTTGGACTGGTTCAGCCAATTTCACCGACGATGCTTGGACTTACCAAGATAACAATATATTGCAAATTTTTTCGCCGCAGCTTTGCTCATACTATGAAACTGATTTTCAGGAATTGTGGGTGAGTGGCAATATCAAGACTACTGGTGTTGCGGATACTGGTAAAGTTGATATTGGTTCAATTGAAGTTGATTTCGCCTTCTCGCCAGGGGAGGGTCAGACTATTGACCACATCATTTCTAGTTTGATTGGTTCAGCAAAAAAGCGAATCAAGATTGCTTCCATGATCATCACTTCTCATGCAATTCTAGCTGCCCTTGATGATGCCCTTAGACACGAACAGGTGAAAGATATAAGTGGAGTGTATGATGCAATACAAATGTCTCATGTGGTAAAACTTTGGCTCAAAGCTGAAGCAAGTGTGGGTATTGCTGAAACTTTTAAAGAGGTGTCATCCCATCTGGTTGGTAAGCACTCCCAGCCTTATAAACCAGACAGCAAGCACAATTTCATGCACAATAAAGTTGTGGTCTGTGACAACATTGTGGTGAGTGGCAGTTTTAACTTTTCTCGCAGTGCCACACAGAATGCTGAAAATATCGTTGTGTTACATGATGAGAGCTTGGCACAGCAGTATAGCGATTACATTGACCAACTGCGGGCGCACTATAGCAAAGCATAGTCGGTTGGAAAGGTTTCAGTAGCACTTATAACCAGATTGGGCAGCATCTTTGGTGCAAGCGATTGTACCTGGCTTGAACAAAGTTTAACCTCATTTTAAAGTTGACTTAAATTATAAAACTATGTTGTTTAGTATTAATGAATATTACATATTGCCCAACGTGGATAATATTATATGGAGTTGTTTGGAGAGTCCATAACAGTAAGTACTGTTTTCTTTCTAGTGTTGGCGGTGGGACTGGCGCTGTTTTTTGAAGCGATCAACGGTTTTCACGATACCGCTAACGCAGTTGCTACAGTCATCTACACTCACTCGTTAAAACCATCCTACGCTGTCGTCTGGTCGGGGGTTTGGAACCTGATTGGTGTAATGCTGTCAGCAGGGACAGTTGCTTTTGGCATCGTGGCGTTGTTGCCAGTTGAGTTGGTAATTAATGTTGGTTCGGGGCCTAGCTACGCGATGGTGTTTTCTCTTCTGATCTCAGCCATCATTTGGAACTTCGGAACCTGGTTTTTGGGATTACCAAATTCGAGTACGCACGCCTTGGTCGGAGCGATTATGGGAGTTGGTTTAGCGCATTCAGTAATCTCGTCAGGCCATAGTTTAAGCCAGGGCATCAACTGGGAGCAAGTCAAGCAAGTTTTCATCTCTCTGCTGATTTCGCCAATTATCGGATTCTGCGCCGCAGGATTGCTACTATTACTAGCCAAGGCGCTACTCAAAAAGCCACAGTTGTACCAGCCAGCAGATCAAAAGAAAGCACCGCCACCTTGGATCAGAGGTTTATTAATCCTAACCTGTACTAGCGTCAGCTTTGCTCATGGTTCAAATGACGGGCAAAAAGGAATGGGTCTTCTCGTGCTGATCTTGGTCGGCATCCTACCAGGTATATTTTCCCTAAACTTGAATACCGATGCCGCGACCATCGCTCAGTTAGCTGCTACATCAAGCTCTGTGATGCCAGTCATCGAACACCACGCGCCCAGAATTTCTTTAAGTAATCAAGATGCAACCAATGAACTGACAAACTTCCTTGGGGAGCAAGGCAAAGCTAGCGACAAAACCTTTGCAGCACTATCTAACAAGAGTCAGGAAATGGCAAATAGCCTGTCTGGAAAGACGAGTTTCAAAGCTTTTGCTAGTAACGATCGCCGCGTACTACGCAGCAATATGTATTTTATCTCATCAGCAATTGGAAAGCTGAATAAGCAGAACCAGTTGACTGATCCTCAAGAAAAGCAGGCGCTTGTGAACTACCAGAAACTGTTAGATGGACAGACCAAGTTCATTCCGAATTTTGTGAAAACAGCCGTCGCCCTGGCACTAGGTATTGGCACAATGGTTGGTTGGAAACGTGTCGTTGTAACAGTAGGTGAAAAGATTGGTAAACAGCACCTTTCCTATGGTCAGGGCGCTGCTGCTGAGATAGTGGCAGCCGTAACAATTGGTACTCTTGATCGCTTTGGGCTACCAGTTAGTACCACACACGTATTGTCGTCTGGTGTGGCAGGCACAATGGCGGCGAATGGTTCTGGTCTACAAGCGAATACGATCCGCAACATCATACTCGCGTGGGTGCTGACGCTGCCAGCTTGCACGCTGCTTGGTGCTGCGATTTTCTCTGCGGCTTTTTATCTCGTCCTGCATTCGGGCTTCGGCGTGTGATAGGTTAAGCGAATCTGCTCCCGAATCCCCATCACGCCCGTAAGCGCATCTCAAACCCTATTGACATAATGATTTGAGCAAAAAGCGATCGCACTTCAAAGGCGGGTACGTTGGGATAGAAAATGGTGATTGGTAATTTCAAAGCCGTTACTAAGGAGCGCTTCGCGTACCTTACCACTTAACAAGGCAGCAAGTTCTGCTTCACCTGTCCCTAGTTCTCCTTTTAAAGGATCGTCATGAATTGCGTTGACGTTCGCGTAGGGTCTCCAAGAGTTGCCCGCCTTCGGCATCGCTGGATGAGAGTAAATCTCCACTAAGTTTGCCTGGATTTGGGGTATCAACCCAAGTAAATATTCCTCTGTCATGCCTCCAGTTTGCAATAAGCCGTAAACTCTTTGGGTAAAGTTAATGCCTTGGGACTCTAGCAACTTTTCACCATAGCTGCGTAGTCTACCAAATACTCCTGACCAAACTAGCTTTGTCAGTAGATGACTGCGATTAACTCTTAAAGTCATTCGTAGTTCTTCACTGGGAAGACGAATTACTTTAATATCAAATTCTGGTGCCAAGTCAACTAAAATACGCAAGACTACCGGATGTATATGCAAATGTAAATGTCCATCAACGTGAGAAAGAGACAAACCAGTTGAACGATATTTTTCCAACTGGGCGCGAATTTCTTGACGCAGTTCTTGATGGGTTTCCTTAACAAATTGATAGCGCAACCCAGCAATAAATGGACTATTGGAAAAGTTACCTTGTTTGTCAACTAAATGAGGAATTTGCTCTGGCGGTAAGACAGAACGACCACATATCAACACAAGATGTAGACCAACAGCCAAATTTGGGTGGGCCTTTGCCAAAGTGACAGCCTCTTTTGCAGCATCAGCGCTCACCATCAGACTGGTACTAGTTAGCACTCCTTGTTTGTGTGCTTTGATAATTGCTTGATTAACTCCTTCAGAGAAACCAAAGTCATCACCATTGATGATGGCGAATCGCTTTGCTTGCATATATTTTATTTTTAAGGTTCCGATAATTGAGCTATTGAGTGAGATTGACGCTATCCCAATCCAAAATCTAAAATTCTAAGCTAATTGGCGGTAAAATTGCATAATCAGGGCGCTCATGTTGCCCACCCCACAAGATATTGAAAAATTTTTATATGCAAATTAGATGTGTTTGAGCTTATTAAACCAAATCTTAGTTGAGATCCGTAGTTTTCACCCTCTCCCTAAATCCCTCTCCCTCTCTCTGAGAGAGGGAGTTTGAAATTCTGGCTCCCCGAATCCCTCTCTCTGGGATTCGGGGTTGGGGGATGAGGGCAAATCCTTTTCATCATTGAAGAACTATAGGTTTCAAGATAGACGTGGTTGATGTCAATTGCTCCAAAATGAACAACCAAATACTAATTAACACCTACTGATTGGGCTTTAGCAGTTGCTTGGGTGCGACGATCTTTCAAATAAGAGAAAAATTCCCGCCCTTCACGCAGACGGCGTACTAACATGTGGGGATCGGTGAGCATTTCACCAACAATTGGGATAATCGCTCTCGGACGGAAGTAAAACTTACGATACATCTTCTCAACTGCATCCTCAATCTCAGCACTGGAGAGATTTGGATATTGCAGTGTGGACATTTGAATTCCTGAACTAGCAACTAAAGAATTGTTGCTAAACCAATTATTTTCTTGTGCTTGACGATAAAGTTCTGTTCCGGGATAGGGAGCTGCGATGGAAACCTGAATTGTATGGGGACTAATATCGCAAGCAAAGCGGACTGTTTCTTCGATTGTTTTTTGGGTTTCGTCGGGTAAACCAATGATAAATGTGCCGTGTACGGTAATGCCAAGTTTATGGCAATTTTCCATAAACTTCCGCGCTACTTCCAGCTTGATTCCTTTTTTTATCCCATCTAGAATTTGCTGATTGCCAGATTCAAATCCTACCAATAGTAGGCGTAAGCCATTATCGCGTAGTTGTTTGAGGGTGTCATAGTCTAGATTGGCCCGGGCGTTGCAACTCCAAGTTAGTTTGAGTCGTTGCATGTGTTCGCTAATTGCGATCGCTCGATGTTTGTCAATAGTGAAGGTGTCGTCATCAAACATATATTCTCGCACCTTGTCACCGAAAATCGCTTTAGCTTCTTCCATCTCGCGCCCAACTGCTTCTGGGCTTTTTGTGCGGTATAAGTGTCCACCAATTGTTTGCGGCCAAAGGCAGAAGGTACATTTTGCTGGACAGCCCCGCCCAGTGTAAAAGGAAATGTATGGATGCAGCAAGTAGCCAATAAAGTATTTGGTGATATCCAAATCACGGTGATAAATCGGCAATACACTGGGCATAGAATCCCAATCGTGAATCAAGGGGCGGTCTTGATTATGATGGATATTACCGTGGCGATCGCGGTAGCTTAAACCTGTGATTTCTTCCCAAGATTTGTTGCCTTCTGCTAGCTCTTTGCAGGTATAGTCGAATTCGTGACGACACACAAAGTCAATGATTGGGTTTTCAGCTAACGTCTGCTCTGGTAAGATTGCTACGTGCGCTCCAATTAAACCAATCTGGACATTCGGGTTTTGAGCTTTGATTGTTTCGGCACACTTCACATCATTAGGCAGCGAAGGCGTGCTGGTGTGCATGATAATTAATTCGTAATCTTGAGCAATTTCGATGACATCTTCTACTGTTTGCTCGTGTGGGGGTGCATCCACAAGCTTGCTACCAGGCACAAGGGCTGCGGGTTGCGCTAGCCATGTAGGATACCAGAAGGAAGTAATTTCGCGCTTGGCTTGGTATCTCGAACCTGCACCGCCATCAAACCCATCGAAGGAAGGAGGGCTGAGAAACAAAGTTTTTTTCACAGGTAGATTTTTTTTGGAGGTTTTAGCTAATACTTTTTTAGGATAAGACCTAAAGGGCAACAGATGCGATCGCAGTTCTAAATCATTGATTAAATTTTTTATTTCTCTTTTTTTACCGAAAAATATTTTTTAATCGAACCGCAGAGGCGCAGAGAACACGGAGAGAGTGCAAATAGATATTTTCACGAATAAGCTAGTGGTCTGTCAAGAACTGTAAGATAGAAAATTTACCCTAAAAGCGCCACCTCAATTGGTTTGCAAACAACTATCTTGAAAATAGGGCATAGGGCATGGGGCATAGGCATTTATCATGAATTTGATTTATTTTCTTTTGCGTTCTTCGTGGGCGATGGTAGCGATGGCGATCGCTACCGGATTCTTGAGTGGCGGTTGTAGTGCTGGCTTGATTGCCTTAATTAGCCATGCTGCAAGTAGCGGTAGTGCTTCGGGTCTGACATCAATAATTTGGGGTTTTGCGGGGCTGGCTATAGTTGCACTCATTACCAGCATCATTTCTCAAGTGATGCTGATTCGTCTTTCTCAAAATGCAGTCTTGCAATTACGGATGCGTTTAAGTCGCCAGATTCTCGCTTCGGAGTTAAGCCATTTGGAACGCTTAGGGAATCCTCGATTATTGGCAACTTTAACAGAAGATATTCAGGCGGTTGCTAATGCTGTTTATCAGATGCCCTTCATTTTTATTAATTTAGCGATCGTCCTAGGTTGCATAGCGTATATAACTTGGCTTTCTTGGTTAGTACTGCTGATGGTTTGTGGAATTTCAGTAGTAGCGATCGCTAGTTGTCAGTGGTTATTAAATAAAGGTGGGCAATTACTAGCCCTAGCTCGTGAAGATGAAGATCATCTATTTAAACATTTTCGCACCATTAGCGAAGGAGTCAAGGAACTCAAACTCAATTACAGGCGGCGTGAAGATTTTTTAGAAGAAAAACTGCAATCCACTGCTAACGAGTTTCGTCATCACAATGTTAATGGTTTAATCCTTTTTGCCATAACTTCAAGTTGGGGTCAACTTGTATTCTTTTTTGCCCTTGGTTTTGTACTATTCGCCCTACCTAATATACTTACCATCAATCCCGAAACTCTCTCTGGCTATATTTTGACCTTCACTTACTTGGTGTTACCAATGGATAACATCATCAGCAAACTTCCCTTATTAAGTAAAGCCAGTATTGCGCTGCAAAAAATAGAATCACTGGGTTTATCTCTAGCTAGTAAAACTGAAATATCTACCGTTCCACCTGCTATTAAATCTGACTGGCACACCTTAAAATTGGAAAATATTACCCATACTTACTATACAGAACAAGAAGACAATAGCTTTATCTTTGGCCCCATCGACCTAACATTGTATTCTCAAGAATTAGTCTTCATTGTCGGCGGTAATGGTAGCGGTAAATCTACATTAGCTAAACTAATTACTGGACTTTACATTCCTGATAACGGCAAAATTTGGTTTGATGACGAGTTAATTAGCGAACATAACCGAGAATGGTATCGCCAGCATTTTTCTGTCGTATTCTCAGACTTTTATTTATTTGAAGAACTTTTAGGATTAAAAAATTATGACTTGGATAGTCAAGCTACAAAATATTTAAAACAACTGCAATTAGACCATAAAGTTAAAGTTGAAAATGGGCAACTTTCCACCACAGCACTTTCGCAAGGACAACGTAAACGATTAGCTTTACTCACAGCTTACTTAGAAGATCGACCAATTTATCTATTTGATGAGTGGGCAGCCGATCAAGATCCAGTATTCAAAGAAATATTTTACACTCAGTTACTACCAGAATTGCGATCGCGGGGCAAAACAGTGCTGGTGATTAGCCACGACGATCGCTATTTTCATTTAGCAAACCGAATTATCAAACTTGACTATGGACAAATAGAGTACGACAAAAATTAAGCCTTGATTCTCCCTAACCCTCCTTAAAAAGGCTACGGTGTACACACAAGTCTTTGGTGACGCAATTTAATTTCTGGTTAAGTCTCATAGCCCCTGAGATACCTCAAGAAAGCTTTTGCTATACAAAACTTGTCCCTCTCCAAAGCATCGGAGAGGGATGTCCCATAGGACAGGGTGAGGTTTCGACTTGTGTGTACACTGTAGCCTTAAAAAAGAGAGAATTAGACCAATTTTGATAGTTTTTCCAGAATGAATAATGAATAGTGTGCGATCGCCAAATTTAAGGGACTTCCAAAAAACTGATGCAACAACCCTTATTCTTTTTTAGGCATTTTACCGATAAAGTTGGTTAAATATTGGTATTGCTGGTACGATTTTACCTAGCATCGATTTTCGGAAAAAAACCTATATTACACCTTTTCTATGAAAAGAAGACAAATTCTTGGCTTTCTGGGTATAGCAGTTGCAGGCTTGCTCCTGGCAATTGGTTTACCATTGGTTACTCCTTCTCCTGTAATAGCACAATCAAGCACCAACATAACCGTGTCCGCAGCCTCCAGCTTAAAGGATGCGTTGGAAGAAATTAAACCTTTGTACCAACAAAGTAAACCAAATATCAACATTAATTATAACTTTGGGGCTTCTGGTGCCTTGCAGCAACAAATTGAGCAAGGTGCGCCTGCGGATATCTTTATTTCTGCTGGCAAAAAGCAAGTGGATGCCTTAGAACAAAAAGGACTGTTGCTAACAGGTAGCCGTACTAATCTAGCAAATAACAGTCTAGTCTTGATTGTCGCCCAGGATGTTGTAGGTATCACGAGTTTCGCCAATTTAACAGATAGCAAGATTAAGAAAATTGCGATCGGTGAACCCAGGAGTGTACCCGCAGGGCAATATGGAGAGGAAGTTTTAAAGAATTTGAAACTTTACGATCAGCTTAAATCAAAATTTGTCTTTGGTAACAATGTGCGTCAAGTTTTGGCAGCAGTAGAAAGTGGTAATGCCCAAGCGGGCATAGTTTATGCCACTGATGCCAAAACTTCCAACAAGGTAAAAGTTGTAGTCACTGCTGAGGAAAAGCTTCACTCACCAATTGTCTATCCAGTAACAATAATTAAAGCCAGCAAAAATATTTCTGCTGCCAAACAATTTGTCCAGTTTTTATCTGGCAGTCAAGCTAAGACTGTACTCAGAAAATATGGCTTTATTGTTGCGTAAAGATGAATGCAAATAACAATGGCTTGAAAAACTTGTAGGCAAAGGGGCAGGGGAGACAAGGTGACAAGTTAACAATGTGAGAACTTGTCACCTTGTGTTTACCCCTGCCCGCTGCCTCTTGATTGAGGTTTAAGAAGCTGTAGACTGTAACCTTTCTAATCGTGCCAGCACTTCTGAACTATGAATGTTTGGATTGACTTTGACAAAAGTCTCGCGCAAAACGCCCTGAGGATCGATGATAAAACTGTGACGCATCGATAATAAGCCAAGCCACGAACCGTAAGCTTTACTCACTGAACCATCAGTGTCCGCCAACAGAGGAAATTTTAGTCCCTCTGAATCACAAAATTCGGCGTGAGAATCAATATCATCAGCACTTACGCCAATAATCTGGGCGTTTTTTTCGAGGTATTGGGGTAAATCTTGCTGAAAACGGCGAGCCTCTATAGTACAACCAGAAGTAAAGTCTTTGGGATAAAAGTAGAGGACTAGCCACTTACCGCGCAAGTCAGAGAGGGAAATCTTGCCATTACCTGTATTGGTTGGCAAAGTAAACTCTGGTGCGGGTTGATTAATTGCAGGAAGTTTACCACCAAGAGCATTAGCAGCAGGGGTAAAATTCAGCCAGCTGATGAGAGAAATACAGCTGGCCAATAATATGCTTAAAAAAGTGCGCCGGGAAATCATGGTGAAAACCAGAATTACAACTTTACACAAGTTTACAATTCTTGGTTGCTGCAAATCTCACTCTAAATGAGATTCGGTGGGGTATCTGTGCTTTCGATGTATTGGCTATCTAAGAGAAAGGCTCCCCTAGTAAAGCGAATACCCCAATATCCACCAGGTCTGCGGTCAATGACTATACCCTCTTCGCCAATGTGAATTACATCGGGCGGGCGCAGCATGGGCATGGGTTCAGCAGTTTTGACGTAGGGCGGTAGTGCCACAACCCGGACTTTACTACCAATTGCAAATTCTTTAGACATCTTAATCAAGCTAGCAGTTTTGAATTAACTCATAACTCATAACTAGCTTGAAAGTCTACTAATATAGCGTTTCCTGATCGGATGAGGTACATCATAGTCCCCTCCCCGCAAGCGGGGAGGGGGTTGGGGGTGGGGTTATTGTACCTCACTCAACTGAGAACCGCTATATCATGTCCGGCTAATTAGTTACAGTTAGGGACTTCCAAATAAAAAAATGTTCCAAAACTGACGCAAAAACTCTCTCTATTTCTTCTCTCTGCGTTCTCTGTGTCTGGAGTGGTTCGTTTATTGGAATAATTTATTTCGTGGAAGTCCCTTACCACATCTGTGCAAAAAAAATTGCAAAACCCTTTTTCGCCCAGCAAGAACAGCAAGAACTGCCCCCTTGCAGTCTTAATGATAAGTCTTTAAGCGAACACGATATAAATGGGGCATGGGGATAAATAGGGAAAGGGAAAGGGGAAAAATTTCATCCCCTTTCCGCATCTTCTGCAAGAAGTCTATTAATTTTTGACTATGGAAAACAATGTTTAGACATTAGTCAAGTTAGCTATTTTTTGAAAAATTATTATTGGGGATTACCTTGTTGAGGGCGCGAAGGAGCATTTTGACGGAATTGCTCTAATTTTTGGCGCTGTTCAGGGGTCAAGACTGCTTGAATCTGTTGTTTTTCAGACTCCCGAATTTGTTTTATTTCGTTTTTCTGTATCTCACTCAGATTTAAGTCAGCAAAATCACCTTTCGCGCGACCATGATGCTGTCCTGGTTGTCGTTGATTTTGACCTGTTTGCCCTTGAGCCTTACGCGCTTGCCACTCAGCCCGATGTGCTTGTTTCGCCGCCTCTAACTTGGTCTTTTGTTCTGGGGTCAAAACAGCCTCCATTTTGGTGCGGCTATCGCGGTGAATTGTCTGAATTTGGGTTTGTTGGGCATTTGTTAGACCCAATTCTTTCCAAGGGCCTCTTTCTTTCTGTGGAGTTTGTGCAAGTAACACGGGTGAAGGAGAGGCTGTTTGGGCATTAACAGCAAAGGAAGTTGCACTTAAAGTTAGAGCGATCGCTCCAGCGACTAATGATAATGCTTTGAGTTTCATTACTTATCTGGTGGGTTTTTCCTGGTTGGATGCCACTATCATAAGAATTTCTCTTTAATAATCACATGAGGATAAAGTCATGGTTTTACCCATGACTTTAGTCATGATTGAATTTTGACAAATATGATTGACAATAAATAGTTAAGTAGGTAGGCGTAATTAAATATAAGATAAAACCTCACCCTCAATCCCTCTCCTTAATAAAAAGAGAGAAGCCGGAGGCAGGATAATGTTTTATATTTAATTTGACCGACTTACTTAAGAGTTAGATGTTAGATGTTAGATGTTAGGAATAATAAAAACTTTAATTTTTATGAATTTATAAATCTTTGTTTAAATTGTTAGACAACGTTTTTACAACCTAATTTTTCTCTTAAATTTTCACTTAGCGAAACTTTTAAAAGGCGGATAATATCGCTTAAATATCCGAAACTCCAAACTCCTAACTCCTAACTCCTAACTCCTAACTCCTAACTCCTAACTCCTAACTCCTAACTCCTAACTCCTAACTCATTCAAAACTGGAGCCAAGCTGCTAATGAGTCGTCCAATTGAAATTAAGAAACATCCTTTTCCGTCTCTACTTTATCTGGAGTGGACATTATTGGCGATCACCGCATTGACAGCCGTTATACCACCTCCGTTAGGGCATTTTCGTCCTAAGCCTCCAGAACTATCAATTTGTGGTGCATTTCCAGACTTGTCAGTTTGTAGCATATTGCCAGAACTATCAATTTATAGTCTAATTATTTTTGCGGCAATGGGCTTAAGATTACCCAGGAATAATCCGACAACTAAGGTAATCTACACAGGGATTGAAATTTTATTAATTTTAATAATTGGACTTTTTGGGGAAAGATTTGCTCGCCTGTTCCCCTTTCTCTACATAATTTTAGTGACTCGCAGTTGTTTGATTTTTCAGTTAAATGGGCGTTTATTTGTTACAAGTTTGTCATTTTCCTTATTTTTAGTTACTACACAACTAAAATATCAGTTATTCAATTTTCCAGCATCGCCACAGGCACAAGAGCGATATCGATTTTTGATTTTGAATTCGTCGCTGGTATTTGGCTTAAGCTTGGTTTTTGTGTTGTTGATGATGAATGCAGTATTGTCTGAACGGCAAAGTCGAGAAAAGCTAGCGATCGCTAATGAAAAACTGCGCCAATATGCCATGCAAATTGAAAATCAAGCTACTTTAGAAGAACGCAACCGCATTGCTCGGGAAATTCATGATTCTTTAGGACATTCTCTAACTGCTTTAAATCTACAATTAGAAACCGCTTTAAAACTATGGCACTCTAACCCAGGTAAGGCTGAAACATTTCTAGCAACAGCAAAGGAATTAGGTTCAAAAGCCCTAAAAGATGTCCGCCAATCTGTTTCTACTATGCGTTTGAATCCCTTACAAGAACAATCTTTAGAACGGGCGATCGCAAGTCTTTCAGAAAACTTTTATCGCTCCAATGGCATTTTACCAATTTATCAAATCAACCTGCAATATCCTCTACCAGCTGAAATAAACACTGCTATTTACCGGATTACTCAAGAATCATTGACAAATATATCTAAATATGCTGTTGCCACAGAAGTTAAACTAGAACTGGCTACCACTAGAGGCAATTTGCGATTGATAATTCAAGATAATGGTAGAGGTTTTGATTTAGGGCAAAATACCACTGGTTTTGGGCTTCATAGTATGCGCGATCGCACTTTAGCACTTGGAGGTGAGTTTAATATTAATAGCGCTCCTGGTTCTGGTTGCAAAATTACAGTTAATATTCCCTTAACGAGGTTGACATAATGATTAAAGTACTGTTGGTAGATGACCAAGGTTTAATTCGTCAAGGATTAAGAGCGTTATTAGAATTAGAACCAGATTTAGAGATAGTGGGAGAAGCAGAAAACGGTGAACAGGCAATTAATTTAGTTGCTAAATTTCAGCCAGATGTAGTATTGCTAGATATCAGAATGCCCATTATGGATGGAGTTGCAGCCACGCGAGAAATTCAAAAACGCTTTGGCAAAACTAAAATTTTAGTACTGACGACTTTTGATGATGATGAATATGTATCAGCAGCCTTGCAAAATGGGGCAATGGGTTATTTATTGAAAGATACACCCTCAGAAGAATTAGCTGTTGCTATTCGTGCCGTTTATAAAGGATATACTCAATTAGGCCCAGGTATAGTTAAAAAGCTATTAACTCAGTTTTCTAATGGTACACCAACCCAGTCACCGCCTGTACCGTCTAGTTTAGCTGAACTCACTCCGAGAGAAAAAGAGGTTTTGCGGTTAATAGCTACAGGCGCTAGTAACCGAGAGATTGCTCAACAACTCTACATTTCTGAGGGGACGGTAAAAAATCATGTTACGAATATTTTAAACAGATTAAACTTGCGCGATCGCACTCAAGCTGCGATTTGGGCAAATACCTATTTATCCTATTTAAATGAGCCTAATTAAATAATCTTTATCGGAGTAAGAGAGATTAGAGCAAGTGAGAAGCTTGCTCTTAGGGGGTTAGATGAGGGGTTCAGTACCTACTCAAGCGAGAACCGCTAGAAGTAATTATCATGAAGTCAGCTATTTTGCCCTAAATCATAACTTTACTATTTTCCTCCCAAATATTGAGATTGCAACAATATAACTCCCGAAATATACTGAGTCACTATTTGTAAAAAGTAAAAATATCCGTAATCATGCGGTTTAGGATCAATATTTCTCTAAGCATAATCAAAGTAATAAAGAAACTGATTGATGAACAACCTATCTAACCAGTTGCACTAGTAGTCTGTCAAGTTAACTATGCAAACTAAATAAGTTTGTAGTAAGGACTTTAGTCCTTATGTTAATGACTCTTAGTGCTTACTAAGCAACAGGCTTACGTTAGTTGGATGTGCTACTAAAATTTAAGGATTGTTTCCCATACTCTACCTAACAAAAAGATATGCCAGAATTCCGAAAAGAACTAGGTGATTTTAATAGTGTTAAGTGTTTTAAAGCAGCGATTGTAGGGCTAGAAGAAGCATTAGGAGAAAAAGCTACAGCCATTGCCCTAACCTCCGCAGGTCGCGCACGGGGTAAAAAACTAGCCGAAGAATTGGGTTTGTCAGGAACGTCAATTCCTTTAGAGGATGCAGCACACAAATTGGGGCAAGCTTTGGGTAAAGAAGGTACGCGGTTGTGCATAATTGACAAAATTGTTACTCAAGACGATGTAA
Organism: Nostoc sp.; assembly: GCF_036917635.1. Lineage (GTDB taxonomy): Bacteria > Cyanobacteriota > Cyanobacteriia > Cyanobacteriales > Nostocaceae > Nostoc. Next base: position 91,532 of record NZ_JBALCW010000040.1, read on the forward strand.
TTAAAGTTTACACAACTGAAACCGTATGTTCTGCGGGTGAAGCGCCAAATTCAGAGCGTAAGTGTACATTTACTATGGGTGCGGTTTGGGGAGCTTTGGAGCAAGTAACCCACAAGCGCTTGAGAGGGGTACATACCGAATCAGTGCTTCGGGGTGGCACTCACGACGTATTTGAGTTTACTCCTTTGTAATAACAGATATATTAAGTCAATCAAACATGAGTTTTTGATTTGGGATTTGAGACAATCCCAAACTCAGATTTAGCTAAATTAAAACAACACAGAATACTTCAATGGCAATTAATACAGATAAACTTGGCAGTATCTTACAAAACTTTGTTACTGGTACGCTTGGTGTTCAGGGTGCAGCACTTGTTACTCCCGACGGTCTACCTTTGGCGGCTAGCTTACCTGGTGGAATGGACGACGAACGGGTATCAGCAATGTCGGCTTCCATGCTTTCTTTAGGCGAACGTATTGGTATTGAGCTATCTAGAGGTAGTGTTGACCGGATTTATGTTGAAGGTAACAAAGGCTTTGGTATTTTGACTAGCTGCGGCCAAGATGCAGTGTTACTCGTGTTAGCTAGTGAGACTGCTAAACAAGGATTACTGATGCTAGAAATCAAGCGTCTCCTCGCAGAACTAAAGCTGATTGTGATGTAATTGGTGGTTGGGTTAAATTCAACATCAAAGCTAACCAAATCAAAAGTTCCCTTGTAGACAAATACTTAGTCTTCCAGGGAGCTTTTAAATTAAGGCTTAAAAGCCATCAAAGTAATTTGGAATTTTGAGCTTGCTAGTCATTAATAATTATTTATTTACGGGCTAAATAAAACATGGAAAATATGTGCTTGATTGTCACAGGAACCGTAGGCGCTGGCAAGTCCACCTTTATTCGTTCTGTAAGTGAAATTGATGTGGTAGACACAGATACCCGTGCAACAGACGAAACAGCATTGCTTAAAGCAAGAACTACTGTCGCTCTTGACTTTGGTCGGCTGCAATTTAGCCCCGGCATGGCGGTGCAGCTATATGGGACACCTGGTCAATCTCGCTTCGATTTTATGTGGGATATTTTGATTCGCAAGGCTCACGCTTATATCTTGCTAGTAGCGGCACATCGCCCTGGAGAATTCCGCCAAGCACGTCAAATTCTCGCCTTTATGAACCAACGGGTACAGATTCCGATGATTATTGGTGTAACCCATACCGATTGCCCTGGAGCTTGGTCTGAGGAAGATGTATTACTCGCCCTTGGTTTCATGCCTGAGAGTAACCGACCCCCCATTGTCAAGGTAAACGCAACCCAAAGAGACTCTGTAGCTGAGGCAGTAATTGTTCTAGTACAGCATTTAATGCAAAGTTATGCAGCCTAATATATTTTTAAAATTCTGTATTTTATAGCAATCTTTTTCTTACTAAGTTTTAAGTGCTATAAATCCAATTATATTACGACTTAATAATCTTTAAAATCAATTGTAAAGTTGATCAAGTCAGTACTTTTCCCACTTTTCAAAAATAGAATCAAAAAAAATAGCAATGACACGGATTTAAACAGAATGGTAAAAATATTTAAATAGAGTTAGGTAACAATTAGTGTAGATTTACAAAAATCAACGAATTAAAGAAGGAATATTATGGCTATTACTGGTAATTTTGCCGATTTTTCTTTGCCAGAATTACTTCAATTTTTAGAGCAAGGACAAAAGACAGGACTACTTTATATTGGGTTTGTAGTTGGAGACACTAATAATAGTACAACGCAAGCCTACTACATCTGGCTGCAACAAGGTCGCGTGATTGCCGCAGCTGACCGCTTAGACCAAAAAGGTTTAATGTCAATGATTGCTCAACGTGGGTGGATAAGCGAGCGCGTTGTCTCTAGAGTAATTAAAGTTGATGCCTGCTCTATTAACACACCGATGGGGCTGTGTTTAAAGTCTCAAGGACTGCTGGAACCCGAACAACTGAAAATACTATTTAACACCCAGGTATTACGGCAAGTATGTGCTTTATTTCAAATTAAGGATGCTCTGTTTACATTTGATTCGACAGCAAATTTGCCTTTAGCAGAAATGACAGGTTTAAGTATGTCAGCGACTGAGGTTATACTCCTGGGATTGCGAGCCTTACGAGACTGGACAGCTTTGGCAGATAAGCTACCAGACTGCACTTCAGGTTTATCAAGTTTGGCGAAGAAACAGCCGCAGATACCTCTTAATGCTCAGGAATGGCAAGTATGGGAATTTGTTAACGGTCAGGTTTCTCTAGAAAACATTGCCAATCAGCTGAGAATATCCACAGAAACTGTGCAGCAAATTGCCTTCCGATTAATAGTGGTCGGTTTGGCAGAAGAACATTTTATGGTTGCTGCTCCCCCCGCGTGTACCTTGGAAGAGTACACTCACCCAATTGCCTCAGTAGAAACAGTACAGGAGCTTCCCCAAAAGCCAATTGTTAGTCAGTCTTTTCTCAAAAATTTAGTGGGTTTTCTGCGAGGTAAAAGCTAGTACCGCAAGGCAGAAGTCAGGCATTCACGCATTCAGGCATAAAACTGAAAAAGAATGTATAGACGTAGCACTGCTACGTCTATACGTTTATAGAATGGTTCTAATAACCTATATTTCATTTCGGTAGATGTCTACTAAATTAATATATTTAAGATAATTTAAATAACTCCAAACATTCATTTTTTAAAACATCCTTTGTTACTTTGATATTTCTAAATGATTTAGCGATGACTTCTTCGCAAGATATATTAATTTGTGATTGATTGACCAAAATTAAATCTTGAATTGAAGCACCATATACAATTTCTGCTACACCACTCCAAACACAAGCAGTTGCACACATCGGACAAGGTTCGCCAGTCGTATATATGCTATAACCTTCTAAAGAAGGATTTTTAAGTTTAGCTGTTAAACTACGAATAACGTTGATTTCCGCATGGGCTGATGGATCTTTGTCTCTACTCACAGTGTTATGAGCTACGGCAACGACTTCGTTATCTTTAACAATCACTGCACCATAAGGCGCATCTCCTTCTTTTGCTTCTGCCAAAGCTAAACGCATAAAATATTCTGGGTTCATATAAGCTGAGGTTAACATAAGGATAATGATTAATAATATCCTATTTCTAATGCTATAAGTGGGAATTAAGATGAGTTAATGGTCGAATATGTTACTGAGCAGACAAGAAACAGAATTCTACTTAAAAGACCTGGAAACACCATTAGGTAAAGCGATTAATTTAACACTTGCCGCTATGGTGCTAGTATCATCAGGAATTTTTGTGGCAGAAACTTATAATATTCCTGATTCTGTGCGGTTTCAATTACATTTAGTTGATAGTGCGATCGTCATCATCTTCGCGGTAGAATATTCACTCCGTCTGTGGAGTGCCGAAAACAAAATTAAGTATATTTTTAGCTTTTATTCGATTATTGACTTAATGGCGATTTTACCATTTTTTCTCGGAATGGTGGATATTAGCTTTATCCGCCTACTGCGATGGTTTCGGATTTTACGATTAATCAGATTTATCGATAGAAAATTTTTATTCGCCACTATCAGCACGGAAGATGGAATGATTTTTGCGCGAATATTATTTACATTATTTGCAATTGTTTTTATTTACTCTGGCTTAATTTATCAAGTCGAGCATCCGGTTAATCCTCAAAATTATGGTACTTTTTTAGATGCCTTTTATTTCTCTGTTGTCACAATGACAACTGTAGGTTTTGGCGATGTGATTCCAATTTCGGAATTAGGGCGCTTGCTAACAGTATTGATGATTTTTACAGGAATTGCGCTGATTCCTTGGCAAGTGGGAGATTTAATTAAGCGAGTTGTGAAAACTGCTAATCAGGTAGAAACAGTTTGTTCAGGTTGTGGTTTGGCTTTTCATGATGTAGATGCTGGGTTTTGTAAAAGGTGTGGGACTAAGTTACCTAGTCGTAGTACTCTGTCAAGCTAGTAATGAAAAGTTTGTAGTCAGCACAAAGCGCATAGCGTGTTAATTACCAGGTAGTTCAGGGTAAAATAATCTTTCTCTGGCGATCGCTCAAGGATTGAAAATACAACCAATGTCTAACCTCAACCTCCTTTTTGAATATAAAAGCTTTGGTGGCAAACTCGGCTTTTACAGCCATTTCTCCTCAAGCTGTAACGGTGAAATGCGCTTTGCTGTCTATCAACCACCACAAGCAACTCAAAAACCTGTACCGATTCTCTATTTTCTCTCTGGGTTAAGTTGCACAGCAGAGAATTTTATGGTAAAGGCGGGAGTGCAGCGCTTTGCATCTGAGTACGGTTTGATATTGGTTGCACCAGATACGAGTCCGCGTAATACTGGCATTGCAGGTGAGGATGATGACTGGGACTTTGGCACAGGTGCGGGTTTTTATGTTGATGCTACAGAAGAACCCTGGCGTAAAAACTACCAAATGTATAGTTATGTCGTCGAGGAATTACCTGCTTTAATTACCGCAAACTTCCCCACGCAACCTGAAAAACAAGGTATCTTCGGTCATTCGATGGGGGGACATGGGGCGCTTGTATGTGCGTTGAGAAATCCAGAACTTTACAAATCAGTATCAGCCTTTGCACCTATTACTGCACCTATGCGTTGTCCTTGGGGTCAAAAGGCTTTGGGTGGTTATCTTGGCAACAATCAAGAAAGTTGGCGTGATTATGATGCTAGTGAGTTAGTTAAAAAAGTAGGATATCACAGTTCGATTCTGATTGATCAAGGGACTGCTGATAAATTTTTAGCTGAACAATTAATGCCTGAAGTGTTTGAGCAAGCTTGTGCAGATGTTAACCAGCCGCTAAACTTGCGTTATCAAGAAGGCTATGATCACAGTTATTACTTCATTGCCAGTTTTATTGAAGATCATATCCGCCACCATGTGTTAGCGTAGCTTACCGTAGGTATCGCTTTATTAATTACAGCAGTTTTCATCTATTTAAACCCGACGTTTCTATTTTGATTTTTGAACAAGACTACGAGAAATATGATGCTGTAAAAGTCTAACAAAAATAATGTAATATCAAATTCGAGCGATCGCTTTTAATAAAATCTATCAATGTAACTTGGGTTTTAGCAAGATTCCCGTAAGGGTACGGCAGTAAAACTCAATATTTGCGGGACTACAATTTTTTACAAAGCCAAGTGGATTGGACGATAGTTAGTGAAACGGCGATACATGACAGATATATAATTGGTTAAACTTTGTTTTTGAGCAAATAAATATGAGTGATTTTGACCATTCTCAGCGTCGAAAAGATTACATGATTCTCTTCGTAATTTGGCTGATAGCATTAGCTATAGATAGAGCTTGGTTTTTCTTAGATGAATCGATTCCAGCTTACGATCAAAGCGCACATTTAACGACAGCATTACATCATTATAGAATTTTTCAAAACTTTAATATTTTCTCAGGAAATTGGTGGTTATCTCTGTGGGAATTAACTCCAAGTTATCGCGCTCCTTTTGTATATATTTGCACTGTCCCATTTTTAATGTTGTTTGGACGTGGATATGACCAAGCAAGTTTGGTCAACTTATTTTATACTGCAATGATTATAGTTTCAGTATATCATTTAGGTAATTTTTTATTTAACAACCGAAAAACTAGCATAACTGCCAGCATATTTTGTCTGTTATTTCCTATTTTGGCAGTTATTCGGACAGATTATTTATTAGATTATGGTTTGACAGCAATTGTTACAGTAACTTTTACAGTTTTGACTATTTGGAAAGATAATTATATTGGGTTTTTGTCATGGGGGTTAACTATTTTATTGGGCATTGGAATAGGTTTAATATTGTTGGCTAAACCTACAGGTTTTATTTTTATTTTAGTTCCTAGTATTTGGGGATTAATTAGTTTTATTAGAAAACGCAAATTTATCAAGTTAATTCAAGCTTGCTTATCTTTGATGATAGCTTGGTTAATTTGTAGTTTTTGGTATGGCTTAAATTGGTTAACAATTATTACATCGGCATTAAACGCTAATCAAGTCGGAAAAAGCGAGGGCGATCCTTCTGCTGCAACTATTGCTGGATGGTTATACTATCCACAACTGCTCCCAGAAACCGTTGGTTTACCAATATTATGTGTGAGTATTGGCATTTTATTGGTTTATCTGATTAAATATAAATTTACTACTAATTTAGTTTCAGTAAATCTCTATAAATCGGCTCGAATTTGGTTATTAGTTACATTAGTAAGTAGCTATATAATTTGTTCTTTGGCTACAAATAAAGACATTAGATTTATTTTGCCATGTTTTCCTGTAATTAGTTTAATATTGGCGGATTTATTCAACTTAATTGAAAATATACATTTTGAGAGACTGAGATTAGCCACTCTGGTATTAAGTATCATAGTTTTACTCAATAATTTGTTTCCATTACCCCTAATTCAAGCATGGGGTGGTAGACATTTACCTAATAATGATGCTAAAAAATATCCTCTGGAGAAACTGATAGACAGAATCAACGAAACAAATTTATATTTAAGGTCGAATTTAGGGGTAATTCCTGTTTCTACACCTCAGATAAATGAGTTTACTTTAAATTATTTTGGGGCATTAGCAGATTTTCGCGTATCCGGCAGAAAATTAACAACCAAATTATCTCAGGTAGAGCAAGATTTACAATATTTTTGTTGGTATATTACTAGAGATAATGAACCATATAAACCTGGAGAAAGTGGAGAGACTAAACGGAAATTAAAATCTTTAGTCGAATCTTCTAATAATTTGAAATTACAGGGCGATTGGATATTACCTTATGGAGAGAAAATGCGATTATATAACTGCAAAAATCCTCCTGTAGTTGTTGAAAAAATAAGTAATAGTAATTCTGCAATTAGTATAGAAGAAGTGGCAATTTCTCAGCAATTAATTGTAGGTAAAAATAACCCTGTGAGCTATGAAATAACAGGTTCATGGGATGATTTGCAAAATGGTATATTACTGTTAAGATGGCAAAAGAGCCAATCATCTTGGTATCACGATCATGCCATTGGCTTGGGTAATTTATCCTGTGGCATCAAATGTCATCCTGAAGGAACTTTCCGGGTGAAAGAAGATTTAGCTACATTTATTCCTAAAACACTACCACTAGGAAAATATCATCTATCAGCATTATATTTAGATAGAAGAAACAAGCAAATCACATCTTTAAATATTCCCGATATTACTGTAAGTGTGACAGATGTAGGAACAGTAGAAAAATCGCCAGCTTTAGATTTAGTTACCCGCACTTCACAGCTAGCCCAAGAGTTACAACAGGGTAAAATAAATAATATATTTGTGCAGATAGCTCATTTTAATCAATACGATCCTACTCAAGATTATTTAAAACAAATTGATTTCGCGGCTAATTATTATCTGCAAACAGAGCCAAATAACTTAAATTGGCGTTACACTTTAGTCTTATCACAACTTTTACAGCGCCAAGTCCCAGAATTAATCCAAAATTTAAAAGAATTAACTAAATATGATGCTCAAAATCCTTACACATGGGTTTATTTAGCTTTTGTTTATTTATATAATTTTCAACCTGCACAAGCTGAACAAAAATTAGCGATCGCAGAACAATTAAAACCAGATATACCCGAATTAAAAACTTTAAAAACTGTAACAAATATTATGAAAATTTTGTTATTACAATGGTTTGCTACCAAGGAATAGAAAAAATGGAGAGTTGCTGCTTGAGGGGATCGACAATCAAATCAGAGGCGACTTGAGTTAGGGCGCAATCATTGAGTAGAAACCAATGGATGTTGGGTTTTTTTATGTTAAGCCAACCTACGAGGAATTGCGATCGCGCCCAGTCCCTTTTTTTTTGCTCCTGTCATCGCCTCTATAGCCGTCCTAGAAGCGATAAGATTAAAAATAAATTCATACTGTGTTTATGGCAACCCAACTCAGTGAAGCCAAATCCCAAACTGAACTGGTAATCTCTTGGGAAGCCTTACCCAAGGATTTTAAACTAGAGGATGAACCAGTGGAGAATACAGGTCAGCCACTTTTGGCTGGTGCTTTGCGGGAAAGCTTAGAAATCAGTGGATTCATCCAACCCCAAATGTTGATAGCTTCCAACTTTGGTCTTTGTGCGACAGTCAACGGCCAATTTATTGCTAAAGCACCAGACTGGGTTTATGTACCATCGGTTAATCAAGTTGTGGGTAATCGTAAAAGTTATACACCCAATTTAGAAGGGGATATTCCAGCGATCGCTATCGAATTTCTATCTGATACTGAGGGTGGAGAATATTCGGTAAAGCGAGCTTATCCACCAGGAAAATGGTATTTCTACGAGCATATTTTGCAGATTCCCATCTACATAATTTTTGAACCAGAGGGCGGTTTATTAGAATATTATCAACTCGAAAATAAACGTTATGAGTTAAAGCAACCTGACGAAAATGGTCGTCATTGGATTGATGTAATGGGCTTATTTTTGGGAACTTGGCAAGGAACAAAAGAAGCTCGCACTGGCTATTGGTTGCGCTGGTGGGATCAAGCTGGTAATTTGTTACCGTGGGCTGTGGAACAGATTGAGCAAGAACGCCAACGCGCCGAACAAGAACGCCAACGCGCCGAACAAGAACGCCAGCAAAAAGAACGACTGATTGCTTATTTGCAATCTCAAGGTATTGACCCAAATAATTTGCCTCCGTTCGAGTAGTAATTAAAAACTGCGTTTTTCAAATTAAGTATGAATTTACTTTGCTTAATTTAGAACCCTTTTGTAGGGGCAATTCATGAATTGCCCCTACAAAAATCATGCAATTTTGCAAAACAAATTATTTTTCCAATTAAGCAACAATATAAGGCGAGTCAATCGCAACTACACGACCAGCGTCTACCAAGGCTTGATAGACCATCACCGCTACCTCAGCGCGTGTAGCATCGCGGGTAGGATTGAGTTGTTTGACGTTAGGATGATTGACGATAATCCCCTTGTCTATAGCTTTTACTACCTCATCCTTAGCATATTCAGGAATCTTTGCTTGATCGTCAAAAGTTTTGGTAGATGTACCATCAGCAGATAACCCCAATCCATTTACTAGGGAGACAATCACTTGCACGCGCTGGATATTTTTGTTAGGGGCAAAGGTATTGTCAGGAAAACCAGAGAGAAATGAACCTTGATATGCCTGCTGAATTACCTTGGATGCCCACAAGTCTGCTGATACATCTTTAAATTTGATCGCGGGGCGGTTTGACGGTGGGTTGAAAGCTTTTACCAGTAATGCAGCGTATTGCGCCCGTGTCATTGTAGCATCCGGTTTAAATGTGCGATCGGGAAAACCATTAACTATCCCCAATTTGACTAATTCCCGAATAAAGCCACCTGCCCAATGATTCGTAATATCGGTTAATTCTATAGTGGGCGTGGTAGTAGGTGTTGGGGTGGGAGTGGGCGTGGTAGTGGGTGTTGGGGTGGGAGTGGGCGTGGTAGTAGGTGTTGGGGTGGGAGTAGGTGTTGGAATGGGAGTAGGTGTTGGAGTGGGAGTGGGAGTGGCTGTTGGCGTGGGCGTGGGTGTCGGAACAGAACTATCTGTAAACTCTACATTTCCTGTGACTTTAGACGTATCTATTTTATTTCCCACAGAAACCAGCTTGTTAGAACTGGCATTTTGTAAATTAAATTTACCGTTATTGCGTAGAGTATTGCCTCCTAAGTTATTGGTACTGCCGATATCCGGTAGGGCAGTTCCGATTACTGTGATACCATCGTCAGTGTTATTTTCGCAGACATTGTTACGCAATATCGGACGAGCGCTGCCAGAGATGACAATTCCAGAACGGTTTTCGGAAATTCTGTTATCTCGAAGGGTGGGTGATGCAGTATCACTAATGGCAATGCCAAAACCTGTTTTTAAGCAGGTATTATCTATAATTTGACCTTTAGAATTTTTAGCGATCGCAATTCCATTGGCTGCATTCTCATTGAACACATTACCTAGAATAACTGGATTAGCCTCGCCTGTAGTAAATATCCCCTCGCGCTTACACTTGGTGAAGGTGCTATTAGCAACAGTAGGGGCAGTTGATTCAATCCAGACACCACTACCACGGCTAGCTAAATTTGTTACAGTCACTCCGCGCACTTCGGCTTTATCTAGTAGCACAAATGTGACATTCTGAGCAGCAAAAGTACGGCTCAAATAGCTACCACTCCCTTCAATTAAAATACCATTGCCTTTATTGGTTTCATTACCCACCACTGTCACCCCAGATGGAACCGTTAGCGGAAAAACTTCACCGCTAGCAGCATTGTAATTACCTTCTGCTAGTTGAATCTTGGTGTTATCTGTAGATACCTTGAGGGCTTGCGTAATAGTTTTGAAGGGGGCTTGTTGGCTACCTGGGTTGGTATCTTTACCTGATACGGAATTTACATAAAAAATTTGAGCCATATTTATACTTCCAAAAAATACATAGCTATCTTAGCGCTAACCATCAAAGTAAGTAGCGTTTGATGCATTAAGTAACTTAAAGTACTCCTCACTGCGACAGAAGCGTAATCACAATTAGCCCTTTGAGGGTGACTCGTAAAATAAGATTGTTTTTCTCAGCGTTCTCTGTGCCTCTGCGGTTAAGAGTAATTATTTTAACCGCAGAGGCGCAGAGAACACAGAGATAAGAAGTTAAAATAATTCGTAATTCGTAGTGAAAAATTTAATTACGAATTACGAATTAGTAATTACTTAATATGGCCATTTCCAATTACGAATTTCTGGCATATCGTCGCCGTATTTCTCAATGTAATGTTTGTGTTCGATTAGCTTATCTTCCAACTCCTGTTTGACATAAGCTGCCCTATATCCTAGTTTTGGTACGCGATCAATTACGTCCATCACGAGATGAAAGCGATCTAGATCGTTAAGCACAACCATATCAAAGGGAGTGGTGGTGGTTCCTTCTTCCTTATAGCCACGCACATGCAAGTTATCATGGTTGGCTTGGCGATAGGTTAGGCGATGAATCAGCCAAGGATAGCCATGAAATGCAAAGATAATCGGTTTGTTTGTGGTGAAAATCGTTTCAAAGTCTTTTCCGTTCAAACCGTGGGGATGTTCGCTTTTCGGCTGTAGTGTCATCAAATCGACTACGTTCACTACTCGCACCTTTAACTCAGGGAAGTGCTGGCGCAGAATGTCCACAGCCGCTAAGGTTTCTAGGGTGGGAATATCCCCAGCGCAAGCCATGACTACATCTGGTTCGCCGTCTTTGTCGTTACTTGCCCATTCCCAAATACCGATGCCTTTTGTGCAGTGCTTGATAGCAGCATCCATATTTAGGTATTGCAATGCTGGTTGCTTTCCGGCAACGATGACGTTAACATAGTTGCGGCTTCTTAAACAATGGTCAGTTACCGATAGCAGAGTGTTGGCATCGGGGGGCAAATACACGCGAACGATTTCTGCTTTTTTGTTGATTACATGGTCAATAAAACCGGGGTCTTGGTGCGAGAAACCGTTGTGGTCTTGCCGCCAAACGTGGGAGGTGAGTAGATAATTGAGGGAAGCAATTGGTTTACGCCAGGGAATATCTCTGGTCGTTTTCAGCCATTTGGCGTGCTGATTGAACATCGAATCAATGATGTGGATAAACGCCTCATAGCAAGAGAAAAACCCGTGGCGTCCGGTGAGAAGGTAGCCTTCTAACCATCCTTGACAATTAGTTTCGCTGAGAACTTCCATCACCCGACCGTCGGGGGAAAGGTGGTCATCTTCCGGGAGGATCTCGGCTGCCCAATCTCGGTCTGTAACTTCTAGCACAGCGCCTAAGCGATTTGATACCGTTTCGTCGGGGCCGAGGATACGGAAGTTGCGGCTTTCTTGGTTAAGTTGCATGATATCCCGCAAGAATCCTCCGGCAACTTGGGTAGCTTCTGCGATCGCTTGCCCTGGTTTTAGAACATCTACAGCATAGTCTTGAAAGTCCGGCATCTTCAGGTCGCGCAGTAAAATACCGCCGTTAGCGTGGGGATTGTCACCCATGCGTCGATGCCCTTTGGGAGCCAATTCTGCTAGTTCGGGAATTAGCTTACCGTTAGCGTCGAAGAGTTCTTCTGGGTTGTAACTCTTCATCCAATCTTCTAGGAGTTTCAAATGTTCTGGCTGTTTGGCTATGTTGCCAAAAGGAACTTGATGCGATCGCCAAGAACCTTCTGTTTTTTTGCCATCTACTTCTTTTGGCCCTGTCCAACCTTTGGGGGTTCTCATGACAATCATTGGCCACTGGGGACGTTCGGTGAAACCGTGGACGCGGGCTTCTCTTTGAATACTTTGAATTTCGGCGATCGCTATATCTAGAGTCGCCGCCATCTGCTGGTGGACATCTGCGGGGTCGTCACCTTCGACAAAGTAGGGCTTGTAGCCGTAGCCTACAAATAAGCTTTCTAATTCCTCATGGCTGATGCGTGCCAGTACTGTTGGGTTAGCAATTTTATACCCATTCAGGTGCAGAATCGGCAGTACAGCCCCATCATGCACGGGGTTAAGAAACTTATTGGAATGCCAGCTAGTTGCTAAAGCACCCGTTTCAGCTTCGCCGTCACCCACAACAGCAGCAACAATCAAGTCAGGGTTATCAAAAGCAGCACCGTAAGCGTGGACGAGGGCATAACCTAGTTCCCCGCCTTCGTGGATCGAACCGGGGGTTTCCGGTGCAACGTGGCTGGGAATACCACCAGGGAAAGAGAACTGTTTGAAGAGTTTCTGGATTCCTTCAGCATCCTGGGAGATGTTGTGATAATACTCGGTGTAAGTGCCTTCTAGATAGGTATTGGCTACCAGTCCTGGGCCTCCATGACCAGGGCCAGCAATATAGATCGTGTTTAGGTCATATTTTTTGATGACCCGATTTAGGTGAGCATAAATAAAGTTCAGCCCTGGTGTTGTTCCCCAGTGACCCAAAAGCCTGGGTTTGACGTGTTCTAGCTTTAGCGGTTCTCTCAGTAGCGGATTGTCGAGTAGATATATCTGCCCAACGGAAAGATAGTTAGCTGCACGCCAGTAGGCGTTTATCTTACGTAATTCTTCATCTGTTAAAGGCTTTGTTTGTGGAGTTGTAGCTAATGTCATTTCGACACTCCATTCCAAAAGGATTTTGATGGGTTAATCAGTAACGAATTATACTTGTTTTCCAGATGATGGCCATCTACCCATGAGAAGTTTTTCTAGCCTAAGAGGTTGAATGAACAAGTGTTTTGCTGTGATTTTAGGCACTTTTAAATCCCCCCTAACCCCCCTTAAAAAGGGGGGAACCGGAATCAAAGTCTCCCAATTTATCGGGAGATTTAGAGGGATCTAAAACTTTTGATACCGAAAACAGGACTTTTCAAACATCCTCTAAAAGTAGATGTTCTCAAAGTTTCTTTTCAATCAATAGTTCCATTTCATAATATGAAGTATTTTCTTTTACCCATGTTTCCATAAGTTCACCAGCTAATTGTGAAGATTCCTCTGAAAGTTCGCACGTAATAACTAACTCTTCAATAAAATTTTCATCATCATCAATAGATCCAAATTTATCCATCCATGCAACAATAGACATTGTTGCTTTACTCGGTTCATCTTGATAAATACAAATACCTTTTCTGTTATCTGGCGATATTAAACTATAAATTGGGCTGCCATCTAAAAACGGGGTTCCATCAATAAAATGAATGTTCAACCAAATTTCCCATCCATGTTCCTGTCCTTGATTTTTTATAAGAATACTCTCACACAAGTTACGCCAAAAATATTCAGAAGCTTTGTACTCCTGAATATTTGATAAAAAGGTTTTAAATAGATGTTTTACCATTTTTTTATTCAACTAGACCAAATCAACATCTCCTCGCATCAAATCGCATCTTCTTGCTAATTTTCTCATGTGTTAAGCTCTGCTTCCTCTTGAAGTATCCAGTAGAGTGTAACTAGCTAAAGGCAGATTAAGGAATGACCTAATTATTAATTTCCAATAACCCCGGCGGCGGCGTGATTTCAATGCGATTAGATTTCAAGTCTACTACTGGTGCGATCGCTTCTACAAATGGAATCAAAACAGTCTTTTGCTTTTTGTCAGTAGCAAATGATTCATGCAATTTTACTTCTAATAAATCATTGCCAGCCGGGATGATATCTACCACCGTACCAACCAGTTCGCCAGAGACTTGCATGAAGACTTCCAAGCCAATTAAATCGAGGACATGATATTCATCTTCGCCTAATTGGGGGCGATCGCTTGCTGGCACCATTAACTTACAACCGCGCAACGCCTCCGCCTGATCGCAATTTTCTACGCCAGCTAATTTGATTACATACAAGTTTTTGTTACTGATATAACGTCCCGTCAATAATTCGATTGGTTGCGGTTCTGTATCACCTGAACGCAACAACCAACGTTTTCCCGGTACCTCAAATCTTTCGGGGAAGTCAGATACAGGATAAACCCGTAATTCCCCAGACAACCCTTGAGGCGCAACAATCTTACCAATTTCTAGCCAATTATCTGATTTGTCATTTGTCATTTGTCATTTATCATTGGGGAAAAAATTCTTATAACTCCAAACTCCAAACTCCAAACTCCAAACTCCTAACTCCTAACTCCTAACTCCTAACTTCCCCTACTAGGCACTCACCGCCGCACCTTTATAAGCTTCTTCAGCCACTTTTGCTAAACGTTGCATAGCAGAAGTAATCTCCTCATCGCTGCCTGTAAGGCTGATGCGGAAGCATTGGTGTTTGTGCGCCCATTCTTCCTCTAAACCGGGGAAGAAGTTACTTCCTGGGACAATAATCACACCTACTTGCTTGAGCTGCTGGTAAAATTCCCAGTCAGTAATGGGTAAATCCTGTAACCACAACCAAGCAAAAATTGCTCCTTCACCGCGATGGAGGAACCAAGGTAAATCCTTGGGCATCGCTTGTTCTAAGCTGGTTTCTAAAACGGTAAACTTATTTTGGTAAAAGGGACGGATGACAGTGTGAGAAATTTCTACTAAAGCACCAGAATTGATTGCATAAGCTGCGATCGCTTGGCCGTAACGTGAAGAATGGAGACTCATATTTGCCTGAAAACACTCCAGCACTTCAATCCACTTTTCATCCCCAATGGCAATACCAACCCTTTCTCCTGGTAATCCTGCTTTCGATAAACTCATGCAGTGGAGAATATTATCACCAAACACTGGTGTCATTTCGGTAAAGTTCAATGCTGGGAAGGGAGGCGCATAAGCTGAGTCAATTAACACTGGCAGATTGTAAGGCGCAGCGAGGGCAGTAATTTTTTTCACCTCATCCTCAGTCAGGACATTACCAGTGGGATTACAAGGGCGAGAGAAGAGGACACAACCCGTATTTTCTGTAATCGACAGCTGGCTGAAGTTGGGGCGATATTTAAATCGGTGGGAGGCTTCATCAATATCGAGAGTTGGTTTGTAGGCGATTAAGGCTTTTGGAACTAAGCAAATACCGCCGTAACCTGTGTAGTCAGGGCTGAGGGGCAAAACGATTTGTTTTAACTCGCCGCTAGGGGTGTAGCCACCGAAGCTATTAACAGCGTAGAAGTAGAGGCTTTGACTACCGGGGGTGATGAGGATATTGCGATCGCTTAAGTTTAACCCGTAGCGTTTGTTAAAATCATTGGCGATCGCTTCAACTAACGGTGCATAGCCCTGACTTGAGCCGTAGCGACAAACTACCTCACCATATTCTGGACTTGCAAGAAGCTGTGCAGTACAATCGCGCCATAATTGCTCTACTTCTGGCAAAATCAACGGATTACCAGCACTCAAATTAATAAACTGCTGCCCTGCACCCGCTCGTAATGTTTCGATAATATCCTTCATGATTGCTCTGACGCCAGTCAGGTTGGACATTTGAGCGCCAATTTGAGTTAGGGCAGGGTTCATAAGCTGTGACAAAATGTATTAATCGAGGGGTGGACAAATTATTTGGGGATTGCTGCTGACATCCAGTTTACATCGTTGTCAAAACAGCTGTTGCCGCCTTTAACCGGCGTTGCATAAATGCGGGATAAATCAGTTAAAGACGGGTATTTATCTATACTTTAAATAGTAAAGTAACAACCGAATTGAGTATTTAAGCATATCTACTGCTTTGGAATAGCATAATGTTTTTTTATGTAAGCGTGCCAAGTAATGACCTAAACGGGTATTTTATCCTTCAACTCTGGTCATGGTTTTACTGACGATATGTCCTGGCTCAATAAAACTAGGGTAGACTTTCCATCCATCAGTAACATAAAAATAGCACTGTCAGCAGCAAACTTTCCTCCCACAAAGGTTTAAATGTTTCAGCACTATGGTTTCCTAAAACCCAAGCTAAAATTCCTTGACGAAAGTGATTTACTGCTGTCTACAACCAACTTTTGTTTTTTTGAACCTACAAAAGTCCTCCAGTTCATCTAACTTTCCAACTTATAATATTTCTTTAATTGGTGGTGCATCTAGAAGTTTTTCTCCAATAAGTTTTTCGCCAATAAATTACAGAAAGAGCAGCTTTAGCAGAAGATTGTAGGAGCTTTAGCAAAGTATAAATTTTTACTATTTGCACTAGCGAACAACATCGCTAGAATTTTTGGCGTTTAGTGATTAACCATATATAGCAACCGCCAAGGTGGTTAGGACGCAAAATGTAAGACGTGCTCAATGGCATTTCGTAAACAATCAAACTGCGCTAGTTTTTTGCGGATTCGACTTTTTAAGTAAAACCAGCATTGCTCAATTTTATTGAAGTCTGGTGAATAGGGGGGTAAGTATAACACTTTACAACCCGCCTCCTGAATCAATTGCTCAATCCGCCCGCCTTTGTGAAACGTAGCATTATCCATTACTAGAACCTGTCCTGCTTTAAGTATTGGAAGCAAACAAGTTACAAGCCTTGTCTCAAATACTGTTCGATTACATGCCCCTTCAACAGTGAAGGGAGCTATCAGGTTTTGGTTACACAGCGCTGCAATCATATTGACTCGCCCCTCACGTCGTCCTGACTTCAGTGCATGGAAGCGCTGCCCTTTTTCATTCCAACCATAATCATACCCATCTCGACTATCCATGCCAGACTCATCGAGGTACACGATGTTCTCTCTTGGTACTGTGGACAACTCCGCTATGAACGCCTGTCGTTTTGCTTCATCCCGCTCGCGGTAGCCATAAGTCTTTTTTTTCGAGTAAAGCCTATTTTCTTCAGGGACCGTGAGATAGTGCGTTAGCGTAGCTCGCCGAAGGCATCGCTAATTTCTCCTTCCCAAAGTGAGGCCATCTCAACTTGAGTTTTATCCCCATGAGATAAAGCAAACTCATGAAATTTCTCCCAGTCAGTGATCTTGTGACCATTACCAGGAGGTTGATTAGGCAAAGCTTGAAAATCTCCAGTAATGGCTTGCCGCTTCAGCCACAAGTCGATGGTATTGCGACTGATATTAAACAATTGACTGGCTTCACTTTTTTTCAAGCCATCGAGCTTAATGGCTTGGATGACCTTTTGACGAAGGTCGTAACTGTAGGGTTTGGGCATATAGCGATGCCTTCGGCGAGCTACGCTAACGCACTAACCGGGGCAAAGGAAAGGCTAATACATCCAGTCTATACCCAAACCGCCTTGGCGGTTGCTATACATAAGTAAGTGGGCGCAAATAATCATCACTAGCTCGTAGTTGCGCTAAAGCGCAAGAGGGCGCAACTACGAGCCAAATACAAAGATTTTACTTTTCGTTACATAGTTTGATTTTATCTTGCCTACCTACTTACAGCAGATATAAAGTCAACAATTACTTTAAGTTTGTTTAAACATTTATTGTCTGTAACATTCACCGCCAGCCAACAGTATGTAGTGTTGGGTTTCGTTCTTCAACTCAACCGACTAGTACAGTGTGGCGTAAATAAACCACCCATTCCAAATCAACGAAACCCTTATGCTGTATACATTTTTAATTTTTAATTCCGCTCTGCGTACTACGTGACATCTCAAGCAAATGGAGTGATTTTACTGAGGATAAAATGCTGATTTTAGGTTATTCCAATATAAGTATTTTTTAAATTAGAGATACCACTTATCAGAATTAATACGTAAATTCCAGAATACTGAAACATCATGACAACTACTAACGCCACAGTCACAAAGCAGACTCTAGTCATCATCGATGCCGGAATTGATGACCATCAAATACTCGTCCAAGGCATTATACCCACAGCCAAAGTAACTGTCCTCAACAAACACCTTGACGGCATCGCCCAAATCAGCGCCGTCTGCCATAACTATCCAAAGGCCAGTATCCAGATAATTGCCCACGGTAGCCCCGGCAGCTTACAACTAGGTAATAGCCAACTAAATTTAGACAACCTCCACACCTATCGCCAGCAACTACAACAATGGCTTGCTGCCGAAATCCTCATCTATGGGTGTGAAGTCGCCAGAGGAGAAACGGGAAAAACCTTTATAGAAAGCTTACACCAACTTACTGGGGCAAACATTGCCGCCTCAGCCCAGAAAATCGGCAACGCGCAACATGGGGGAAGTTGGGAACTAGAGGTGAAGATCGGGCAAATCGCCTCCACACTAGCGTTGCAACCAAAAATTAGGGAAGCCTACCCTGGAGTGTTTGCCACCTTTGCCACCGCTACCAATTTCAGCGCCGGGACTAATTCCTATTCAGTAACAGTGGGAGATTTCAACGGCGACGGCAAGCTCGACTTGGCTGCTGCTAATATCAACAGCAGCAACGTCTCAGTGCTACTAAGCAACGGCACAGGGGGCTTTGCCACTGCCACCAACTTCAGCGTTGCTCCCAATCCCCGATCAATCACAGTGGGAGATTTTAACGGCGACGGCAAGCTCGACTTGGCTACCGCTAACTTCAACAGCAGCAACGTCTCAGTGCTACTAAACGGCACAGGGGGCTTTGGCACCGCCACCAACTTCACCGTCGGGACTAGTCCTTTTTCAGTCACAGTGGGAGATTTTAACGGCGACGGCAAGCTCGACTTGGCTACCGCTAACTACAACAGCAACAACGTCT
Source organism: Nostoc sp. (assembly GCF_036917635.1). Taxonomy (GTDB): domain Bacteria; phylum Cyanobacteriota; class Cyanobacteriia; order Cyanobacteriales; family Nostocaceae; genus Nostoc. The sequence continues at coordinate 110,589 of NZ_JBALCW010000040.1, forward strand.
CTGTGCTGCTAGGGAACGGCACAGGGGGCTTTGGCTCCGCCGCCAACTTCAGCATTGCTCCCAATCCCCGATCAATTACAGTGGGAGATTTTAACGGCGACAGCAAGCTCGACTTGGCTGCTGCTAACTTCAGCAACAATACCGTCTCAGTGCTACTAGGCAACGGCACAGGGGGCTTTGCCACCGCCACCAACTTCACCGTCGGCAGTCTTCCCATTTCAGTCACAGTGGGAGACTTCAACGGCGACGGCAAGCTCGATTTGGCTACCGCTAACTACAGCAGCAAAACCGTCTCAGTGCTGCTAGGCAACGGCACAGGCGGCTTTGCCACTGCCACCAACTTCAGTATCGGGACTAGTCCTTTTTTAGTAAGAGTGGGAGATTTCAACGGCGACGGCAAGCTCGACTTGGCTACCGCTAATAACAGCAGCAACACCGTCTCAGTACTACTAGGCAACGGCACAGGGGGCTTTGCCACCGCCACCAACTTCAGCGTCGGGGCTAGTCCCACCTCAGTAACAGTGGGAGACTTCAACGCCGACGGCAAGCTCGATTTGGCTGCTGCTAACTTCAGTGGCAATAATGTCTCAGTGCTGCTGAATACCACCCCTAAAATTACGATCGCCCCAGGCACTAACCCCACAGAAGGCGGTACAGTCGGCAACTTCACCATCACCCTCGACACTGCCGCCCCAGTTGGTGGCTTAGTGGTTAACTTTAACACCACAGGTAGCACCGCCACCGCCACCACCGACTACACCTTGGCAGCAGCTACAAATATCACCGCTGTCACAGCCAACACATTTGCGATCGCCGCTGGGCAAACCACCGCTACTTTAACAGTCACAGCTGTCGCTGATGGAGTCTCTGACCCCAACGAAACCGTCACTGTCAACCTAGAAGCCAGCCCAGACTACATCCTTGGTGCCAACAGCACCGCCAATTTCCAACCAGCCACCAACTTCACCGTCGGCAGTAGTCCCTATTCAGTCACAGTGGGAGACTTCAACGGCGACGGCAAGCTGGATTTGGCTGCTGCTAACTTGGGTAGTAATAATGTCTCAGTGCTGCTTGGCACCGGCAGTGGCAGCTTTGGCACTGCCACCAACTTCACCGTCGGCAATAGTCCCCGCTCAGTCACAGTGGGAGACTTCAACGGCGACGGCAAGCTGGATTTGGCTGCTGCTAACTTGGGCAGCAATAATGTCTCAGTGCTGCTTGGCACCGGCAGTGGCAGCTTTGGCACTGCCACCAACTTCACGGTCAGCAGTGGTTCCCGGTCAGTCACAGTGGCAGACTTCAACAACGACGGCAAGCTGGACTTGGCTACTGCTAACTTCTACAGCAATAGCGTCTCCGTGCTACTAGGCAACGGTACCGGTGGCTTTGACACCGCCACTAACTTCGCCGTCGGCAATGGTCCATTTTCAGTTACAGTGGGAGACTTCAACGGCGACGGCAAGCTGGACTTGGCTACTCCTAACTTCTACAATAACACCGTCTCCGTGCTGCTGGGCAACGGCACTGGCGGCTTTGCCACCGCCACCAACTTCACCGTCGGCACTTTTCCCCAGTCAGTCACAGTGGCAGACCTCAACGGCGACGGCAAGCTGGACTTGGCTGCTGCTAACTTCAGCAGCAACACCGTCTCCGTGCTGCTGGGCAATGGCACTGGCGGCTTCGCCTCTGCCACCAACTTCACCGTCGGTAATGGTCCCCGCTCAGTCACAGTGGGAGATTTCAACGGCGACGGCAAGCTGGACTTGGCTACTACTAACTTCTACAACAACAACACCATCTCAGTACTGCTAGGCAACGGTACGGGCGGCTTTGCCACCGCCACCAACTTCACCGTTGGCAGTAGTCCTAATTCAGTCACAGTGGCAGACTTCAACGGCGACGGCAAGCTGGACTTGGCTGCTGCTAACGCCAGCAGCAACACTGTCTCCGTGCTGTTGAATGTCACAAGTGCCAGTTTAACAATTGCCGAACCTGTCGCCCCAGTCATCACCCCCACCAACACCGCCCTCGCCTACACTGAAAACGACCCTGCTAAAGCCATCGACCCTGGTATTACCGTCACCGATGCCGACTCCACCAGCCTCAGCAGCGCTACTGTCAGCATTACCAATGGTTTTGTCGCCACAGAAGACACCCTCGCTTTCACCAACCAAAACGGCATTACTGGCACTTGTACTAACGGTGTCTTAACCTTAACTGGTAGTGCCACCGTCGCCCAATATCAAACTGCCCTGCAATCTGTTACCTATCAAAACAGTAGCGATAACCCCACCACAAAGCGCACTATCAGCTTTGTTGTCAATGATGGCAGCTTAAATAGTACTGCTGTAACCCGCGACATTAATTTCACTGCCGTTAATGATGCCCC
>NZ_JBALCW010000041.1:0-2371 GCF_036917635.1 Nostoc sp.
CTAGGAGAGGCGTTATTAGATTTTTCTGTTGTGGCGGATTTAGAAGCTTGGTTAAATCAGCAAGCCGGATAACACATAGAGCATGGTAGTATTTGGGGGTGTAAATCGAGGTATTTAAGATGGCAATAGAAGTGTTTCCATCGTCATTTTATTGTGACTGTGGACATAAATCGTATTTCTTTGAGAATACGGTCAGGGATATGGAAAAGGCTAAGTTATGACATGGTTTAGTATAGGCTTAGTTAGAATTAGATATGCAGGTATTACGTTGAATTCTAATGTTTTGCGACAAAAATCAAATACTATATGACAGCCAACAATATTAAACAGCAAATTTTAGAGCATCTTGAGGCATTGCCAGGGGAGCAGGTAAAAAGTCTGCTCAAAACATGGTTGACTGGAACTGATGGAGACTTAGAAGATTTTGAGCAGTTACTCAGTCATGAATCTACTCAAAGTATAGAAGAAATCTTGTGTTTCGGTGAAATAGATACAACATTAAATTTCCAGTCACTGACCCAAACCCAAATGGTTGAGCAAAGCCGTAAAGCTCTGGAAGCATACCGTAGAACAGGCACAGGAGTAGCACATGAGCGTGTGCGTGAATGGGCAGACTCTTTAGGAACCGATGAAGAACGTCCATGTCCCAGATAGTTTGGACGCAAACGGCGATTGATGACTTAAATCGTCATTACGATTTTATCAAACTTAATAATGCTGATGCAGCAGCACGAGCAGTACAAGCAATTGTCTCTTCGGGTGACAGTCTACAAGAAAATCCCCGTCGAGGTGCGATTGTCGATGAGATAGCAGGATTACGAAAACTTGTAGTTTTTTTTGGAAAATACGGCTTTATAATTCACTACGTTATTCTTGAGGATGATGTTGTAATCTTACGCATCTATCACGGGCGAGAAAATCGACCTCGCTAATCAGATGTATCATTGCTTTTTAGTTTACTACACCACCGCCAACCAATCGCACACCACAGACGTACACCCGCCTCCAAACTTAACCCAAACCTGCCACTGCCCCAAATACCCATTCCAGTAAGGCTCAGAGTCAGCAATTCCAACAGAAAAGCCTACCTTGGAGACTAACTCGCTGTAGAACTGACCAGCGCTGTTGAGTCCTTGTCGCAGTTTCAGCTTCAGCCCCTTCCACCCTTGGTTCACCGGACTTTCCACCTGGGTGAGTGTTTGGGGAATGTCGTGTGGTGTCGTGTCAGTTAGTTGTGTGGGTAACACTATATTATTAATGACTGACACCACTTCAGTATTCTGGGATTGGGATATTGTGTCAACGACTGGTGTAGTTGTACTTATATTATTGGTGACTGACACCGAATCACTAATAGTAGCTTCATCCCGATTTAACCACTGCCCGAAAATCGAATCGCGCTGATCGTTAGGGGCAACAAACTGGTAAACGCACTCCCGATTTTCACGCTTACCCAAGCGACCGACATAATCCAACTTCAAGTCAATCTTGTCCAACAACTTCTGAGCAATCGCTACAGGGGTCAGTTTCTCCGAAATACTGACAAATGCCAGAATACTTGGTCACACTCGTCAATAATTATGACATCATTCGCCCAGTCATTGGGATTGAATCGCGCCTGACTTTCCTGATGCAGCGAATCAACACACACCCCGTATCCTAATAATGTCCCTGTTTCATTCGTGCGGACTTCGGTAACATAGTTAACACCAAATCTATTACACAGTGCCTCACCTAGCTGGATGCGATGGGTGATGATTAATACCCGCCTTCCAAGGTCGTGTGCTTTCGCCACCTCAGTTGCCAGCCATTCGGTTTTACCAGTGCCTTTGGGAGCCTTGAGGATAATCAGTTTTTCACCTTCTGGAACTTGCAGATGACCGAGGAAACGTTGATTAAGTGCGATCGCAGGCGGATAAGTCAGCAGAGTAAACAGCTTAATCTCCCACAACTCCAGTACAACGGCTGTGTTGTAGAGCGCGTCAAATGCAGGTTGACCGTGAGCAACAATAAAATCATCAACCCCTTTCTCTGCCCCTAACGGTAAATCAATCACTCGCAGCGAACAGCCTTCGTTTATCAGCAACCGTCCCATCCGACTGATAGCGGTTCGGACTCGCTGGACGGTTTCGGGTTTATTATCCTGGTCAAAGCAAATATTAACCTCTCTGCCTTCTGTTGCAAAATGTTTCAAGTCGGGGATAAGATTTGGCTTACCAATGGGAGTACCGTACTCATCGTGTGGTGTGCGATAACCAGCGTTAACACCGGGGATTGCGATCGCAGCATAACCACCAGTCAGCAATGCCCCCGCTTTTTTGACACCTTCGACAATTATCACTGGTACGTTGTGCCGCCAAACCCAGTGCCA
>NZ_JBALCW010000042.1:0-148608 GCF_036917635.1 Nostoc sp.
CTTGCCTTGTTGCGCCAGACGATATCAGGTGTACCGTCACTGTTGAAGTCGGCTGTACTCACAATCTCCCAGTTTGGATCAGGCACCTGAGTAATCAAGTGGTCGGTTTCCAGGGTGAAGTCATCCTTCATCTGCCAAATCATGTTCTCGCCGCTTGCCTTGTTGCGCCAGACGATATCAGGTGTACCGTCACTGTTGAAGTCGGCTGTACTCACAATCTCCCAGTTTGGATCAGGCACCTGAGTAATGAAGTGGTCGGTTTCAAAACCAGTGCTATTCATCTGCCAAATGTCGTTCTCGCCGCTTGCCTTGTTGCGCCAAAGGATGTCAGTAATGCCATCATGGTTGAAGTCGGCTGTACTCACAATCTCCCAGTTTGGATCAGTCACGGGGGGTAAAAAGTAATTGCTTTTCAGGGTGAAGTCATTAAGTTGCCAGACAGCATTCTCCCCGGTACCACTATTGCGCCACAAGAGAAAGTAATCGTTGTCTATGATCGTTGCTGTAAAGATATTATTCTGAGGACTCAGTTGAGCACCCGTAGGCGTTCCCATTGTCACCACAGCAGTTTTATTAGACCCGGCTACTAAGTTATCAATCGGATTCAGGGTGATGCTACCAGTCAATTGTCCTGGCAAAATCGTGATGAAACTGTTAGAGAGTGTGTAGTCTGTTCCATCCGCTGCCGTTCCCGACAGTGTTACCGGCACTGTAACAGTATTTGAGGTTGTCACATCAATCTGGGCAGTGAGGTTTAAACTAGCTGCTCCTTCACTGACTGAGGCACTGCTGCTGGTAAAGTTGACCAAAGGGGTATACGGCACACTACCGAACGTATCAACATCCAGCCCTGTGATTTCATGGATGTTGGTTTCTTCGCCAGTGGAGGCCGAGAAACCGAACTTGAATGTAGATGGCAGTGCGCCATTATTGGCAACTACATTATAATTTTGCAGTGCTGCTGGAGTTTCGTTAATGTCTGAGAAATCTCCGTCATTGTTCAAATCAATTTTGACGGATAACAACCCGGCAGGTGTCAAATCAATCTGCACCTTTTTCTGGGCAGTTGCTCGGTTGCCCGATGTTTTATTATCAATATTTGGCAAGAGCGTTCCCGTTCCCGCCAGGTACTTATAGCTGTTTGCTTGATTACCACGAACTGCAATAGAATCAGCTACAGCACCTGGACCACCTGCACCATATACGGGGTTAGAGAAGTTGCCAAATTCGTCAAAGCCAACGCCGAGGTAGCCGCCTACAAGACCAGGTATGCTGCCCATACTGGAATAGCCGAGCGATCCTCCACTTGCACCGGCTTGAGTCGGGTTGGCATTGCCATCAATGAGGAAGAAGGTGATGCCATCGGCACCATTGCCTCCATAGGAATGAATGTTGAACGTAATGGAGAGACCTCTGCTGGCGTTAAGGGGGCGGTTGTAAACTACAAAGGATGCCTCTTTTTGGGCAGCAGAGGTTAATCGCAATGCACCTGAATTAACGGGATCGGAGCCACCACCTGGTATGCCGCCTGTTGATGCTGCTGTTGTAGAACGGGCAGTCAGGAACGGTTGCGTCCCCGTTGTGTTGTAGATCCAGGAGGAGTTAGCGACATCACTGCCTTGGAAGGTTTCACCCAGAATATTCAGATCGTGGGCATAGGCAGAGGTAACTTTGGGGTCAAAGGCCAGAGGCGACTCAATCTTACCAGTGGTTACTTCCAGGTTCCAGTCGCCATCTTTACCTGTCAGGTTATTGGAGGCAGCAACATTGGCTCCAATAACCTGACTGATGCTTTGGACAAACGTCTGACCGAGTTTGCCTTCAGCAACGTTACAGCCGTAGAGCAAAATATCCGCATCGTTGGTTAGCGCTCTACTCCAGGTCTTTAACTGGGCTGCGTACTGAGGTAGATCGGTTAGGTTAAGGGCGCTGCTGCCAAAATCTAGCCCTCCTGCTTCCCCGTGGGAAACGATATGCAAACTGGTGATATTTTGCCGCCCCAGCAGGGTGTTGGTAATCTGGGTGACAGCATCCTGCACTGGATCAAGCACATGAATCTCCGTGTTTGGAATCACCCCCGCTACCAACTGCTGATAATCAGCCACCGATCCATCGACAAACAAGAGAGATTGGCTCGATCGTCGCAGTCCCGTTAAAGAAGTCGTCAAATTAGCTTTGTCAAAGACAGGTGCGAGGCTGGTTTGAGACAGCACATCAGTAGAAGAGGTAGCCAACCGAGGAAGCTCAAAAGACATCGTAATTTCTTTCCAAGGAGAAGGTACAAGACAACATCATCCCAGAAAATCATACACGGATAGTAACCGTAATAGATTAGAATAATATTTTTTGTCAATAAGTAATTAAACGCAATATGTAGGCATTAGTTGTGGGGGACTTAAACCTATAGAATTAGTTAACTGATAAGTTCTGCGACTAACTCCTGTAACTGGTTTAAATTTCGTCGAAGATAGTTTTCTGGCTTGACAATATTTCATTCTTAAACTCAAGAATACTAAGCAAAAGGCAAAATACCCTATCAGATCACAAAAAACTTTTGCAATAGTTCTTGGAAATGGGGAATAGGGAAAAAACTTAATCACCAATGCCCCATTCCCAATGCCCAATTCCCAATTAATCAGTAAACCTTATGTCAGAATCAACTCCCATCACCCCAGACCCCAACCCATCTGAGGCATTAGACTCAGTGGCGAATAATCTCAGCGAAAAAGCGATCGCATCTGCCTCGCGCAGTGCGAAAACTAGGCAACTGCTGGGGATGAAAGGTGCAGCGTCTGGGGAAACTTCAATTTGGAAAATTCGTTTGCAGCTAATGAAGCCGATTACCTGGATTCCCCTAATTTGGGGCGTAGTCTGTGGTGCGGCTTCTTCTGGTAACTACACTTGGACAGTGGAAAATGTGTTGAAGGTAGCAACCTGTATGCTGCTGGCTGGGCCATTGATGACAGGTTACACTCAAATCCTTAATGATTACTACGATCGCGAAATCGATGCCATTAATGAACCCTATCGCCCGATTCCCTCTGGAGCAATTCCCCTACCACAGGTAATTATTCAGATTTGGGTATTACTCATTGCTGGTATTGCTTTGGCATTTGCGCTGGATGTGTGGTCTGGTCATGAATTCCCGACAATTACAGCGATCGCGCTCATCGGTTCTTTCATCGCCTACATTTATTCTGCACCTCCCCTAAAACTCAAGCAAAACGGTTGGCTAGGTAGCTACGCCTTGGGTGCAAGTTATATTACCCTACCTTGGTCTACAGGACACGCTTTGTTTGGCGATCTCAATTCCACAATCGTGATTTTGACAATGTTCTACAGCTTGGCTGGATTGGGTATTGCCATTGTTAACGATTTTAAGAGTGTAGAAGGCGATCGCCAGTTAGGATTAAATTCACTACCCGTAATGTTTGGCATCACCACTGCGGCATGGATTTGTGTAGTAACAATTGATGTCTTTCAAGGATTGATCGCAGCTTATCTCGTCAGCATCCATGAAAATTTGTATGCAACAATACTAATACTGTTAATAATTCCGCAAATCACCTTGCAGGATATGTATTTCCTGCGCGACCCCGTGAAGAATGATGTTAAGTACCAAGCCAGCGCCCAACCCTTCCTTGTACTAGGAATGCTCGTCACTGGTTTAGCGCTGGGTCATGCTGGCGTTTAATTTATACTTCTATAGTCAGAAGTTATAAAGTAGGAGCTAGGAGTTAATATACTTTTAGCTCCTAATTTGTATCAGCACATATCGTGTTTCAACTCCTATCTTTCCTCATTCATGGGATTCAACCTTTTTTAGTCCCGATTTGCTTTGTCGTTGCTTGGACTGTAACTATTCTCGTTGTTTTGAGTCTCTGGACGGCGGCGCGAGATAGTGTGACTACAGCAAAGCTTATGCATCAAATACCCTGTAGTGGTTGCCAATTTTTTACCGACAATTACCGTCTTAAATGTACTGTACGCCCATCTATTGCCAATACAGAAGAAGCAATCCATTGTTTGGACTATCAACCAAAGACGAATCCGTATCTGTATTAGTTGGGGAGTAAGAATTTTAGATTTTAGATTTTGGATTAAATTTCAATCTAAAATTGAATTGCCCAATCCCCAATCACTATTGACCAATTTCTAACAATATCTTTAAAACACCGCGACTCTGAGCGTGTTCAAAAGCCGCAATCCCTTCAATGAGGGGGTAACTGCCATGAATCAGAGGTTGCACGTCAACTTGTCCTGTAGCTAGTAGCTGGAGGGCTGGGGCGAAGGGGCCACAACGAGAGCCGATGAGGGTAATTTCATCTACTACTAACGAAGAAGCATCTAGGCTGAGGTTGCCAGTATAAGTACTTTTAAGCACTAATGTACCACGAGGACGTAAGGCGCGACGGGCGATCGCAAATCCTTCTGGGTTGCCAGTACACTCTACTGAAATATCAAAATATCCATCTGTAACAGTGTCGGCTAAACTCGTTTTTATCCCCCGGTTCTCTAAATTAGCCAGTTTGTCCCGATGACGCCCCACGGCTAAGAGTTCACAGCCAGTTAGGGCAAGTGTCTGGGCTACTAACTGCCCTAGTTTGCCATCTCCAACCACTAGTACCCGATCATCTGGATGCAATGCCACTTGCTGCTGAATTTCCAAAGCTGCTGCTATAGGTTCGGTAAATGTTGCTACTTCTGTTGGCACATTATCAGGTACTAAATGTAAGTTCTCCATCGGCAAACAGAGATATTCACCAAAGGCTCCATTCCGGTTGACAATACCTAAAACTGTGCGATTTTGACAGTGAGTTGGTTGTCCTCTGCGACAAAACCGACAATGCCCACACACAGCGTTGATTTCTCCAACTACGCGTTGTTTAACTAGCTGTTGTGGCCCTTGTTCAACGACACCAACAAATTCATGCCCTAAAATACCTGTGTAGGGATAGTAGCCTCTGAGCAGTTCCAAGTCAGTATTACAGATACCCGCACGCAAAAGGCGCACTAAGGCTTCTCCCTGTGGTGGTTCAGGAATTGGAATATCTGTGCGTAGTTGCAACTGGTTGTTTTCGAGCCAAAGTCCTTTCATTCCTCTTCACGTCCTTTGCCTAATTATGTTGTCATCTCATTTTCAAAAATCTTTATAAAATAATCAATCGGTTGTATAAGCCTACAAATATATGCCCTACCCACGCCTATGTCTCTGTAGTAGGTATTTCTTTCTTTTTGACATCTATTTTGCTTAACCAAGTAACCAGATCATTTGAGTCAAGTTCTATCTCATTTCCTAAAGTTTTGATATAAAGAAGTCCGTCGCTAATAATTAAATCTCTAATTGGATACCATGAATCTCGTTTTCTAATTAAAAGTTCCAACGGAATCCCTAGTCTTGAAGCATACTTGCGATATTTCCACCAAGATCGCCATAGAAGTACAGATTTAGTACAGTGCATCTCATAGCCTTTGGGAACTTCACAGTATTGATACTGATAGAAACCCCGACTATCTACTTCTCCTTTGAGAAGATAACTATATTCTGCTAATGCCTGATTTATCAATTCCCACTGGGATGATTTTGGAGAAATCCAGAATTCAGATAGTGTGTTAGATAGTTGGACGGTGGCAATCACACCTTCGGCTTTTGCTATCAGTTGGTTAGTGTTATAGACTGTTTGCGCTGTCAAAGCAGGATTTGACAACAAAACTTCTTTTTTATGAATAGAGTTTTGCACAAACTCTCGAATTAAATCTAGATTAGACAACATAAAATTATTTATACTAAATTAAGTAGCGTGATGGAAGTCACAACTGTACTTAAATTAGTTGCTACATTGTTATTGCACTAAATTCAGGATTATTATCAGCTTTATTTCTCTGTCTGACTAGGACTTTGTTAACTTTAACAAAGTTTGGGGGTTTAAGTCCCCTGCTTCTATCAAGCAGCGTGAATTGAATGCCTAAGCTAAATCCCTGTCACAAAACGTAATTGCGAACGCACAAAGCCTGCCTTCGGCAAGAGTGGAAATTGTTTTAATTTCGGCTATGTCGCCGCTCACTAGGCCGCTTAACAAAATTAGTGTTTTCAGATACACAATAAATTATTATATTAAATTTTTACGCTTTCGAGAAAAGGTTGAAATACTGGAATTAATTCGGGGCGACTAACTACAAGGGTGGGAAAAGAGCGATCGCTATAATCTTCTCCTGGTGACAAAGGAAATGGTTCTGATTTAAGCGATAACCAGACCCCTCCAGCAGCCTGAACAATTACCCAAGCCCCCGCTAAGTCCCAAACTTTTGGTGTCGCCTCAATACCACCGAGAGTAGCCCCAGTGGCAACTGTTAAAAAGTTATAGCTAGCCACACCCAACATGCGAATTTTGCAGGGAAAGCCGTTCTGCATAACTGCGGTGCTACGGGAACAGAGGTTAAAAAAGTGATTGTTGCTGGGACTATCTATACTAGTGTGGATGGGGTGGTTGTTGAGAAATGCCCCTGTTGGTGTTGCTAAACCAGATGAACCTGCCCAGAAACCATGAAAAGCTTGATTCAAGGTTGGTGCGTAAACATAACCAAAAATGGGTGTGCCTCGATACAGTAAACCCAGAGATATTGTCCAGAGAGGAATACCGCGTGTGAAGTTGGTTGTGCCGTCTAGAGGGTCAATTACCCAGCACCACTCAGTACCGGGAAATGACCGATCGCTCTCTTCGGTCAAAATGCCGTAACCAGAGAAATTAGAAGCGAGCGCATCCCGAATTTCCTGATCTGCCCATTTATCTGCTTGCGTTACCAAACTACCATCAGCTTTTTGGTCAGCTTGTACTTTCCCAAAATCTAGCATTAGCTGCTTGCCCACTCTGGTAGTAGTAGTTTGGGCAAAATCTAAAATTGTTGTCCAAAAATCATTCATTGGTTATTAGTCATTTGTCATTTGTCATTTGTCATTTGTCCCATGCCTCATGCCCTATACAGTTTAGTCTAAATCGCTTGACAAAACCGAAGCGATCGCTTGCTTTGTACTTGTTTGAAATTCTCTGATGTTCACCCGATTCAGAAACCAAATCGACACCAACATTCCCACTGCTTCTAGGGCAAACACCAGTCCATAAGCTAAAACTAAATTGGGTAATAGCTTGCGACCGATATCCAATAAAGTACCACCTAAAACCACTGCGACACCTCTAGAGACAGACTGCGCTAACCCCCAGGCTCCAATAAATGTACCTGCGGCTTCTGCTGCTGTGAGATCCAACATTAAGCTCACTGCTGCTGTAGTTAAGACACCAGTGGCTAAACCGAACAAAATTAAACTTAGCTTCAGGAAAGCTGGATTAGCTGTGAAGCCTGATATCCCAAGTAATGCTGTACAAAATGCCACTAATATACAGCCTAGTTTTGCAGTTCTTTGCTTACCTAAACGTGGCACAATCAAAAAACCACTCACACCGTAGGCAATCAGTACACCTGTTCCATAAAAAACATTCAGTTTGGTACTTTCAGCCAAAGGCATTTTAAATACCTGACCTGCATAAGGTTCTAAAATTGGGTCTTGCATAAACAAGCAGAGAGTCATCACCAGTAAAAAGGTAAAAAATATACCTGTTTGCGGGCTAACTGTCAAGATTTCCCAAGCCTTGCCCAGAGTTATACTGTCTTCTCGGTTTACTAATGTGGAACGGGTTAAGTATTGGGAGTATTTTTTTTCTACGCCGAATGTGGCTGCGATCGCCAGCCCAAATACAATTATGGGAACGACGAGAAACAGCCTATTTACCGCCGCCTGCAAAGTTGCTATAGAAACCCCTAGTGTTAATGGCTCTAGTAACTTGGAACTAATAATTGCCCCAATAATAATTCCCACCATTAGCATTGACCAAACCACACCGACGACTTTAGAACGGTTATCTTCTTCAGATATATCCACTAACAAAGCGGCAAAAGCAGTACCGCTAACAGAAATTCCTAGACCGTAGATAGCGAAGATTAGTGACAAAAGCGCTATCCAGCCGATTGTTTGGGTTGTCCATGCCCAACCACCGGTACTATTTGCAGCAATATTAAGCTGCCATATCACTTGTATAGCTAAAAAGGCTGCGATCGCAAATATTGCCGCTCCCACCCAAACATAAGCTGTGCGGTGGTATCCCCATAAGGGCTTGGCATCGGAAATTTGGCCGAACCAGACACGGGAAGGAGCAACAAGTAAAGGCAGTGCTAGAACTACTGAAACCAGTGTCGCCGGTATTGCTATTTCTTGAATCATGACTCTGTTGAGTACGCCCAGAGTCAAAATAGACATCATACTCAACCCCATCTGAAATAAACCCAGCCGGAACATGGTCAGCAGGTTTACCCTTGGTACAGATAGGGATTTTGTTTTGGTATCAAATACTTCACCGCTTGACATAAATACTTTTTCGTATGGTTTATAGAATTTAATTTCTCTCTTATTTAAATAAAGATAAACCCTACCCGCTCAAAATCAGCGAACGAAAAGTAGAAGTTGCGATGGTGTTTTGCCCGCCAGAGGCGATCGCAGTTATTTAGCAAGCAGTTCTAATCCCCAATTAGCATAAGCTTGCGCCGAGTTAGGATTAATTTTTATCGCTTGGTCGTAATCCGCGATGTCTACGACGGGCTACGCATACGGATAACGAGAGAATTTTAGGATGAAGTAGTGAAACGAGACTCCATTTACTATCAAATTTTTAAGCGCTTTCCTGGGTTACTCTTTGAACTGATTGATCATCCTCCTCTGCAAGGGCAAAACTATCGATTTGAATCACTTGAAGTCAAAGAAACCGCTTTTCGCATCGATGGTGTGTTTTTACCTCCAGACGATGCAACATCTAGAGCGATCTTTTTTGCTGAAGTTCAATTCCAAAAGGATGAATCCCTTTACCATCGGTTCTTTACCGAGTCGTTGATGTACCTGAACCGGAATCGTTCTCAGTACGATGATTGGTTCTGTGTGGTAATTTTTTCATCACGCTCTTTGGAACCAAGGGATCAAAAAACTCATCGAATATTTCTCAACAGCGACCAAGTGCAGCGAATCTATTTAGATGAGTTAGGCGTGACTAATCAGCAGCCAATAGGCATCAACTTGATGCAGTTGACTCTAGCATCGGATGAAGTGATGGCAGAGCAAGCAAAGCAATTGATTCAGCGAGTAAAATTAGAGGAAACAGACGCGCTGCCGAAAAACGAAATACTAGACATCATAACCACAATCGCCGTTTATAAGTTTTCTTCGTTAAGTAGAGAGGAAGTTGAAGCTATGCTAGGACTGACTTTGGAGCAAACAAGGGTTTATCAAGAAGCGAAAGCCGAGGGTCGAGAAGAAGGTCGAGAAGAAGGTCGAGAAGAACAGAAAGCTGAAATGTTAAAACTTACTGTGCCTCTGTTACTAAAAACAGGGATGAGTGTGGAGCAGATTGCTCAACACCTCAATGTTGATATACAAGCTGTCCAGATCGCCGCACAGTCAAGCACATAAATAGACATAGTAAGTGAAAATGAATGTAGATACGTAGCAGTCCTACGTATCTACAAGGATTCTGGATGCATATTTAATTTCTACCAAATGTCTAATATATTCATCCCTGAATTCAGCAACGCCCATTTCTCAAATGAACTGGTAGGGTGATGACAAACTCGGTTCTTTGATGGGGTACTGAAGAAACCCTAATAGTACCTCTATGTTTTTCAATAATCTGGTAACTGGTGGCGAGTCCCAACCCAGTGCCTTTCCCAATGGGCTTCGTCGTAAAGAACGGATCGAATATCTTTTTCTGAATTTCTAAAGGAATCCCAGAACCGTTATCCCAGATTCTGATTTGAATCCGATCGACATCTACAAGCTCTGTCTCGATGCCAATGCACTTATTCTGTTGGTTTTGGTTAGTTTCCAGAACATCAAAGGCATTACAGAGAATATTCATAAATACCTGGTTCAACTGAGCTGGATAGCATTCAATCAAAGGTAAATTTGCATATTGCCTTGTAATCATGATGTCCTCTTTGATTCGATGCCCTAAAATAACTAAACTACTGTCCAAACCCTCATCAAGATTAACCACTTTAACTTGAGATTCATCCAGGCGAGAAAAAATCCGCAAAGATAACACAATTTGATGAATACGTTCGGCTCCACTGTTCATAGAGACTAGAATTTTTGATAAATCTTCAGTCGTGTAACTGAGGTCAATTTCTTCAATATAGTCTTGAATGCGGGAGCTGGGCGTTTGATATTCTTCCTGGTAAAACTGCAAAAGCGTTAGGAGATTAGAAATATGCTCTTTGGCATATTTGATATTGCCATAAATAAAACTAACTGGATTGTTAATTTCATGAGCAATGCCAGCCACCATCAAACCTAGACCAGACATCTTTTCCGCTTGAATAATCTGTGTCTGAGTCTGCTGAATGTATTGGTTGTATTCTGATAATTTTTTATTAGCATTGGTCAGTTCATTGAGTTTTTTATCTAGCTCGGAATTTAGCAATATCGCTTTTTTTTCCGCTTTTGATTTTTGTCGAGCAATTAGAAAAATTAGGACTAAAATCGTCGTCAAAAGGGGAATCTCAATTAACTCATCTGCTTGAGTCTTGCCTGAGTAGACAGCCAATAATACATAAACAGTATCGAGCAAAACCCAAAAAACTGTATGTAGAATAAATGCCCGAAATTTCCAATAAAATGCACCGATGGACAGCAAGAGAAAAACAAAATGAAACAGTAACACTGTCTTATCTGTAAAAACCATCAATGCCGCCACAATGAGAAGCCAAAAATTTAAATTTTTAATTAAGTTACTTAAAGAATTGACCAGCATATAAGAACAAAGCGTAAAGTGATTGTTTTTAACTCTGTTGCACGATCGCACGTGTAATGCGAGATAGAGGAGATCCAAAAATTGACGGAGCCAGCCTACTGATTTAGCAGCCCTGAACGAGAATTTAATGGGGGTCTTATCGCAGCGTAAGACAGATAGCGCCACCAAGAGCGAGTCCGTAAGTGTCGAGCAGTTTTCCTCCTGCCTTCCTCGATAAAATGCCTTTTGGGGCAAAAGCACCAAAGGTGTCATTTTTATTGTTCCCAATCAGGCAGGTTATTATAACTTGACAAAGAAAGTAATAACATTACATTGAGCAGGAACTAGTTAAAAAATAGCGATCGCACTTCGGCAAGTACAATTAAGTTACAACAATAGTTGTACCTCCAAAGGCTGATAAAATGAAACGGACGCTCTATATTCCTGATAAGTTGTGTCCACAACTTGACCAATACTTAAAAGATCACCCAGAGCAAAACCCATCAAGTGTTGTATAGGCAGCACTAACCGAAAATTTGCGCCCTAAAAATGGTTAAAGGCTACTATCGTTGGCAGGAATCGTAAAAAATCCTCCTACAGACGCTTTAGTTAATGAAGATTATTTGATATACGTCTAATCCAAGCAAAAATATCAGTAAAAAAGATTTTCAAGTAAACCTAATAGTAATATTTACTAAATTTATGGTATTGCAGTGTAACTTTATATGACGCAATTAGGCCACATAAAAATATCAATGTGAAAATGTGGTTTTAACTACGCTATTCCCTTAAGTTAGTAAGATAAACTTGCCGTATGTATGTCATTAAACTACTTACCTTCATCTAGTAACCAAAAAGGCATAAGCAATGAACAAAGAAGTACCAAAAGTAATATTATGGGAAGAAAATCAAAAAGATTTTCTAAAAAAGTTCTATGATCTCCAATTTACTCCCAGAGTAGGAGAGGAAGTTTACCTAAAAAAGGAAAAATGGAAAGTAACCAGAGTTGAGCATGACGTAGAAATTAATGAGATTAATGTCTACATGGAATTAATCAAGAAAGCCAAGCAGGATAAATCATCTAATTCTTAAATACAAGTAAATAGACTCAACTATTATAAAAGGGGGGTTATTAGCCTCCCTGAATTCTGAGAATAGATATATTGTTAGGTGTAATTTGTAAATCTTTATACAAACTGCAATGTCTACGATGGGCTATTCGGCGTCGCATAATAAGAGTTGCGGCCAAATGGTGGCGATCGCCTCTAACGATACACTATAAAAGTAAAGAAATGTAAATAAATTAAATTTTGCAACCGTGGAAAACATCACATTGGGGCAAAATGGCCCAGTTGTTACACCTTTGTGCATAGGCACTTGGGCTTGGGGTGATAAACTATTTTGGAATTATGGCAGTGCCTATGGGCCAGAAGAGTTACAAGAAGCCTTTACAGCAGCCTTAGAAGCTGGTATCACCTTCTTTGATACTGCCGAAATCTACGGAATGGGAAAAAGCGAGAAATTTTTGGGAGAATTTCTGCAACAGACACAACAACCTGTGCAAATCGCTACAAAATTTGGCCCCGTACCGTGGCGATTTACAGCCCAATCTGTCTCTGATGCTTTAACAGAAAGCCTCAAACGCCTACAACTTGAGCGAATCGCCCTGTACCAAGTGCATTGGCCTTTTGCTTTCTTTTTAAGCCAAGAAACTCTGATGAATGCCCTAGCAGATGAAGTGAAACGGGGCAGAATTGCTACAGTTGGTGTGAGTAATTACTCAGCAGAGCAAATGCGAGACGCGCATCAAATATTGGCAACCCGGGGAGTGCCTTTGGCTGTGAACCAAGTGCGCTATTCTTTACTTACTCGTCAAGTTGAAAGCAAAGGTATTATAGCAACTGCCCGTGAGTTGGGTGTGACTATTTTGGCTTATAGTCCTTTAGCGCAGGGATTACTCACAGGTAAGTACAGTATTGATAGTACTGAAATCCCCACTGGTGCGCGGAAAATAGACCCGCGATTTAAGAAAGAAGGTCTGCAAAAAATTGCCCCAGTTATATCTTTGCTACGCAACTTCGGAGAAAAATACGATCGCACCCCTGCTCAAGTTGCTCTTAACTGGTTAATTGCTCAGGGGAACGTTATTCCCATTGCTGGGGTGAAGACAGCCGAACAGGTGCGGCAAAATGCTGGTGCTTTGGGTTGGAGATTGAGCGACGATGAAATAGGAGAGTTAGAACTAGTTAGTCGTCCTTGGCTGTAGTATTTTTGAACTACTCAAACACAGGAGGCCAAATTTCTGACACTACTAGCTCCCAACCTGGTAACAAGTCTGGTAGTGTCAGTTTGTTATTATCCTGCAAAACTATTGGTTCTTGGTTGAGTCGATAAACTGTAAGGGTCAATTTGTCAGGATCAATCAAGATACCAACGCTAGATCCGAGTTGTAGGAATAGCTGAATTTTTTCTACTAGTGGTTTAATCCGGTCTGACTTAGATTTTATCTTTACCATCAAGTCAGGTACGAGTTCCACAAAGTCGCGCTTGCTTATTTTAAGTCGATCAGCACTAACAAAAGATACATCGGGAGCGCGAAGATTTCGTTTTTCGTTATCAGCTTCTTTGCCGTTTTCAGTTTCTAATGTCGGTAAAATAAAACCAGCGCTAGAACCCGTTACCCGTCCTAGCCTCTGTGGGCGTACCCAATTACCCATCTGCCGTGCAAACTCTATACCTATTTCTTCTGACTCATAATCTGATGGCCCCATAACAATTATATTTCCGTCTACTAGCTCCATCTGCCATTCTGGATGCTCTGCTTGTAGTTGCTCTAAGTCTGGAATAGTGAACATAAGACCACGAAGAATGCATTTTTAATTTATCTTCCTACAAACTGGTAGAAAAATTAGCCAAAAAGCCAAAAAGTCAAGAGCCAAAGTCAAAATCTTGACTCTTAACTCTCAACTCTTAACTTTGCCAATTTTAGATTTGGATTTTGGATTCAAGAAAAAATCTAAAATCTAAAATCCAAAATTGATTAACTTCTAACTGTTGACTAAGAAGCTGATTCTCTAGCTGTAGGTGAACCTAGCTTTTTACTAGGGGATGCAGAAGACTCCTGGCCACTTGTCCGCAGTTTGGGCTTGGGAGAAGAATGTCTTTCTTCTCCATTGCTGCTATCTGATTTCCATGCAGAACGGGGGCGATCGCTCGAAGATTCACGACGCTTACCAAGTCTGGGCTTGGGAGCGGAGGATTCTTCTTGGGGAATTTCCACGTCTGAACTCAACCAAGCGGGACGAGTTTGATCGTAAGCGATTTGTAGTGCAGCTGCGGCGATCGCTTGAGCATCGTATTCTTCAATTAGTTCGCTGACAATTGGCAAGAATGAAGCCAAACGCTCACCTGTCAAAGCTTCTCGCACTTGTTCTTGCAATTTCAGAATGTGTCGTGCTTCAATCTGGGCGCGTGTGGGAATCGTCAGCAATTGCCAATTTTGGCGATTATGACGTTCAAATGTTTGCTGCTTGCGGCGCTCAAATGGCTGTACTAAAGAAATTGCTGTTCCTTCTTTACCAGCACGACCAGTACGGCCAATGCGATGGACGTAGGTTTCTACGCTATCGGGTAAGTCGTAGTTGATTACGTGGGAGAGTTGATCGACATCTAACCCTCTGGCTGCAATATCAGTTGCTACTACCCAGCGCACTTGACGGTTACGGAAACGAACTAATAACCGTTCCCGCGCTTGTTGCGATAAGTCGCCGTGGTATTCATCTACACTGTGACCAGCGCCTTGTAACTGACTGGTGAGTTCTGCGGCGGTGCGTCTGGTGCGGACAAAGATTAAAGCTGTTTCTGGATCTTCCATTTCCAGAATTGGCTGTAATGCTTTGGCTTTTGTCCAGTGGCGGGGGATCAAGTAAGCTACTTGATTGATTTTGTTGGGAGCGGCTTTTGGCTGTTCAACGGTGACAGTTGCAGGCGATCGCAAGAACTTATTCACCAACATCCTAATTGATGGTGGCATTGTTGCTGAGAATAAAGCTGTTTGCCGATCTACGGGCGCTTGCGAGAGGATTTTCACCACATCATCAATAAAGCCCATGCTCAACATTTCATCAGCTTCATCCAACACAAACCACTTCACTTGATCGAGCTTCAAACAGCCGCGATCGAGCAAATCGATTACTCGTCCTGGAGTGCCGACAACCATGTGAACGCCACGTTTTAGTTGTAACATTTGGCGGTCAATTGATTGACCGCCGTAGATTGCTAACACCCGCAATCCTTCATTACCGATGAATTGGGCGATCGCATCGTGAACTTGCATTGCTAATTCACGAGTTGGTGTTAAAACTATCGCTTGTACAGCTTTTTGATTAACATCCAGCCGTTCTAAAATTGGCAGTGAAAATGCTGCTGTTTTGCCTGTTCCAGTTTGAGATTGACCTACTACATCACGACCGGCTAGCAATTGGGGGATTGCTTGCACTTGAATGTTAGTGGGTTCGGTAAAACCGATTTTTTCTAGTTGTTCGACACGTTCTTGAGAAATGCCTAATTCTTGAAATGAAAGAGTCATTAATTCGTCCTAAATTTTATGTAAGGATTTTGGATTAGTCATTAGTCATTAGTTATTAGTCATTAGTCATTAGTCATTAGTCATTAGTGAGCTAAGGGCGGTAGCGAAGCCTCAATTCTTGGAGAGGCTATGCCAACAAGTCCGCCAGCGTTTCAGGTAAACCCTCATGAAAACTGCTATTAATGCAGCATTGACCTTAGTATAAGGATGAATCTGTAAGGGTCATTTAACAAATGGACTTTGGACAAAAGACAAATGACAATTTAGTTATTGACTACTTGACCATAGAGGTCGTATGTATCAGCGTGGTGAATCGCTATTGGCACGATGGTTCCTAACTTTGCCTGGCCTTTGACATACACCAGACCATCAACCTCTGGGGAAAATCTACCTGAACGACCGATTAATTCACCACTTTCAGGATTTTCTTGCTCAATCAGGACATCGACAATTTTGCCTACTTCCTGTTGATTTTTATTTTGAGAAATCGGTTGCTGGAGTTCCATCAGTTGGTATCGGCGATCGTCCATTACCTCTTGGGGCAACTGATTTGGCAACTTGTAAGCTGGGGTTCCTTCCTCAGAGGAAAAGGTGAAGACGCCAACATGATCGAATTCATGTCGCTGAACGAACTCTAGTAGATGCTCAAAATGTTCGCTTGTTTCTCCTGGGAAACCAACAATAAATGTTGTCCGCAGTACGGCTGTTGGTAGCGCCGTTTTGATGCGATCTATAATCCCATCATTTACCTGTCCTTGCCAAGGACGGTTCATGGCGCGGAGAATATCTGGATGAGAATGTTGCAAGGGCAAATCCAGATAAGGCAAGACGTTGGGTGTTTCTTGGATCGCCGCTATCACATCTGGGGTCAGTCCCGTGGGATAAGCGTAGTGCATTCTAATCCACGGTATATCTACTTTCCCCAAAGCGCGAAGCAATTCGGCTAATTTTGGCTTACCGTAAATATCTAGACCGTAATTAGTGGTGATTTGGGAAATTAGAATAATTTCCTTTACCCCTTGACTAACTAACTGCTCGGCTTCGGCGACTATAGATTCAATAGTACGCGATCGCTGGTTTCCTCGAAGATGAGGAATGATACAAAATGCACAACCATAATCACATCCTTCTGCAACCCGCAGGTAAGCTACACCCTCGGTTGTAGTGCGATAGCGCGGTGTAGTTTCGTCGGCTATGTAGGTTGGTTCGATACTAACCTGTTTAACCCGTTCGCCAAGTTCAACACGCTCAATTACATTTACAATTTTGTGATAATCACCTGTACCAACCACCGCTACTGCTTCCGGTAACTCTTCCAAAAGTTGTTCTTGGAAATGTTGCGCCATACAGCCAGTGATTACGATTTTTTTGTTTGCCTCTGCCAGTTCTACCAAAGTTCTGACAGATTCTTGCCGCGCTGCTTCAATAAAACTACAAGTATTAACAATAACGTAATCTGCTAACTCTTCATTTGTATCTACACCGTAGCCTGCTTCTACGAGCATTCCCAGCATGTGTTCTGTATCAATTCGGTTTTTCTCGCAGCCCAGGTGAGAAATGGCAATTGTTGGCTTGTCACCCATATTTTGAAAAAATCTTCATTTTTTTTTCTTCTAGTCAAACATTCTGGCGCAAAACTAAGCTTTTTTGCTATCAGCATCCTCATGAAAACAGCCCAGTGGCAAATCTCCACTGTTAGTAACTGGACGTGGACTCATCACCCTATTAATAAATAAAAATAGAGGTCATGTTATGATATTCCTATCAATCTGTTCCCCAGGGTAAATTGAAGTGTCTTTGGGTACATTTGACACTTATAATCTTTTTTAACAATTCGCTTATTGGTATTTTATATTACCACAGCGTGTGCGTTGTTAACCTACCCATCGGGAAGCCGCCCAAAGGGCTTGTTGTGAGAAGTCGCTACCCTCAGGGAAATCGACGAAAGCGACTACGCTTGATAAAGCAGTAATGCTAGCCTGGTAATTGGCAAGTCCTACGACTGGGCGCGGACAAGACGCCTAAACCACGGAAAACTGCCTTGCGTCTAGTGAGTGGCAAACTCCTCTTGTAGCCAAGTTTTATCTTAACATATCTTATGGGAGGTTGGAGGCCAATTTCCATCTGAGGAAGGAGGCGATAAACCGACTATCATAAAACACATTTGACTAGTTAATGAAAAGTCAAGAGTCAAGGGTCATATAGTCGATAGTCAAAAAATTCTGGACTCTGGACTCCGCGAGGCGGATTTAAAGACGTGGACTTATATCAATTATTTAAAACTCGCTCACCGATTATTGGCGTGGTTCACCTGCTACCACTGCCGACCTCACCTCGTTGGGGAGGTAGCCTAAAAGCGGTAATTGACCGCGCCGAACAAGAAGCTGTGGCCCTAGCAAGTGGAGGGGTTGACGGGCTGATTGTGGAGAATTTTTTTGACGCGCCGTTTACCAAAAACCAAGTCGATCCGGTGGTTGTGAGTGCCATGACCATTGTGGTGCAACGGATACAAAATTTGGTGACTTTGCCTGTAGGCTTAAATGTTTTGCGAAACGACGCTAAAAGTGCAATGGCGATCGCTAGCTGTGTACAGGCACAATTCATCCGCGTCAACGTTCTCACAGGAGTGATGGCAACCGATCAGGGATTAATTGAGGGAGAAGCCCATCAATTACTCCGCTATCGACGAGAGTTAGGGTGTGATGTTAAAATCCTGGCCGATGTGTTGGTGAAACACGCCCGTCCTTTGAGTTCTCCAAATCTCACAGTCGCCGTAAAAGACACCATTGAAAGGGGTTTAGCAGACGGAGTGATTTTGTCTGGTTGGGCTACAGGTAGTCCACCTAACTTAGAAGATTTGGAACTAGCTTGTGGTGCAGCAGCTGGTACGCCAGTGTTCATCGGTAGTGGGGCGAATTGGGAAAATATTGATACATTGATGCAAGCAGCAGATGGTGTCATAGTTTCCAGTTCCCTAAAACGCCACGGACGTATAGAGCAACCAATTGACCCAATTCGCGTCAGTCAATTTGTTGAAGCCGCGCGTCGCAATTGGAACTCCAAAAGTGAAAGCAAGCCCGCAGAACAAGTAAAGTTACATTCTTAAAAAGTGGGGAGTGGGGAAAGAGAGTTAGGAGTTAGGAGTTTTAAATTAATTGTTCCTAACTCCTCATTCTTAACTCCTCACTCTTGACTCTTAACTCCTAACTTTTACCACTCCCCATCCCCTAATATTTATGATTCGCCGTCGTTCTACTCCTTGGATTCATAAATGGTCACGTCCATTGATTGCCGCGATCGCTGGATCTGGTGCTTTAATAACAGGTTATCTCGCCATAGAAAAGTTAACAGGAGGCAGTGCAGCTTGTGTAGCACAGGCTGGTGTCAAGGGCTGTAATGATGTACTTTCTAGCCCTTGGGCTACAGTTTTTGGTCAGCCATTAGCTTTGTTTGGGTTTTTGGCATACATCAGTATGGTGATATTTGCTTTGGCTCCCTTGGCGTTCAACTCAGGGGAAAAGAATAGCCGCAAACAATTGGAAAATTGGACGTGGTTGCTGCTGCTAGCGGGTGCGATCGCCATGTCTGTCTTTAGTGGCTACTTAATGTACGTGCTAGCATCTCAAATCAAAGCTATTTGTCCTTACTGTATCGGTTCAGCTTTGTTCTCTGTGAGTCTTTTGGTACTAACAATTATCGGTCGCACCTGGGAGGATATAGGACAAATTTTCTTTACAGCGATTATTGTAGGGATGGTGACGCTGATTGGCACTTTAGGTGTTTATGCTGGCGTGAATAAATCAGATGTTATATCTGAAACTCCAGGACAACCCACAAAAATTATCTTTAATTCCAAAGGAGACCCTAACCCCGCCTTTGGCTGGGAAGTTACCACCACTTCTGGTGAGGCAGAAATAGCCTTAGCACGGCATCTGGCGAAGGTAGGCGCGAAGGAATACACTGCTTACTGGTGTCCTCACTGCCATGAACAAAAGCTACTTTTTGGTAAAGAAGCCGAGGAAGTAATCAACAAGGATGTTAAGGTAGAATGCGCTCCCGATGGACTTAAAGCTCAAACAGAACTGTGTAAAGCCGCAAAAATTGAGGGCTTCCCCACTTGGATCGTCAATGGCAAAAGCTATAGCGGAGTTCAAAACTTAGAGGAACTAGCGAAAGTTTCTAGTTACACAGGCCCCCGGAACTTCAAGTATTTCAAGTAATTGTCTTTAAAAAGCCTCTTTTTGACAACTTGGTTTTCAAATCCCATAGTCAACTGGATGAATACAGTAAAGTCTGTTTCCAGTTGGCTTTTTTGTTTTTAGCAATAGATAATAGGTGTTGTCCAATACCCAATTATCAATTTACCTGCGGCTTTTATCAACAAACACCTCAAGCTGAAGGAAAGAAATTGAGTATATTTACTTGAATTAAATGTGTACTTTAATTTATTTTTACAGCAGATGGAAGCCACTTTGGAATGTAATCATGTCAATAGAGAACGCAAAAGTGTGCCTGTTGGAAGTAATCCAGTAGAAATAGCAAGATTGCGTTGAAGAACCTTACTGAGTTGAAAAACTCTTAGAAACTCTATTTAGCTCCCGGTTGAGCTATTTTAGTCCGAGAGTTAATAGCTATAGGAAATAGAGAATATTTTTCCTTACTAGGTAATGGGAATGAATCAGCAGCTAGGCAAGCATTTTGTGAAGTTAATCTTTAAACTGAAACAATCGCTTAGTCGAGGACACAGAGAATTGATTACTGCGGCCAGCGTTGCAGTCTGCGTCCTGCTTTTGCACTCCATCGGATTACTACAATCTTTGGAGTTGGCAGGTTTGGATCAATTTTTTCGCTTACGTCCAAATGAACCGCCAGAAGACCGGATTACCATCGTAGTGATTGACGAACCCTATTTAAAGGAAGTACGTTCGTGGCCGATTTCAGATACGAAGATTACCCAGTTGTTACAAAAATTGAACGCCCACAAACCCCGTGCTATTGGTTTAGATATCTACCGAAATTTCCCAGTAGAGCCTGGTAATCAAGAACTTCATAATACTTATAAGTTAATGCCCAACTTGATTGGTATTGAGCTACTGGCAAATGACAAAAACGTTAATGTCTCACCTCCCTTAGGGCTAAATCAGGATCAAGTGGGCTTTAACAATGTGGTCTATGATCTCGATGGGAAAGTACGTCGCAGTTTGTTGTATTGGCACGTTAATAATCAGGTACACGAAAGTTTTGCTCTGAAGTTGGCTTTATTGTATTTAAAGTCAGAAAATATTACTCCCACCAAAGCAAAAAACAACCCTGAGTATTTGCAATTGGGTAAGGCAGTATTTACTCGTTTTCAGACTAATGATGGTGCTTATGTGGGAGCTGATGCTGGAGGCTACCAACTTTTAACTAATTTTCCCAAACCCACATGTCAAAGTTCATCTGGAGAATTTTGTAATTTTCGCCAGGTATCGATAAGAGATGTACTGACAGATAATGTCCAAGAAGAGTTTATCAAAGATCGGATTATACTTATTGGCTCCACTGCACCCAGCCTCCAGGATTTTGTATTTATTCCCTACTCCAGCAGTCTAATGGGTATGGCAAAGCCTGTACCTGGTATTCAACTGCAAGCTTATTTTATTAGTGAGTTAATCTCAGCTGCTCTGCAAGGACGACCATTACTCAAGGTCTGGCCTGACTTATGGGAAAACTTGTGGATTTTTATCTGGTCTTATCTGGGAACTGTGATGACATGGCGGATACGCCACGCAACTCAGAGCCTTTTTAGCATCCTAGTTTCTTGCTTGGTATTGACCCTGAGTACGTACCTTGCTTTCTTATATGGTGGTTGGTGGATACCGCTAATTCCCTCATTGTTTAGCTTTGGCAGTTCAGCTATTTGGATTACCACTCATATTGCCCATATCCAGGAAGAGTGGAAACGTTCCAAAGAATTTTTGCATCACGTAATCAACACGATTCCCGATCCAATTTTTGTGAAAAATGAACAACACCAGTGGATTGTTTTAAATGAGGCGTATTGTCGATTTATCGGTTATCCGAATAAGTTGTTAATCGAAAAGTCAGACTATGACTTTTTCCCTAAACATGAAGCCGATGTGTTTCGACAACAGGATGATCTTGTGTTCAGGACTCAAAAACGCCAGGAACATGAAGAAGAATTTACCAATGCACATGGTCAGACTCATCAAATTGCCACTAAGCGATCGCTCCATAAAGACTCTGCTGGCAATTTATTTTTAGTTGGAGTCATCCGAGATATTACTCAGCGCAAGCTCATGGAAGAACAGCTAAAGCGTACTGCTGCTGAACTATTGTCCTCTAACAAGGAACTAAAACTCAAAGAAGACCACTTGCGTCACTTAGCGTATCACGACGCGCTCACAGGTCTATCCAATCGCAAATTTTTTGCTGAACAACTTTGCGAATCATTACATTGGGCGCAACATAACAACTTGTTGCTGGGGCTGCTGTTTATTGATTTAGATGGCTTTAAGCAAATCAATGATACTCTGGGACACGAGGCGGGCGATCGCTTGCTAATAACTATCGCGCGACGACTTAGCAGCTCTTTACGCACTAGTGATACAGTTTGTCGTTTGGGTGGTGATGAATTTACTGTGATTTTACGGGCAATTCCTAATGTTGAAATAGCTGCTAAAATCGCCGCAAACATTTTAACCAGTATTAGCAAGCCAGTTGTCTTGGAGGGCTATGCAATCCGAGTCTCTGCCAGTATTGGCATTAGTGTCTACCCATACAATAGTCAAGACAGTGAAACTTTAATGAAACAAGCAGATGCAGCAATGTATCGGGCCAAGCACCTGGGTAAAAATCGCTACGAATTTGCTTAATTAGTCAAAAGTCCTTTAGAGATTTAAACCATTGAGAATGCCATCTTAACTTCCGCCACGCTGTATTAGCTTTTTTACCTGAAGACTAAACCTAAGAACATATAGGAATCATATTTGATTTTTGAAATTATCTATGTAGGTGGGGAGTGGGAAGTGGGAAGTGGGGAATAGGGAGTATGGAATCACGCTTTTCGAGTTGAGGGCGAGTTTTTTTACCAAATCAAATCATAGTCCTATAGATCAATACAGTTCAGTTAAGAAATATTATCCGTTGAGGCAGGCTGTTCTTGAGCAGGGGACGCTGGCGTTGCGGGGGGAGAGAAAAAGCTTATCTGAACCGTATTGTCCTATAGATGAGAAAGGTATTAGTCATCGAGGCTTCTTTTTGTTTTAGCTAAAATTAAATTTTAAATATACACTTACCTAAGTATTACTTAAGGTTTTTATGAAATATTCGCCAATCAATATAGTGTTTATACCTAGCGATAGTAAGATATTATTGATATATACTCGTTATAGACAAAAGGCTTATAGTAATTAATCAACAGATATAACTTTGGACTGATGTAAAAATAACAGATTAAAAATATCACTGTAAGTAGATGAACTATTCTATAACAAAAGATAAAGCTTAGTTTATAAAGGTTTATCATAATTACTTGTACATCAGCAACAATATTGAATTAATTTAATAAAGTAAGTTATTTTTTCACAAAAGGTAGTAAATATACGGTAATAAATAAAAACCTTTTTTAAATGAAAAAATTGTAAATTTACTGAAAGCCATGAAGACTAACTTCCGAATCAAACAACTTCTAATATTGTGTATAAGTGCTTACATTTTAATACCAAAAATTGCAGGCTCTACAGGTATGGTTAGTACTGCAAGCGCTAATGCTTTTGGGGCGACTAGCAGTAACACCTTGATTGCCCGCAAAGTCAATTCTGAAAATTTAAAAGACACGTATATCCCACCAAATTATGGTGGACCCGACAGTCAGCATGGTAGCGGCACCCGCTAATAGCAATTTTGGATTTTAGATTGACCCCATGCGTAAAGCCATTGTAATAAAATTATAGGCTAAGAGCTACTGTTGACTCAAATGGACTGAAATTTCGTCTTTCACAGCTAGTGATAAGGACTTAAGAGCATCACCCGTCCAAGCGCTGCGGCTAGAGGAGAAGGGATTAAAAGCTTTTACTAAAAGCTTGTTCGGGAAACTTTAATCAAGATAATAGTGGAGATTTCCACCAATGATGTGTTTGTACAAGTGCATGAACTTGCCAGTTCGGGTCTGGCTGAGGATAATCTAAGCGGTAGTGTCCACCTCGGCTTTCGGTTCTAAAAGCAGCACTTTTGAGAATTAAATTAGCGACATCTAATAAATTGCGGGTTTCTGCCCAAAGTCTCAATTGCCGTTCAACATCTGGGATATCAAAACTAGCTGGTTCTGCGGGACGTAAAGCAAGCAAGAATTGACTTAAAGGCAGGATAGCAAAATCTTGCTGCCAAGATTCAATAGTAGTGATCGCACTTTCTAACTTTGATTGTTCCCGACAAATACCAGCACTTTCCCACACTAGACGTGGTAACTTCTCCCTGAGTGCTTCTAGCTGTGTTTGCTGGATGTGCCACTCACTAGCATCAGCACTAAATTTATGTAATGGTAGTACTGGTGTTTCTGATGGCAGCCCAATATTTTCTAACTCAATTTGGCTCATCTGGGCCCCAAACACAATACATTCCAGCAGGGAATTACTGGCAAGGCGATTTGCCCCATGCACTCCGGTACTAGCGGTTTCACCCACCGCGTACAAACCAGGAATATTCGTGCGATTCATTAGATCAGCGACAATCCCACCCATCCAGTAGTGGGCAGCAGGGGCCACAGGAATTGGTTCATGGAAGACATCAACTCCCCAATGCTGACAAACTTTGATGATGTTGGGAAAGCGGTGACGAATCTTGTCGGCAGGTATGGGGCGCATATCCAACCAGACATGGGCAGTCGCTAAATCGACGGCGGTACGTTGTAAATGGCTGAAAATTGCTCTACTGACCACATCTCTGGGTGCGAGTTCACCCGCAGGGTGGTAATCAAAGGCAAAACGCCGCCCTTCGTTATCGACAAGGTGTGCGCCTTCGCCGCGGACAGCTTCGCTAATGAGAAAGCGATCCGCCCCAGGTTTAGTTAGGGCTGTGGGGTGAAATTGCACAAATTCCAAATCGCACAGGATAGCCCCAGCCCGATATGCGATCGCTACTCCATCACCCGTACTCACCGCCGGGTTAGTAGTTTGGGCAAATACCTGACCGCCACCACCAGTTGCTAATACCACAGCACCAGCCTTTACCCATGTGATGTTACCTTGATAAAATAGGCTGATTCCCTGACAGCGACCAGTTTCAGGCTCAATCCACAAACTCAAAGCCAAAGCTTGCTGTATGACTTGAATATTCTGGCGACGTAATACTTGCGCCGCGAGGGTGGTGGTAACTTCCCTCCCTGTGGTGTCTGCGGCGTGGAGAACGCGGTTGCGAGAATGGGCTGCTTCTAAAGTTAAGGCCAAGGCTTGACCATGACGGTCAAAAGCAACTCCCAAGTTAACTAGAGATTGAATGCAGTTAGGGGCAAGTTGGGCGAGAAATTCTACAGCAGTGCGATCGCACAAACCTGCACCTGCCCGGATCGTATCTTCAATGTGTAGTGTGGGAGAATCTTCCGGGGCAACTGCTGCGGCAATACCGCCTTGCGCCCAATCACTGGCGGATAAAGCAACAGTTTCTTTGGTAATCAAGCCGACTCGCAAGGAATCTGGTAGACACAGCGCTGTGTATAGTCCAGCAGCACCAGCGCCGACTACTAAGACATCAAATTGGCTAGGAATATCTATCTGAGACAAGGTAATGGGGGAGTTAGAAGTGAGAAGTTAGAAGTGAGGAGTTATAAGTGAGGAGTTATAAGTGAGGAGTTAAAAAGTCATAACTCCTAACTCATAACTCCTAACTCATAACTCATATCATCTCCCACTCTCTAGAATCATGAGTGGGCTGCTATTTGCTAGATTAACTGCAACGTGCAGTTATCTGTAGATGCCGTTGTTAAAGCGATCGTCTCCCTCGTTAAAGGCAGGTTCTAGTTCTGTTACGGTGAACTTATCTAAGTTGTCTTGGAGGGTTTGTTTCTGGCGATCGCTCAGTCCTGCAAGATCCAATACATCCTCTACATTTTTGTAGGGAGCATTTATGATGATTTTCTTAGCCAAGGTGGGATAAAGCCCTGGATACTGTTGAAAAGCTCGGACGTTGGTATTATTTAAATCAATTTTTTTCCCAAATTCCGTTCCTAGCTTCGCATCTGCCCGATTCTGGCGCTCAATTGCCAGAATTGGGACTTGAGGCAATGCAAAACTGTTGAAACTAGCAGCTTGGGCTATCTGAGTTGTTCCCAACCATCCCCAGCAACTAAGTAACAAACTAAACACTGTTAATAAACGCACCAATCCTTTCACGATTTTCTACCTCTTTCCATCAAACAGAAATAAAAGTTTTAAGCTAATAGCAGTCATTAGTCATTAGTCACTTGTACTGACTTGTACTGAGCGCAGCCGAAGTATTAGTCAGAGCGCCAAGGACAAAAGACAAAGGACAAACACAGAAGTCTGAGCGTCGGATTTCGGCGAACAGAACTTCAAAGACAAAACCTGATAGCTTAATAAACACAGCAGTCATCAGAAACTAATATACAGCGTATTAATATCCACAATATTTACCGTTACAGGGTTTGACTGTACTTTTGCCAAAAATTTTTATCGTGGTAACAGTGCCTGCATAGCTGCAATACGGTTCTATCCACGATCCTGAGCATTCTCAACTAGACGAAATCTTTTGGGGGTGGCTGATTCTAGCTCTTAACCAGATATGAAATGGTTCGATACCTAATAGCGAAAACCCTAGCAGGATGAGTTGATAGTGATGGACTCTTATGTAATATTTCTTAACCTATTAATCATTTACAGCATTATTTTTGATATACCGTAGACTGGGGTGGAAAAACTTTCGGTTTTCATAATTACACAATTTTTTAATATTCACGCTGCGATCGCAGCTAACAAAAATAGGCTATCTACCAAAATCGTGCTTAAAACTGCGCCACTAAAGGCATACCAGTGTCTTTCTTTTCGGACTAAAGGCAAAATTCCGACTGTCAACAGGACTAAGGCCAGAACTATAGCCCAACTTTGTCCCCAAGGTGTTTGTACTTGCACTAGGGCATTTTGTAATATTTGCGGTGCTACATCTGCATCTACTCTCATAATTTGCCGCCAATAGGGCATCAAATCTGCTATATAAAAATATACATCGGTTAAAACTGTACCGAGTAAAGAACCTAAATAAAACCAGTTACCCACTTTGCCCCAATTCTTCGCCAAACACCAGCAAGCAAACGGTAACCCTATAGACTCCACTGGCAGATGCCATGCAGGTTCCCAACGTAACCAGCCCCAGTAAATCGCTCCTGCTAACCAACTCCAGCTAAATCCTAAGAGCAAATCTCCCCATACATAAGTTGCAGTCCGTGACATTAAGGTAAAACTTAGCCATACCCAAAATGCTGTCAGCGCTAAACTTAGACTTGGTAGCGATCGCACTATTGGCGCTTCTACAAACACTGGTACTGTTACCAAAAATACCGCCGCCCCAAACACTAACCAAGTTTGTCTGGCAGAAATAGATAAGGGAAGAGACGCAGAACAGGAGAGTGTAGATTCCAATTGCCTGATACCCTTGTGCTTAGTAACAGTTAAATCTAACTCTGTATCAATAGAAGGGGTAGAAGCAGTGTACGAGGACAGTGTATTATTAATCAAAGTTTTTAATATTTGTTACTAAACTTTATTTTCTTTAATATATCACATTTTAAAATCCCCCCTGGGGGCATTGCCTGGGGTATTGTAATTATACTGAAATTTCGGGGAGCGCTGGCGTAAACCAAACAAAACATTCTATACCAGACTGATTGACTCAAGTTGCCTGATGTACACAACTCCTATGTAGTTCGTATTTATAAATAACTACAGAGAGATGGAAGATCAATATAACGGGTAAAAAGTCAATGCCATCAGTCCGCTAAATATTAAAGTTTGATGAATTGCCAAAATTTCGTTGACTTATTGAGGTGGGTGTAAGAACATGGTCAGCGTCTTGGATGGTGTTATTGATTTAATAAAGGGGAATTTTCTCCAGTATTGGGGTGCAGCAAAGAGTATATAAAATAACACCATTATCGGCTAAGTAATGATGTCTCAAACAGGAAAAAGGTATTAATTGATGGAGTTTGTTCAAGCTTTTATTTTAGGTATTGTTCAGGGGATTACAGAGTTTTTGCCAATCAGCAGCACTGCACATCTTCTGATTGTGACAAAAATATTTGGCTGGAAAGAACTAGGTTCTAAAGATTTTGTCGATGCAATTCAATTTGGCAGCGTTATCGCAATTGTGGGCTATTTTTGGTCGCTGATTTATAGTATTGTCAAAGGTGGAATCGAAGCAATAAAAGACAAAGACTGGCAACGTGAAGAGTGGAAAATTCTTGTCGGTATTGTAGTAGGAACAATACCTGCCTTATTTTTCGGTTTTCTTTTTAAAGACGTTATACCAGAAAGTGCATTAATTATTGCCATCATGTCAATCATTATGGCACTTATACTAGCTTTGGCAGAAAAAATTGGCACTCGCAAGCGAGATTTTGATTCATTGCAGATTCGGGATGGTATTTTAGTTGGATTGGGACAAACACTTGCTTTGATTCCGGGTGTTTCTCGTTCTGGCTCGACGTTGACAACTGGTTTATTTTTAGGATTACAACGTGATACGGCGGCGAAATTCTCATTTTTGTTAGGGTTTCCAACTCTTACCATTGCAACGCTGTATAAGAGTTTGAAAATCTTCAAATTATTTCAAGCCCACGAGTTGCCAGATAATATTGTTGGACTGTTGATTGTAGGGATTATTTCAACCTTGATTTTTTCTTACCTATCAATTGCATTCTTGATCAAATACTTAGCAACCAAAAATACTTTAGTTTTCGTTTGGTATAGATTAGCATTCGGGAGTGCTATTTTAGCTGCGATCGCAGCAGGATGGAAAGGATAATTACATAATAGTCATTGGTCATTAGTCATTAGTGAAGAAGCAAATGACTAATGCCCCATGTCCAATGCCCAATGCCCAATGCCCAATGCCCAATGCCCAATGCCCAATACTCAATGACTACGATTAATCCTGCCCGAATTACCAAGGTTCTTCCAGACTCAATAGCCGCAGAGATTGGCTTTGAAGCTGGGGATGCGATCGTTGCTATCAATGGTACACGTCCCCGTGATTTAATTGATTATCAGTTTTTGTGTGCTGATGAAATTTTGGAATTAGAAGTTTTAGACGCGACTGGTAAAACTCATAGCCTAGAAATCGAAAAAGATTACGATCAAGACTTGGGGCTAGAATTTGAAACTGCCCTATTTGATGGCTTAATTCAGTGCAACAATCGCTGTCCATTTTGCTTTATCGACCAACAGCCACCAGGTAAGCGCACCAGCTTGTATTTAAAAGATGACGATTACCGTCTGAGCTTTTTGTACGGTTCTTATCTTACCCTAACCAATTTATCAGAAAGAGAATGGCAACGGATTGAGCAAATGCGCTTGTCTCCGTTGTATGTTTCTGTTCATGCAACGGAGGCCCAACTGAGAATTAGACTGCTAAAAAATCCGCGTGCGGGACAAATCTTGCAACAACTCAAGTGGTTTCAAGAAAGGCGACTACAAATTCATGCTCAAGTAGTTATTTGTCCTGGTATAAATGATGGCAAACACCTGGAACAAACTCTCAAAGATTTAGCATCCTTTCATACTGGTGAAGTGCCTACGGTGGCATCGGTGGCAGTTGTTCCAATTGGATTGACACGGTTTCGCCCTCCAGAAGACGAACTCATACCCGTTACTAGGGAAAAAGCAAAAGAAGTGATTTCCCAAGTGCAAATCCTCTCGCGGCAATTTCGCCAAAAATTCGATTCTAGCCTTGTTTGGTTAGCCGATGAGTGGTTTTTAATTGCAGGTGAGGAATTACCCAGCGAATCGGAATATGAAGAATATCCCCAAATTGATAACGGAGTTGGTTCAATTCAATTATTTATCAAGCAATTTGCCACCGTTGCAGCAGAATTACTACCGCCAAAAGTATATCCTCAAAGAAAGTTCACTTGGATAGTAGGCAACGCCGTAGAAAAAGCATTTCAACCCATTTTTAAACGCTTAAATTCTGTTGAGGGTTTAGAAGTCAATATGCGTGCTTTATCTAGTGATTATTGGGGACAAACTATCAGCGTAACCGGATTACTAACTGGTCATGATTTGCTTTTAAATCTTAAAGGGCAAGATTTAGGTGATGGTATTTTGCTACCGAATGTCATGTTAAAAAATGGGGAACTAGTATTTTTAGATGATATGAGTATTGAAGAGTTAGCTGGAAAACTAAATACAAAAATTTTTCCGGTAGCAGGAGTTGAAGATTTGATTAAAACATGTATTTTGAATGTTGCTCAAGTTTAGTTGTCAAAAATCAGTTGTTTTTCGGAGGTAATTTATGGTTATGCTAGATGATAAATAAGAAGTAATGCCTAATAACTAATTCGCTGAGGAGTCAGTAGTGAAGAATCAGGAAAAATATCATCATAAAAAGGCAAATTCACAAATAAAAAAAGCCGGATTCTTCATTTTAACTTTTAACTTTTTAATTTTAAATAGTTTTAGTATTTTGCCAGTAACGGCGGCGACTGAAGAACCTGTATTGAGCGTAGTGTATGGGCAAGAAAATGCAAATCAATGGAGAGGGATAACTGACCGCTTACAGACAATAGGGGTGAAATATTGTGTAATTCCCCTAGCTGATGTCAAGAGTGGGGCAGATTGGGGCGATCGCGGGGTATTATTTTTGCCAAATGTCGAGACATTAACGCCAACCCAAGCGATCGCTTTGGAAGAATGGATGAGTAAGGGAGGGCGTTTGATAGCCAGTGGTCCTGTAGGTAATCTGTCAGCGCCGGGAGTACGTCAGTTATTGCGATCGCTTTTAGGAGGTTATTGGGGATTCAGCCTCAGTGAGACAGAACAAATTAAACCCACAAAAACCAATATTCCAGAATGGGCAAATCAAACTGAACTCTTTGGCAAAGCGCGCGGCGGCGTCATGATTCCTAATGATATGGGCAGTGAATCCCCTGCTGTTTGGAATTCTAAAGATAATCCAGCCGCAGTATTAACAACTGAGCGTTCCACCCTTTTGGGCTGGCGCTGGGGAACAGACACAGCAACAGCCGCCGCCTTAGATAATGCCTGGTTAAAAGCTGCTCTCAATCACTATTTGACAGCGCCACCACCATCGAATCGCATGAAAAAAGTACCAGGAGGTTCCCCAAACTGCAGGGCAACAGTGGCGGCTGCGCCCAGGGGGCAGGAGAGCAGTTCATCTCCCTCATCCCCCTCATCTCCCTCATCCCCCTCATCCCCTCCTCCTAAAATTGCCACTGCTCCCATACCTAAACCGCTTCCTACAATCAAACCTCCAAGTTCTCAAGAGGCTATTGACCAATTAGAACAAGCGGTGCGTCTGGATGTTGCACCCAACTCTAATGAGCCGATTGACAACAACCAAGCGATCGCTCTCCAGCAAGAGCTAGAAAATCTCATAGGTCGGGTGGAAAGCGCTAATTTAGCAGTGTCATCCGATGCGGCTAATGTTGGTGAAGTAATATCTTCAGATAAGCAGTCCTCTACACATCTGGATACCTACACTCCCCAATCTGTCAAGGAGCAGCCGATGCAATTGGCCTCAACTAAACTGGGGGCGCTAGGTATGAGTAAAGAGCAAGCCTTGGCACAGGTAAGGGTAATTGCCAAAAACTTACCCATATTGATTGCCCAAAAAAACTATGCTCTGGCTCGTCAGCAGTGGCTGACCGCTAAAACGACTTTGTGGCAGCAGTTTCCTGTTAATCAAAGACTAGCTCAACCAGAAATTCGGGCAGTTTGGTTAGATCGGGGGACGATTGTTCGGGCTGGTAGCAAGGCGGGACTAGCTCAGATTTTTGATCGCCTATCTCAAGCAGGGATTAATACTGTCTTTTTTGAAACTGTTAATGCTGGCTACACCATTTATCCGAGCCAAGTTGCAAAAGAGCAAAACCCACTAATTCGTGGGTGGGACCCACTAGCAAATGCGGTGAAATTAGCCCATGAGCGAGACATGGAATTACACGCTTGGGTTTGGACTTTTGCTGCTGGTAACCAACGTCACAATGAAATTCTCAACCTTAATCGTAATTATCCAGGCCCAGTGCTGGCGGCTCATCCCGATTGGGCAAACTACGATAACCTGGGCAACATGATTCCCGTTGGTCAAACTAAGCCATTCTTCGACCCAGCTAACCCCCAAGTGCGGGAGTATTTACTCAAGCTGTATGAGGAAATTGTTACTCGCTATAACGTTGATGGTCTACAGCTAGACTACATTCGCTACCCTTTCCAAGACCCATCAGCAGGTCGAACTTACGGCTATGGCAAAGCTGCAAGAGCGCAATTTCAGCAACTTACTGGTGTAGATCCAGTGAATATTTCCCCTAATCAAGCAGACTTATGGCAAAAGTGGACGACATTTCGCACCGAACAAGTTAATAGCTTTGTCGCCCAATTATCACACCAGTTGCGACAAAAGCGACCGAATTTGATTTTGTCAGTTGCAGTATTTCCTTTGCCAGAACTAGAGCGGATTCAGAAAATTCAACAAGACTGGGAAAATTGGGCAAGGCGTGGGGATGTAGATTTAATTGTTCCCATGACTTATGCTCTGGATACTTCTCGCTTTCAACGACTGGCCCAACCTTGGATCGCATCTAAACAATTGGGATCTACCTTGTTGATACCGGGAATTCGCTTACTTTCTTTGCCAACAATTGGCGCATTCGATCAACTCCAGTTGGTAAGGGACTTGCCAGTTAGTGGTTATGCACTCTTTGCCGCTGAGAATTTTAACAACGATCTACAAAAACTCTTTATTAACACCCAAGGTAGGGTTCAATCGACAACACCCACTAAAACTGAACCGATTCCTCACCGTCAGCCTTTTCAAACTGCTGCCATTCGTTACACCGCGCTGCAACGGGAATGGAAATTTGTTTTCCAAAATGACCTACCACAAAAACCGGCTCAGACAATATCAGATTTTAACAACCAGGCAGAAGTTCTACGCAGTGCTTTAAATCAGCTTGCCGCTTCCCCCAATCCTAGCAAGTTACTAGTGGCGAGAGCCTCTCTAACTCGGTTCCAGTCTCAATTTAGAGTATTGATGAGCCAAGAGCTTAAGTCAAATTCCTATCAAGTCAAAGTTTGGGAAAATCGGCTTGTAACTATAGAAAGGCTATTACGTTACGGCGAACGGCGGTTGCAGTTGCGTCCTTATCCTTAGTGAAGAGGCAGGGGAGGATGAGACAAAAATCAATTCAAAATTAAACAACTTCTGCCTCCTCTTTCCCAATACCCAATTTACAACTAGCTAGATATCAGCTAGTTTATAATTCTTAACACACTTTTTGTAGTGTTTATAAACTAAATATTACTACTTGTTTGGTGTCAAAATATTGGAAAATACTTAATTAAGAAGCTTTAAATAACTATTTTTAATAATAGCTATCGTACAAATATATGCAAGCCTTATCTCAGCTGCTAAGGCTACAAAGCTTAGAGTCAATAATTGACCCTTCGTTGCGGATGCTTGTGTCGGAAACAGCACTATTAGATGCGATGTGACGGGCTACGCCTACGCACTGATTGAAGCAGGAAGCAAGAATGTCTTAGTTTCTTCATCTTTGCAGGTAGCGGAGTGCTTGACAAAGCATTATAGGGTAATACTTGTAGCTTCAGGAACTAGATTGAAAACAGCCAAGATTTTTGAAGTTATGCATACCTTGGTCATGACATCAAATGTGTAATATTTTTAGAGATAGTCTCAGTGCTATTACCTCTGCCCCAGCAGTTGTATCTACTGCAAGTTGCAAATAAGCAAGGTCACATTGTGATTTTCATCATGGCTAAAAGTCTCTGTCAAGAACTACCAGAAAAGACAGATAAAACTAGAGGTAACACTAGTATTGGTTCCTTTGAGGTAAAACATCAGATTCTCGTTGAGAGCCAGTTACTCAAGTACAAATGGTTACTAGTAAGCGTTATAGTACCTAAAGATACGACGGGCGAACCTGCTTGCCTTATTGGACTTGCTGTGGATAGTACCTCCTGTGTACAGGTAGAACTATTATTTCCTGAGAGTGAAAAACGATTTCGCCCCATCTTCAACAGTTCCTTCCAATTTATCGGGTTGCTGATAACAGAGGGGATTGTGCTAGAAGTTAAGCAAACAGCACTCCACTTGGGAGAACTACAGCCACAAGATGTAGTTGAGCATCCATGTTGGGAAATAAATATGGTGGGCGCTACTTGTCAACCAAGAACATCTGCAATATTTACTCTCCTCCAGCCCAGCAGTAATTTACACCTATAAGAGTTATGCAGATGCTACAACATTTATTAGAGATTTTGCCGCTATCACAGACTATCAAGTGCGGGAAATACTCAAAAGACCTAGCTTTTGGGCTAGTAAACTCTATTCGTTGTTGGAATCTTTTTCTCGCACCATTAATATCGGCAATATACTAAACATTGGATTATAAATGAAAATTTTACAAAAATTGATATATCGCTATCAAGGTAAAATATTTACCCCAATCTCTGGGGGGGGGAATTGTACAAAAAATTTTGCCATTTTATCATAAAAATAAAATATAAATTGAGGTAATTTATGCCAAAAATTTTAATAATAGAAGATGAAGAAGCAGTCCGGGAAAATATTTTGGATCTGTTAGAAGCTGAGGATTTTGAAACTATTGGTGCGGCTAATGGCAGAATCGGGCTACATTTGGCTATCTCCGAAGTTCCCGATTTAATTCTCTGTGATATGATGATGCCACAACTTGACGGTTATGGCGTACTAACAGCGTTACGTCAAGAACCATCAACGGCAACAATTCCCTTCATTTTTCTTACGGCTAGATCTGCCAAATCTGACTTTCGCCAAGGTATGAATATGGGTGCTGATGACTATATAACTAAGCCTTTTACTCGTGCTGAGTTATTAAGCGCCATCATCAACAGATTGGAAAAATACGCTACTTTAAAAAAGTATTTATCTCCTCAGCCTAGAATTAACAACCTGTCTCCAAAGATCCAGATATTAGAAATTAGCTTACACAGGGCTATCAAACAACATAATTTTGAAGAATTTGAAATTTATTATCAACCAATAGTCGATATTGCTTCTGGAAAAATAGTAGCGGCTGAAAGTTTATTACGCTGGGAAAGCGCGGAAGTTGGATTGATTTACCCAACAGAATTTATTCCCTTAGCAGAGTCTACAGGTTTAATTGTTCCATTGGGTAAATGGGTATTAAAAAGCGTCTGTCAACAAATAAAAATATGGCGTGATTTTGGAATTTATCCCCTAGTTATTGCTGTCAATTTATCAGTAATTGAATTTAATCAACCAGGTTTGATTCAAAAAGTAATCAACTTTATAGATAAGAATGGTTTGGAACCACATTACTTAGAACTAGAACTCACTGAAAGTATGATTATGGAAGATGTAAATAGTGCGATCGCTACTATGAACAAATTGCAATCGTTGGGTGTAAAAATTGCGATCGATGATTTTGGTACGGGCTACTCTTCTTTAATTTATCTGAAAAACTTAC
Source organism: Nostoc sp. (assembly GCF_036917635.1). GTDB lineage: Bacteria > Cyanobacteriota > Cyanobacteriia > Cyanobacteriales > Nostocaceae > Nostoc. The sequence goes on from NZ_JBALCW010000042.1 coordinate 35,150, forward strand.
CAATTAACACATTAAAAATCGACCGTTATTTTATCCATAATGTTGCAAATGATCCCCAGAAATCAGCCATTACTAAGGCATTAATTCAAATGGCTCACAATCTCAATTTAGATGTAGTTGCTGAAGGTGTAGAGACGGAAGCAGAACTGGATTTTTTACGCCAACACAATTGTAATTCTATGCAAGGCTTTCTATTTAGTCGTCCATTGCCAGCAGCAGAATTTGAAAAATTTTTATTGGCTAATAAATGCTTATATATATGAATATTGGGGAATGGGGATTAGGTATTAGGGGAGTAACTCAGAAAAATCGGACTTTAGACTGGCGACAATTATTAAGTCTCAAGTCTAAAGTAAGAAAATTGTGTCATAGTGTCTACTGCCATGAAAGTCTTTGCGCGTTTCTTGCTGCCAGTTTTTTTACTGACCTTGGTAGCAGGCTGTAACCAGACTCGCGCTTCCTCAGATAATTCCACACCACAAACACCTGTACCTTCTGCTCAACTGACACAGAATCCTACACAGCCAAAAAATATTGTCCGAACGGAAGCATTTTTACCCACGCGCATCCGTATCAATCTGAAGAATTTACCAGCACCCTTCGCAACAGAAAGTGCCTCCAAGCGACCTGAGGTTGTGCCAATTGGGCAAAATCCAGTGCTGCACGTACCACGAGGCTTTAGAGTTAACGTCTTTGCAGAAGGTTTGGATGCCCCACGCTGGCTAGCTTTAACTCCTAGCGGTGATGTCTTGGTGACTGAAACCGCACAAAACCGCATTCGTCTGTTACGTGACAGCAAGGGTGACGGTGTAGCCGACGTTCGAGAAACCTTTGCTAGTAGGGACAACGGACTCAATAGACCCTTTGGTATGGCTTTTACAGGTAATTCCTTTTTTCTGGGTAACACAGATGCTGTAATACGTTTTCCCTATAGGAAAGGTCAAAAGAAAATTATAGATAAGGGAGAAAAGATCGCCGACTTACCTGCTCAAGGTTATAACAACCATTGGACACGCAATGTTGTTGTATCGCCCGATGGCAATAAATTATATGTTTCAGTTGGTTCAGGAAGTAATGTAGATGAAGAACCCCTACCACGGGCTTCAGTACAGGTGATGAATTTGGATGGTTCCCAGCAGCAAACTTTTGCTTCTGGCTTACGTAATCCTGTTGGTTTAGACTTTCATCCTGTAACTAAGGAACTTTACGCCACTGTCAACGAACGCGATGGAATCGGTGATGACTTGGTTCCAGATTATCTGACACGCATTAAACAAGGGGCATTTTACGGCTGGCCTTATGCTTATCTGACACCAAATAACCTAGATCCGCGCCAAGAGACGGAAGGTAAAAGTAAACGCCCCGACTTAGCAGCCCGTACTCAAACGCCAGATGTGCTGTTCCAGGCGCACTCAGCAGCATTGGGCTTGCAGTTTTATCATGGTAAAACGTTTCCAGCAAAATACCAAAACGGTGCTTTTGTTGCTTTTCGTGGTTCTTGGAACCGCGATCGCGGCACTGGTTATAAAATTGTGTTTGTTCCCTTCGATGCTAAAGGGCGATCGCTTGGCTATTACGAAGACTTTCTCACAGGATTTTTGCTAAATCCTTCTGTACCAACCACTTGGGGACGACCTGTAGGTTTACTCGTGTTACCAGATGGTAGTCTACTAGTAACAGAAGAAGCCAATAATCGGATTTATCGGATTCAGTATAAGTAAGTGGGCGCAAATAATCATCACCGGCTCGTAGTTGCCCTAAAGCGCAAGAGGGCGCAACTACGAGCCAAATACAGAGATTTTACTTTTCGTTACATAGTTTGGTTTTATCTTGCCTAGCTACTTACGGGGGGTTAAGCAATTGGTGTATTCAAACATTTAAAAATTCACGGATAGGATCTGTTGCCTAGAGTAAAGTTAGAGCAGTTGTCATCAATAGAAATGTTGTGCCTGCATCTGCCTACGCAGGTTTATCCTATTTAAGGTAAATTACTTAAAAATACTAATATTCATCTAGTTGAGAAATTCATTATGACTCCCAATGAAAATAATACTCAGTCAAATATCAACGAATTATCTCCACATTCAGGTACACGATACTGGGGTGAAGTAGAGGTGATCGAGGAAGGAGAAACCTATAGAATTAGTCGTGTTGAAATTAAGCCCAGGCACGGAATTAAACCACAAATCCATTATCATCGCAATGAACATTGGGTTGTAGTCTCAGGTGTAGCCAAGGTAACTTGTGGCGATGCGGAAATATTACTGAATCGAAACGAATCAACTTATGTTCCCGCAGCAACATTACATAAAGTAGAAAATCCTGGGCATATTCCGCTAGTTATTTTGGAAATTCAAAATGGTGAATATTTAGGTGAGGATGATACTGAGCGTCCTTATGACTTAAATTTGGTCAAAGCTGTAACTGAAGCTCAGTAAGGTCTAGGGATGAGGGGAGGAAGAATTTTAGATTTTGGATTTTGGACTTCGATTGAGCGTAGTCGAAGTCTAAAATCCAAAATTGAATCGCCCAAATAAATCAAAACCACCCTTCTTGCTCTAAGGTTTCAATCAGCTGCAAGCCACGCGGATCACCCACTCCTAACAGTGAGGCTTTGGCGTCTTCCCGGACTCCTAAATCTTGGTCTTCAGCAAAGGCTTGAATTAGAGAATCGATCGCTGTGGCATAAACTACATTAGAAGGGAGTTCGCGGCACAGTTGACCAATTGCCCAAGCACTGTTACTGCGTACTGCTGCTACGGGATCTTTGACTAAGGCTTCAATTAATGGCGGTATTGCCCCTATAACTGCTTCATAACTCACTTCTGCCATTTGTGCTAAGGCGCTAGCAGCCCACAAACGCACTGCGGAAATGTCAGTTCTGAGGGCATCTGCTAGGGGTGGTAAAGAACGGCGATCGCGACAGTTTCCTAAAGCCCAGACAACGCCTTTACGCACATAGCCATTCCAATCACTGTTTAGTTGAGCAATTAACGGACTCACTGCCTCTGAACTAGGATTGCGTCCAAGTCCATAAGCTGCACTCACCCGCACTAAGGGACAGGTATCACTTAATAGGCGAATCAGATGGGGGGTAGCACGCGCATCTTCTATATCACAAAAAGCACGCGCCGCTAACATTCTTTGCTGGGCCTGGGGATTTTCCAGCAGGGCTAGCATCACTTCTGGATCTGGCTTTGCCACCACTGATTCGGCAGTTAGCGGCTCTATTTTATCTAGGGGGCTTTCTAGCTCCTCCTCAATATCGAGTAGGCTTAGATCGTCTTCGTCATACATAATTTGATTTCAATCCCTTTTCGGGATTAACACATAATCCCCCGCGCCAATAAGTTAAAGCTTTATAAGTATTAGTTGCGTAATTATACACTTTTCTTTTTCCTCGTTGAGTTTTATCCAAACGAGAAACGCCATAACTCAGACGCTTAAGTATGTTACCGCTATCCTATAGTTTATTTTTCTGCACTCAGAAATTTTACCATCCACAGGGATTGGGTTTGATAACCTAACTGATTGTAAAGATTTAATGCGGGTTTATTTGATTGAAACACTTGCAATCCAATCTGGCGATCGCCTCTTTGAATAGCCCAATTTTCCACATATCGCATCAAGGCTGTACCAATACCCCGTCGCCGATGTTCTGGTAGAACGTAGAGGATAAAAATGTGAGCATGACGATTACCCTGCACTTGATCTATGGCATTACCCACCCAAAGGCAGGCTATAGGGCATAGGGGATTACTTATTCTTATCTCCCTCATCTCCTCCTGCTCCCCCTCCTCTTCTACCCACCACAAGGGGGTATCGCTAGAAAAGTATTGCTTAACTGTTTGATCTAGGTGGGAAAAATTCTCATTGGGAAAGAGATCCTGGTAGGTTCGCTGCATGAATTTAAGCAATAGCGATCGCTCCAAAGTCGAGCCACGGCGAATAATATATCCAGGTAGTAGTTGCTGTGACACTTAAATACGTTTATTGACTTAGCTAGCTTTGGTTATGTGCTGCTGGTGGTAAATCACTTGGATTAGGTTGAAAACTTACCCCCACCTCTTCAATTGGCGCGGGTGCTGCCATATCGGACGGTAAAAAGATCCGGGCGCTGACTGCCACTAGGGCAAATAAAAATACTAATACTGCAAGCAGTGGGGCGATGTATTGACGAAAAATAGCCATATTTTAATTGCAAGAAGCTAGGAACTTTTATGAGAACCTAGCTGAAGATTTGTGAAGTATTCTTCATTTATTTTAGCAATTTTCTGTGCATAGAAATGGGGGATGGGGAATGGGGCATTGTTATTCTTCTCCTGCTCCCCCATCTCCCTCATCTCCCCCACTCCCCTACTATTGACGATCGCGCTCTAAGTCATCAAGGACTCTCTCACAATACCAATTATCCGGCATCCCAGGATAAGTCTCCTTTGCTTGTTCAATTAACCGTTCGGCAGCCGCAGTGTCACCGGATAATTTAGCGATTAGCCTGTTTTTGAGATAGCTATCAGATACACCATCGTCTGCTTGGCCTGGTATCCCTTGATTTATAGTTGATGGTCGGGACTGATCTCTCCGCAACTGCCAAAATAAAACGTAATAAAGTGTACCAAAAATTAAAATTAGGCTGAGTGTTCCGAAAAAAGTTAGGAGGTTAAATGCTAGAAATCCTAGAACTAATTGCGAGAGAACATAGCCAAGTAATAAACCAGTCAGTAAGAGAATAAATGTGCCGACAGCAATAACTACTTGATTCCCCATATATCCTCTTCTTCGTCGTCAAGTCCTGGTCTGGATAATACTACCACTGGCTTGGGATTCCAAGGGGCAAAAAATGGCAATAATAGTAATCCCGGCAAAGCTGCTATTGCTGTCAGTAGAAAGAATGTAGACCAGCCGGTGGCCTGCGCCCATGTACCTGCGGGAGCAGTGACAATATCTCTACTAAAAGCTTGCAAACTCGAAAGTAAGGCGTACTGTGTAGCTGAAAAGCTTTGGTTACAAAGACTCATCAAAAATGCTACAAAAGCAGCAGTTTCTAGACCAGCACAGAATTGTTCTATATTAACGGCAGCTAACATGAGATAGAAGTTTTTACCTACTACTGCTAAGGCAAAAAAAGCCAAGTTGCCGACAGCTTGCAATATGGCGAATATCCAAAGCGATCGATTAACACCAATTTTGGTCATTATTGCTCCTGCTGCCAAGGTGCCAATAATAGTAGCGAAAATTCCCAGCGCCCCAGGAAATGCTATATCGCTTTGAGTGAAATGTAAACCTTTATCTAACAAAAATGGGGTAGATACATTCTTTAATAAAGAATCTCCCAACTTGTATATCACAATGAATATCAGGATTAAAAGCCCTTGTAGCCAGCCCTGACGTTGGAAAAATTCAATGAAGGGTAATTTGACTGCGGCTCCTAAAGTTTGAGGCGGGCGATCGCGCAGGACTGGTTCTGGTGCAAAAATAGAAGTTATCAAGCCTACGACCATCAACAGCGACATCAACAGGTAAACAGCTTGCCAAGGCATCCTATCTGCTAAAAATAGGCTGACGTAACCAGTTACTAAAATGGCAATGCGATAACCCAATAAGTAAATAGATGCTCCAGCACCTCTTTCTTCTGCTTCCACTACATCAGTGCGGTAGGCATCAACTAAAATATCTTGACTGGCGCTAAAAAAAGCAACGGCTACAGCAGCAATGATTAAAGGTTGTAACCCTTGGGATGGTTTCATTAGAGCCATTGTAGCTATACTTAACAGTAAGGCTACTTGGATAATTACCAGCCAACCTCTACGCCGCCCCAAAAAAGGTGGTACAAATCTATCTAGTAAAGGCGACCAGAGAAATTTTAAAGAATAGGGTAGCTTGACTAAACTAAAAGCAGCGATCGCCGCTAGGCTAACTCCCTCTTTAGTCAACCATGCTTGTAATGTCTGACTAGTTAAATATAACGGCAACCCTGACGAAAAGCCAAGAAATAACAAAGCTCCCATCTTCGGGCTGCCAAAAATTCGTAGCAGCGATTTATTTACTTGCACAGTATTGCAGATTCCTTATTATTTAATTGAATTGCAGTTATCTTGCCATACCTGCTGTCTAATTTCGTGTAAGTACACAAATCTGCTAAGATTTTCTTGATTTAACCAATACTTAGAGTCCTGACTTTTCACGCCATGTGGAAAAACCCACGAAAAACCTAACCCCCTTCCCGACGCGGGAAGGGGGAAAATTCAAAGTCTCTCTCCTTTTAGGAGAGAGATTTAGAGAGAGGTTTTCCACATACCGTAAAAAGTCAATATTAGAGTCAAGTCCCCATCCTCTATGGGTTGATTGTAATGCGATCGCGTTTAAATCCCCACGCGCATTACATAATTACGAATTACGAATTACGAATTACGAATTAAATAAACCTGATGCCCCTTGATTTCTACCCCGTGTGTAGCAAGGCATTTTTCCCAACCTTCTCGCGTACCGATATCGCTTTTATCCTTGAGCAATCCTAATTTTTCTTCTTGTTGGGTGAGTTGAGCAAATTGTTCGTAACCAGGGTAGTTACTAATAATAAATGTTTCTTTCCGGTGCAAAATCGGCGGATTTGCTCTAGTTGCATAGTCTCGATGAGTCACGAAGAGGGTTTTTAAGTCAATAGTTATACTCGCTTTTAAAGCTGGATGGGGGTCAGTGTCGAAATCAGGGTAACACAGATAAGATATTTGTGGTTTATCTGTGTGATATTTGATTAATGTGGCTTCATCAACACGCCCAATGGTGCGGCTAGCGCAACCTTCACAAATTCGCAGTATGGGGTCAAGTGCTGCTAATGCTGAAACATGCACGTAAAGGGCACCACGTGTATGTTTACCAATTTTGCTTTTTTCGCAAGCAGTTTTTATCACCCCAGGTTTACCCAAGCTGAAAAGTTTTTGGTCGGCTACTTGACAAGCTTCCTCGTAGCTGCTGAAAAAGGCTTTGATATCGTGACGCATTTCAGGGGCTAACTTTTGCCATGCGGGGCGTTTATCGAAGTGGGTGAGGGCGAGGTAAACTTGGATATCCAAAGAACGACGATAAGCGATCGCATCCCATTCAGTTTCATCAGTAGCTTGCAAAACTACACCAAAGGCGCGGCGGAAGTTACCAAATTCGCTGATTAATTCCGGTTCATTTTCCAATTCACCTTTTACGGGGAGTCTACCGCGCTTGGTAAAGAAAGCCATGAGTGGTTGGAGTTGTTCTTGATAATCTTCAAACCGCTTAATGGGGATGCGGACTCGCGGCGTGGAGGTGGTAGAAAAGAAGCGGATAGCTTTGTAACTTTCTTTTTCAGCTTCATCTCGAAAAACAAAGTATACGCCAAGTGCGATCGGTATTGCATCGACATTTAGAACTTCATCAATATAAGTTTTGAGTTCTTGTTGTTCATAATATTTCTGAAAAGTATTGCGGCGCGTCACAATGCCATCATTGTAAGCAAGTTGGGTTTTGCTGGGAGCGTTAATTAGGATTTGAGCCGCCACAATTAAAACTTTCCCGGTGAGTTCCCAAGCTTGGATTAGACTTTGACGGCGTTCCTCTGCATCTTCGATGACATTGAGGATGTAACCCAAATTGACCACATCGGCGGGGGTGCAGGGGACATCGGGATAGTAGTAAGGGTCCCAACCTGCGCTGGTGTAACCTAAGTTTGCTACTCGCCAGACATCACCACCGTAGCCGCAACCGTAATCAAAAAAGGTGGTGTCTGGGTTAAGGATTGCCCATTGTATAGCCAATCGTACAGGACGGGATATCTCAGTGCGAGCGATCGCAGCTCTATGACGCTCGATTTCTAGCGCTTCAGGCATGATACTAATTCGTAATTCGTAATTCGTAATTCGTAATTCGTAATTAAGAATTACGAATTGCAGAGTATTAGTTACGAATTATTTTGTCAATTTTTGACCGCTAGTTCAATTAAATCTTCAATTTTCTTGATATTTGGATCGCCTGCTAGGTAGCCAATACCGCGATGTAAATGTAAGCGGAATTGGATAGCGAGGGTTTCTTTGTCGGTGGGATAGCCGTCATTGTGACAGCGTTGCTTGAGTGCGAGGAGGAGTATATCGGACATTTCGCCGCCAAAGACGCGCCAAGTCATTTCGACGTTGCTATCTTGGGGAATTGGGACGGGGGAGGGTGTGGTTGATTCTGCGAGAGAACGACAAAACGCCCAACGGCATAGAATATTCCATTGGTCGATTTTGGTGCTGCGTTTGAGTTTGGTAAGTTGGTCTTTGGCTGTTTGAGAGAGTTTAATTCTTTCGATTGGCGATTCCATTGTTTTTATAAAAAGTGATATAAAAATCATTAACCCCTATTCATGATTAATAGCAGCAATCTCTGCCTGAATATCTGAATCATTAGCCATTGCAGCTAGTTGTTGATTGATATAGTTTACATCAGTAAATTTATTTGCTCCTTGCTTCTTTTCTTGCACTTGTTTTGTAATGTATTCCAATAGCCATTCTAGTTCTACCAATGACAAACTATTTATATCACGCTCTATTTTAAGTAGATGTGGTGAGTTCATAATTGCTTATCTACTTTCCAAAAATCGTTAGATATATTGTAAATTCAAGGCTGAAATAAATCGCAACTACCAGAAATATTGATTTTCTATCACTGTAGTTTGGCGGGTAGCGGAGTCGTATTTGAGGAGATATTCGCGGGCGATCGCTTCATTTTCTCGCAGTGTTTCAACTTCCTTCTTGCCAATCTCAGTATCCGTAGATAACAAAATGACTTGATGGCTGGCTGATGGAAAGTAACGTTCCACTAAGTTGCTGCGGTGAGAGGAATCGAGCCTACCTAATGGTGTATCTATTGCTACTGGTAGTCTATGTCCAGAGACTTTGGCTAAACCCCAGAGGAATGCGATCGCAAGTAGTTGTTTTTCGCCAGCCGAGAGGCGATGTTTAGGGACAGGTTTACCATTTAAATCGTAAAGCAAAAGGCTGAAAGTTTTAGTATCAATGGTTATTCGATGAACTAAGTCTGATTTATGGAGAAGATAAAGAAAGCAATTTTTAACTTCTTCCTCTAATTTATTGAGTTTTCGCAGAGTTAACTTTTCCCGAAAAATCTTGAGGGTGTTTTGAACTTTCGCGGCAGAGTTGATAATATGTTCGCTATTTTTATGTTTAATATTTTCTACAGTATAATCACTTAATTCTTTTTTTGATTTAGTTATAATAGTTTCTAATTCAGCTAAACGGCGGCGGATTGTTTCGTAATTAGCTTTAGCTTCCACAACTTGATTTTGTGCAGTTTCTAATGCTTGACGCAGCTTTGTATAATCTTCTGGTGCTGCTGCTGTTTGCACTTGTCTTTCTAGAGTATGAATTTCTTCTTCTTTATTTTGGAGAATAGCTAATTTCTCCTTTGCAGAAAGTTGAGAATTTTGTAAATGATATATAAGATTATCTAGCTGACTTAAAGTTTCATCATCGGCTAATAACCAAGGTGCTTCTACCTGAATAGTCTTTGCATATAAATTATCTACATCTTCCACTAGAAAAGATTTAATTTTTTCAACTTCCATCGGCAAAATTTCCCCTTGATTTAGCCAAGCGAGTAAGCGCTGATCTCGTTCAATTAACAAATCTTTAGATAATTGTACCTGTTGATGGCGAAATTCTTTTTCTCCCTGTGCTTGCACCTGATTCAGCAAATTGGGAATTAATGCTAGAGGTAAAACATCAGCCGCTAATTCACACATTGACTGACGTACTTGTTCAATTTCCGCAGTTTTCGTACCTTGTTGTAGTTCTAGGTGATTGCGTTCAGATGCAATTTTACCACCTTCAGAAATAAATTTATCAAAGGCTTCTTGCTGCTTTTGTTCTAAATCTTCTACCTGATTTTTGAGAATTTCTAACTTTTCTGCTGTTGTTTGATAATCTTCTTGCTGTTGGGTTAACCTAGTTTCAATCTCTTCTAGGTTTGCTAAATCCTTACTATTACCAACTTCTTTAAGTTTCCGGTTAACTAGGATATCTAAATCAACCGCTAAACGGTCTGCTAATTCTAAACCTAAAAGTCCGCGAATTGCATCTACTACAACTGGTGGCGGTGTTTCCTGTTCTGCAAGTTCTTTAACTTGTTCACCATCAAATAGAAATAAATTAGAAATACCTAAAGGTAGGAGATTTTCAATATATTCATCCCAGATATTAACTAAAGCATCAGGCCATGTATCACTGTCACTTAAAATACCTAATGTATCTTTACCGTCTTTAGGGTTTTTCGTCCAACTACGGACAACACGGTATTTTATTGGTTTATCGTTTTCAATATGTTCAAAAAGTAATTCAATTCGGGTGTCTACAACTGGATTTGTTTTGCTATTAACACATTGGTTGAGAAAATCGCTATAACTTAAATTACCACGGGTAGAACATTGGGCGCGGGGGCCGTAAAGGGCGAGACGAATGGCATCCATGAGGGTAGTTTTTCCGCCGCCATTCATCCCACCTAAGAGGATAATTGGGTGTGAGTTTTCCTCATCAATTTTTGGGTTAAGATTGATTACCTGTTTCCCACTGTAGGGGCCAAAGTTTTGTAATACGAGTTCAAGAAATATCATTAATTTTTAAGATTGTGCTTGAAAAGTTATACGGTGTGATTTTTTACCCCCCTTAATCCCCCCTTATAAAGGGGGGAAACAATAAAATCAAGTTCCCTCCCCTTATAAAGGGGGGAAACAATAAAATCAAGTTCCCTCCCCTTATAAAGGGAGGAAACAATAAAATCAAGTTCCCTCCCCTTTATAAGGGGAGGGTTAGGGTGGGGTAAAAATATTTGATACATCAATCACGACTTTTAAAACATCCTAAGATTAACATGAGTTCGACAGCGATCGCTGTTAAGAAATGCCATTCCATCTGTCTTGGTAAGCGTAGCTAGATTTGCACACCTCCAGCTTGAAAAATTTCTTCGGCGGTTAAATTCAATTCTGGGAACGTAGGTGAGACAATATGGGTATCGCCTTTAAATTGAGTAACTTGGTACTCGCCATCAATTAATTGATAAATCGATATAGTAGGCAGTTTAGGATTGCCAATAAACTTCCTAGCCCCATAAGCCGCGTAATCTATAATCCAATATTCAGGAATACCTATAGCTTCATAATCAGCTAATTTTTTGTAGTAATCATCCCGCCAATTAGTACTAACAACTTCAATAACCAATGGAATAGATGCAGCTTGAGATACAGTTGATTGTTTTTTCCATAAAGGCTCATTCACTAGATTTTGTCGATTGATTATTAATATGTCTGGTGAATAAGCTGATTCACCTTCAAGTGGTTTGACTAATACAGTTTTGGGAATGTAATAAGGGAAATTTAGACGCTTGATATCAGAAGATATTTCTAGTGCAAAAAAACCAACAACATCCTCATGATCTCCCACTGGTTGAGCCATTTCAACAATTACGCCATCATGTAATTCGTATCTTCCACCTTCAGGCCGCCAAGCTGCAAAATCTTCAAAAGTTACTAATTTGTGCATGGCTTGAATCATAGAACCTCACTTGTTTTAAGATAACCAAACTCTGTCAGGCGTTCTTTAAGTAGTTTGTTGACTACCGTCTTCTATTCTTCTAAATTTTCCTTTTTAAATTTCATACTTGCCCAACTTACCTGTTCATCCATTTTACCTTCATCTACTTCATTGATTGCTGCAACATCACCCAAAGTCATCTGCTTGACTTTTGCAACATCACCTTGGCTAACTGCTTCGCTTAATTCGCGCTTCAAACGAGCATTTTTAATCGCATCTTCAGGCGAACGGGAACTCGTATTAAAACATTTTTCTAGGGTATCGTATATTCCCACGCGACGAGTTTTTTTGCGATACTGGCGTTCTGTGTCTAACAATTTCGCCATTAGTTCCAAGTGCATCGCATCACCTTCACAGATTTCTTCTAATACTATCCATTCATCACGACCTAGTAGGCTATAGTCAGCACCAGGACGGGGATCTTGAAATTCTTCACCAGTCACTTCTTGATAAATCCGGGGTAAGCTATCATCAAATTCGTGTCTTTCTTCTAGCCAAATACGGCGAATTTCGCTCATTTCTTCTAGAGTAATTAGGGTGATATCGCGCATATTTTCTGGCGCTGTTTGACGAATTTCTTTTTCAACTGTAAGCAACTTTCTTAGCCAATCCTCCCGCGCTTCTTTAATAAAGGGGCCAGGGATAGGTTCAATAGATATCCCATCTTCTAAGTTACGTTCATAAAGTTGGACACCACCATTTCTACGTCGGAAATCTCTTTTATCACGGGTTTCTTCAGCATCCAATTCTTTACGAAAATCAAGTAAAGGTTGCATCCACTCTTTTTCTTCGTCATTTTGAATCATCGCAGCCAGCGATTTATCTTGACTAACCAGCGTGCAAACCCAGCAACCAAAACGAGAGCTACCACAACTAGGGGTAGATGTATCGACAACTAAAGGACATTCATTATCAGCAGAAGCACCTCGATACATACTGAATAAATCTTTATTGCTGTACCCCCAAGGGTTTTCCCACTGCATAAGATAAATCCAGACTTCATCATTTTCCCAGTCTTCAATAGGGCTATAAACTAAAGAATTTGGCAAGTTCATATTAGGACTGAGGCGATCGCGTACCCGTTGGGCTTCCAATTTTCTCATTCGGCTAGCACGTTTTGTGCTTTCAGCTTTGCGAGTCCCTAATACAACGATCGCTTCTCCACTCGCTCGAATCACATCACGAATAAAGCGGTTAGATGGATTAATTTTCAGGCGTTCTGTACACCAACGAAATTTTCCTCGCGGTGCTGGATAACCTTTACCAATCAAACCTACCCAAAATGTCTCTTTAAAATCTGGCTGTAGCAAATGGGGTGCAAATGGTAATCCTTGGGCTTGGGCTTCAGATTTCATCTGTTTTAGAGAATTGCGTACCCAAGCAGCAACGATAGGGTTTTCTACCAGTGTGTCTGTGGTGATTACGTAGATTGTTTTAGTTTGCTTTTCAGGTGGGAGTGCTGCGATCGCATTCCACACAAGCTGCAAAATCGCGGTGCTGTCTTTTCCCCCTGAGTAACCCACAACCCAAGGTATTTCATCTAAGCAATACAATTCTTGAATTTCAGTAGTGAGAGCTTGGATATCTGCCACTAAATCTGCTACAGTATTCCCTTGCTGAACTTGATTTTCTGGTTGTTGTGCTGTAGTCATTTCTCCTGATCTCTGGAAACACTGGCGTAATATCTGGGAAAATAGGGCGAATATAATTCGCGGCTACACATCCAAAACCCACTGACCTGGGTTTTGGAAAAGTTTTTAAAAACTTTACTACTAATATCCAATTTTTTGGATAATTAAACTACATAATACTATTCTGTTTTTAAAATTTAACATGAAAGATAGTGCATCTGACCCAACTGCTGACATCGCTAGAGAATACCTGGAACGGGAAAACAAGGAAAAAGAGGTACTAGCTTTACTTCTAGAGAAATTTTTAGGGAGAAAAGATCAGATTCTCGTTCAAAAAACCGAGATGGGTGGTACTGAGGCTTATGTTAGCTCTGTTACCTTGGAATGGTTCGCGGGTCGGGTTCACTTCGCTTCTGGTTTACCTCTGTTTCAAAAAAAGTACAATCCTGAGACTGATAATGTCGAAATTGACGCAGATAGTATTGATGAAATTCAGCAACGTCCCCTTGATTGGTCACGTCAAGCACCGCTAGTCCAGTATTTGGCGGCTAGAGATAATCATAAGTTTCCGCCGGTGCTGGTGGTGATTAATCAGCCGTGGGTGGATAATCCTAAAGCTGCTGAGTGGGATAGCGAAGGACGCGCCACGAAGTCTACGACTGATTTTATACCCCTCGATAAAGACGCTAAGGTAGGTCTGCTAAATATTTCTGAGGATGATGTAACCATTTATGCACTAGATGGTCAACATCGATTAATGGGGGTTCAAGGGTTGATGGAGTTAATCAAAACTCGTAAACTCCAGCGTTATAAAAAAGATAAAGGTGCTGATGACAGTTTTATTACAGTCAATGATTTGATAGAAAAGTATCAAGTAGACCTTGCTCACTTGCAAAATTTACCCAAGGAAAAAATTGGTATTGAGTTCATCTGTGCGGTGGCGGCTGGGGAAACTCGCACCCAGGCGAGGCGGAGGGTAAGATCGATTTTTGTTCATGTCAACTTAATGGCTGCACCCTTGACTAAAGGGCAACTAACACAGTTGAATGAAGATGATGGTTTTGCGATCGTTGCTAGAAAAATTGCAGTTACACATCCATTATTAGAACAACGACAAGAACGCAATCCCCGTGTTAATTGGAATAGTGCAACAGTAGCCTCCAATTCTACAGTTTTAACCACTTTGCAAGCTCTACAAGATATGTCTGAGCGATATTTGGGTCAAAAGTTCCCCCACTGGAAACCCTTGGAGAAAGGTCTAATTCCCATGCGTCCAGAGGATGAAGAACTTGAGCAGGGGATTGAGCAATTCAGCAAGCTATTTGATAATTTGGCTAGTCTTTCCAGTTATAAAATTTTAGAACACGAGGATACACCAACTTTACGGCGCTTCAGCTTTGAAAAGGATGGAGGTGAAGGAAATATGCTTTTCCGTCCGGTTGCTCAAGTTGCATTAGCGCAAGCTTTAGGAATTTTGGTTTTTAAAAAAGGTTTTTCCCTAGCAGATATTTTTAAGAAGTTGCGGAAGTTTGACCAGCAAGGCGGTTTTAGTGGTATGGAATATCCCCAATCTCTCTGGTATGGGGTTTTGTATGACCCAAATAAAAAGCGAGTGCAGGTTGCTGGACGCGATTTAGCGACGAAGTTATTAGTTTACATCTTGGGTGGAATTCAGGAACAGATGGAACGTGCTGAACTTCGTAAGGCTTTGGCGGATGCTAGGACTATGGAAGATAAAACTATAAGTTTTGATGGCGAGTTTGTTGAACCGAAAGCGGTAGGACTTCCACATATTTTGAACTAGCAAGGTTAAGTAGGTATTTTGCACTGTGGTTTTTACCGATGCTAGAGTCTACAAGGGTTGCATATCATGTTTGCTAACATCTACTAATATGTATTAGGTATTTATATGTCTCAACCAATTGAGGATGGTAATAATAGCATTTCTCCTCAGATGAAAGCTCAGTTTAGTTCTTTTATTGAGCCATTTTTCTCACAATATCATCGCGATCGCTGCTATCCAGGACTGATTTTTCAGCAGGGAAAGCGGACAATGCTACAAATTAATGTACCTGCAAGTGACTTTTCTGGTCTTCTCCAAGCCAAACCATCCACCGGCAATGATCCTGATTCTGGTAAAAATCGCCCAGAGGTTAAAGGTCATGCTGATGAAATTCAAAAATATATTGTTGACCGTTCCCGAAAAGAAAAACCTTGGATTGTAGGAACTTTGACTGCTAACGTAGCTCCAAAAGACATAACAATTCTTGAACTGGGTAGAGGCATTTGTCTAGTTGTTATTCGTCGTGGAGTAAAGTTAGATATAACTGATGGACAACATCGTAAACGTGCAATTCACGAATTGATAGAAAGTACTGAAAGCCACTTAATCAGTGATGATGATTTTGCAATTACTCTAGTTTTAGAGGGTGATTTTCAACAGTGTCAGGCAGATTTCAGAGATATGGCTCAAACAAAGCAATTAGATAAATCATTGTTATTATCATTTGGTGAGTTCTCTGGCCGAGTTGGCATCACTAAAGAATTAATAAAACGAGTACCAATGTTTCACGGTAAGACAGAGAAGATTAAATCAAGTCCTGCAACTAAACAAAAGCTGATTTACACAACTAATTTTATAGCTAGGTTTGTAAGTTGCGTTTTTACTAACGATCCAAGTAATCAACTTCGAGATTATGATGTTTATCAAGCATCTGATGCTTTAGTTATTTGTCTTAATCGATTTTTCTCCGAATGTAGCAATACTGAATATATTGCTGATACAAGTGTTGAAGAACTAACAATAGATGAAGTGACTGCATTTAAAGAAGACTGTATTCTCGGTGTAAGTGTGGGGCTTGAAGTTTTAGGGCGTTTATTGCACTACATACACGAATCAGAAAACAATTATTTTAATGAAGAAAAACTTTTACAATTAGCACAAATAGATTGGTCGAGGGAAAACGAAGTTTGGAAGGATAATGTAGTTAGAATAGATCCCAAACCTAAAAACCCAGATAAGCCTTATAAATTATCTACTGCTGCAAATGCTGTAACAGATGCAGTCAAGATAGTAAAAATACGACTGGAATGGATATAAATCATCACTTATAAGCAACCCTTAAAAATCAAGAGAGGAATTTGGTGAGATCAAATTCCTCATCTTCTTGCTCTATATTAGTTCGCTCATAATTGAGAAATAATAAAATACGCTCTGAGTAATCTACAGACCCACGCAACTCATTTTGCAATATTTCCAGTCCACCGTTAGCGTATTCTTCAAATATATGATTGCGTTGTCTTTCATATTCTTCTTCATTAAGAGATAGTGTTTTTATATCTTTAGTTTCATTAATTGCTAATAATTTTATTAAAATATCGTTTCCCATTGAGGCAAAATATTCTATTCTGATTGGTGACGGTTCCCTTTTGGAAATTTCCCCTAAAGGCACACGTTTTTTATGCTTTGCACCCAAAGCTGCTGCAAACACAATCACATCAGCAAAAGTATTAAAAGGCC
Organism: Nostoc sp.; assembly: GCF_036917635.1. Lineage (GTDB taxonomy): Bacteria > Cyanobacteriota > Cyanobacteriia > Cyanobacteriales > Nostocaceae > Nostoc. The sequence goes on from NZ_JBALCW010000042.1 coordinate 51,916, forward strand.
CTGTTCCACCATCTGAAGATGTTAAACCTTTCACCAACTCAGCCTTATCTTTAGCAACCCTGATTCTGCCAGTTTCCGCCATTATTTTAATATATACTGTGTTGCCATATTAACCGACAGCTAAAAGTGATGTTTATCTCAATATTTTTAAAGTATTATTTAATACTAAATGGGAAGCGATCGCTAAACAAACGCTAAACAAACAAATCATCCACCAACATAGTCCATCCTGGTAACGCGGGTTCAGCTTCAACCACCTCGCCACGCCGATAAATTTGGGGTTCTTCAGGATTACTAGCGCGATATACTCTGATAACTTCCTCTTTGAGTACATCCACATCCCAAACTACCAAAGTCCCCGCCGCAAAATAATCACGGCGTTTGCTAGCCATATCTTTCTCAGCCTTATCACCATAATCATTTTCACTTCTCACCTCAGCAGCAAACAAAGGCGCACCATTAAGGAACTTCCCACCTGTAGGTTTGCCAGTATAAAATGCAGCATCAGGACTTAAAGAACGACGATGAGGGAGATTGACAATAAAACCGACATTATCAGGTAAAGCATAACCACTTTTTGTCAATCGTTCATAATCCCGTAGACTCGCATAAATTTCACCGCCAGCACGTCCTGGTAAAAATCCAGTTGGAGACATCAGCACCAATTTTCCATTGACAATCTCTGCTTTACAATTGTCAGGTAATTGGTACAAATCTTCAATAGTCGCTTCAGTTTTAATACTCATAAAACATCTTCTAAATTAGTTACAGATAATCTCAATCTCCCCCTCCTCTCTTCCCTCTGTGTCCTCTGCGCCTCTGCGGTTCGTTTCTTAAAAACTCTTCACCATCAATATATTCATATTTAATTTCTTGCCCTTCTTCCCATTCCAGATATTCCTGGGGGGACATATAGTTTCTGTCTGGACTCGCAACCATAAATTTATCCTTTAAACATTTCGTTCAACTGCGATAATTTCAGTATATTCATAATCGTTCGGACTTTGTTTCACCAAAGGATATCTTTCTTTACCCAACTCAATATAATCTTGTTCGCAATCCGGCTTAGATGAATAATATGTAAGCACATATTCTCTACCAATTCTCTCTGTCATTTCTGCTTCTACTTCACCCCGCCACTGAGTCTTAGTAACTAAAACTATCAACTGATTCGCCAATTTAGGAATTGTCTTAGCAATGTGTCGCCGCGAATTCTCATCCAAACTACCAAAGGGTGAATCCATGACAATTGGGAAAGTACTACTATCGGGAATCATCATCATTTTTCGCTTCTCACTCCATTCTCGTACTTTATCAATGATGCTAGCTATAAAAGATAAACTGAGAATTTGATTTTCCCCGGTGGATGCTGCAACTGGTGCTTCTATACCAGTGGTATTTTCTACTAATATCAGTTCATATTTATCAGTAATTTTCGGAATATATGGAGTCACAGAAATCTCTGTAAATATCTCTTGCACTCGCTTTTCTAGTTGCAGACGAAATTGTTGTTCTTGACGATTTCTAACTTCCGTTAACCGTTCAATTGCATCTTGAGTAGCGTTAATTCGTCGCTGTGCTAAAGTTTGCTTATCTTCATTCAGCTTTTGTTTGGCGATTTGTTTATTCAAACCTTCAATTTCAGTTGTCAATTGAGCAATTTGTTGCTGATTTGCTCCCTGTTCTCGATTTAATTCATCAATTTTACTTTCAATTTCATCTAACCGTTTTTGCAAACTGCTAATTTCTTCATTAGCATCTTTTCGCAACCGTTCTTGAATATTGTCTAAATCGGCTTCAATTTGAGATATACTTTGCCGTAACTGGTTAATCCTAGTTTGTTCTCTATCAACTTCTTCCCAAAATCCTATTGCTTGTTTATCAATTTCATCTACTTGTGTACTCATGCGAATTGCAGTTTCTTCCACCGCCGAAGAACCGGCTTTATTTAACCAAGTACTCACATGAGTATGAGAATGATTACCCTCGTGTAATTCTGCACCACAAATACAGCGTTGAGAATTGAGTAAATCATTGACAAATTCCCGTGAAATTCCTGATGTTAACTCGCCTCGCTGCTTCAAATCATTGATAATTCCTCGAAACTGGGATGTAGTTTCTGAGAGTAAAACGGTATAACCCCGCGCCGAAATAACTTTTTTTAGCGCATCCTTGGTTTTTTTATATTCTTCTTGATTCGCCGTTTTCTGCGATTCTAAATTCTGCCATCTTTCTTGCAATTCCTTAGCAGCACTCAATTCTCGTAAACGGTTACTTGTCTCTTTTTTAAAAGTTTGTTGATATTCTAATTCTTCTTTAATTTCCGTTTGTCGTTTGGTAATGCGTTCGCGTTCTCGTTCTATCTTTTCTTGCTGTCGTAATAACTGTTTCGTTTCCGAATCACCAATCGCTTTTAAGTCATTTTCGAGAGTTTTTTTAGCATCTCCTAAATGTCTGATGGAACGGTTGATTACTTCCACACCCAAGAAGATTTTTGTGGCTTCGGCAATTTCAGCTTTTTTATCAGAACGAACTATTTCTTCAATTCGTTCGCCGTCAAAGAAAAAATATTGATGTAAAGTAGCCGGTAAAATTTGATTAATTATATCGTCTGGTTGCTGAATTGGGATATTCCATTTCCCATCATCCCCACCAACCCACATGGTTAATTGAGTTTTACCAGCGTCAAAATCTCCTTCGTTTTTATAACCCCGACAGGCGCGTTTAACTCGATAGCGTTTACCTTCATGTTCCCAGCCAATCTCTACCCAACATTCTACAGCTTGACCTTTTTGAGTTTCGGCGATCGCTCGCTTATTTACTAACTGCTCTATCGATGCAAACGCTGCACTAAATTTATCATACAACACCCAGGTAAAGGCGTTCAATAAGCTAGTTTTACCAGAGCCATTATTGCCATGAATAATTGTCGTATTCTGAGCATCTCCCCCAGCGATAATCATCTCTGGTGTCGTACCATAAAAGGAGCGAAAGTTGCAAAGCTTAATTGAAGTCAGCTTCATCGCACCTCTTCCTTAATAATGTCCAAGATATGATCGTTTATATGGCTGTTAAGTTTTTTATCTAGTCTGCCTTTTTCCAACTTCCATACCCGCTCAATAATTTGCCGGACTTCCGGCGGTGCGCTGGTTATTGGCTCCTGCACATCGTCGATATTCGCCTCTGATGACATCTGGGATTTTTAAATATAGTTTTTCTATATTTTAACTTTCTCTAGTGCTAGAATTGCCTCGGTAAAGCCATTATTTGCCTTATCTTTAAAATCCTAATTTTCTTTGAAAAAACACTTTATTATTTAATTGTTTTCTGGTATTATTAATTTTAAGCAACCTAGATCATAATGGGATGGTCATGAAATTTTTAAGGCAGCTTTCATCCCATTATGATCAAGTTCATAATTATATTATTTCATACTTAATGGCGCTTTTTTCAAAACTCGAAAATTTTTACAAAAAAATACAAATATTCTTTTGGTTAAGGGATTTGCAGGAAATAAATTATCCAAATTAACGAACCACAGAGGCGCAGAGAACACAGAGAGAAGAGAAATAGAGAAGATTTTTGTGTTGGTTTTGAGATATTTTTTATTTGGAAGTCCTTAATCATCAAATATCTAATAAACCATACCGCTTTTGTAAATCAAGTAACTTCATTCTTGCAACACCTGCGTTATCAGCCAAATCAGCAAACTCTACAAAGCGGCGTAATTCCTTTTTCAACAAATTCCGCTCAACTTCTATGGTTTCTCGATCTAAATCTGGTGGTAAAACAATCATGTCAAATATAGTGGCGCGTTCCTTACCCGGATGAGGACGTAAAACTCGCCCCCGTCGCTGGATAAATTGACGGGGATTACCAGAACTTGATAAAATGACAGCAGTTTGAATTGCTGGAATATCGACACCTTCATCTAAACAACGAATTGCGACTAAACCTTGCAACTCTCCACTTTCAAATTGATGGCGTAATATTTCCCTTTCTTGTAAAGTTGTGTGAGCCGTATAGGTGCTTACCTTATACCCCAAATCCACACCCAAAATTTTAGCAACAGCTTTAAGTTGGCGTAGAGATGAACGTTGTCCGGCATCTTGTGAACCATCGCTGCAATAAAAAAGAGTGTGAGTAGTTTCGTGGCGAGTTGCCATTAAATCCCGCAAAGCAGTTAATTTATTTTCGGCTGCACCAATTAATCTTGCCCTTTGCATCAATAACGGTTTTAAATCTTCATTGTCTTCAAAATTTACGCCATTTTCTCTATCTCTATATAATAGCGATCGCCCAATTCTTTTAGTCAACTTTAAATAGGCAATGCTTTCGGCTTCAGTTAACTCCACCAATACCGGATAATAGAGATAATGTACCAAAGCCCCTTGAGCGATCGCATCCCTTAATGTAAACTCTGGTTGGAGAACTGGGCCAAAATAATCAAATAGAGATTGCGTCCCAAAATCATCAAAATACCTCTCCGGCGTGGCAGATAAAGCCAGTCTCAATCCAACATTGCGCGGTAAACTTTCTTCTAACTTGGGTGCGCCTAAATTATGCGCCTCATCTCCAATAATTAAAGTTTTAGCGGGAAAATATTTGAGTTGAGATTGAAACCCATCTCCAATTAAAGTAGAGTTCGTAGTAATCACAGTCACAAACCGTTGAGAACCAGAACGCAGATTATAAATTTGGGTAGAAAGTTGACTTTGCCAAGTGCGTAGATTCTCAAAAGCTAAAATCGGTTGCAAATTAAATTTTTCGCATTCTCGCGCCCATTGGGTGACAAGATGGCGGTAGGGACACACCACCACCAATACTTGTAAATTAATTTGCTGATATAATTCACAAGCGATCGCTAATGCAGTAATAGTTTTACCACTACCAGTAGCCATTTTCAGCGTCCCTCTACCATTGTTAGTAAACCAGCTAGCGATCGCTTTTTGCTGATATTGCCGCAATTGCAGAGATGGAGGCATTCTTGGGCATCCTGGTAATGGTTGCGTGTGATAACTCCCCAAAATTTCCCTTGCAATTGGTAATTTCAATCGGAAAGTGGACAGTTGCTGCACTGGATTTTTCGTCAGGTACATATTAAATAATTCGTAATTCGTAATTCGTAATTCGTAATTCGTAATTCGTAATTAAGTTTTGTAATGGGGATTTAACCCCAATACAAAACTTGCCGGTTTTAGAGCCGGGGGGCTTAAACCCACGGACAGCAGTTAAAAATGGGCATTGAGCATTGGGCAAATGCCCAAATTCAGTTGTAACCCCGCCAAACACCAATGAGTGAACCCTGCACCTGTATTTGCATAGCACTGACTTCAATGGGATTGTACTTAGGATTTGCTGGTTTGAGGGTAACGCGATCGCCTTGGCGATAAAAACGTTTTAATGTAGTACCAAACCCATCTACTCTGGCGGCGACGATGGTACCATTTTTCAAATGATTAGGTTCCGCCACTGGACGCAAAAATACCACATCGCCATCAGCAATTAAATCGTCAATCATGCTATCGCCAGCTACCCGCAAAGCATAAGTTTGGGGAGGTAACTCGAAATTAGAAAAGTCTAAATGATCTACAGCATCAGTAAATGGTTCTATTAAACCACCAGCTGCGATCGTCCCCAAAATTGGTACACCTTGCTTCACAGTACGCAAAACCCGAATCGTTCGCGCTTGGCCTTCAGTCCATTCTATATATCCCTTAGTGCGTAAATGTTCTAAACGGCTTTGAATTGGTGCTGGTGACTTCAGATTCATCGCTTGCATCATTTGCCGAATTGAAGGAGAATGTTGGTGCGATCGGATGTATTCTGTCAACCATTCGTAAAGTTCTTGTTGAGCTTCTGTTAGACGTTCCATAAAGAAAGCGGGAAGTAATTATAAATGTCTCTAGAACATTAGTACTACAAAAAACTCCCCATAACAAGAGAAAAGTAAAAATATGAAAGGTAAAAGTAAGAATATTCTTTTTTCTTTTACCCTTTTATTTTGGATTTTTTACCAGCAAGTAGTCAGGAGCCAATCGCACACTCGCTATTTTGACTCCTGTACAGATGCAATTAATCGCGTCTCCTAACTCCTAACTCCTAACTCCTAACTCCTAACTCCAAACTCCTAACTCCAAACTCCTAACTCTTTTCATTTTGCCCCTAAGATACTAGCAAGCAAAGCTTTTTGAGCGTGTAGGCGATTTTCTGCCTGTTCCCAAACTCGTGATTGAGAACCTTCAATAACAGCTTCGGTAATTTCTTCACCACGATGGGCTGGTAAGCAGTGTAAGACAATTGCCTCTCGATCGGCAAGGCTTAATAGCTGATCCGAAATTTGGTAAGGCTGGAAAATTGGCATTCGGTTGTCCGCTTCTGCCTCTTGTCCCATACTCGCCCAAACATCAGTGTAAAGTACATTAGAACCCTTGGCTGCTAATTCTGGATCGTGAGTGATGAGGACTTCCGTTTTGTTATTAGCGATCGCTCTTGCTTGTTCTACAATCTTAGAATCTGGCTCATATCCGCTAGGGGTGGCAATTGTAACATTCATCCCCACCAAAGCACAGCCCAACATCAGAGAATTAGCCATATTATTTCCATCGCCCACGTAGGTTAAAGTTAACCCAGCAAGGGTGCCAAACCGTTCTTGAACCGTCAATAAATCAGCTAACACCTGACAAGGATGTTCTGCATCGGTAAGGGCATTAATCACCGGAATCTTGGCATAGTGAGCAAAAGTTTCCAAATCCTGCTGTGCAAAAGTGCGAATTGCCAAAATATCCAGATATCTATCTAATACCCGCGCCGTATCCTGTAAAGGTTCCCCGCGACTAACTTGAGTCACATTAGGGTTAAGATCAATTACCTGTCCACCCAGTTGGTACATCGCCACTGTAAAACTTACCCGGGTGCGAGTAGAAGCTTTGGAGAACAACAACCCCAAAACTTTATTACATTGCAACTTTAGTTGTTGTGATTTAAGTTGAGTTGCCAATTGCAGGAGTTCTTGAAGTTCTGTAGGACTGATGTCCGCTAGACTTAATAAATCTCGTCCGAGCAATGCTGCCATGCTTGTAATCTGTAAAAAATAATTATATATTTCTGTCCCTTTATTCAGCTGTGCTAAGAAAATACAGTTTTAGAACTGTACCAGATATTTTTGCGCCCAACCCAGGATTTGAGTTAGCTTTTGCCATGCTTATTAATTTAGGGACTTACAATTTAAAAAATACTCAATTACTTCGTGTGGGGTGGGCATCTTGCCCGCCCATAGCCAAAGGCGGGCAAGATGCCCACCCCACAAGATTGAAGAATTTATTTATTGGAAGTCCCTTATCAACTTTATCAGCGATCGCAATCACTACAATTGCAATGCCAACTCAACCATCTAAATAGGTAGGCAAGATAAAACTAAACTATGTAACGAAAAGTAAAATCTCTGTATTTGGCTCCTACTTGCGCTGTCTTGCGCTTTAGCGCAACTACAAGCTAGTGATGATTATTTGCGCCCACTTACTTAGATACACAAAAGCAGCGATCTTGCCAAAATCTCTCGTCTTCTAGCCTTATTTCTGAAGAGGGAGATATTTTTTAGCAATTACAGCTAGACAAATAAATTGATTATGGTACAATAAGAAATTGTGGTTGCTACTAGAGAGTAATCAACAAAATTGCCAGCATAGCACAGTGGTAGTGCATCCGACTTGTAATCGGAAGGTCGCGAGTTCAAATCCCGCTGCTGGCTTTAACGGAAAAACCCCCAAATCCGGGGGGTTTTGACTCTAAATTACCAAGTTGATGTTTTAATATCTAAGTGAACTACCCACACGCTTCGTGACAGTACACTGTGGGCTTCCTGCCCAACAGAAAGCGCAGTAGTAGATTTCTTGCGTCCTCTCCTACTACGACTTACATCTGGGCGACAAGCTTTATTCCCTGTTCCAGAGGTCAAAATCCAATACTGCTCGGTTAAGGAAAAATAGGGACTAAAATAAACAAGATTATGTTCTCGTGTTAATTACGACAATAAGACCGGATAAAACCACATTCACACGAATAGGTCGTCTCATGAAGAATAGAGGAGTCAATCGAATGATTAAAATATATCTAAAGCGTCAAATTTCTGCTTTTATGTAGATGGGTTAAAAATTCATTATATTAGCTGCAACAGTGACAAATTATGAAAGATAGTTGTTGTGGTGGAGTGCCATTGTTTCTGTGAGATCGTTTTTTACTCTTGAATTTTGAGCGCGTCTTTTTCACTACTATCGGGTTAGTTCTGGCTTGTGGGGGTGGGATTTCTAAGTCTAATATTTCCGCAATTAACCAGCTAAAATATATATTGAGATTAGTCGAATTATAATCGGTTTTTAGCCAAGGCAAGAATCGGTATTGAACACATAAATCGCCGCCTGAAAAATTTTAAGATTTTTGGTGATAGATATCGCAATCGCCGTCATCGTTATGGTCTGCGTTGTAACTTACTTGCGGCAATTTACAATTACGAGTTAAGTATAACAGGTTTAAAATTGCAACCCCCTAATTATAACATAAAAGTAATTTTGCAATAGGTCTAATAAAAGCCCCCAGCTTTAGGCTGAAGGCTGTAATTTATTAGGGTGCATCTACCATTTATTAATCCGCTTTATTGATTGCCATATCCGGGAATATTAACCCTTTATTCTTAAATTAAAAAACATCAGCGATAAAAAAGCCCCCAGCTTTAGGCTGAAGGCTGTAATTTATTAGGGTGCATCTACCATTTATTAATCCGCTTTATTGATTACCATATCCGGGAATATTTAACTTTGTAAAAAAATTATTTTAATTTCAAATTAAAAAATATCACCAATAAAAAAAGCCCCCAACTAAAAGTTAAGGGCTGTGATTTAATTAAGGTGCATCTACTATTTATATATCCGCCTTAGTTATTGCTGCATCAGGAAGAATTGAAAAAAAGATGGATAGTGGGAAATTGATTTCGTTAGCTACAAAGCTAGTACTGATATCAACGACGATAACCTGCGGTTTTTGACTAGGTAATCATTAACGAACTTCATAGTAATTTTACAATTACCCGGAATTTCCCTTGTATAGACAAAGTTTCTGTTAATATCTCTGATGTGATATCCGCAATAGTACTAATTTAGTTTATTAGTTAGGTATATGACTATGAAAGTTAGACGCAGCCAACTTGATGAAGCGATCGCAGTTTCTATTAGCCCTTGCTAGTTTTAGTATTGTCGGGGGAAGCTTTTTTCTCAGAAGAAGTTTTAGCGGTACTAGGGAACCTAAAATAATAACTGATACATCACGTTACAAAGAAATTCATAATCAACTATGGTCTGATAATGGCCAAGTAAAACATTTTCCTAATGAAATTCCCACTGATGCCAAAGACGTTCGCATTGCTTACTCTCCCGAATCGCAAGGAACTAGTTTTTTTCAAATTAGGCTGAAACAGCCGCCAAACAAGATAGAAAAACTACTTTCACAATACAGAAGTAGTGCAAAGCACAAATATAGGGGTGGTAGCACAAACGACCACATAAATCAACCTGATGGTGTGCCAACAACTTTTTTCTACACCAGTGACTCTCATACAGAATCTTTTCCAGCTAGTTATGAAATATTGGTATTAAATACAGAGGATAAAGGTAGACCTGGCTTCAAGTGGAATCATGGCAATAGCTACGGGGTCGCTGTTAATACTTCCGCCTCAGAAATTATCTATTGGTCTGAAAAATGGTAATTACGGATTCCAAATGGATTTGAATCGCCATAAGAAAAATCTTTATTTGGGACATCGTACTTGAGAAAAAAGACGCGAACGAGCGATTATTATACTTTAATGAACTCCATAAAAAGAATGCTCCAATGGCTAGGCTGGTTTAGCCAAAATTCCCACCAACTATTTTTTGAGATTGGCAAGATGGTAAATCTTTTAGGATTTGCACATTGACATAAAACGCCAAATATGTATTATTGGAAAGCCTGATCTGTAGTAGGGGTAAAGCATTGCGCTTTACCCCTACTACGCGGATATATTTACCATCAGAGTAATAATTAATCAAAGTCTGAAACGACCTATTTTAGTAGAATCATATCATGGTTAATGTGTACAGTGCGTAAGTCGTATCTGTGTTTCACCTTCTGCCATAGCTTGCGTTATGAGTTTAACTCCTATGGAGTAAATCTTTTATAATTAATAGGACTTACGCATCGTACATAAGTATTACAGGCAACGCCGGCTATTTCAGCCGTGTTTAGGATTCACCGATGTCTACGACGGGTTATTCGGCGTCGCAAATATGGGAATAAATCGGCGTTATGCGAAGCGCCTGAAACGATCAAAAACCGTAATCTATATTATGGCTAATTTGTACTGTGTGTAAGTCCTAATTAAGATCAATTATTATGTAGAGTTATCTAAAGACTGTCTTATAAAATTATGTACCCTTCTGCTAACGTAGAGGCTGCACGTAACTAGCGATACGGAAGACAAAGCCAGACCTTCCCGGACTCGTAAACGCTAGAAGTCAGTCGTCCACGCCAATTAGCCAAAGTAGGGAAACCCTTGAGGCTCGATTACTCTGTACCTCTACACTAAAATATGCTCTTTAACGTAGCTGTATAAGAAATGACAAAATGCATCCAGTTTTGTTATAGAGTGGTACAGTTAATACTGTTGTGTTCAATTTGCGATAAGTCAACCAAGAGAGGTGTGCAAAATGAAAAATCTAGTAAAGAGTCTCCTTGATGAACGAATAAAATCGACTATTAGATCATCTGAAGTATATCAAAGTTTATACAATAAGATGCATTCTAGTAAGCTAGCTGTTGCAGGTAAAAGGCTTGATATTTGTGCCAATGAAATTGCTATCTATCTGCTTCAGGCTGGTAAAGAAAAATATGTATTGCGTGATAAAATTTGTCTTGAAATTGGAAGTGGATGGTTACTTACTCATTCGTTAGTATTTTATCTTCTAGGAGCAAAAAAGGTTTATGCAACGGATGTTGACCCGTTATTACAACCCGAAAATATTTTCAAAGCCGTATCTAAGTCTGTAAGTTGGAGTATCTTAGATAGTCTATGTACATTTGAAGATCGTGACATTATCCGCTTCCGTTTAAATAAACTGCTTTCATTAAAAAATTTGTCCGTAGAAGTCTTACAAGACTTAGGTATAGAATATAGTGCTCCAATTGATTTGTCTCAAAAAATGCCTAGTGAGGAAAAATTAGATTTCATCTTTTCAAAATCTGTGTTAGAGCATGTGCCAGTTAAAGATGTTGTCCCACTATTAGAAAATCTTGTAAGTAGCCTTTCTGAAGATGGCTTTATGTTTCATCTTATTCATTTAGTGGATCACAAGAATTCAAATGAAAAACCATTTGATTTCTTTATTTATCAAGAAGAAGCCTACTCGAGAGAATTACAATCAAGGTGGGGAAATCGAATTCGACGAAGCCAATGGCAGCAGATATTTTCTAACCTCAAGAATTTGGACTCTAAATTTTTATTTGAGTGGTCATGCAATGACAGAGAATTACCAGAAAAAATCGACTCCTCTATTCAATATACAGATGAAGAAGATTTAAGAATCTCCCATATCGGTGTACTTGGAGAGCTTACACCGCTTGCGAAAGTTAAATCTTAGAGGAGGAGAAGTTTGAATGGAGGCTTCCTCTAGTCAAACTTCACTACTAAGTGCTGCTTTTACCCTTTTGGGTATATCACTTTGGGTAGTTAAAACTTATAGCCAGCATAGCTAAAATTTTAATGCTGGTTAAAAACTATATGAATATGTAGAATGCCTACTGCTTTAATTACTGGTGCTTCTAGTGGTATTGGTAAAGCTTTTGCCGAGGAACTAGCTGCACGCAAGACAAATCTTGTACTCGTTGCTCGTTCCGAAGAGAAACTAAGCCAATTAGCTAAACAACTAGAAGAACAACACAAAATTCAAGTAGAGGTTATAGTCAAAGACCTCACAGAATCAAATGCAGCTGCTGCTGTATTTGATGCTACTAAAAAAAAGGGATTAACCATTGACTTATTAATCAACAATGCTGGTTTTGGTTACTATGGCGACTTTGCTGAAGGGGATGGAGAAAGACAAGTCAAAATTGTACAATTAAACATTTTGGCATTGGTAGATTTAACCCATAAGTTTCTCCCCTTGATGCGGCAACGTCGTTCTGGAAGTATTATTAACGTATCCTCTATTACGGCATTTCAACCGATACCATACCTCTCTGTTTATGCTGCTAGTAAAGCTTTTATTCTTAGCTTTAGTGAAGCGCTATGGGCAGAAAATCATCAATATGGTGTGCGTATTTTAGTCACTTGTCCAGGGCCAATAGAAACAAATTTTTTTGCAGAAGCTAATTTTCCTCCAACGCTGGCAAGTAGTACAGAAAAAGTATATTCTTCCAAAAAAGTGGTTTGGGAATCTTTAGAGGCTTTGGAAAAAGGCTATCCAACTGTTATTAGTTCTGATACTAGTACTCAACTTAGAAGCAAATTATCTCGACTCGTACCACGCAAACTTCTGTTGAATATGTTAGCGAAACACTTTAAAGCCTAAGTATATGTTTAAGAGTTAGGAGTTAGGAGTTAAAGAAAGCGGGGAATTTAAAAATCCTAACTTTTCACTCCTCACTCCTCACTTATTAGATATATCTTGTTAGTTGAACTCGGTAACGGTCTTTTTTTGTAACGGCGATTTCGCCAACTTCTAAACGTCCTTTAGAGCGAATAGCGATTAAGTCGCCTGATTTGAGTTGAGAACTAGCTTGCGTAACTTCCTTCCAATTGACGCGGACATCACCAGCATCAATGAAATCAACCATTTTGCTGCGGGACATGCCAAAACCAGCAGATGCGATCGCATCTAATCGCAAAGAAGCCTCCACAGTAGTTAATTCTTTTTTCTTTGGTTCCCTAACCCTTAATTCAGTTATCTCAATCTGCTGAGTTTTCACAGGAACCGATCGCACCTGTTGAAGACTCATTGACAAAAATTCCACCAACTCTGGGACGACGATCGCCTGCGCTCCCCGTTCTCCCAAAACTATAATGTCTCCCGTCTTTTCACGAACAATACCCGTCCCCAACATTGCGCCTAAAAAGTCGCGGTGAGAGGCGGTATCAAACAGAAAATTACCAGCAATTTCCACGGTTACAAGGCTGACTTGAGATTGATCTAAGGGAAGTTCGGAACGAGCGATCGCTATTCTTTGGCGTTCAGCTTGCGGATATCCGCCCCACGCCGCCAATTGCACTTCTGTTAATCGGTTAAACACCCGTTGAATTTCTGCCAATTCTGGGGGAGATAGAAAATCAGTCAAAACCACTTCCCAAGTTTTGATGGCTTGCTCTGCTTGGTCAATTACACGAGCTACACTATCTCGATTTTCAATACCTTTTAAAAGTTCTTCTCGTGGCAACATTCTTAAAAATTATGAGTTAGTCATTGATTCATTCAATACACAGTATTTGTGTCAGCATAACCTTGGATATTTTCTGGATCAAACTGACGTAATATTCGGGTTGCTTGCCGAGTGAGAGTTTCAGAACCTTGAACGGCAACTAAGTATTTACCCGCGTCTAAGCGGTTGCGATAAGGTAAAGCATCACCACTACCTACAAGTAAACCGACTCCGCCACCGACCAAAACACCACCCATAGCACCACTAGCAGCGCCCAGCAGTCCGCCAACGATGTGATTGCCAATTTCACCCGCCCAGGCAAAAGTATCTAAACCAGTGATCAGGCTGAATGTAAAACCTGCAAAAAAGCCAAATGGTATCAGCCAGGTTGCCATCAGTTGTGCTTGCTTTTTGGTTTGGTCTTTCGGGTCAATTAAGCCAAACTCGTCAGCTGTTTTATATCCTTTCCCCAGGATAGTACTGTTTATGCCTTGTTCTTCTAAAGCTAAGTAAGCAGCTTCGGCTTGAATGCGGTCTGGTAATACGGCAACAAGGTAATTCATTGATGTACTAATTTGTCTAATAAAAGTTTTGCCTTAATTAACAGCGTATCAGTCCTTGTCGAATCATTTTGCATTGGGTAGGAGTTAAAAGTTAGGAGTTAGGAGTCTTACTCCCCAACGCTCGCTCTTAAGGGGCTGTTATTGTTAGGTCTGTATTGAACTCAACTACAAACCGCGTAGGCGTAGCCCGCCGCAGGCATCGCACAAGTAAGTTAGCACAAGTTAAATGTACATCCGATCACTTTAGCGAATCTAGTGGCTCACAAAAATTGTTCACGCCTTGCTTGAGGACATAAATCAAAACTGGTGTTGCCAAAATTTTAGGAAACGTCGGCATTGCTTTTAGATGTTCCATCATCTTTTGAGGTGAAGTATTAAGCAAATCTTCCCGATATTCTTGTTCGCAAATCACCACACGCCATTTTCTAGCTAAGGCATCTAACCACTCGGAATTTGCTCTTTCTGGTTGTTGTCCTGCCCGGATAGCTAGCGTCATCGCCGCATCTTCTAAATCTCCATCACAGTCTTCAATCAAATCCAGCGCTTCCATGTCGCTGGGATCTTCTGCCAATTGAGAGCGAAACTGTGCAATTTCTTGAGATGTTACTTTAGTCATGAGTCTTTGACAAGGCGAGCGACCGGACACTCAGTTATGTTAGTCCAATTTTGATCCAAAAACTAGACGCACAGCCAATGGCTTTAGACTAATGAATAAGTCGATAGTGGCTTTAGTATTATTATTTAGACATAAAAGTGTAAATTTAAAAAATTGCCTTTGAGAAATTTTAGCCTTAACCTAAGCATATTGATTACTCCATCAGACAATCTGGCATTGTAATAAATAAACAAGCGACTCACACACTCTGCAGAGCCAAATTGACGCATTGCCAGATACTCGTAAGCTCCCGCCATTGCATTCGCTGTATAACTGTTCAATTCTCCCTGCTGTTCGACTTCTGTCATGTAGGGACGTAAATCGACCATTGGCGGTAACTGTTGTGTTTGATAACGACCAACACCGTATTTTTTATCTCTTCGATCAATAGGATCTGGCCGATAACCGCCGATTTTTAACTGTTTGCCCGTGGAATCGTGGAACGACGAGACTGTACGAAGCACATCGTAAATTGACATATAATAATCTTCCCTAGAACCATACACGGTAGAAGCGCTGTGTTGACTCAGACAGTTTCCGGTGGCGACACTTTACCTGAAGATAAGCTGCTTTTACCCCAATACGGTTTAGATAAGATCATTTGTACCACTAATGACCTAATAACAGACGTTGTAATGCAACCTCTCTACTTCTAAGCCCACGGAACTGTCTTCAATTTATACAATTAGTGCCAAGACTTGTTTCAATATAGCTTTTATTACCAAAAAACCTCATATTTCAGTAATTACACAGAAATAAGAGGCTTCTTGGAACTTTTAATCAAAAATATTACTGGACTGGCTGATCCCCTGAAGGGAGGTGCAAAGTGTATTACAAACAACAGCAGTCAAAAGTATTGACGGTTGAGTTTCGGCTAATTAGCGTAGCGCTCTGAGGGTAACAGACCGTTGTAACTGAGCTAAAGCACGGTTGTAATCCAAAATTGCTGTAACTCGATTACCTTCAGCTTGTGTGAGGTCGTTTTCAGAGTTAATAACATCAGTTTGAGTGCCTACACCAGCTTGGAATCGCAAACGCGCTAAACGTAGAGCTTCTCTAGCTTGTTCTAAAGCGGTATTAGCGGTTTGAACATTCTCTAATCTAGATTGCTGGGTAGAATAGGCTTGTTCTACCTGAAAGCGAATTTGGTTGCGCTGTTCGGCAAATTGAGTTTCTGCGATCGCAATACTAGCTCTGGACTGAGCTGCCCTTGCTTTTGCTGCTCCTCCATCAAACAAATTTAGGGTTGCCTGAACTCCGAATGAATAACCATCAGTAGCACTGACATTATCATTGAACTGATCTAGCAGGTTGTAGCTAGCGACCAAACTAACTTGAGGCCCCAGTTCCGCAAGGGCCTGCTTACGCTGTTGCTCATAAGTATTGCGTTGTGCTAGCTGCTGTTGCAATTCTGGACGATTTTGATAAGCTAGCACAATACTTTGTTCTAGCGTTGGGTTCCAAAGACCAGCTAATTGTACAGGATCGGCTGCACTGATATTTACCGTCTGTGGCAAACTTATCCGAGTTGCTAATTGACGACGGGCTATTGCCTGCTGCGATCTAGCATTAGTCAAATTTTGTTGGGCATTTGCTAAAGTCACTTGCGATCGCAACACATCAAACCGCGTACCAACCCCAGCTCGCTCTAAAGCTTCTGCATCACGCAAACTAGCCTGAGAGTTCACTACAGCCGACTGGCTAATGCGTACTTGTTCATCCGCTTGTTGCAAATTGTAGTAGTCAGTAGCAACATTCAGACGGATTGTCTCAGACTGAGTTTCTACAGCCAACTCATAGTAACGTAGCTGTTCTTCAGCCGCTCTGACACTAGCTTGCACTCTCCCAGAAGTATAAATATTATATGAAAGTTGTGCTTGACCAGAAAAACCTGTACTGGGTTTATCTTGGTTAGAAGGAAAGCCATTTCGCGCGCTTAATTCGTCTGTCAGCTGACTACTAGCAGACTGACTGCGAGTCAGATCCGTGCTAATTCCCAGAGTGGGTAACAAAGCAGCTTGCGCCTCTCGTAGAGCCGCTTGATTGCGTTCTAGCTCTAATAGAGACACCTGTAAATCGCGATTATTCCGCCGTGCTAGCTCCAAAGCCTGTGCCAAAGTAATCGGCTGATTTCCCTGAAGTGTCACTTCCTCTGGTTTGGTAGGAAATTGCAGGGGATTTGAGCTAGGAATCAGGTTCTGTGGAATTTGCACTGAACCTGACGGCGCAGGAGTTATGGTTCTCGGCACTGTGGAAGGTTGCACCGAACCCCCAAGCGTCGGAATTACGGTTTCCGGTACTGTAATCGGTTGCGCTGAACCCCCTGGTACAGGAGTTACGGTTCCTGGAAGAGTGGGAGTTGGCGTCGAATCTGTCGGAATCGGAGGATTACTCTGAGCAATGCTCCCAGCAGCATTTTGTTGTGAGCAGGTACTTGAAATCAGTAGCACAGATGAGGAATCAGTTTTGCTTTTCCCCAATTCCTGTGGACATCTTTGGGCTGACAACAGTTTTGCCGATCCCACACCTGTAGCTGAAGATTGTAAAAATGGCTGCGACTGAGTAACAGTATTTATCTTTTGAACCACTGGCTGCTGTGCAGAAGACAGGGACAAAATTTCTTTTTGGACAGAAAAGGGTTTTGAAGTGTAGTTCGGAACTACTACGCTCTTTGATTCCTGCCCATCAGCGCTTGAATTACTGTTTTTTTGGTTATTTTGAGCAGAACGGCTGACACCAAGCTGTTGGGAAGCATTAGAGGTAGGTGTCAAACTGAAAAATCTACCTTTATCTTTCTTAAGTACTTGTTTTATTGGCACAACAGTATTTTCAGCCGGAAACGCTGGAATACTGTTATTACTTAAAGGCTTCATACTAAGTTTAGTGAAACCGAAAGCAGGTACTAGGGTTGGAACACTAACATTTGCACCATTATGCAGTTGCGTATTCACAATGCCCCCAACTAAGTCTTGACCATAAGTAGAAGTCAAAACACTAGGAGAAGACGCCACTTGTACCCCAGTTAGTTTTACAGTCCCAGCCCAAGCAGGCCCAGTTGTTAAAACCGCTGCTGTCACACCAGGCAATAAGCTATGGAATAATTGCTGTCCTTTCACCGCATCCCTCACACGAAAATCAATCTAGCGGCAGAAAACCTTTCTTCACCACAGAATATAGCACGATACTAAATTTAGGAGAGAATATACTACGATACTAAATTTAGGGTTCGGAACTCTGTTTGTCTTCAAAACGTCTAACAATGCGAGAAAGTTCCGCCTTTTCATCGATACTAACCCGAGTAGGAGCACCGCTAATAATCCGTTCGTAGTTTCGGAAAGAATCTTTAATATCGGGGCCATCCGCAGTGATATTATACTCACGAATGCCCTTATCATGCCAAGAGCCTCTCATTTTGAACACGTTAATTGCCCGCGACATTTCTCCACGAATTTCTACGTACTGTAGCATCAGAATTGTATCGGTAATCGTGGAGATATGAGAATCAGTAATTGAATGCGCTCCCAGAAATTGGTCAGTTGTGTTAGTAAAGAAACCAGTAATTTCTTCTTGTTTAGCATAACCCGTCACACCAATTACAAACTGCCTAAATGCATTATTGCTGACTCCTCTAGCTAATGCTGATAGGGAGTCAATGGCGATGCGGGCTGGTTTGAAGATAGCAATTTCTGATTTTATAATTTGTAAATGGTCTTCTAAACCAGTTGATTCGGGATAAGTACAAATTATTTTCAGTAAACCTTGATCTTCTAATTCTTCAAAATCAATTCCCCAAGAGGAAGCATTACGAGATAGTTGCGCGCGTGATTCTTCGTAAGCAAATAATATTGCCTGTTCTCCATTCAGGCAGCCATCTTGAATAAACTTACTTACTAACAGGGTTTTACCAGTCCCGGTGGCTCCTGTTGCCAAAATAATCGAATCTTTAAAGAAACCACCACCGCACATTTCATCTAAGATTTTCACACCAGAAGATACCCTGACATTAGAAGATCGTTGAGTCAAGCGCATTGCTCCCAGTGGGAAGATGTTAACCCCTTCATTAGTAATCGTGAAGGGATACTCGCCTTTCATGTGAGTTGTGCCGCGCAACTTGAGAATTTCACTTGTGCGACGGCGGCGTTCTCCTTCTAAAGCGTTGCGAACAATTACTACATTATCAGAAACAAATTCTTCCACTCCAAAAGAGGCAACGGGGCCATATTCTTCGCTACGTTCAGTTGTAATAATAGTGGTGACATTGAGTAGTTTTAGACGGGCTACTAGGCGAAAAATCTCGCGCCGGACTACTCCCATCGCTTCATACTGCTGAAATACTGCTGTTATTGAGTCGATTGAAACTCGTTTAGCTTTGTATTTGCGAATCGCATATTGCAATCGCTCAATTAGTGCAGACAGGTCAAAATTACCAACTATATCCTGTCCTTCAGGATCGGGAGATGCATCAAGAATAAACAACTTGCCTTCCTCAATTAGGCGTGGCAGGTTCCACCCAAAAACATGAGCGTTTTTAATAATATCACTGGGTGATTCTTCAAAAGTAACAAATACTCCTGGTTCGTCAAAGTAGGTGATGCCGTTATAGAGAAACTGAAGAGAGAATAAAGTTTTACCTGTACCGGAAGTGCCACTAATCAAGGTAGTTCTACCAATTGGTAAACCACCATGAGTAATATCATCAAACCCTTCGATCATCGTGCGAATTTTTTCTACACCTCCAATTTTCGGTGTTTTTTTTGGTTTTGCTTGCTCTGTTTCACTCATTGCTTGATAACAAAAGGGTATTAAAAACTGTTTTTTTATAAGAAGAATTCAGAACTCAGTAGTAAGAATTCAGTAGGAATTTTGTCTGTACGATTGGGTAATATTGTATTCCTTGTGCGTCTCGGAGAGAGCATCTGAATATTGCTTAAAATCTTACTCCGTCTCGCTACGCGCTTTCGCCCAATAGGGGGGAAACTAGTATTAAATATTCTCGCCTTAAAAGTCTATCCCTTTATGGGTAGATAATTCTGTATTCTCTATTCTGTATTCTGGCTCCTTCATTAATTATTTTCCTCTTCAAAATCTCCTTCACTCAGTTCTTCATAGAGCAAATCTAATCCAATCAATACTCTTTCCCTATCTGAAAGATCCCCGATAATTTTACGAACGGGTGGAGGCAAAATTTTAGATAATGTTGGCGTCGCCAATATTTTATCTTCTTCTGCCAGTTGCGGGCTTTTCAGTACATCGATCACTTTTAAAGCATAAACACCTTTAAACTCCTGCTCTAAAATATTTTTGAGTGTTTTTAAGGCGCGGACTGAATTAGGGGTATTCCCTGCTACGTAAAGTTTGAGAACGTAGGTTTTTCTGGCTTTATCCATATACTTACAAGCTAGTCCTGAGAATATAAATACAATATTTGTTTGCACATTGTGGATGATTAACAGAGGTAGCTTGTGCTAAGTTCAACATCGATAATTTTAAGTTATCTAGAAATCGAACTTCTGTAGAGTTCGCATAGATGAGCCAGGATATCTATCAACGTTAAACGGTAATCAAGTAACGCCTCATTGCTCCTTCCTTCTAATTTTAGCTGGTTAGAAAATTCTTCAATTACCTCCATGTGAATTTCGATGATTTTGGGTATAGGAATATTCGCATAAAATATAGTATTGATAAATTTATCAATTTTTTCTTTGAGTGTTTTATCTGTGGTAAAATAGTTTATAAGAATCAGGCTGTAATCTGATTTTAGGTGTCTTAATAATTCTTGCCTTTCTCCTGGAGTCATCTCCTGGAAATGCTGTTGACTTTTTTGGGTGTGACTGGCAAATACATAGATGTACTTGTCTGTGTATGTTTTATTTAAATTTGGTTGCAGCAAAATTGGTAAATAGTTGATTTTTGCAGAGGTAGTTGCAACAACGGGTAGATAGCAATATTGAGCAATAATCGCGTCAATAACTTTTCCCACCCATCTGCTCCAGCATTTTTGTTTGTTTAAATCAACTAGATTATTTAAGCATTTCTTAACATCAGGTTCCAGAATCAATATCGGTAATAACATCTATTCTTAAATCTATTTCCTTGATCGCCTTGACCAAGAAATGTGGGTTAATAAGTTTGGCTAACGCTTCTAAGGGAATACTAGGTGTGCGGTAAAGTGGTGATTCCACCCCAAAACAACGCTCTATGTTAGCAGGTAGTGCTAGTACAGCGTCGCGTAAATAAAGCTACCATTTTAAAACTTGCAAAGGCCTTGACATACAAAAATTTTGACTTTTGACTTTTGACTTGCGGCCTTAGCCACTCAACAACTTAGTGCAGCAACTGAGTAATTAGACTTAGTAGGTCTTTGATGATGAGGTATTTGTCGGCATAGCAAGACACAGGAGCTAATTTATTATTTACATAGATAGATTTTTTGATTTTGCTCCTTGATAAGATACTTAAACGAACTTAAAGGATTGTCCCATTCTAAATCATTATAATTCCTCAAGGTTCTAAAGCGATTCTTTGGGGTCATAATTGTTTTAGCTGTCGCTATCGATGAGGAGTTTAAATACCAGTAAGACACTGGGAGGCTAGTTGCTAGAACTTAGAAACGTCGCCTCTTGGAAAAATATAAAGGACGTAAAAGTACCCGTGAGGGAAAATCCCGTTTTTTTAATGGCGTTGAAATAACCAGAGTTGCTTATATGAGTCTTCTTAGAGGATATGGCTTCAGGCGAAAACACCATCAACAGTTGGCAGATGGAAATGCCGGAGGGTTCCAGAGGAAGAATGACCCCAAAAGCCCTATGTTAATGCTAGATTACCCGCTTTATGACTTTCAAGCAACCGTACCTAGCTGCCCCCAAACAAGTTCTTTGGCAGTGGTGTTGGAGATTTTTGAGCAAGAGCAGTGCGATCGCTTGGTAGTAGTGAATCAACAGCAATCCCCCATCGGATTGCTGTATTCTGCCCGTTTAATCCAAAAATTATTAACAGATAGTGACGATAAAAATCTAAATTTACACCAATCACTCTCCATTTGCGGTCAAGGTGTAATTGAGCCAATACAGACAATATTAGCTTCTGAGCGTGTAGAGCAATTAGGCTTGCACCTATGTTATGCCCAAGCCGAAAAACAGCAGAGCTTAGATTGGGCGCTGATTGACTCTGATGGTCAATATTTGGGGTTGCTGGATAGTTCACGCCTGTTGCGATCGCTCGCTAAAGAACGCATGGCTGGGTTACAAAATTCAGGCATCGAGAGGTCGTCTGGTGAGCCACAGCCAAATCAACCCAAGTCGTTAGGACACCAGCCACTGGTACAATTGCTAGAAAGATTGCCTTGGCCTTTAATGTTGCAAACCGGTACTGGCGAGGTGGTAGGACGAAATCCCGCCTGGTGGGAGCAATTAGGAGGCTTGAAAGATCCAGAAGGAGTTAGGCAACAGGTGGAGGCAATACTTGTCCCTAAGCTTTCCGAAAAACCAGAATATCTCACCCAACGAGCAATCAAAGTTTATCCCAATGGTGGCGAACAAGAACTAACCCAGCAAGAAGCATCACCAGATCCTGTATACAGTCGCTGCTATTTGGATAGTCAAGTAGGTACTTGTACTTGCGTTGTCGAAGTGCAAAATGGTCAGGAGCGAATCTGGCAATTTGCCAAAATTCCCTTAGATAGTCCTGAGTTTCAAGTCATGAGTGGACAAGATGAGGTTGCACTCAGCGAGGATTTGTGGTTAGTTTTAGCTACTGATGTGACTGAACAGCAGCAGCTTTGCAAAGAATTGGCTGCAAAAAATGCCGATTTAATTCAACTAAATCGGTTGAAGGATGAGTTTTTAGCTTGTATTAGTCATGAACTCAAAACTCCCCTAACTGCCGTTTTAGGATTATCGCGGTTGCTGGTGGATCAGCAGTTGGGAGAACTTAACGAGCGTCAAGCGCGTTATGCGGGACTGATTCATCAAAGTGGTCGCCACCTGATGAGTGTGGTGAATGACATCTTAGATTTGACCCGGATGGAAACGGGACAAATGGATTTGACGCTAACTCCGGTGAAAATTAGTGCTGTGTGCGATCGCGCCTTATCAGATGCTAAAGCCATCCACACTCAAACTACCAAAGCATCTGCCTCACCACCTCCAAATGCCCGTTCATCTGCTCCCCAATTCTGCCTTTCCATTGAACTAGGCTTAGACCAGATAGTGGCAGATGAATTACGCTTGCGCCAGATGCTAGTACACCTACTTTCCAACGCCTTTAAATTCACCGAAATATCTGGCGAAATTGGGCTAAGGGTGAGCCGTTGGGAAGGATGGATTGCCTTTACCGTCTGGGATACAGGCATTGGGATTCCTGAACACCAGCAACACTTAATCTTTCAAAAATTCCAACAACTAGAAAATCCCCTTACCCGGCAATTTGAAGGCACTGGTTTGGGGCTAGTATTAACCCGGGCCTTGGCTCGTCTCCACGGAGGAGATGTCAGCTTCTTATCGCGTGAAGGAAAAGGTAGCCAGTTTACACTACTTCTGCCGCCCAGTCCCCCGAAAACAGGCTTTTTGGAACCAGATATGGGAATTGGAGAAGAGGAAGAAACACGACACCAATCGACACGGGAAAACTCAGCCGCCCATCGGGGACATGTTATTACGTCCACACAGCATTATCCTACCAGTTCCCAACGGTTGGTTTTAGTAGTCGAGGCAGTAGCCCGATATATTGAAGACTTGACCGAACAACTTAAAGGTTTAGGATATCGGGTAGTGATTGCGCGATCGGGAACAGAAGCTGTCGAAAAAGCTCGGCGCTTGCAACCAATAGCGATATTTTTGAATCCGTTGCTACCCCTGCTATCAGGCTGGGATGTGCTGACTTTACTAAAATCTGACACAGCAACCCGTCATATATCTGTAATTGTGACAGCGACAGGAGCCGAAAAGGAGCAAGCATTTGCTAACCGAGCCGATGGTTTCTTGAGCTTACCAGTAGAAAATCACCTTTTAGCGCCAGTTTTAGAAAAATTATGTACTTCACCAGCAGTTTTGCCGCAAGGGTTAAACAACAGCGCAATTATCCCAACTAAAACCCCACTGCGAATTCTCAGGTTGGTGAATCCCCAATTGGAATCGGTCAATCCCCACCCCTCACTTCGAGAACACCGGGTGATTGAAGTAGATGATCTAGATCAAGCAGAACTTTTGGCGCGGGTATGGCAGTTTGATGTCATTTTGCTAGATGTCGAAAGTACCACCGCCCAAATTTATCTGCAAAAACTAATTCAGCATCCCCGTTTAGCGGCTATCCCACTGGTTACTTGCGATGTCGCAACTACTTTAATAGCTTCTAAAATACCAGAATTATCTGTATTTCCTTACTTAACACCATTTGCTAAAGACAACAGCAGTCGCACTGAGAAAACAGATGCCTTACTATCAGTACTGGAAATTGCTTCTGGTATTTGCTGTCCTGCTAACATCTTGGTAGTGGATTTGACAATGCTGCGTGATTTACCACAGGTAAGACGCAGGCAAGTTAAGGGTTATCGGGCAGCAAAAAATTGCTCAATTAGTAGTGAAACTGCCGAACGAGGGTCTGAGTGGTTCCAAGCTTTAATTCAGTACCTACAAACAGCAGGCTTCAAAGCGGCGATGAGTCCCTGTTGGGCAGAAGTGTTACAACAAATTCGCCACCAAAGCGTTGACTTACTGCTAATTTGTTTAGGAGAATCCGCTATCCACAAAGACGTGCTAAAAGCACTGAAAACATTGGGAGATTCGCCTGACAAATTACCCCCAATTTTAGTACTGAATCGGCGATTAAATCGCCCAGAAACCAGTTTACAGCCTGGGGTAGCCGATCAAGAAATTGACAAGCAGAAGAAGAATGGCTTGGAATCGATAGAAACTATTGTTGGTGCGATCGCTACCCAAATATTACCGCGATCGATATCAATGGAAGACCTCTTAAACCAGATTAATCACGCTTTAGCTGTCAATGGTTACAATCACAAATGTTAATCCGGTCGTTAGTCATTTGTCCTTTATGAATAACCAATGACTAATGACTAATGACTAATGACTAATGACTAATGACTAATGACTAATGACTAATGACTAATGACTAATGACTAATGACCATTTATGAAATATCCATTTTTTCGCTTTTCTTTTTCTTAAAAGGAACTCGAACCAAGTTATAAGCACCCTTGGTTGATAAATTCTTGTAATCATCTGGCTGTAAGTCCATTTGTAAAAACTTTTTCTGTTCAGCTAACAGCAGCACTGAGGCAGGTTTTAGTCCTTTTGCAGCCTGGTTTTTGATATGTTCTATAGCCTCTTGGGGAAATTTTAAATAATTTACATGAATGTGGCTGTAAAATACCACACTAGGCTTTTTGAAGCCAAGCATGATCAATTCTTCATTTGGTTGTTTTGTTTCTAGGATGACAGCAGACAACTCCCTTAAGGGTAATTGACGTTCTCGATCAATAAAGAACGAAGCAGGGGTTAAGACAAAAATTAAAAACGCCACAAACCCGATTAAATTAATACTGATAACCTGCTTCCATTGGCGACTTAATAATAAACCCGCAACTAAAACGGCACAAACCAGCCACATTACCCCGGCTATTACTGGTAAGCCAGTTCGTTGAATTTGTTCGTGGAAGTTGCTTATAGCTGGATCGGTACCTAATATCTGGGTTATGTTAAATAGTGCTGTAGCCAGAACTGATAAAAATACTACATTCACCCAACCACTCACTCGCAGAAAAGAGGGGGAAGCAGGAATTGTTTGTCTAGCCTCTGTATCCTGAAAAAAGTCGCTCCACAATAGGGCTACTAGAATGGCTGCTGCTGGCATTAAAGGCAACACGTAGCTAGGGAGTTTGGTAACAGCAATGGTGAAAAAAGCAAAGACGGTAGCAAACCAGAGCCAAGCGAATAAACCAAACTGCTGAAAACGTTCAACGGATCGCCAGTGCGATCGCTGCCAAAACTTTAATCTTACTATAGAGAGTGGTAAATACACTGAGTAGGGCGCAAAACCCAGCAGCACTACTAAAAAGTAAAAATACCAAGGTGCTGAGTGACCATTAACGACTTCTGTAAAGCGTTCTAGGTTGTGATAACCAAAAAAGGAGTTAATGTAATTCCAGCCATTGCGCCAAATTACTAAAGCATACCAAGGCACTGATAAACCTAAAATTATCAGCATACCCACCAGAAGGCGCATTTCCTGCAACACCTCTCGAAACCTTCCCACATAAAGCAAAAATGCGGCAACAATTAGCCCTGGTAAAACAATTCCCACTGGCCCCTTAGTCAAAATTGCGCCAGCAATCAGTACATAAAAAGCTAAGTACCACTTATTAGGGAATAGGGCATGGGGCATCCCAACTCTTGGAGACGCTACGCGAACGGCTTCGCTCAGGGCAAGTAAGTGGGCATTGGTTATTCTTTCTCCCCCTGCTCCCCCTGCTCCCCCTGCTCCCCCTGCTCCCCCTGCTCCCCCTGCTCCCCCTGCGTACCCTAAAAAGAAACATAATAAAGCTGATGCCATGCATCCGGTGAGCAGCATATCAGAGACACCAGTTCTCGCCCAAATAATAGTTTCGGGATTGAGTGCCATCAGCGCTGCTGCGATAAAAGATGTTTTGTAGCGGCGATTAGGACGTGAAACTTGCTCTAATTCGTCTTGTTTAGCGAAATACCACTGTATGGTGTAAAAAGCTAAACAAATTAAGGCGAAGGCTGCGATCGCTGAAGGAAGGCGGACTGCCCACTCATTCACTCCTATAATTGCATAAGCGATCGCCTGACACCAGTAAATTAAAGCAGGTTTATCGAAACGAGTCTCACCATCGAAAAATGGGGTTATCCAATCACCTGTAACTAACATCTGGCGGGAAGCTTCGGCAAACAACGGCTCTGTCTCATCAATCAAACCAATGTTGCCCAAATTCCACCCAAAAGCTATCCAGCCAATCAATATCAACCACAAAATCGACACAGTTCTACCAAGGGCTGGATTCTTGGCTATTTTGTTGAACCACTGATCAACATTGTGCTTAACACTCAATTTCATGCTCATTAGTCAATAGTCAACAATCACTACTCAATAGTCGTTGATTATCTCTCTTTTGTTCTTCGGAGTTTTAAATTCAACAATATTACACTTTTTCCCGTTCAGTAACGCCAGTTGTTTGAAGTTGCCAGAAAAACTTCTTCAACACACTAAGTAGGTAGACAAGATAAAATCAAACTATGTAACGAAAAGTAAAATCTCTGTATTTGGCTCGTAGTCGTGCTGTCTTCGCTAAAGCGCAACTACGAGCCAGTGATGATTATTTGCGCCCACTTACTTAGTACTACTAAATATCGACTATGGACTCAGCACTAGCTGCCATTCTCTGTTTTGGGAATTCCATCTAGGTAGTTGAGTTTCGCCGACAACATAAGGCCCCCAGTAACGACGGGAACCATCTTCTGCGAAAGCAACTAAAATATCTCCCTTCTCCAGCCTTAAATTATTCTGAGGTAGGGATAAAATCAGTCCCTTATCACTACCTTCTTGGGGAGCAAAATCCCAATGTGCCGGTACATCATAGTTAGCCTGCTTAGTACCAGAGCCTTTTGCAAGCGACTGTCGCGCCAGTAGAGCCAACCGTACAGGCTGATTTGTTTGATTGCTCATTCGCAAAGTTCCTTGATCCTTGCTTTTGCTTGCTGATTTATCACGCTCTGCCAAGACAGGATAAGTATTATCTTTAATATTAGGTTCTACTTGATTGGTTGAGGTAGTTGCTGGAGTAGATTGACTAGCGGAAATACCTTTTTCAGGTGAAGCCCGTGTAGAGGAAGCCGTCTCCCACTGAGTAGTTTCATCTGGCGGTTGTGAAGATGTATCTGGCTTTGTGGACTCAAAGGATACGCTCACTCCAAAGCATCCCACCAGAGCAACAAGCAGTCCCAAGCAAGAAGCTGTAACACCAACGTTACGATATAATGAGAATTTCATATTGATAGTTATTAGAAATAAATATTTTGTTTAGGCTTGACCAAATAGTAGCCTATTATCCCAAAAGGGAATCAGAGAAAGCAGTCTAATATAAATAAACTTTCCTAAAATTAATGATACTAATGTATTATAATGATCATTTTGATTAGAAAATATCTGGAGGAAATAATTTCCTTGATATTTGATAAACTTGGGGTACAAATACCTATTGCTTTGTGTCTTGACCGTAGGCTTGGATAAAAACAAGAAAATTAGATACCGAGCCAGCCAATTCATTTGTATAAATAAAAATTTAGTGAAACCACTAGCGGCTCCAACAAGGCGTTTTTTGCCAAACCCTTAGATTTATCTAAGATACATATTTCATTTTGCGTTAGAATAAATACCCTTTTAAGGGGCTAGACTTCCGTAAAGATGATAGTGCAAATTTGAATCAACGCTCAAAGCCCAGCAGATATCTATAATATTAACAAACAAGCTGATGTTAAAACCAATATCCTCCTTAATATAAAAGATATTTTAAGATATCTTGACTTTTTCCCAGAAGTCTATCTGATGCAAAACACTCGTCTCAATAACTTATTCGATGCCATTGCTACACGCTTAGGGCAATGGTTTTTAAATCCTTGGCGGCGACTATCGTTGCGGATAATTAGTTTTTTGTTTGGTTTTTTTCTGGGAAACGCAGTTTCCACTACAGCCGGTCAAGCGGGTGTATTGGATATTGTGGTAGCTGCTTTTTTAGTAATGTTGACGGAAATTACCAGTAGGATATTTTATAGTCGCAGCTTTTTGTCAAGGCGATCGCTCTTGGTAGACTCACTAAATCTCCTCAAAGTTGGTTTGACCTTCAGCCTGTTTCTCGAAGCCTTTAAGCTGGGATCGTAGGATGAGAAATGAGGGGGATGAGGGAGATGGAGAAGCAGGAAGCAAGAGAAGCGGCGTTAAGAGATGGGTTGAGAGCAAAAGCTTTTGGGATCACGCCGGAAAATGTCGATGAGGTGATAGAAAAGCGATCGCATTTACTAAAATCTGTTCTCCCAGCTTTTAGTGAATTCTGCCAAACTACTTTTCAAATTGAACCCCAGGAAATGTTACAAATATTGTGGGACTTGTGGCTGCCGTTGGGAATCAAACTAGCATCGCAGCGCCAACAGTTAGAACGCCCTCTGATTCAGGGAATATTGGGAGGACAAGGCACTGGTAAAACCACAATGTCCAAGGTTCTCAGCTTGATTCTCGAACAGTTGGGATATCGGACTGTGAGCTTATCTTTGGATGATTTATATAAAACTTACAGCGATCGCTTGGTTTTAACACAGCAAGATCCCCGCTTGATTTGGCGCGGACCACCAGGAACCCACGATGTAGATTTAGGTTTAAATGTACTAGACCAAATCCGCCAGTCGCAAAGCCCAGTTATGCTTCCCCGCTTTGATAAATCTGCTTTTGGAGGTGCTGGCGATCGCACTAATCCAGAAATGGTGACGGATGTAGATATTGTACTATTTGAAGGTTGGTTTGTGGGTGTGCGGCCAATTAACACAGATATATTTGAGACTGCACCACCGCCAATTATTACAGATGAAGATAAAGCATTTGCCCGTCATATTAATCATAGTCTTTACAATTATTTACCACTGTGGGAGCGATTAGACAGCTTAATTGTGCTATATCCAACTGATTACCGTTGTTCTTTAGAGTGGCGCAAACAAGCGGAACAGCAGATGATTGCTGAGGGTAAATCGGGGATGAGCAATGCAGAGATAGAGCAATTTGTCAATTATTTTTGGCGATCGCTTCACCCGGAATTATTCATCAAACCGTTGGTAAAAGATGCGACAGTGGTTGATATGGTGATTGAGATTCATGCCGATCATAGCTTTGGTGAGGTATATTGCGATCGGGCTAATTCGTAATTTGTAATTTCAAATTGTAGGTTAAGGTTTATATAAAAGCTATGCTAACTCCTGGTTGACTGAACAAGTTTGTTAAGCTGCAACAAAAAAGATTTGTCAGCTAATAAAATATTAGTCTTCAAAAAACTCTTCTTTAACTTCTAGGACTTACGCATCAAGTACCAAATGTAAGGGCAATTCATGAATTGCCCCTACGGAAAATCAAGGTACTGCCTTTTTGGGTAAGTGCTAACTTCGTGACTCTGTGTTCTCTGTGCCTCTGTGGTTAAATAAAAAGCTTTTGAACCGCTCCAGACGCAGAAAGCACAGAGAGAAAAAGAAATGTTAAAAGTATATTAGCCAAGTCTTATTTTAACTTCCTCAGCCAAATTTACCAGTAGCACCTCTACTTGCTCACCTGTTTTCAAATCTTTCAGCGAGGACTTTTGGGCTGCTGCTTCCTCAGAACCAATAATTACACAAAATTGAATTCCTTGTTTATCAGCTAGCTGAAATTGTTTACCCAAGGGGCGCTTATCAAAATTAGTGATGACATTAATTCCAGCTTGACGCAGATGTTGCGAAACTTTTAAATAAGTTGGCATTAAATCTTCTTGCATATTCACTACCATCACATGGGCTGGTGTAGCAGCTAATGTATTAAGAATACCAGCTTTTAACAAGCGACTAATTAAGCGAGTTAAGCCTATAGAAATGCCGACACCAGGCATTTTTTCACCCAAAAATACCCCAACTAATTCTTCATATCTCCCGCCAGAACAGATACTACCTAAAGCTTCATGTCCTAATAAAGTTGTTTCGTAAACTGTACCAGTATAGTAATCAAGCCCACGAGCAATAGATAAATCAATACAGAAACGATTTTCGGCAACTCCGAGATTACGCACGCCTGTAATTACCGTTTCTAATTCGCTAACTCCCAGGCTTAATTGCTCGGTTTTTGACAAATTTTGGGCGAGATGCTTAAGCTTATCTAATACTTCATCAACGGAACCATCTATTTTAATAAAATCAATAATTTTTTGAGTCTGTTCTTCTGAAACTCCCTCTTTTTCTAATTCTTCTTTTACTTTACTTTCACCAATTTTTTCTAAATTATCAACAATACCGATGCACGATTTAATTTTGTCTTCGGTAATTTCCACTGACTTAAAAAAACCTGTAAGAACTTTACGATTATTGATGCGAATCAAAAAATCACCAATATTTATTGCTTCAAATATCTCAGTGATAATTGCAGGCATCTGAGCATCATAGAGCAAGCTGAGTTCACGACGAGCAACTACATCAATATCGCACTGGCGGAACTGACGAAAACGCCCATCTTTCGCCCGTTCTCCCCGAAAGACTACATCCATTTGGTAGCGGGCAAAGGGAAAGGTTAACTCATTCAGGTGACGGGCAATATATGCTGCTAATGGAACTGTTTGATCAAACTTTAAAGCTCTTGCTTCCGAACCAGTTTCGCCTGATTTATCTCTCTCGGCTTGCCGATTTGGCGGCAGGATGGGGTCAATACCATAAATGATATTGTCGCCTTGATTTCCTTTAGCTTGCAGCACTTCTAAACGTTCTACAGCAGGTGTTTCAATAGGCGTAAATCCATAGCTTTCAAAAACTCTACGGATGATATCTAGCAAATATAATTCTAGACGCTTTTCACTAGGCAGAAATTCTGGGAAACCGCTAGGAGTAGAAAAGTTGATTTTGTCACCTTTGGCCATGCGTGTACCTTATTAAGTTGAAATTTGAGACGAAAGCCTAACGACTGGAAATCGTGGCTACACAAACAAAGTCCGCCTGGGCGGACTGGAGAATAATCAGTGATTATCTTTGAGCGAAGAAATTACTATTTTAGCCGTTCTTCTTGAATTAGAGTGCGTTGAAAAATTTTGTTGTTCTTAAACCAATGCCAAGTGCGGGCCCGATTGTTATTGTCAGGGCTAATGTAGATCATTTCGTATAAACTCATCTCTGGGTTTGTTTTATAACTAAACCACAAAATCACAATTGAATCATCGGCTTCCCAAGCTTTACCTTGGATGCGATCGGTGTCAAACCAGAGCTTATTATCTTTATAGCTTCCTGGAAATTCATATTCTTCTTGTTTACCATCAGACCACTTATAGCGATTGATTTGGTAGTAGGGATGAGGGCTATTTTCTGGAAATTGACAGCTTAAGTGAGACTGATAACTGTCAAGGGTTTTTCCTGTTGTATCAATTACTGTATAAGTTCCTACCCAATCTCCTTGATGACGGGCAAGTACGGGCATTCCTTCTCGAATATTTGACATGACAATTCACCTTTTATTGTTCTAACATTTGCAAAAATCGAGTAAAGTAATCGGGAAAAGTTTTCGCTGTACAACCAGGGTTTTTTATTACAATGTCTAGAGTCTTTAAGCCAGTGACAGCAAATGCCAGTCTTGACTAAATAAGGCATTTTCTAAAATCGAGTCACCTGGCGCTAAGGCCGCGACGAGTAATGCCCGATTGGTAATAAGCTACTGATGATCGCATTGCTCACTCCCCATTATCAAACCACCAAGGGTCATTAGTAGCGTTAGTTTTAATTAAAATAGCTTTTTTTCGCATGAACCGTTTCAGCGCGGCTGCGCCCATGCGTGACCCTCCCATACCGGAGAATTTGAAGGCGTTTTTCTCTCCCTCGTGCATCAGGGCGGTGAGTGCAGCATCGTTGATACTAATAGCACCTGCATCTATCTGCTGGGAAACTTCTAAGGCTTCGGCTTGTGAAGCAAAGACAGCAGCACTCAATCCATAAATTGAGTCGTTCGCTAAAGAGACTGCTTCCTCTACTGTGGAAAAAGACATCACTGGCATAATGGGGCCGAAAGTCTCTTCGGTCATCACTTTCATGGAATGATTAACCTGGGTGAGAACTGTCGGACGACACCACCAACCCCCCCCTAAGTCTTCAATTACACCACCGCAGTGAATTACTGCTCCCTTTTCCACTGCATCTAAAAGATGGTCGCTAATAATTGCTGCTTGTTTTTCGGCAATGATGGGGCCAATTTCTCCACTTTCAACTGTGGGGTAGGCTAGCCCAAGGCGATGGGCTTTCGCTACTAATTGATGGTAAAATTTTTCAAATATCGATTCAGCAACATAAATTCGCTCAATTGATAAGCATGACTGTCCGGTGTTGACGACGGAACCCCACAAGATTGCTGAGGTTGCTAATTCTAAATTGGCTGATTCTAAAACGATCGCAGGGTCTTTTCCTCCTAATTCCAAAAAAGCTGGAATAAACCCTTTAGCAGCCGCTTCTGCTACTTTTCGCCCCGTTGCTACACTACCTGTAAAGCATACCAAATCTACATTTTCAATCAAAGCAGATCCAGTTTCGCCTGCTCCTTCAACAAAAGTTAATACGTCGCGCAATTCAGGAACAGCGCTGATTGCTGTTTTCAGTGGTGCTACGAAGCGGGGAGCAATTTCACTGGGTTTAACAATCACAGCACAACCGGCCAGTAATGCCGGAATCGTATCAATGGTTGACAGTAACAGTGGAAAATTCCACGGGCTAATTACCCCAACTAGGGGATAAGGAACGGATGTTTGTTGCAAAGCGATAAATGGAATTGCTGTGTTTTTGGCAGAGTCTAGCAGCAATTCCGGCGCTAACTTACACCAGCGATCGATGCTAGAGAGAAAGGAGTCTATTTCTAATACTGAGGTCGAAAATCTTCCTGTATCATTTACCAAAGCCTCCGTCAAGCGATCGCGCCCTGATAATATCGCTTTCTTCCACTGCTGTAAGGCTTCAATTCTCCCCTCTAAACCCAATTGCTGCCAGCTAACTTGCGCCCTGCGGGTGCGCTTACATTGCTGTGCCAGCAACCTGGGAGGCGGCGGGATAATTACGTAGTCAAATTTACCAGTTCGAGGATTGCGGACTTCTATTGGATTACTCATTGGTCATTGGTCATTGGTCATTGGTCATTGGTCATTGGTCATTTGTCATTCATTGGTTATTAATTCTTCTCCCCTTGCTCCCCCTACCTCCCCTACCTCCCCTACCTCCCCTGCCTCCCCTGCTCCCCCTGCCTCCCCCTGCTCCCCCTGCTCCCCCTGCTCCCCCTGCTCCCCCTGCCTCCCAATTCAAATTATCCCCAGTTTGGCTAACCGTTCAATGGTGGCTTGCTGTGTTTGCAAGAAGTGTTTGCGGTCTACTTCTCCCTCCAGCATAGTATTAGCTGGGTAAAAGTGTGATTGGCGATAACTTTCGGCGTATAGTTCAAATCGTTGGCGGGAAAGTAAATTATTTAACCCTGGTCGGCGGCGATCGCGGCGTAATGCTCCTAAATCAATCTCGGCAAATGCTGCCATGCTTTCACCTGCACCTGTTTCTGCTAAAACGATTCCGCGATGGTCAATGATTTTAGAACCACCATCAGCCGAAGCAATGGGGATGGCAATATTAGCGATGCCTGCGGTATTAGCTGAAACTACATAAGCCATATTTTCGACGGCACGAGTGATTTTTGCCGCGTCTTTAGGTGTGAGGTTTTTGTTGTATACTTCCGAGGTGGAATGGACAAAAACCTCCGCTCCTCGCATCGCCAGACACCGCGCCACTTCTGGATACAAAATTTCTTCTGATGCTAAAGCTGCCAAATTACCGATCTCCGTTTTGGCTACGGGGAAAACTCCCTCTAAACCATAGCAGTCAAGATATTTATCCCAAACATCATGGGGTGTAGGAGCAAATAAGGAATTTAGCCGCCGATATCGCAAAATAATTGAGCCAGAGGGGTCAAGAATAAAGCAGGTTTGAAAGTACAATCCGGGAAAATTGGGGTCAAGTTCGTAGGCATTACCAGCTAAAAAGATTTTATGCTTTTGGGCAATTTTACCAAGGGCTTCATACTCAGCACCAGCCATTTCTATACAAGCTTTTTCTGCCCATCCTAAGAGAGAATCTCCCATCGGGAAACCAGTCAGGAAATATTCTGGCAGTACAATTAAACGACAATCAAAGCCGATGAAAGCAATACTAGCAGCAATTTGTTGTGCTAGGCGGTTGATAGAGTTTTGCATGAGCGATCGCGCTTGTTGGCGTAGGCGTAGCCCGCCGGAGGCATCATTTGTTTGGTTGACTGCATGACAGGTAACTTGCAGCGCTAAAGCTCGGTAGGATTCTGGATTAATGGGCATGGGACTAAGGACTAAGGACAAATGACTAATGACTAATGACTAATTCGATCACCACCCCAAAGCGAACGCACAAGTTTATCTGCCAACTCAGATCCAAGTATCTGTGTGACAAATTTATTACCTGGGTCGCGTTCAGCACTGGTACGACGTAGCGCCAAATCAAGAGCCGCTAAAGCACTGCGTGCATCTTCTGGCACAGGTTCAGCTGCATCTACCCAAGTTAACCAGCGATCGAGTGTTTCGTGTGCAAGTGTGCGTACCAGTTCGAGGGTCTCAAAAGTAGGTAGGCCTGTGTAGCACAAGCTAACAGGCGATTGAAATAAGCGAATATACAGACTTTTGCTGGTAAATACCTTGAGGTGCGAATCTTCCTGTAACTTTAAAAATGTTTGATTAACTGGCTCATAGTAGCGATCGAGAGATGCCAAATCGCTTAAAAGCTCAGTTCGGGGGATGTAATCTATATAAAAGAAAATATTCGGAAGTGTGCCAAACTCAAACGCCAAATGAGGAACCTGAATATGCGACTTCAACCAAGTAGTGAGACGCATGGTGCTAAAGTTTGATTTTTCAGGGTTTCGTAGCCACGAATGCACTAACCAATCAATTTCTTTCCCGGAAAAAGCGGTGAGCGAACCCTTCATATTGCCATCGAGACTGCTGTATTGCTGTAAATTTTCTACAGAAGGGTCTGGATGTAATTCAAAACGAGCGTCTATTTTCTGACGGAGTTCGTTTGTCAAACCCCACAATTGTTCAGATAAGTCTGTACTGTCTACATTAGGTTGCTGCTCAAACATTGTTTATATGTACCCTTTTTAGATAATTAATACAAACAAAGCATAATGTCAAAACAAAACACAAGCATCTAGCTTCTGTCCAGACGGATGTATTCTGACTTCTGACTTCTGAATTTTTCTTCAATTATTGTTTGCTTCTCTTGTCTTTGGATAAACTTAATTTAAATGAAGAACTCCAGGTAGAAGAGAGAATGTCAAATTTCCCCGATCGCACAGAGTCAAACACTGATAAAGTTTTACTCATCGGAGTTACTGGCGGCACAGGTGGAAATGTCATTAAGGGATTTCTCGAACAGGGAGTTACAAAGATGCGAGTCATCACTAGAGAAATTGACCTTAATCGTCCAACTCTTGCAAAACTCAACGATGCCGGAGTTGAACTGGTAAAAGCCAACCTCGACGATGAAGCCTCCCTCATAGCAGCCTTTACAGGAATTTCGGCTGTTTACTGCCATGCTACTTCTGCGGACTCCGCTAAAATTGACCCGCTAGAGGTGGAAAGAGCAAGGCGAGTTGCACAAGTTGCCAAACAAGCTGACATTAAGCATTTTGTCTACAATGGAGCAGGTGGGGCAGACAGGAATTCAGGAATCCCTCGCATTGAGCAAAAGTACCAAGTGGAGCAAATTCTCAAAGAAGCTGGCTTACCGACTACCATGTTGCGAGCTTGCTTGTTTATGGAGGAGTTTTGGAAGAAGTACACGCGACCTTCCATCCTCAAAGGTAGTTTCCCATTTTCTATTCAGCAAAACAAGCCCCTTCATCTAATTACAACCAAGGACATGGGCCGTGTTGCTGCTTACGTAATTAAACATCCCACCAAGTATATTGGTCAAGAAATTGAGCTAGCTGGCGATGTGCTGACTCCTCTTGAAATGGCAGAGGCATTTTCTCAAGCGCAGGGGATGAAAGTTGTCTACAAAGAGACACCCGCCTGGATTTTCTTACTCTTGCTGCAAAAAGAACTGTTCGATTTGATTCAGTGGTATCGCAAGCAAGGCTATCAAGCCGATGTCGGGCGTTTACGAGAAGAGGAGTTTCCTGGACTTCTGACCACATTTAGGGAATTTCTCGCAGAAACCAACTGGGCAAATGCGGAACTCACCTACGAGAGTCTGTAATTGAATTAGTACATTGTGGCAAAAGTTGGCCTACATTTAACCAGTTGCTCAGAGCAACTTATTAAGCTGGGCGGTTGATGGAGTTTTGCATGAGCGATCGCAATGACACCTGATCAGTGGATGATTCTTCATTTAGATGCCTTTTCCCTTACTCTAAATTAAGTAATAATACTGGAGCTTCATATAAAATACTTTTTATTATACTTAATTATAAAAATAAAAATAACTTTCTCAGTAAATATAGACAAATCAGAATAAAAACAAATACTAATAAGTTAGTTCTTTTGTTATTAGTATACCTATGGCTTTCGATTTAGATGAAACTTTCCAACTAGACATAGCTGAAATGAATTTAAAACAAGTACATTCAGCAATATTTAGTTTACATAAACCAAAAATCCCTTTCATAATTTGGTTACTAGAAAACCCTAATAGCCTATTGGCGTTACCTGGAAAAATTAGTCTGCGCCATCATGATTATATTCACATACTTTTAGGTAGAGGTATTTCTCCTCAAGATGAGGCTTTTGTAATTGGATTTACAATGGGTAATGACTTAAAGACTAATCAACTACATCTATTCATCTATAAACTTTTTGCTAAATTTATATATCCATATCCTTATAATTTATCGACATCAGATTTAATAAATTTTAATTTAGGCTTTATGTATGGTAGAACAATTAAAATTAAACAAATAAATGAAATAAACTTTAAAATTTATCAATATCAAACCATAGGGTATTTAAGAAATCTTTTCGGGATTAATCCTGATGAAATAAAAGTTAAATATTAAACTTGGTTAATCACTAATTAACATTTATCTAAATAATATTATAAGAATGCACCTGTCTAATAAACTCAGATTCGTCCCCTCTCAAATAGTACCTATAACGTTACTGCTGACATTAGTCTTATTTATTCCTCAAATTTGCCTGAATTGGCAAGCAAATTATAATTTTAATAGTATTACTAAACATGAATTTAAACTCCAAATTCTGAGTGATGAAATTACTTACCTTGATGAAGTATTAACGATGTCAGCACGCATGAATGCTGCTACAGGCAAATTTATTTGGGAAGAACGATATCGCCAATTTGAACCTAAACTCGATCTGGCTATTAAAGAATCTATTAAGCTGGCTCCTAAAGTATACGAGAATGAGGATGCTAAAAAAGTTGATGCTGCTAATCAGCGCTTAGTAGCAATGGAAGACCAATCTTTTGAATTAGTTAAAAATAATCAAAAACAGATAGCAGAAATATTACTTTCTAGCCGCGAGTATGAAAATCAAAAACAAATTTATGCTGATGGGGTTGCTAAAAGAAAGCGTAATATATCACTTCAGTTACAGCAGAAAGTTGATGATTATTACAAAAGAATGTTTTGGGCAATTTTAGAATCTATTATAAGTTTAGCAATGCTAATTCCGGCATGGCTTTTAGTATTGCATTTATTACAGCAATACTTAAAAGCTAAAAAAGTTGCTCAAGCCGCCTTAGAAGAAACGAATTATAGGTTAGAAATGCAAGTTGCAGAGAGAACGGCAAAATTAAAACAAAAAAATAATCAATTACAACAGACACTGCAAGAATTGCAACAAGCTCAAGTACAACTTATTCAAACTGAAAAAATGTCCTCACTAGGTCAATTAGTTGCTGGTGTTGCTCATGAAATTAATAATCCAGTTAATTTCATTTATGGTAACCTGATGCATGTTAGAGAATATAGTCAGGACTTACTAAATTTAATTAACCTGTATCAGCAACAAAATTTTCATTACAACCCAGAACTAAATAGTCTGATTGATGAGATAGATTTAGAGTTTATTATTGATGATCTGCCGAAAATATTATCCTCAATGGCAGTTGGTACTGACCGCATTCGTGAGATTGTGCTAACTTTGCGGAACTTCTCGCGTCTTGATGAAGCAGAAATGAAACCTGTTGATATTCATGAAGGAATTGATAGCACTATATTAATTTTACAATATCGTCTCAAAGGAAAGCATAAACAGCAGGAAATTGCAATAATCAAAGACTATGGTGATTTGCCTCTTGTCGAATGTTATGCAGGAGGACTAAATCAGGTATTTATGAATATCTTAAGTAATGCTATCGATGCTTTATATGAATGGGAAGAAGAGTGTATTAAAAAAGAGGCTAAAAAACACCTTAGCTCGATTATTGTCCATACTCAAGTTAAGAATGAAGAGTATGTGATTATTAGCATTAAAGATAATGGGCCAGGAATACCAGAGAAAGTTAAGGCTAAATTGTTTGATCCTTTCTTTACTACTAAACCTATAGGTAAAGGCACTGGCTTAGGATTATCTATTAGTTACCAGATTATAGTAGATAAACACAAGGGAAAAATCGAGTGTATTTCTACACCTGGTAAGGGTACAGAGTTTTTGATTGAGATTCCGATTAAGCAGACGCGGTAAGCAAATATATGCACTGTGCAGCTTAAGCAAACCCTATTCATATCAGGTTCGGTTAAACACTGATATAGCTAGCTTTTCCTAATCAAATAAGTTACATAATAGTTCCCTCTTCGCTTGCATGGATAGGGTTCAATACATACTCACTGAGAACCGCTATATTATCTTTGGTCATACCTTTGACATAATTTTGCAATGGGTTTGTCAATATGATCTGCAATAGTTTACTCATCAAACTGTTTAACGGAACTAGGCAGGTAATCCCTGCCTTTTTTTATTTATGGACTATTCCCCTTTACCTGAGAATTACTAATAGAAAATCCTCGACGCGTAGGTTTAATACTAGCTAATTCCACCTGAAAACTTACCTTATCGGTCATTTCCCCGCTTCTTGCTTCTAAAGTCCACTTACCAGGACGCAAATTCCAAAATAAAGAATTAGCTGAGTTTGTATCTAGTTTTTCCCCATTTAGCCACCATTCAACAGGCGCAGATTTATTTACCGCTAGCTTAAATTCGAGTTTTTGCTTCGCTTCTTCACCTGGATACAGTAAAAATAAATCGCCATGATGCGGAGATAAAATTCTCAAATTAGTAGAAACAAGACTCAATTGCTGTTGTTTTGCTAACCACTCATCATACTCTGGTGGTAAATTGAATTGATTGTTACTTTCGTAGGCAATTTTATCTTCTGGATAGAAATATTCCTGCACCACTGATGTACAATCTGGTGTTGGTCGTAACCCCGAAATTGCACAAATAGGTAATTGCACTAAACCTTCTGGAGGTGGAAAACCTGCTGGTTCTTGATGTTCGTGCAGGTGTAACATAATTCGATTCCACAAGGGTGCAGCGCCGGTAACGCCTGAAACCTGACGCATCGGTTCGCCGTTGAAATTGCCTACCCAAGTAGCGACGGTGTAATCTGTGGTGAAGCCAACTGTCCAAGTATCACGAAAATTGGAAGAAGTGCCAGTTTTAACAGCAACCGGAAAAGGTAAATTTAATAATGAGTCTACACCAAATGCTGTTGCACGAGCATGGTTGTCACTAAGTATGTTGGTGATTAATTGCCATATTGTGTACTTGGGGAGTAGGGAGTGGGGAGTAGGGAGTGGGGAGTTGGAAAATGTGCTTATTAGCGGTGTAGCATCTCCGAGTCGTGCCATAGTAACGTAAGCTCTAGCTAATTCCCATAGACTAACTTCGCCACTACCGAGAGTTAACCCTAAACCGTAATGTTCTGGAGTTTGATTGAGGTGTTCAAATCCCAGTTGATGCAGACGTTCTAAGAAAGTTTCTACACCTACTTTTTCTAAAACCCTGACTGCGGGGACATTTAGGGAATTTGCTAAAGCAATTCGCACCCGCACTGGGCCAAGGAAGCGTTCGGTATAATCTGTGGGGCTATAAAGTTTCGCGCCGGGAATGGCATAATGGGCGGGTACATCTGCTAAAATGGTATTTGGGCGAATTAAACCTTTTTCTAAAGCTAATTCATAGACAAAAGGCTTGAGAGTAGATCCTGGTTGACGTAGCGCCTGTACTCCATCATTGCGTCCTAGTTTGGCTTCGTTAAAGTAATCAGGGGAACCAACATAAGCCAAAACTTCGCCAGTGTGGTTGTCAATTACCAACGCAGCTGCATCATGGACATTGTTAGCGGCGAGAGAAGAAATTACGTGCTGTACCTGTGCTTCGACAAACTGCTGTAAAGGACGATTTATAGTCGTGCGGATAACGGATTCATCCCCCCTAACCCCCTTAAAAAGGGGGGCTTGATTCTCCGCTTTGTAAGAAGGGCTAGGGGGGATTTGATTGGCTAACCAAAATAAAAAGTGTGGTGCGGCGATAATTCCGCGTTGGCGAGATTGAAACACAACTTTTTCGGCCGATGTTCGGGCTGCGTAGCTTGTCGCCGTAGGCATCGCACCACTAATATACCCATCGCGTACCATCCGATTGAGGACGTATTTTTGTCGCTGCTTCAGCCGTTCCCAATGCTGGTAAGGGTTAAAATATGTGGGATTATTGGGAATAGCAGCTAACAAACTAGCTTGGGCAAGATTCAACTCACTAGCTGGGATGGAAAAATAAGTCCGCGCAGCTGCTTCTACACCATATATATTCCCTCCCATTGGTAGGCGATTGATATATGCAGCCAGGATTTCATCTTTATTCATCCCTGCTGCTAACCGCCAAGATAGCCAAATCTCACTCAGTTTACCAGAGAAGCTGCGGGGGACAGGATCTAACATCCGCCCCAACTGCATAGTAATTGTGGAAGCACCGGAAATAATTCGTTTCGCGTGGATAGCTTCTTTGGTGGCGCGGATAACAGCTTTCATATCCAACGCCCCGTGATGATAAAAGCTGCCATCTTCGGCGGCTAAAATAGCATGGATAAACTGGGGCGAAACCTGATTTAGTGGGACTACTGATGTATGCTCTTGGTCACGGGTGAGTAATGTTCCTAATGGTAAACCATTGCGATCGCTAAATTGCATTGCCAACTGATTTTGGGCAATATCTGCGGTATGAATGGCTGCAAAATAAGGTAGCAAGCGTAACACTAGGCAGATTAGCAGCCCAGGCAGTATAACCTTACTAGTGTGCTTAATTTTGAGTAGCGATCGTGAAATTAGTTTCATCAGGGAATCCCAGCCCAAGAAAACTTACCTTAATTTTGACGTGGCAATTACATCTAAATCAGGAAACATGTAAAATCTTTAACAATTAATCTGTCATAAATTAGCATATATAAATTAATATTTGCAGACTTAAATACTTCTTCATAGTTAAGAATTGTAGTTATTTTGCGGAACAATCACACTATATTGGTTATCTATGTAAAGAAATATAGTTAAATCCAATAATTGAGTAAAAAATAGTCATCCGCCTTCGCTTATTAGTCTTGGCATTGCCAACTCAATAAGGGG
This sequence comes from Nostoc sp., assembly GCF_036917635.1. Lineage (GTDB taxonomy): Bacteria > Cyanobacteriota > Cyanobacteriia > Cyanobacteriales > Nostocaceae > Nostoc. The sequence goes on from NZ_JBALCW010000042.1 coordinate 94,006, forward strand.
ATACAAACTTTTATTCGCTATAATTTGTGAATTTTTATTTTGAATTCCTAAAAATATGATTATCAGAGTTTTACTCCGTTTCCACCATAAAATTCTTTCTTTGTTCCCTGGCGTACTTGGCGGTTCGTTAAAAAAAATTATTCCTACTTCAAGCCAGAAGAGAAAAATACAGTTTCTTCTTCTCTTTACATTTATGGTAGCGATGACGGGGTGTAATTTTTTTGCTATCAACTCAAATAAAGAACAACTCCCAACAGTATCCGCACTCACCCCGCCTAAACTACCAGACTGGATTGAACAAATTAGTCCCATTGGAGATGTGAAATCTCTTAACCAAATCCGCATCCGTTTTAAAGAAGCTTTAATCCCAGTTGAAAGTCTTGACAGTCCAGAACAGCAGCAAATATTACAAAAATTTGCACTTTGGCCGCCTTTACCTGGTCAATTTCGCTTTTTAACACCGCGCATGGTGGGTTTTCAAGCGGAGAAAGCATTGCCAATAGCAACAAGATTTCAAGTCACTCTCAAAACAGGTTTAGCCGATTTAAAAAATCATCGACTAGACAAAGATTTACCTTGGACTTTTAATACCGAATCTATCAACCTGAGTAATTTACCCGGTGTCAATCCCATTGAAAAGGCTGATATCGAACCAATTAATTTACAACAGAAATTACAGTTTAATTCTAATGTAGAATTGGATTTAGCTTCTCTACAAGAACATTTACAATTAATCCCCGAAGGTAAAAATAAAGGCACAGGTTTTAAAGTTGAATTAAAGAAAGAAGAAAAATCATTAAAAAATGAAGAAGAACCTTTAGAAAAATTTGACCCCTCAGCACGCAATTGGACTTATAACCTCATCCCCCAGCAAAATCTTGAAAAAGCAACCCCTTATCGGCTAGTATTTTCTCCCGGAATACGTCCTGCTTATGGTAATCTACCTACAGAGAAAGAATTTGTCAGTAAGTTAGCAACTTATTCGCCTTTAGTATTTAAAAAAATTAACTTTTACGGACAGCCAGATGCAGGTGGAACTTTTGGAAGATTTCTTAAAGGCAGTCCTCAGGTAGAATTTAATAACGTCTTAGTGGCAGATTCAGCTAAAGAAAATATTACTATTAATCCAGCACCAAAAGATATTTCGAGAATTATCCAAATAAACGATGAAGATAAAATTGTCGGCATCAATCCTTACGCGCTAGAAGCTGCCAAGACTTATACAATTACTATTGGCGGAAACCTCAAAGATAAGTTTGGGCAAACTTTGGGTAAATCTGTCACACTTAAATATGATACCGGAGATTTAGCTGGGGATATCTGGATACCATCAGATTTGAATATTTTCCCCACAGGGAAAGATTTACAGCTAAATATTAGTACGGGAAATCTCCCAGAATCGAAATATAAAGCGGCTTATCGAGTAGTTAAACCGACAGATTTAGTTTATTTTAATAATGGTAATGATTTATTACCACAACCTTCTGATTGGCAAAGCTTTAAGGTATCGGGTAAGAAAAATCAATCAGTTGACGTTGCTGTTCCTCTGCGGGAAAAAATCAGTGCAGCTACGGGAATGTTAGCTTATGGAGTGCAAGCCCGCACTAATAAATATCAGGAGAATGGCAAAGAACTGTGGCGTGAACCTACAACTTATGGATTGGTTGAATTGACGAATTTGGGCGTATTTACTCAGTGGTTTCCTGAGTCAGGCTTAATTCACGTCAATCATCTTACAGATGGTTCGCCAGTTCAAGCGGCTACTGTGGAAATTTATCAATCAAAGTTACAGGCTAAATCTCGCCCTGAACCTGTACCTTGTGCAACGGGTAAAACTGATGAAAATGGAACTTTGACAATTATTCGTGAAAGATTACAGCAATGTTATTCTGGGAATGAAAGTTCTAGTAAATCACCACAATTATTAGTAATTGCCCGGGAAAATCAAGATTGGGCATTTGCTAGAATTGAAGAATATACCGGCGTTTATGGGTATGGTATTGATGCAGGCTGGCAAGTTGGCAAACCTGAATCACGCGGGATAATTTTCTCTGATAGACAGTTGTATCAACCAGGTGAAAAAGCTTGGCTGACTGGTTTTGCTGACTTTTTACAAAATGGTACAATCCAACAAGATAAAAATGCTGTTTACCAATTAACTTTGGTTAATCCTGATGGGCAAAAGACTAATTTAGGTACGCAAACGACAAATGAATTTGGTACATTTTCTCTAGAACTGCCCATCAAGACTACTCAGCGCTTAGGCTATTATACAATCCAGGGTAAGGGGAAGAATGGGCAAGAGATTTCTGGAGAATTTCGGGTAGCTGAGTTTAAGCCACCGAATTTTAAAGTCGAACTCAACTTAGATAAAGAATTTGCTTTCATTGACGACAAAATTAATATTAATGCTACAAGTAATTATTTATTTGGTGCGCCTGTAGAAGGTGGCGAAGCAAAATACTTTATTACTCGCCAACAGACTAATTTTGTTCCTAAAGGTTGGGATGAATTTACTTTTGGCAGGCAATGGTTATGGCCAGACGAAACCCCTACGATATCTAGTGATGTCTTACAAACTAATGCCCAGCTAGATGCTAATGGTAAAAGTAGTCAAACTGTGAATGTGACTAATGATTTACCATATCCCATGACGTATCAGGTAGATGTGCAAGTTGCAGATATTTCTAACCTATCTGTAGCGAATTCCAAAACTTTTACAGCCCTACCAAGTAATCGCCTCATCGGGTTAAAAAGTAATTTTATCGCTGATGCTGGTAAGGCTTTCCCCATTGAAGTGATTGTTACTGACGCTATAGGAAAACCGATAACAGGTCAACCGGTGCGGCTGGAATTACAACAGATTAAATATAGCAGCGTCACACAGTTGGTGGAAGGTAGCCGAACTCCAAAAAATCAAGTTGAATATAAAACAGTCGGACAAACAGAAATTACATCTGCTAGCAATCCGCAATCGGTAAATTTCACAGCACCAGAATCTGGTTCATACCGGATTCGAGTTAATTTTAGTGATGCGAAAGGCGAATTAACTGCCACAGATTTACAAATTTGGGCAACTGGAGAAAATCAGGTATTTTGGGGTTCTAAAGAAAAAGATGTCTTAGAAGTTAAATTAGATAAAAAAGAGTTTAAACCTGGTGAAACCGCTACTGTATTAATTCAATCTCCCTATCCAGATGCAGAATTATACTTTGCTGTGATTAAAGACAAACCGCTTTATCAGCAAATTACTAAAACTCAGGGAAGCACACCACAAATTCAGTTTAAAGTCACGCCAGAAATGCTGCCAAATGCAGCCATTGAAGCTGTCTTAGTTAGACAAGGTAAACCGATAAACCAAGTGGAACCGGGAAGTTTAGATAACTTGGTGAAGATTGGTTTTACACCTTTTAAAGTTAACTTAGAAGATAAGTATTTAAAACTGCAAGTTAAGCCAGTACAAGCATCATTAGAACCTGGTGCAGAAGAAACGGTACAACTGGAACTGAAGGATAATCAAGGCAATCCCACCAAAGGACAGTTTACAGTTATGGTGGTGAATGAAGCGGTGTTACAACTTTCTGGTTATCGTCCGCCAGATTTGGTGGATACAGTTTATGCAGAACAGCTAATATCTACCCGCTTTAACGATAATCGCGCCGATGTAATATTACAGCCACAAGATGTAGCTAAACCGAAAGGTTGGGGTTATGGCGGTGGTTTTTCAACTGGTGCAGCCAATACTCGCACTCGCACAGATTTTCAAGCCTTAGCTTATTACAATGGTTCTGTTCTCACCGATGCAAATGGTAATGCACAGATAACCTTTAAATTACCGGATGACTTAACTACATGGCGGGTGATGGCTGTGGCCACTGATGGAAATCTGCGTTTCGGGAATGGAGACGCGACGTTTATCACCACAAAGCCACTGCTAACTAATGCCATATTGCCACAATTTGCCCGTCCAGGCGATCGCATCCTCGCTGGTTTATCTGTAACTAACAACACTGGGAATACAGGAAATCTCTCAATTAATGGCGAACTTAGGGGTACGGTGAAGTTTGCTGACAAAAACCCCACAACGACTTCTTTGCAAACCAAAGCTGAATCTGCAACTCATGCTTATCGCTTTCCAATGGTGGCGGATAGCGTGGGAGTTGCTAAAGTTCGCTTTAGCACTCAGCTAAATGATACCGCAGATGCTTTTGAAGTTCCTTTAGAAATTAAGCCAATTGAAATTACAGAACAAGTCGTTGAAACTGGTGTAATCCCCCCAACCCCCCTTACGAAAGGGGGGGATGAGGTGAAAATTCCCTTGAATGTTGATAAAAATACCTTCCCTGATGCGGGAGGTTTAGATATTGAGTTAGCGAGTACCTTAATTCCAGAGATTCAAGCACCAGCAAAACAGGTTTTAGAAGATGATGATTTACCATTTACAGAACCTGCTGCAAGTCAGTTAATGATTGCGGCTAATCTGCAAAATATTACACAAAAATATGCTCAGACATTTTCAGAATTTAATCCTAGCAAACAGGCAAAACAAGCAATTGAAAAATTACAAAAACTGCAAATAGCAGATGGTGGTTTTGCTGCTTTCCCCGGACAAGAAAAATCTGACCCTTGGGTTTCTTCTTATGCAAGTGAATCTTTGGCTAAAGCTAGTCAGGTGTTCCCTAATTTAGTCGATTCGGCAATGCTGTCTCGCCTCAAAACTTATCTGCAAAAAGTTCTAGCGAATCCTGGAGAATATGACTTTTGTAAACAACTATTATGTAAAAGACAACTGCAACTTAATGCTTTAATTGCTTTAGCAGATTTAGGAGATAAACGCAATACTTTTCTTGCAGATATTTATGAACAGCGCAATAATTTTGATTTAGTAACTCAAATTAAACTAGCGCGATATTTATCTCAATTCCCAGAATGGCAAAATGAATCTCAACAATTAGTAAACAAGCTGCAACAGAGTATATATGAAACTGGTCGCACAGCAGTTGTCAGTTTACCCAGCAGTTGGGGATGGATGAGTTCATCTACCACGACGCAAGCGCAAGCTTTACGATTATTTATTGCCAAACAAAGTAAACCCGAAGTTATAGATAAGTTATTCCAAAGTCTTTTGGCACTGCGGCGGGATGGCACATGGCAAACTAACTATAATAATGCCCAAGCTTTAACAGCTTTGGTGGAATATAGCCAACTGCAACCTACGCCACCTAATTTTGTTGCCACAGTGCAATTAGCTGGTAATAAGTTAGGAGAAAATCGGTTTAATGGCTATCAAAATCCTAGTTTACAGCTAAATGTGCCGATGAATCAATTACCTCGTGGGCGTAACGATTTAACGTTACAAAAATCAGGTAATGGCACTTTACACTATCTGGTTGCTTATAATTATCGCTTGCAGGGAAATCAACCAGGCAGATTTAATGGTTTACGCATAACACGAGAAATTAGTCAAGTAAATAAAGAGAAAGTTTTACAAAAAACAGGTCTTTACGCGTTCGATAAACCCTTGACTTTAGCCTCTGGACAGGTGTTTGATATTGGTTTAGAAATCATTGCCGATCGCCCCGTAGATCATATAGTAATAAAAGATCCACTACCAGCAGGTTTTGAGGTGGTGGATGCAAGTTTCCAAACTACCACAGCTGCATTACAAGCAAAAGCCGATAGCTGGGAACTTGGCTTTAAGAATGTGTACCGCGATCGCATTATCGCCTATGCTGACCACCTGGAACCAGGAGTTTATAGTTTGCATTACTTAGTCCGTTCTGTGACATCTGGTACGTTTTCTTGGCCTGGTGCGGAGGTTCACTTGCAATATGCACCAGAAGAATTTGGGCGTACTGCTGAGTCTACACTGATATTGCAGGATGGAAAGTAATTTTATCTTCCAATGGCTCAAGGTAAAGTTCTATTGCTTCTTGAATATTCTCTAATGCTTCTTCTACTGTTTCTCCTTCACTGATACAGCCAGGAAGTGAGGGAACATAGACAGTGTATCTGCCTTCGTCACTGGGTTCTAATGCAACTTTGAGTTTCATAATTTGGCAATGAACTTACTTTTCTATTTACGTATTTTAAAAGTTCGGTAATAAACCTGCTTGTTTGCAAATTTCATTGGCAGTAATGCGATCAATGGTACGATGCCTTTTTACAGGAATAGTTTTTATATCATTAGTATAGATCGAATGATTTCTTCCTTCTCTTAACAAATAAAATCCATTTCCTTCTAAGTATTTAATTAAATCTTTTCATTTAACTGACACACTCAAACCTCTATAGGAATTTGTTCGAGTAAAGAATTGCCTGTAGGAATTTATTTATTTTGTTGACGATAGGCAAGAATCATTTCTCTTGTTGCATCTTGTAACATTGCTCGACATTCTTCTAGGGTTTTTCCCTCAGTGATGACTTCTTGCCATTCAATGAGTTGTCCCATATATCCACTATTCGTTTTTGTATATTTTGCAGTGTATGTAATTAACATCAGTTAGTTATGAATGTAATTCTATAATTTATCGTAGTTTATTATTAGTCTGTGGAAATCAACCGAACCATAAATCCCGATTCTATCGTTGATACATTAAATATATGTTTCGTCAATCTTATTTGATATCGCTTACCCTGTCCCTTTCACAACTACCCATTGCGTTACACCCGCCATTGCTCGCCAGCCCAAAAATTTACCAATAGGTTCCGCACGTTGAATGGCAATCCGAGTTAAATCGCCACCGACTCGTTCATGCCATTGAAACAAAGTTTGCTCACCCTCTACCGTCACCACATTTGCCACCAAACGCCCACCCTGCTTTAGTGCTTCCCAGCAAACATCAAAAAGTCCCGTTGCTGTCACCCCACCACCAATAAAAATCGCATCTGGTGCAGGTAAATCTTTCAAAACATGGGGCGCTTTACCTGCAATGATTTGCAGATTTGGAGTACCGAGAGTGGCAGCATTATCGGCAATATATATTAGTCTAGATGAGTTTTGTTCGATCGCGATCGCTCGACACCGAGCATTACTCCGCATCCATTCAATAGAAATTGAACCACAACCTGCGCCCACATCCCATAATAATTCTCCCGGTGTGGGAGCCAAAGCTGCTAGGGTGATTGCCCTAACTTCACGCTTCGTTAACTGTCCATCGTGGTGATAGGCGTTATCTGGTAATCCTGGTAATCTTGGTAAAGGGATAACCCCAGCATCAGCAATACAATAAACTGCGATCGCATTTAAAGCCGCAACTTCAGTGTCACCCCAAGATGCAGCCGTCCCTTCCACAATTCTTTCATGAGCGCCGCCCATACGCTCCAATACGGTAATTTTGCTGCCACCATAGCCGCGATTTGTCAAAATTTGGGCAACAATGGCGGGTGTGTCCTTCCCTTCACTCAAAATCAACAGCCGCGCTTTTGGGTAAATGTAAGACTGGAGTAGGGAGAATGGACGACCATTCAAACTCAAGGTTTCCACCTCAGTTAAAGACCATCCCACCCTGGCACAGGCGAGACTGAAGGCTGAAGGTGCGGGGATAATCGTCATTTGGGAGATGGGAATTCGCCGCATCAAGGTAACACCAATGCCATAACACATCGGATCGCCGCTTGCAAGTATGCAAATTGACTGGCCGCAACGCTGGATGATTTCCTCTACAGAAGTGCTAATGGGGGATGTCCAGACTAGTTTCTCACGTTGGTCATCTGTAGGGAGCATCGATAAATGGCGATCGCCTCCTACAATTACTTTAGCTTGATCGAGTAAAGAACGAGCGATCGCGCTTAACCCCTGTAATCCATCTTCCCCAATGCCGACGATAGAAAGCCATTTCTCTGTCATGCTAATTCATAATTAATAATTACTACTTCATTAGGGCTTACGCAAAACATCTTTCAGACTTTCATTTCTCTGTGTCCTCTGCGCCTAGAAAGGTTCGTTATCCGTAACTCGTGCATAAGTCCTATTCATAACTAAGATTTGACGCTAATTCTAATTCTGAATTATTCCGTCAATTTTGGTAGGATATATTTCATAGTAGTGGATTGAGCATAACAGGATGAACTCACTTCCAGAAATAAAAGCCGCGATTATCCAATTGTCTGAAGGTGAAATGCGGGATTTATCAAACTGGCTTTAAGAATATCTGAATGATTTCTGTGACAAGCAAATCAAAGCAGATGTAAACTCTGGTAGATTGAAGCAGTTAATCCAGCGTGCAAAAGGAGATATTAACGCTAATCGGGTGAAACCGTTAGATGAAATCCTTAACAACCCCTGATTTTTAGACTCCGATTATTCTATGGCTTTTACTACATGAATCTAAACTATTACGAGCTTCTGGATGAGTGAAAAAATAGTCTTCGAGCCATTTACATCCTCGTGCTAATAAATCATCTAAATCCAAACTCCCCAAAATCACTTTACCATCTTTACTAGCAGAGGCAATGATTTTTCCATCAGGGCTGAAACTGACGCTTGTCACTGAATCGTTATGTCCAGTCAAGGTAGTAATGGGAGTTCCATCCTTTTTCCAAAGTTTAATAGTTTTATCTCTGCTTCCAGAAGCAATGATTTCTCCATCGGGGCTGAAACTGATGCTATTTACTGAATCACTATGTCCAGTCAGAGTAGTGATAAGAGTTCCATCCCTTTTCCAAAGTTTGATAGTTTGATCTGTACTTCCTGAAGCAATGATTTGGCTATCAGGACTAAAACTGATACTATTAATACCCTTTGTATGTCCAGTTAGGGTAGTAATAAAGGTGCCATCTAGCTGCCAAAGTTTAATAGTTCCATCATCGCCACCAGAAGCAATAATTTTACCATCGGGGCTGAAACTAACACTTGTTACCCAATTTTCATGCCCAGCGAAGGTTTTAATTTGAGTTTCGTCCCACTTCCAAAGTTTAATATATCCTTGATCAGTACCAAAAGCAATTATTTCTTGATTGGGACTGAAACTAACACTTGTTACCCCAACTTTAGGTCCAGTTAAAGGATAAATTTTAGTTCCATTGGCTTTCCAAAGTTTAGCGGTTCCTTGATCAGTACCAACCGCAATAGTTCTATCATTCGGGCTGAAACTAATATTATTTACCCAACCTTTATGTCCTGTAAGATTAGCAATGAGAGTTCCATTTTGCCATAGTTTCACAGTACCATCGTCACCACCAGAAGCAATGATTTTTCCATTACGGCTAAAATTCAGGCTGGTTATCGCACCTTTATGCCCAGTTAATGTAGTCATGATATCTGCGTTCAACTTCCAGAGTTTCACAATTCCATCGTCACTACCAGAAGCAATGATGTTGTCATGTTCGCTAAAACTCACACTAGCTACTGAATCACTATGTCCAACGAAGGTATAAATTAGGGTACCATGTAATTGCCAGATTTTTACAGTTTGGTCACTACTCCCAGAAGCAATTGTTTTACCATCACGGCTGAAACTGACACTATTTATCCTAGCTGTATGCCCCTCAAATGTTCTAATTAGAGTACCATTCGCTTTCCAAAGTTTGATAGTTTTGTCATCACTACCGGAAACAATATTTTCTCCATCTTGGCTAAAATTAATACTTGTCACCCAACCTTTATGCCCAAGAAGAGTTGTGATGAAAGTTCCATCACTTTTCCATAGTTCAATATTTCCTTCTTCGTTACCAACGGCAATAATTTGGCCATTATTACTGATGGTAGCACTAGTGACTGCACTACTTTTGAGTGGTATAGTTTTAATCAGAGTATCATCTAACTGCCAGAGTTTTATAGTGCCATCTTTGCTAACAGAGGCAATAGTGTTATCGGCACTAAATGTAGCACTAATTACCCAACTATGATGTCCAGAGAGTGTTTTAATCAGAGTACCATTTCGCTGCCAGAGTTTAATAGTTCCGTCTTGGCTAGCAGAAGCAATAATTTTGCTATCCTGGCTAAAACTAATACTTCTGAGCTTATTTTTATGTCCAATAAGGGTAGCGATCGCAGTTCCATTCTGATGCCATAATTTAACAGTACCATCATCACTACCAGAAGCAATAATTTTGCCATCAGGACTGAAAATTAGATTAGTGAGTCTTGTTTTACCGCTATTAAATTGATTATATTCATGAATATTCATCAAAATATTTAGTAAAGTAGACAAGGGAGTAGTTGTTTGATATTCTCCCAAATCAGACTGATTTTTTACCAGATATTTTAAATCTTCTCCAGCCTTCATACCTAAAAGCAAAGCTTCAAGTTGTTTAGATTGAAATTGCTGTGCAGCGTTATAGCCAACTTGTGTAAGTCTTGTAGCTTCATTGGCGGTGTGTAATTGATTTTGTCCAAAAATCACACTTATTAAGATGAGGATAATTGCGATACTTCCTCCAATCCAAACTATGTATTTTGCTTTTTTATTTGCATCAGCTAACTTTTGTTTAACAGTTAGATTAGCTTTAGTTAATTTTTGACTAGCTGATGCTAACTTATGATTTACCTCAATTTGTAATTCTGTAGCAACTTTTTGACTTTCTTGTAAAAATTCGTAATCTGAATTACTTAAACTTTTACCAGCAGCCCATGCTAACGCTTCATCTAAAGCTTTACCTCGCAATAACCAGGATGGCTCATATTGGGAATTTAACCACTTATTAATTGCTTCACTATAGGGACGGAGTTTATCTAATTCTTCTTTGAGCCAACTTCGATTAAAAACTGCTTGATAGATAGAGTTATATACTCTTAAATAGCCGGATTGTTTGACTACCAAACCTGATAATCTTAATTCCGTTTGCTCTTGACTAGCATCTATAATAACTCCCTTGCTTGAGTGTAAAACTTGCTGATATAATCCTAGTAATCTCCCAGCTTTTTGTTCATTTCTTAGCAAGCGATCGCGGATTGTTCTTAAATGCTCAGGTTCATCTTGAGCTTCCCAATTCTGGATGATATAATTATCCACTAATTCATTAACACTCAGATAAATATTTTCTCTTTCTTGCACAATTAAACTGCATAACTTTTGAGTAATAAACGGTTGTCCAGCAGTCCAATTTAACACATCTTGCAATACCGCCTCTGGATGTTCTACCTTATCCGCCAACCCTGGAAGTAACGCCTTCTTTGCTTCTGCAAAGCTAAACCCAGTTAATTCTATGGAACTACCAATATTAAACGGCGTGCGTTCTCTTTCTTGAATCAAATCTCCTGGTGTCGCTACCCCTAACAAACAAAAAGTTAGACGCTCATATTTTTGAGATTCAGCCCGGAGATTATAACAAGCGCGAATTAAAGCAAAAAAATCATCTTTAAACTTGCTTTTGATTAAACTATCAATTTCATCGATAAAAATGATAATATTAGAAGTAAATCTATTTAGTAGCAAAGACTCTAAAAGTAAATTTAATTTTTGGATCTCCGTCCAAGAGTCATGCTGTAACCACCAGCTATTAAAATCTATATCATCTATTTCAAAACTCGATAATAACTGATTAGCAAATCCTTTATACCATTTTTCTGGGCTACTATGACTACCAAGAATAGTTAAATCAATAGAAGCACATTTAATTCCGACTCCTCTAAGTTTTTTAATTGTCTGAACTCGCAAACTAGATTTACCCATCTGACGCGAGTTAAATACAAAACAATACTCCCCAGCCTTCAGCAGTTCAAAGATTTGTCCATCAGCTTTCCTAACTACATAGGTGCGATGATTAGCATTTAAACTACCACCGACTTTATAATAATTATTAAAATCCATTCTCTCTTTGCGTCCTTGGAGTTTTGGCGGTTCGTTTAAATTTTTTACAATTCATATCATGTTCGCTTGATTACTTATTAAACCAGGAGTTGCCCACCCCGCCAAAGCTACGCTTTGTCGGGGTGGGGTGCAATGACTGTGGGAATCATAACTAATTACCCGAACTTGATATCATAAACCTAAATTTAATTACAAGCGAACGCCAAAATATTCATGATACAATCTACACCGTGGCATCACACAATTATTGCTAAATTTAATCATCCCCATACTATCTAATTGATAAATATGCCGATTTTTACGCTCTACTTTAATTCCTTCAGCATTAGTCACTATCTCTTTAAATACCCTTCCTAACTCTTGATTTTCTTGAAATATCTCCAAATGTCGGCGTAAATGCTCAGTATAAATCCCTGTATCTGTAGTAGCCTCTTCAAGCAATTCTTCAATAGTTGCATCCTGAGATACCAAATAATAAAGTGCTAACCGCACCAAATAAGGATGTCCCCCCACTAGAGACATCAGAGGAAGAATATTTTTACTATCTAAACCATGTCGGATAGCTAAACTCTTCACCTGTTCTTCAGTAAACTCTTCCAATTTAATTGGTAATCCCACATTAAAAGGAGATTTATTAATATCTAAACGTCCATAATCTTCCGTAGAATGTGCTACTAATAGTCGCAATTTTTCCCATATCTCCGATTCATTAGCATTTTCATTCCAATTACGCAACATCGGAAAAAAATTCTGATAAATTTCTGGATATTCAAATAATTTATCTATCTCATCTAACCGACTTTCCGCACTTCATCGTGTAATATGCGTAGATTTCCCATAGGTGGAAAAAAATGGTTAAATCAACAACATAAATCGCCAATGGTATTCAATATTAATACTTAATAATTTGAACATTATTAGGAATTTTTATTGAAAAGATAGATAATACATTTTGAAGTGCGGAATGTGGGATCTAAAGCTAGAACTAAAACACCATCCAATTGTTTGAGCAAACTTTGAAATGTCAGAGTGCAGTTAACCATGCTGGGGGTGTCAATATCCCAGACTGTTAGCGGAGGTGCTGAAGGTAATTGATTAATTACATAAGCATAAAAACTGCGGAGAAAATCGTTAGCGTTAGTAAACTTATTTTTTTGTATTAAACTAAAATTCAAATAAACCGTACTATAACTACTTTTCTTTGCTTCAGCAATAATTCTTTTCAACAGCGAAGTTTTACCCATCTGCTTAGGTGCTTTAATCCGAATTAGTGCGCCAGGTTCTTTAATAGCAGTATAACAGCGAGATTCAGTGGGAGAACGTTCTTGATAAAAAGCAGAATTTAGTGGTTCCATCCCTTCTGGAAAGCGGATATTCTGGATAATATGTCCACATTTTTCTAAAGCTTTAACACTAACTAATTCTGGCTTATATTTAGCAAACATCTCAATCAAATTACAACGAGAATCTGGTTCAGTTTCAGGAGGAAAGCCAAATTTTGTAGATATATTTCTCAATTGATGACTAGCTGTAGAACGATGGGTAGCGCCAAGTTGTTTGGCTATCTGTTCATCTGTTTGTCCAGCTAAAAAGAATGGTAATGCTTTCTTTTGTTTAGGAGTCAATTCATCCTGGTATATTTTTTCAAACTTTTGTTGGCTAATGAGCATCTTTCTAGTTAGATTCCATCTATTTTTAACTACACTGATAAATTATAAGTAGGGTACATTACGGCTTTAGCATAAGGCACCATATTGTTTCGCAGTTAGGGGCGCTTATGTCATTTTTACCTTACAAATCATATTGAAAATACCTGTAACACATTCTACAGTCATTTAGTTGTTATACCAATTTTTTATGAATACGTTGGGGAGGTTGGGAGGGGTCAAAATAATGAATATGCAGCTTTACAGAGAATTGGTATTACTCTCCTAAGAATGCAAGTGAGGTCAGAGTGTATTGCATCAAAATGAGAAGCGCTATATTTAGCCATCATAAAGAAATTTAATATTTACTTGGTTAATTGTGTTGTAAGTTTTAGTTTATCAAGTTTCTGGTAGACACTGACATTGGTGAAGAAAACTTCACCTCAATAGATGTGCGACTGAAATAGATGAATATTTTATCAAAATATGGAGTTTTATGTAAATATAATTTTAAAATAAATCTCAAGAATCAAATTAGATTTTTATCTTTACCAATTCTACTGGTTTTGAGAAGATATCTGATTTGCAATTATTCCACAATCCTTCTTTTTAAGAATTTAACGAGAAAAATTATGCAACTCAAACCAATCATTTCTCTATTAACTAGCTGCACTTTGACTGCTGTTTGTATCACCTCTATAGCGAGTCAAGCCAAAGCTGATGATGAAGTTCGTTTTATCTGTGCTTCAGGTTACGACCAAACAACTAATCTCCGCTTTCCCACTACTTATGCTTGGACATCACGAGGAAAAATTGCCATTGTACGTTGGAAATATGGATGGTTTAATAATCAGAGTGTTACCCCAGAACAGCGATGTGAACAAGTATCGTCTCGATTCCAGACTGCTTACAACAATAAAAGTCTGGCTTATATCGCCAACGGTATAGTCAATAATCAAGCAGTAATTTGCACAGCCAAAGAAGTAGATGCTGCTTGTGATACCACACTGCTAACTTTAAGACCTCAAGATGATCCTCTACAGATTCTTGATGACCTCAAAGAGATTCTGAGAGGGCGTGCTACTAAACCGATTGAACATAGTTCTAAACAACAACCAGTCTACTACAAAATTGACATCAACAAGTTTCTGCAAACAGCACCTGTTGAGAAGAAATAATATCAAGTATCTGAACTATAGGAATCGTAAATTGTTTTTGAAAAAATCTCAGTAGTAGGGTGTGTTAATAGAGCGTAACGCACCATTCCAAGCTTGTGGTGCGTTACGAAGACAGGTTTGATTTCTGAAAAAATTACGTACTTAAGTGTAGGAGACTTCTTGCATAAATAAGAACCCCACCCCGCATTTGAGTAAAGCAAATGCTCCCCTCCCCTTATTCTTGGGGAGGGGTTGGGGGGTGCGGTGTTAGGGACTTTTGCAAGACGTGTAGGGTCATATCTCGGTAATGGTTTGCATAGCCTACCCTACGTGTATTTAAAAAATCAAATATGAGTCCTATAGATAAAAATTTCAGTCCACTTGAGTTGACAGCTATTAGCCTGTAAGGGACTTCCAAATAAAAAAATACTCAACTACTTCTTGTGGGGTGGACATCTTGTCCGCCCATAATTAGGGCGGGCGAGACGCCCACCCCACAAGATTGGATAATTTATTTGTTGGAAGTCCCTAACTTCGAGTTCCAGGCGGGATGAGTCAGTTTCAATTATTTGCTCGTCATTTTTATATATTTATCCAAATCCAACCGCAAAAATGAACAAACTCAATTCGTTTATCATCGCAATCTTAAGTACTTCTTTAGTACTCCCTACCGCCTACGCTGTCACATTACACCAAATATCTAATCAACCTAATCGCGCACTTGCAAATAATACCCTATCTCCAACCCAAATCCGTCAACTAGCCCAAGCTGTCAGCGTCAAAGTATTGAGTAATAACAAAGGCGGAAGTGGAGTATTAATTAGTAAACAAGGGCAAACTTACACTATCATCACTAACGCCCATGTTATCAGTAATAAAGGAACCTACCGTATTCAAACGCCGGACGGTAAAACCTATACAGCTACAGTTATCAATCAAGGTAATTCTTTAAAAGGTAATGATTTAGCTGTTTTACAATTTCAATCTCAAGCAAAGTATCAAATCATCCCTTTAGCTAGCAACTCCAATTTAGCAGAAAATCAAGAAGTATTTGCTGCTGGGTTTCCTGATGATAGCAAAGAAATAGTTGTCACCAATGGCAAAATATCTCTGTTATCTAAACAGCCATTAGTTGGAGGTTATCAAATTGGTTATACCAACGAGATTCGACAAGGGATGAGTGGAGGATCATTATTAAATCAGTCAGGGCAATTAATTGGGATAAATGGATTACTAAATAATGCTATTTTAAATGAGGCTTATTTTTATCAAAATGGAAGCAAACCCAGCGCAGAACAACTTCAGCAATTAAGACAACTCAGCTTTGCAGTCCCCATTCAAACTTTAGCGAAAGTTGCACCTAATTTAGCAATTATTCCTCCAGAATGGCGCAATCAGCAACAACTAACAAGACCAGCAGGTAACACATTCGTTGATAAAGTTGATAGTATTGCTCAACAGATTACTGTAAGAATTGATTCCCAAAATAGTGGGAATGGTTCAGGAGTAATTATTGCTAAACAAGGCGATACTTACTATGTAGTCACTGCACTTCATGTTGTAAAAAATCCAGATACTTATCAAATTATTGCCCCAGATGGCAAGCAGTATGTAGTACAGCAATCAAACATATTTAAATCAGAGGGATTAGACGCAGCAGTGGTTAAATTTACCAGCAATCAAACTTATTCAGTTGCCACAATTGCTAAATATAACCTATATTCTGACAGGAAAATACCGTGGATATTTCTCTCTGGATTTCCTCAAGAAGCAGCAGGAAAAAGAAAACTGACAGCAGGGTTGCGTAGTTATGGCAGAGGAACAATATTTATTCATGCAGAAAGCTTAGATTATTTAAATAATATTATTGATGCGGGTTACGAGTTGGGTTACACAAATCTGACAAAACCTGGAATGAGTGGGGGAGCAGTATTAAATGCAATCGGACAAGTAATTGGCATTAATACAAGTATTGAACCCAATGGAATAGGAGAAAAAGAAGAACTAGGGTTAGGTTTAGGAGTCCCAATTAATAGCATTTTCGGTTTGCTGAAAAAATCTGGATTGAAACCAGAACTGTTAAAGGTAGTAACTCAAGCACCCCCTAAACTAACAGAAACAGAAATTAATACACTAAAAAATCATCCTTTATTCGTTGCTCAAAAGCCTTCACAAAATCCTACTGAGTACGATTGGCTAAATTATGGCAATCAACTGTGGCGTTTAGAGAAATACCCGGAATCTGTGGCAGCTTTGCAACAAGCAATTAAGCTCAAACAAAATTTTTATGAAGCTTATTTGGCTCTTGGTTTAGCGCAATATGCCCAGGAAAAATATCCACAAGCCTTAGTAGCTTATGAGCAAGCAATCAAAATTAAACCCGATTCTGATAAAGTTTGGCTATCCAAATATTCAACACTAAACGAGTTGCAAAAATACCCAGAGGCACTAGTAGCAATTGACAAAGCAATTGAATACAATAGTAGCGATGTTGACCTTTATCTACAACGCGGTATAGCACTTAGAAATTTAAAACGCTACCCGGAAGCTCTAGCGGCGGTAACTAAAGCAATTGAGATGAAACCCCTATTTTTCTTGTACCTAGTACGGGGTAATCTTTATTCGCAGTTAAAAAATTATCAAGCAGCGTTAGCAGATTCAAATCAAGCGATTAAACTTCAACCTGATGATGCTATTAACTATAGGTCACGGGGTATTGTTTATTTCAATTTAAAAAATTATCAAGCAGCGTTAGCAGATTTGAATCAAGCGATTAAACTTGAACCTGATGATGCTATTAACTATAGTTTACGGGGTGATGTTTATTCGCAGTTAAAAAATTATCAAGCAGCGTTAGCAAATTATAATCAAGCCATTAAACTCTATAGTCAAGAGATTAAACTCCAACCTGATGATGCTAGTAACTATAGTTCACGGGGTGATGTTTATTTCGGGTTGAAAAATAATCAAGCAGCATTAGCAGATTTGAATCAAGCAATTAAACTTCAACCTGATGATGCTGATAGCTATAGGTCACGGGGTAATGTTTATTTCAATTTAAAAAATTATCAAGCAGCGTTAGCAGATTTGAATCAAGTGATTAAACTTCAACCTGATAATGCTAGTAACTATAGTTTACGGGGTATTGTTTATTCGCGGTTGAAAAATTATCAAGCAGCGTTAGCAGATTATAATCAAGTGATTAAACTTCAACCTGATGATGCTAGTAACTATCGTTCACGGGGTGATGTTTATTCGCAGTTAAAAAATAATCAAGCAGCATTAGCAGATTATAATCAAGCGATTAAACTTCAACCTGATGATGCTAGTAACTATCGTTCACGGGGTAAAGTTTATTCGCAGTTAAAAAATAATCAAGCAGCATTAGCAGATTTTAATCAAGCGATTAAACTTCAACCTGATGATGCTAGTAACTATAGTTCACGGGGTAAAGTTTATTCGCAGTTAAAAAATAATCAAGCAGCATTAGCAGATTATAATCAAGCGATTAAACTCTATAGTCAAGCGATTAAACTTCAACCTGATGATGGTAGTAACTATATTTTTCGGGGTGATGTTTATTTCAATTTAAAAAATAATCAAGCAGCGTTAGCAGATTTTAATCAAGCGATTAAACTTCAACCTGATGATGCCCTATATTACGTTGTGCGGAGTAGTGCTTACTTTGAATTGAAAGATTATCAAGCAGCATTAGCAGATTATAGTCAAATTATTAAACTTCAGCCTGATAATGCTAACGCATACTTTGGGCGGGGTGTTATCAATCAGAAACAAGGAAGCGATCGCGCCGCATTATCAGATTATAATCAAGCGATCGCTAAAGATGGAAAATTAGTAGCACCTATCATCAATATTGGCTACATCAAATATGAAAAAGGAGATGTAGAAGGGGCAATACAGCAATGGGAAAAAGCAGTTCAAATTAATGGTAAATTAGCAGAACCACAAATGGCGATCGCAGTTGCTTTATATGCTAAAGGTGAGCAAGAAAAAGCTCTAAACATGGCACAGTCCGCCTTACGTTTAGATAAAAGCTTTGCTAATGTTAACGTTCTCAAAGAAAATCTTTGGGGGACGCACTTGGTTGCTGAGGCACAAAAACTCCTTTCTCATCCTACTATCCAAGCATTGCGAACAAAACAGTAGTTTGTACTTGTAGCCAAACTAATTTAACTTTAAACCTTACTTTCTTGTCGAGGGTCTTTATCTGGTGGATGCCAACCACCCTTCATCCAAAGACGACGTGCTTTAATAATAGAACCTTCATTGTGACGTTCATCATTGAAGTCTAGACGATTACAAGTAGCCCTTCCTATGGAAGTAATGCCAATGACTTTTAAACCGTCTGCTGACCAGATAAAATGATCTGACCACTTTTGCTTACGAGGAAGAAACAATGGGATAATTTCTCCAGTATCTCGATCAATGCCAGTTGTGAAGTTATAGCGATATCCATTGCAACGCTGACAAGCTAATGCTAAATTATCCAGATCATCTGAACCATTAACAGAGCGTGGGAGAATATGGTCAATACAAAATTGAGCCGCACTAGCTTCTTCTAAAGAATGACAGTATTCGCAAAGAAACTTTGCCCTTTCCCTGACTAATTTTCTGATAGCACTATTAATTGTCACGATTCAGCAATAATTCTGGCATTGAGCAAAGTAAAAATCCTGTCAAGTTCCAATATGCCTGTCAACTCAGCTTCTTCCTCTGAGATAATAAATCCAGATTTTCTCTTAAGAGAAAGTTCTTCGAGTCGAGACTGTAATTCATCAGTAAATTTAAACAAATGTAGATTTCTAACTTTACTGATTTTGATTCCAGACTCTACCCAGAATGAGGGTTGAACCATCATTTGAGTTATCATAAACTGCGTGCATCGTTTAATTTATAGGACTAGTTTTATTGTAACAGTTAATTTTGCTTGCTTTGGTTTTTCTACATCTCTTTACACCCGACATCCAAAAGCCCTTAGCTCAAGGATTTAAGTTTATCTTAGTGCTATTCGCTATCCAATTACAAAAATGAACAAACTCAATTCGTTTATCATCGCTATATTAAGTACTTCTTTAGTACTCCCTAGCGCCTACATTGCGACATCTCAGCCAATATCTAATCAACCTAATCGCGCACTTGCAAATAATACCCTATCTCCAACCCAAATCCGTCAATTAGCCCAAGCTGTCACCGTCAAAGTGTTGAGTAATAACAAAGGCGGAAGCGGAGTATTAATTAGTAAACAAGGGCAAACTTACACTATCATCACTAACGCCCATGTTATCAGTAATAAAGGAACCTATCGTATCCAAACACCGGACGGGAAAACCTATACAGCTACAGTTATCAATCAAGGTAATTCTTTAAAAGGTAATGATTTAGCTGTCTTACAATTCCAATCTCAAGAAAAATATCAAGTCATTCCTTTAGCTAGCAATTCTAATTTAGCAGAAAATCAAGAAGTATTTGCTGCTGGTTTTCCTGATGATAGCAAAGAAATAGTCATCAGTAATGGCAAAATCTCTCTGTTATCTACTCAGCCATTAGTCGGAGGCTATCAAATTGGTTATACCAACGAGATTAGACAAGGAATGAGCGGCGGGGCATTATTAAATCAGTCAGGGCAATTAATTGGGATAAATGGCTTACTGAATAATGCTATTTTAAATGAGGCTTATTTTTATCAAAATGGAACGAAACCCAGCGCTGAAAAACTTCAGCAATTGAGACAACTGAGTTTTGCAGTCCCGATTCAAAGTTTAGCAAAAGTTGCACCTAATTTAGCAATTATTCCTCCAGAATGGCGCAACCAAGAACAAGCTCAAAAGCCATCGGCAGGTAATACATTCGTTGACAAAGTTAATAATATTGCTGAACAAATTACTGTACGGATTGACTCGAAAAATAACGGTAATGGTTCAGGAGTAATTATTGCTAAACAAGGACAAACTTACTATGTAGCTACTGCGGCTCATATGGTGAAAAATGCAGATAATTACGAAATTATTACTCCAGATGGCAAGCGGTATGCAGTGCAGCCAGAGAATATTGTTAAGCCAGAGGGATTAGATGCAGCCATTGTAAAATTTACTAGCAATCAAACTTATTCAGTCGCCACAATTGCCAAGTATAACCTATATTATTTAAAAAAACAAAGGTGGATATTTGTATCTGGATTTCCAGGAAAAACAGGTGGAAAACGAAAATTGACAGCAGGTTTACTTTGGAATAAAGAAGCAGTAACATTCCGTGCAGAAAGCTTGGATTATTTAGATTTTGTGATTGATGTCGGCTACGGTTTGACTTACTCAAATCTGACAGAGCCAGGAATGAGTGGAGGAGCAGTATTAGATGCAACAGGACAAGTAATTGGAATCAACACGGGTAGTGAAGGAAAAACAAGTGGTCAGATTGAACTAGGATTAGGTTTAGGAGTACCAAGCGATAGCATTTTAAATTTAGCCCCGAAATCTGGTTTAAAGCCAGAACTGATTAAAGTAGGTACTCAAGCACCTGCAAAACTTACAGAAGCGGAAATTAATTCACTGAAAAATCATCCTTTATTTGCTGTTCAAAAACCATCACAGAATGATAGTGAATATGAATGGCTGAATTATGGTAATCAACTGTGGCGATTAAATAAATATTCAGAAGAAGTGGGAGCCTTGCAAGAAGCAATTAAGCTCAAACCACATTTTTATCAAGCTTATTATGCACTTAGTCTAGCACTATATTCTCAGGACAAAAATCCAGAAGCATTAACAGCTATTGAACAAGCAATCAAAATTAAATCAGATAATGATGAAAGTTGGTCATTAAAACATGACATTTTGTTAGAGTTAAAAAAATATTCAGAGTCGCTAGCAGCAATTGATAAAGCAATTGAATATAACGATGGCAATGTCAACTATTATTTAGAACGCAGTCGGAGACTAGATGACTTGAAACGCTACCCAGAAGCACTAGAAGCAGTAAATAAAGCTATTCAGATAAAACCTCTGTACAATTACTACAGTTGGCGGAGTTTTATCCGCATTCGGTTAAAAGATTATCAGGGAGCAATAGCTGATGCAAATCAAGCGATTAAACTTCAATTTGATGATATTAGCGCCTATCGCATGAAGTACGTTGTGCACTATATACTACGTGATTATCATGAGGCACTAGCTGATGCAAATGAAATGATTAAACTTCAACCTTACCACGGAGAAAATTATTCTTACCGAGGTCGCGCTCGCTTTGGATTAAAAGATTATCAGGGGGCGCTAGCTGATTCCAATCAAGCAATTAAAATCGACCCTGAAGATGCAACAGGCTATAAGTATAGAGGTTTTGTTCGCTCTATGGGTTTGGAAGATAATCAAGGAGCGCTACTTGATTATAATCGAGCTATTAAACTGGAACCTGATAATGATGAAACCTATTTTGAAAGAGCCACTGTACGCTTTTCTTTAAAAGATAATCAGGGAGCGCTCTCTGATTTGAATCAAGCAATTAAACTTGATCCTAACAATGCCGCTGCTTACGCGAATAGGGGTCATGTACGGGATAAATTGAAAGATTCTCAGGGAGCATTGGCAGATTTCAATCAAGCGATTAAACTTGATCCACCTGTTGAAATATTAAGTTTAGTCTACAGGGTTCGTGGTGAGTTTCGTAGAAAATTAAAAGATAATCAAGGGGCGATGGCTGACTATACCAAAGCCATCGAACTCGAACCTAATGATGCAGAAAGTTACTTTCGTCGGGGTACATTTAGTTTCATTTTAAATGACCTTAAGGGGGCGCTAGCTGATGCGAATCAAGCAATTAAACTCCAACCTGATAATGCTAAAGCTTATCTCTTACGCGGTAGTGTTCACAAGACTTTAAATAACCTTCAGGAGGCGCTGATAGATTATAATAAAGGTATTGAACTTCACCCAGAAGATCCAGAACTCTATGCAGCAACCTACGTAATTCGGGGTACTATTCGCGCTCAATTTAAGGATTATCAGGGTGCAATTTCCGATTATAATCAAGCGTTAAAAATTCAGCCAAACAATATCGATACATACTCTTATAGAGGCGTTAGCCGTTTTCTGTTGAAGGATTATCAGGGTGCGATTTCTGATTATAATCAGGTGCTAAAAATTCAGCCAAACAATGCTCTGGTTTATTTACAACGGGGCGAGGTTTATATTCAATTAAAAGATTATCAAGCAGCACTAGCAGATTATAATCAGGCTATTAAACTTCAGCCTGATAATGCTAACGCATACTTTGGGCGGGGTGTTATCTACCAGAAAGAAGGAAGCGATCGCGCCGCACTAGCAGATTATAATCAAGCGATCGCTAAAGATGGAAAATTAGCACCAGCTATCATCAATATTGGCTATATCAAATATGAAAATGGAGATGTAGAAGGAGCAATTGGGCAATGGGAAAAAGCAGTTCAGATTAATGGTAGTGTAGCAGAACCACAAATGGCGATCGCAGTTGCTTTATATGCCAAAGGTGAGCAACAAAAGGCTCTAAATATGGCACAAGCCGCCTTGCGTATAGATAAAAGCTTTGCTGATATTGACGTTCTCAAACAAAATCTTTGGGGGACACGCTTGGTTGCTGAGGCAGAAAAACTCTTGGCTACTCCTAGTATTCAGGCTTTTATCAAGCAGTAGCAGAGGTTGTGATGTTGAGAAAAACTTCACCTAAATAGTGCTTTATCAGATATTGAAGAATTTATTCTCAAATTCTGAGTTGATTTGGTGATTCAGAATAAGATGCTTATCAGTTGAATTTGATGTCTCATGCCAAAACGCAAGCAAGAGTCCGAAAGGAACAATTTCTGAAAGCAGTCTTTTAAGTATACTTCACGCGGATTTGTCTTGTTACTAAGGTTATTTGATTTATTAAGGATGGTTGGAAAATGAACAGAAAATTTTTAACAATCGGAACTTCAGCAGTTTTGACAACTGTGATTGGGGGAATTTGTGTTGGTAGTTTATTTGGTTGCCAACTACCTGGAATGGCTAAAAACCCTCAAATATTTGAGCATAATTTACCAGGTGAGAATACTAAAGAAATCAAATCAAGTATTCTTGTAGCAGAAAATTCTGAAGAACAAAACCGGATTAAACTATACCAAAAAGCTAGTCAATCTGTAGTTGCGATCGCTACTGGTTTCGGACATGGTAGTGGTTTTATTGTGAGTCCAGATGGTTTAGTTTTAACTAATGCTCACGTTGTCGAAGATAGTTCTAAAACTGTTGCAATAGTACTGGCTGATGGTACACAAGTTTTAGCTGATGTGGTTGGTTTTGCATCTGGAGGTTTAGATTTAGCTGCACTGAAGATTCGCAATCAAAAAAATCTACCCTACCTGCGTTTAGCTACTCCCGGATCAGCACAAGTAGGTCAATCTGTCTATGCTATTGGTACCCCCCTGAGTCTGGAATTGCAAAATACTTTAACCTATGGTATTATCAGCCGCATTGATAAAAAATTGGGCTTAATTCAACATGATGCTGCTGTTAATCCCGGCAATTCTGGAGGCCCACTGCTCAACTCTAATGGGCAAGTAATTGGTGTCAACAGTGCAATTTTTAATGATACTGATATCGATCCCAAATTGAAAAGATTTATTGGCATTAGTTTTGCAATTCCTACAGAATTAATCCAGCCTTTTTTGGTAGCTGTAGAACAAGGTAATGCTCAGTTAGCAAGTGGACGTAAAGAACCTAATAATAGTAAAGATACGGATTTACCTTTGAATGGTCAAGTTTTACAAGCGGATCTGAAAAATGGCGATCGCACTTTACCAAATAATAGCTATTTTCACACTTATGTGTTTGAAGGTAAAGCAGGTCAACAGATAACTATTGAGATGAATAGTCAGCAAATAGACTCTCACTTATACTTGCTGCTTCCTGCTAAAGAACGACTTATATCACAAAATGACGACATTTCGCCAAAGGATTTTAATTCTCGATTAACTGTGACTTTACCAGAAAATGGTGTCTATTATCTGTTGGCTAACACTTTTGAAGCAGGAGAATCTGGTAGTTACAGTTTACGTGCAACGATATCTCAGCAGTAATTTATTTTTAGTTGGTGAAGTATTGGGTATAAATAAACATACTCAGAACCCCGACTTGTTTGAGAAGTTGGGGTTCTATCTCCTGAGTATTTTATGTTTAATTAGGTTGCTATACACCCCCTAAAATTTAAACTACTGCTACTGTTGCTTTCATTGCAAAAATTTTCTCAATCACATCTTCTACTACCTTATCTGGCGTAGAAGCACCAGAAGTAATTCCCACAACAATTTCTCCATCTGGTAACCAGTTTTCTGTAGTTATTAACTGCTCATTTAATTGCCGATGTTCTATAGAATCTGCTGATTTAATCCGTTCAACAGTATCAATATGATAAGAAGGAATTCCTCGCTCAAAAGCAATTTGTTGCAATTGAGTAGTATTCGATGAATTAAACCCACCAATTACTACCATTAAATCTAAATTATGTTCTACTAACTCCAACATGGCATCTTGTCGTTCTTGGGTTGCATCACAGATAGTATTAAAGCTTTGGAAATGCTGATTTAACTCGGTGGGGCTATACTTCTGTAACATAGTCCGCTCAAAAAGCTTGCCGATTTGCTCAGTTTCGCCTTTCAGCATGGTAGTTTGGTTAGCAATGCCAACTCTTGCTAAATCTTGATCGGGGTCAAATCCTGCTGAACAAGCTTTAGCAAATTTTGTCAGAAATTCTTCCCGGTTCCCACCATTGATAATATAGTTAGCAACATATTCTGCTTCTTGTAAATTCAATACAATTAAATACTTGCCAGCAAAAGAACTAGTAGCAACTGTTTCTTCGTGCTTATATTTACCGTGAATTATTGATGTACAATCGATTTTTTTGTGCTTTTCTACTGTATTCCAAACTTTAGATACCCAAGGACAAGTTGTATCAACAATTTTGCAGCCTTTCTCGTGAAGTATCTGCATTTCTTGAACGCTAGCCCCAAAAGCGGGTAATATGACTACATCACCAGTTCCAACAACAGAAAAGTTTTTATTCTTACCTTGAATGGGAATAAATTCTACTTCCATCTCCTGCATTCGCTGATTTACAGAAGGGTTGTGGATAATCTCGTTAGTAATCCAGATGTGTTCTGTAGGAAAGTGCTGACGGGTTTCGTAGGCCATTGCCACAGCGCGTTCTACACCCCAGCAAAAGCCAAAAGCTTGTGCTAGTCGGATTGTCACATCACCCCGTTGTAGAGTGTAATTGCGATCGCGAATTTCTTGAATCAAGTTACTCTGATATTCAGATTGCAACTGGGTGGCAACTTCTGCTTGATGACCAAAGCCCTTACGATTGTAATTTTCGGAATGTTGCAGGCTGCGCTTAAAAGCTTTTGTATCCATTAGATTTGTCTACTTAAACCACTATTTTTTATTTTCTCGCGCCCAGACGCGATTTATACAGAGTTGTATTCAAAGATATTACTTCTTTTTGTCGTTTAACCTTTTCCCCGTCAGGACGTTAACGCTGGGGTTTTAATTCGATCTCGCCATAAATCTGCAATGCAGAACGCCAAACTATATAGCCTTCAGGACTTAAGTGTAAGCCATCACTAGTAAATTCGCGGCGGAGATTACCTTGTTTGTTGGTAAACAGGGGATGTAAATCAAGGTATTTGACACCTTTTTTGTGACAAATATTTTGCAGTTGCTGATTTAACTCACGAATGCGACTATTGGCAACAGCCAAAAGTTTCTCTCGTCCTTTCCAGGTTGCTTCCTCTGCCCCATGTGGCAAAATTGATTGGACAACAATTTGCGCTGTGGGATGCGTCTTTCGTAGGTAATTGATAATTTGCCGCTGATTATCTAAAATTACCCTGTCGCTCACCCCTCGAATTAGGTCATTAATGCCAATCATCACAAAAATCACCTCTGGCTGGGTGCGGTCAAATATCTCCAATCTTTTCAAGAGTCCATTACTGGTTTCGCCAGAAATTCCTTGATTGAGCCAATTTTTACCTTCGGGTAATAACTCAGGCGGAAACCACAAACTCAAAGAATCTCCCACCAAGATGCTTAAATGCGGGGAACGTTGGTCTGCGGCTACCTTGGCTTCTTGCATAAGGATGTCTACCCACTGCTGGTAAGTGAGTTGGTGACGACGACCTAAATCAGGTGTAGCAATTTCGGATGAGTTGTTAGGGCTGATTGCCTCTGGGGATGTTACTATCCCAAAAAAAGCGGACAATCTCTGCTGTTGCCAAATTAGCAGGATGACCGCCAACATTAGGATGCCGTTGGTTAAGAGTGAGAAAAATGCCCAGATAGGGAAGGTTTTAAAAGATGTAGACACGACTAGCGAAATTTACCAATTATTTGAATCAAATTTTAACGCTAGCGATCGCAAATTACACAATTTAAAATTGGGGAATGGGAAGAACTCCTAACTCCTAACTCCTAACTCCTAACTCCTAACTCCTAACTCCTAACTCCTAAGGGACTGACAAGAAATAAATTATTCCAATAAAGGAACCACTTCAGACAAGGCAGCGCGGTCTTGGGGGTTTCCCCCATGAGCGACTGCCGCACAGAGAACGCAGAGAGAAGAAATAGAGAGAGTTTTTGCGTCAGTTTTGGAACATTTTTTTATTTGTCAGTCCCTAACTCCTAACTCCTAACTCCCTACTAACTAAGTAGGACGATCGCCAAACTCGGAGTTGTAAGCTTCTTCACCGTGTTCGTTGATATCCAAACCTTGATATTCCGCTTCCTCTTTCACTCGCAGCCCGACTGTAGCATCGATAACCTTGAGAATAATCCACGTACCAACACCTGCGATCGCATAAGCAACGGCAATTGCTACTAGTTCAATTCCCAATTCACCAAAATTACCGCGTAGTACCCCGTCTTTACCTCCGCCGTTGACTTGAGTCGTGGCAAAGACGGCCGTTAAAATAGCCCCCACTGTACCACCAACACCATGCACGGGAAAGGTATCTAAAGCATCGTCAATTTCTAGCTTGTGCTTGAAACTCACAGCATAGAAGCAAACAAAGGCAGTGATGAAACCAATTAAAATCGCTGATAGAGGTGTGACAAATCCGGCGGCGGGAGTGATGCCAACTAAGCCAGCAACGGCTCCTGTAGCCGCTCCTACGGCTGTCGGTTTCCCCCGTAAAACTGCTTCCAAAATCAGCCACATTAAAGCCGCCGCCGCTGCCGCCGTATTGGTGGCAACAAAGGCTGTTGTTGCTACATTTGTTGTTAAGTTACCAGAAGTTCCACTAGCAACAGATAAAGCACTGCCAGCGTTGAAGCCGAACCAGCCAAACCATAGCAAGGCAGCACCCAGCAAAATGAAGGGGACATTGTGCGGCGGGCTTAGACGATCGGGATGGGTTTTCCGAGGCCCAAGGACGATCGCAGCTACTAACGCTGAAACGCCAGAACTAATGTGAACTACAGTACCACCTGCAAAGTCGAGGGCACCCAATCCACCAGCCAAACCTAAAAATCCACCTTTCGCCCATACCATGTGGGCTAGAGGGGCGTAAACAAAGGTTGACCACAGTAGCACAAACAGCGAATAGGCGCGGAAACTCATCCGCTCAACGATCGCTCCAGAAATTAAGGCTGGGGTGATAATCGCAAACATGGCTTGGTAGATCATGAATGCCTGGTGGGGTATCGTTCCCGCATAAGAAACAACTTCTACCGGATTTGACCCTTTAAGATAATTGGTTATTTCTAGCCCGACACCATTCAACCCGAACCATTGCAATCCACCAATGAATGGCAACCCTGGTGCAAAAGAAAGACTATAACCCCACAAAATCCAGGTAACTCCTACGATCGCCATCAACACAAAGCTCATCATCAATGTGTTTAGGATATTGCGCGATCGCACAAATCCACCATAAAAGAATGCCAATCCTGGTGTCATTAGCAGCACCAGTGCTGCTGAAATCAGCATAAATGCCGTATCTCCAGTATCAGCAGTAGCTGGAGCAGCAGCTGGTGTTTGGGCAAAAGCATTGCCCATCAGCGGTCCTCCTAAAAACAGTAGGGTCATAGCCCCAATCATCACAACTTTCTTTACCACTTCTTTTTCTTCCTAACCACCAATGATTTGTATACTTAACGACATTTGATTACTTTTAGTTACACATTTTTGTGTTGAATGTTACTTAACCTTAATTTTCTGGAAATGTTAACAAAAATAAATATAATCCTGTTTGTAGTTGCCAGCATGGGAATAAGGATGTATGTAATTCTAATCATTTAATTGCATCTTTTTTTTGAAGAATAGCATTTTATTCAAGCGCTAGAAAATTCCAAATTTTTAGTTACCTAATGTTACAAATCAAGATACTTGCGATCCGTAAATTATCAGAAGTCTTACCAGAGAATTTAGCCAAATATATGTTAAGATTATCTATTTTTATATCTTACGCAAGGTCTAGATATCCAGATGCTTTTTTTACAGGTTAGGTGCTAAAAAACCTTTGCACTTTTGGATGAGGTTATTATCTGTATAAAAGTTATTGGTAAAAAATAATATAGAAATTTTACTTAGCTTCTAGGTGCAAACATGATAATTAAAACACCCACCAAAGCTAAACATGCTCCGATTAAGTCGTAGCGGTCTGGAGTTACTCCGTCTACCTTCCAACCCCAAAGCATTGCCATTGCGATAAACACGCCACCGTAAGCCGCATACACTCTGCCAAAATTTGCCGATTGGAGAGTTGCAATAATCCCATAGAAAGCTAAAGCGATTCCACCCAATATACCCCACCACAAAGGCTTACCTTCGCGCAACCACAACCAGACTAGGTAACCGCCGCCGATTTCAAATAAACCAGCCCACAAAAAATACACTAGGGACTTAATCATTTAACAGATTCTTTAATAAGCTCGAACTCAGTGAAATTACGCTAACGCTTTTAACTAAAGTGTTGTCATTAATTAAAGTAAGTTTGTTGAACTGGGTACTAGGGACTGGGGACTAGTGACTATGTACTGGGTACTAAGGAATGGGAAGAAACAAAATAAGGACTTCTTTTTTAATAACCCCTAATCCCCCAATCCCCCAATCCCTAATCCCCCCAGTCCCCATCCCCAATCCCCAGTCCCTAATCCCCAGAATAAGGATGAAAGCACCATTAACTGATAACGAAGCAGAGAGAATCGAGACGCTTTTGGAGTATAAGATTCTCGACACGCCATCTGAAGCCGCTTTTGACGATCTCACCCGTTTAGCCTCGTATATTTGTCAGACTCCTATTGCCTTAATTAGCTTAGTTGATACAAACCGTCAGTGGTTCAAGTCAAAAGTCGGTTTGGATGCCTTAGAAACACATCGAGATTTGGCATTCTGTGCTCATGCTATTCTACAGCCTGATGTTTTTATTGTGCCTGATGCAACAGATGACGAAAGGTTCGCCTCCAACCCACTGGTAACATCTGACCCAAATATTCGGTTTTATGCTGGTGTACCTCTGACTAATCCTGAGGGATATGCACTAGGAACCCTATGTGTGATTGACTACGTACCACGAGAACTGAATCCAGAACAAGTGGAGGCATTACGAAGCTTAGGTCGTCAAGTCATCAAGCAACTGGAATTACGCCGAAATTTAGCAAATTTGGTACTTATGACTAAAAAAGGCAAACAGGTGCAGAGGGTAGGCAAGCAATTTTTCAAAAAAATTGCAGCAGGTTTTGGTTTAGCGTCCGCCATTTTAGTTCTGATTGGCGTGGTTTCTTATCAAAATACAAGAGGATCTACTAATAACCGCAGTATAATAAAAAATACGTATATAACAATCGAAAATTTAGAAAAACTACAGTACCAGATAAAGGATGCTGAGACTGGACAAAGTAGTTACATTTTCACTGGAAAACAAATTTATCTCAAACCTTATGAAGCAGCACTTGCTAACGTCGATCAAGAAATTGCCAACCTAAAGAGTTTGACAGCAGATCAACCGAATCAACAAAAGCAAATTGCAACGCTTGAATTTCTAATAACGGCTAAATTTACTCAACTAAAACAGACTATTGATTTGCGCCAAAACAAGGGATTAGAGGCGGCATTGCAAGTACTAGTGAGAAACGATCAACAAAATCTCATGGATTATATCCGCAAGGCAATCAATGAGATGGAAAACGAGCAAAAGGAACGACTCCAACAGCAGTTACAAGCAAAAAAAGCCACTACTCACAACACAATTCTGACACTTGCGATCGCCATCTGCTTGAGTTTTATTGTCCTTGCCGTAGTCTACTACTTGATCTATCGTGAGGCCATTGAGCGCAAAAGAGCAGAAGAAGCCTTAAACCAAGAACGCAACTTTATCTCAGCAGTCCTTGATACAGCCAACGCTTTAGTAATGGTTCTCGATTCTCAAGGGCAAATTATTCGTTTCAATCAAGCTTGTGAGCAAATAACAGGTCACTCCCTCGATGAGGTCAGAGGTAGGTATTTCTGGAACTTGTTCTTAATTCCTGAACAAGTCGAGCCGGCCAAAGCAGTTTTTGAGCAGATGCGAACTGGTAAAGTCTTGAATGATTACGAAAATTATTGGGTAATGAAGGATGGGAGTCGGCGGCTGATTACTTGGTCGAACAACTTCTTAAAAGACTATGAGGGATCAATAGAATACATTGTTTGTAGTGGCATTGACATCACTGATGGCAAACGCGCCCAACGACATCTAACTGCACAATATGCTGCAACCCGCGTCTTAGCAGAGTCTGCCACGATGGGCGAAGCTACTAGCCAAATCTTGCAAGGAATCTGTGAGAGTTTGGGATGGGATTTGGGTGAAATTTGGATGGTCGATCGACAAGCAAATGTGCTGCGTTTTCTCGATATGTGGCATAAAGCATCTCTTGACGTGCAAGAGTTTGAAGCACTGAAGCGGCAAACCACCTTTATGCCAGGAATTGGCCTACCTGGTCGGGTTTGGGCTAGTTGTGAACCTGTTTGGATCGCTGATATCGTTAAAGGTATTAATTTCCCTCTCTTCCAAATTGCTGCTCAAGCAGGACTAAAGGCAGCTTTTGGTTTTCCGATCCGCAGTGGTAACAAAATCCTTGGTGTCATTACCTGCTTTAACCGTGAAATCCAGCCGCCTGACCCAGATTTGGTAACAACGATGAATTCTATCGGTGAGCAAGTAGGGCAATTTATTCAGCGTAAACAGGCTGAAGAAGAAATACAACGCCAAAACTTGCGATCGCAACTATTTACCGAAATCGCCTTCAAGATTCGCCAGACTTTGCAAATCGAAGAAATTCTCCAAATCACTGTCGAGGAGGTACAAAAGATTCTCCAGACTGACCGAGTTTTAATCTATCAGCTTTCGCCAGATCAGTTTGCAACCACAGTTACTGAAGCAGTTGTTTCTGGCTTACCACCAATCAAAGAACAAAACATTACCAACCTATACTTACAATCAGAATATCTACAACAATACTATTTACAACAGTACCGTCAAGGACAGATTTTAGGACTAGCTAACTTGGATCTGCCAGAATTTGAACAAAGCCATCTGGAATTAATGCAACAGTTTGGGGTCAAAGTCAATTTGGTTGTACCCATTCTTGTTAAACAAGAAGTTCGCGGTTTGCTGATAGTTCATCAGTGTGATGATTCTCACCACTGGTCTAGCTTTGAAACTTATCTTTTGCGGCAAATAGCCGACCAAGTAGGCGTTGCTTTAGCCCAAGCCCAATTATTAGCAGCAGAAACTCGTCAGCGACAAGAACTTGAAATTGCCCGTCGCCAAGCCGAATTAGCTTCTCAAGCTAAAAGCGCCTTTTTGGCAAATATCAGTCATGAAATTCGTACTCCGATGAATGCTGTATTGGGGATGACCAGTTTGGTGTTAGATACTTCCTTAGACCCAGAACAGCGAGATTTTATTGAAACAATTCGTAGTAGTGGAGACGCTCTTTTAAGTTTAATCAACGAGATTTTGGATCTTTCCAAACTTGAGGCTGGAGAGATGGCTCTCGAAACTCTAGATTTTGACCTATCCACTTGTGTGGAAGAAGTGGTGGAATTATTGGCTCCCTCAGCCCATAACAAGGGATTAGAAATTGCTGCACTGATTGAGCATAACGTCCCCACCTACCTCAAAGGAGATACTGGTAGGCTGCGGCAAATTCTCATGAATTTAATCAGCAACGCTATCAAGTTCACCAGCGCTGGCGAAGTATTAGTGCAAGCCGAATTACGTTCGCTTTCCTCTACTACAGCCACGATTCATTTTGCCATTACAGATACAGGTCTTGGCATTAGCCCTGAAGATCAACGCAAACTCTTTATGCCATTTACCCAAGTGGATGCTTCGACCACTCGCAAGTATGGTGGTACCGGTTTGGGATTAGCTATCTGTAAACAACTGGTGACCTTAATGGGAGGAGTAATTGGAGTAGAAAGTCAGATGGGGAAAGGATCTAAGTTTTGGTTTGAGGTGCTGTTTATGAAGCAAGTTGAGCCTGTTTTGCCAAAATGCGATGGCTTTGCCAACGCTAAGAGCGAACGCGGGCTTTTAAGCAATCGCCGCTTGTTATTGGTGGATAACAAGGCTACTAATTACAAAATTATCTCCCATCAAGCTACTCATTGGGGAATGCAGATAGATCAAGCTGACAGTATCGCTACTGCCCTCAAAGTTATTCAGTCAGCTTATGAACAGAGGAAATCTTATGATATCGCCTTGGTTGATATAAAAAATGATATGGCAATAGAAGAACAAATTAAAGCCAATTCTGCAATTGCTGAAATACCTTTGATTATGCTCACCTCTACTAATCAACGCGATGAAGTGCAGCAGGCGCTCAAAATCGGATTTGCTGCTTATTTGGTCAAACCCATTAAGCCATCACGACTCCTCGATGCCATTATGAATATTTTAGAAACTCAGGCGGAATCAGAACAAGGGGCTAAAGGCTCAAGGCTTTGCCTAACTGAAAAAAACCAGAGTACAGATTCAGGCATTCTTACTTCCTCTTATCCTAATGCTACTAAATCTAAGTTAAAAATTCTGCTAGCTGAAGATAATTTGGTGAATCAAAAAGTAGCTCTCAAACAACTCCAGAATTTGGGCTATAAAGCCGATGTCGTTGCCAATGGAAAGGAAGTTTTGCAGCTATTAGAAAAAGTTCCTTACGATTTGATTTTAATGGATTGCCAAATGCCAATTCTTGACGGTTTGGAAACCACAAAAGAAATTCATCGTTGGCAAGAGCATACTTTTCCTCTACGTCGTCGTCCTGTGGTGATTGCGATGACCGCTAATGCGATGAAAGAAGACAAAGAAATGTGCCTCAATGCCGGAATGGATGACTATCTGAGTAAGCCTGTATTTAAAGAAAAATTGGCTGCAACTTTAGAGCATTGGACAGGTGTGATCCTCTCAAAACAAGAGGCAATTGTGTATGAGCAGACAGTTTCGCCTGACCTAGCCATTGATTGGGAACACTTGCATCGGATATCGGGAAATGACACAGAATTTGAGTTAAATCTATTAGAATTATGCGTTGAAGATATTAAACCCCGTTTAGAAATAATTAAAGCAGCGATCGCATCTCATGACTTTGGGCAAATTGCGCGAGAAGCTCATCACCTTAAAGGTGCTAGTGCCAACATTGGAGCCACAGCTATGTACCAAACAGCTGATAAACTAGAAAAATTGGCTTACTATCAAGAGCGTAGAGGTATGAATAACTCAGTCTCAGAATTAGAACAATTTCTCAACCGCATTCAAGACTTTTTAATCATAAACCAACTAACAAATCGCACCTAAAATCTTTATACATCTCCAGCAACTTTAGCTGATATAGTAGCTGATACTGCCAGCATTTGGCGATTTATCATTATTGCAGAGGTCTTATGAAACGCTTAATCTACATCATCCCCGTTACTACAATTGCCTTACTGACATTAGTAGGATGCAACAGCGAGCAAAAATCTACTACCCAGACTCCTGCTGCCACTGAAACCACTGCGGGGACAGCAGTATCCAAAACAACTGTTGGTACAGAGGGAGGTTTTAATACTTTAGTCAGTGTAGTTTCAAATACCAAAACCGCGGTGCAAGGCGGAAACTTTGACAAAGCTCAACAGGAATTTAATCAGTTTGAAAACTCTTGGTCTAAGGTTGAGGATGGTGTCAAAACTAAATCTTCAAAAACCTATAATGTAATTGAAGATGCTGCGACCCAGGTGAAGGGTGCGCTGAAAGCAAAAAATAAAGCGAAAGCTCTTAAAGGGTTACAAACACTTGACACAAATATCGCTAGTGTTTCTAAAAAGTGAGATAAAACTAACATGGAGCAGGAGTCAAAAGACACGAAATAAGTAGGTCGGCGTAAATAATTATCGTTGCGATAAAGTAGGGGCTAAGGGGCGGGGGAAAAAAGGGTTTGAGCATTGTTTACTTTTCTTCACACACTTTGGTTTGATTGTGGCAACTTACTTAGGAGGAAAACAGTCTTTATATGTGGCTTTGAGACAAATAGTTCTCTACCTCATCAAGTTGCAAACTGCTATAGTTTCCACTGGAGATTTTGGATAATGCGTTCATTTCGCAAGTACCACCGGACTCTGGCAATTATTTTGGCTTTACCGCTTGCTGTAACATTATTAACTGGAATTGCAGCTACGCTGGTAGGTGAGTGGTCAGCTAACCTGGGAGTAGGGCGTAGTCTACTGCTTTCGATTCATCGTGGTGAAATATTTGGTTTAGAGGGAATCTACCCGATTTTGAACGGATTAGGACTATTGGGATTATTGGTTACTGGATTAAGTATGACTAGTTTGTTTGGTAGGAAAAGGCCAAAATCCGAGAAGGATTAGAACTTACGCCCTGTATAAATACATAGCGATCTGAATTAACGATGCTCCCGGAAGTTTTCAGGCTTTTCTTAATTATGCTGCGATCGCTTCCACAAATAGCAGAACGTTAACTCATCGCACGGCTATGAAAACTCAAATCCCAAAACTATAGCAATCCAATTTGATGTTTGAAAAAATCTAAATACTCATGCTTATAGGTTTTACTTAGTTTGAAAGATATTTTGTACCATTTTTTTGTCTGCATTCGCCGCTGCTCTATCCAACTCTGCAATCTCACTGGCGTCTAATTGCCAACCCAATGCACCAATATTCTCCCTCGCCTGTTCAACGCTCTTTGCTCCAGGGATAGGAATGGTTCCTTTACAGATGCACCAATTAATTGCTACCTGTGACATGGTTTTGTTTCTAGACTGTGCCACCTCTTGTAAACATGCCAAAAGCGATCGCATTCCTGGTAATATCTGCCTAAACAGCAGACCTCGGATGCCTTTGGGCAAAGGGCCTTGCTGGGAGTATTTTCCTGTCAATAGCCCTAAAGCCAGAGGGCTGTAGGCAATAAGTTTGATTCCCAACTGATCACAAAGGTCTTTGAGCTTTAGTTGAGTCACAGGATATGTAGACAACAAAGAGTATTGAACTTGCAGAGTAGTAATAGAAACGCCTCGTTCAGCAAACTTTTTCTGCACTTGTTTAAGCCGTTTAGGCCCATAATTCGATAGTCCCACTCCCTTAACTAGTCCTTGCTCATACAAATCGGCAAGACCATCTAACAGCCCTCCCTCTTGCCAAGGAGCATAGTTTGCTGTAGACCAGTGCATCTGTACCAAATCTACGTTTCTTCCCAGGCGTTTAGCAGATAACTTGCAAGCCTTTAACATTGATTGACGTGTCCATCTCCACGGATAAGCAGCAAGCTTAGTCGCAATACAAATATTTTCTTTGCCTGAACCTACATATTCTTGGCTGAATCGTCCCAAGAGTAGCTCACTGCGACCATTCAATCTCCCAGTTCCGTAAGAATCACCTGTATCAAATAAAGTTACACCGTTGTTTACACAAACGTTAAAAACGGCTTGCAACTGGTCATCCATACTTTCGTCATATCCCCAAAGCAGTTGGTTGCCCCAGGCCCAAGTCCCGCAGCCCATGCTTGGGAGGGAGAGTTTTTGGAGAGTCTGCATCTTTGCTTTCTGTAGATTGTCTTATTAATTATAGGAACACTCGGTAAGCGTAAAACTCAGTCCCTTTAAAGACCAGATTAAGCGACTCGTGTAACTTTAGTCACAGTCATCAAAATTTATATTAGCGCTAATATTTCTAGCTACTCTTTCAATTAACTCGCTAACACTAATCTCTAATGAGTTGGAAGTTTTGACTAGATTTTCCCAAGCTGTATTAGTTAGCATTATATTCCGACGCTTTTTTAATTCTTTATAAAAAACTGGTTGTGAATTTGAAACCACTATAAAAAATCAATTACTGGACTGATTTATCTTCAAACAGTATTAGTAATTTTGAAATTTTATTGACTCAAAACTTTGAAATAGTGTAATTAAATAAAACCAGTGCGATCGCTTGTAACGTAAAATTAGTTTCCATCCGGCATTTGCTAACACCTTGACGCCCATGTATTGCGACTACCTCATCCAAATCCTAACTGCCCGTGTGTACGATGTTGCCCAGGAAACACCACTGGAGTATGCCCCAAATTTGTCTGCACGGCTGAATAATCAACTCCTGCTCAAACGTGAGGATATGCAGTCAGTATTTTCCTTTAAACTGCGGGGTGCTTATAACAAAATGGTGCAACTGCCACCAGATATATTAGCGCAGGGTGTAATTGCCGCGTCTGCGGGAAACCATGCTCAGGGAGTCGCCCTTGCAGCCAATCGCTTAGGAACCAAAGCGATTATCGTGATGCCAGTAACCACGCCCCAAGTCAAGGTGGACGCGGTTAGAATGAGGGGCGGAGCAGTCGTCTTACATGGAAACACCTACGATGATGCTTATAGCTATGCCCGTGAATTAGAAATAGAAAAAGGTTTGACGTTTATTCATCCTTTCGATGATCCTCATGTCATTGCTGGACAGGGAACAATTGGGATGGAAATTTTACGACAATATCAGCAACCCATCCATGCAATTTTTGTAGCGATTGGAGGGGGCGGATTAATTTCTGGGATTGGGGCTTATGTAAAACGCTTGCGTCCTGAAATCAAGATTATTGGCGTTGAACCAGTAGATGCTGATGCGATGTCTCAATCGCTAAAAGCCGGACATCGGGTGCGCTTGTCTCAAGTGGGGTTATTTGCTGATGGTGTGGCGGTGCGAGAAGTAGGTGAAGAAACCTTCCGTTTGTGTCAGCAGTATGTAGATGAAATTATTTTGGTGGATACAGACGATACTTGTGCTGCGATTAAAGACGTGTTTGAGGATACGCGATCAATTTTAGAACCAGCCGGTGCATTAGCGATCGCAGCTGCCAAAGCCTACGTAGAACGAGAGCAAATCGAGGGACAAACCTTAATTGCTGTCGCCTGTGGTGCAAACATGAATTTTGATCGCCTCCGCTTTGTGGCAGAACGGGCAGAGTTCGGCGAACGCCGCGAAGCCATCTTTGCAGTCACAATTCCAGAGGAACGGGGAAGTATTCGCCAGTTTTGTGAATGTATTGGCAACCGTAATCTTACAGAGTTTAATTATCGTATTGCTGATGAAAAAACAGCCCATATTTTTGTCGGTGTGCAAATTCAAAACCGTGCTGATGCTGCAAAGATGGTAGAAACTTTTGAAGATAATGGATTTGAAACTCTTGATTTAACAGACGACGAACTAACTAAATTACATCTGCGGCACATGGTAGGTGGGCATTCTCTCCTGGCTCACAATGAATTGCTCTACCGTTTTGAGTTTCCCGAACGTCCCGGTGCATTGATGAAGTTTGTTACTTCCATGAGTCCCAATTGGAATATTAGTCTTTTTCACTACCGAAACAACGGCGCAGACTACGGACGAATCGTTGTTGGTATCCAGGTTCCCCCGCATGAGATGGAACAGTGGCAAGCTTTTCTCGATCACCTGGGCTATCGCTATTGGGATGAAAACAAGAATCCGGCATACAAGCTGTTTTTGGGATAGGGGAGCAGGGGGAGCAGGGGGAGCAGGGGGAGCAGGGGGAGCAGGGGGAGCAGGGGGAGCAGGGGGAGCAGGAGAAGAATAACAATACCCAATGCCCCAGTCCCCAATTTCCACTCCCCAATTTACCGAGAACTACCCTCTAATATCATATTGGAGTCCCAGGTATAGAAGCCAATTTGGTTAGGAACCCTAGAGAATCTGCCTGTCCGATAGCCTCTAGATAATTCGTTCAATACCTTATTTTTGACCTCTCGAAGTTGCTGAGAATCTAGTTCTCCATAAATTCCGGCGATGACTTCAGCAACGCTGAAAACTTTACCTGGATTTTCTTCAAACAAAGAGGTGAGGGCATCAATTAAGAATAGACCCTCAAAGGCTTTGAGCATCGGTACTGCTTTTGTCGGGGGTACAAAAGGCTTTTTGTTTTTGATGCTCCTAGAAGCACCATTGCGCTTGGTTGGGGCTACCAAACTTAGATCCAGAGTATAACAACCTGGCTCATCAGGAATAGTTACCCAGTAATTCCTTTCTCTGCCTTGGGTGAGGGAAGATTGAACCCTACCTTTAACTACTTTGAATAGATTGGAATCTAACTCTCCATAAAGCGATCGCACGATAAAATCGATATGACACACAGTACCTATCTGCTCAAGCAATAGCTGTTTTATGGCTTCCATTCGGGAAAGAGCGCGATCGTACTGGGGTAGCATAGGGATTTCTGCCACCTTCGTTGAACTATCGTTGTTCTCTAGGGCGATCTTTGGATCTGGCGATGTAGTTGAAGGTTGACTCTCTTTTGTATCAACAGCAGCAGAAAAGGAATTATCGATCTCAACCAAGTCTTTGTCTGCAAGTTCTGGCTCTCCAGACTCCACCAAGTTGATTTCGTCGATGTCATCAAGAGGTGATAAAAACACCAGAGGGCCTTCTTGGGAAAAATCTGAGGTTTCATCAGCCGCCGTCAGACTTGATATCTGCTTGCTGCCATCAGAAAAAGACCAGTTAGACAACAACGCTTCTACATGATCCAGCTGCTCCCGCGCCTGCACAAAGAGGCGTTCATACTCTTCTGTGAGGCGAGCATAATAGTCTCGTAGTTCCAACAGTGGTGAGACAAAGCTACCTGGAGGTGGTTCTAATTGTCCATTTTGAGTCATAAGGCTTCAATCAATTTAAATCGATGTCACTTTTGTAAGACATTGCTCTGGGTTTTGCTTTGTGAGATGTTGGCTGCGATTTCTTAGGCGGTTGGGGAGGGCGACATCTCTCACAATATAAGGGTCGAGGGCCGAAAGTCTCGCGCTTTGTCAGATCGTTACACTCTTTACAGACAAACTGGAAAACACGAGTATGAATCTGTCTTTTGTGCGCCCTGACAGTATATTCTCTAACATCAATGAATTTACTTGCCATAATCAGGATTGTGAATTGCTCTCGTATCAATGTCCTATCAATATAGCTATTCAAGCAAATCAAGCTGCATCAGTGTGTGTTTATGTAGAAGTTTTATTCAAATCAGTGAATTTGACACCTACCATAAAGTGCAGATGAGGAACTTGATAGTTAGTTATTGACTATCCTCTCAGCATATAATTGGTGATGAGGAAACACCACTACCATTTTTTAGGCGCAGGCAATTTTCATCGCCATCTAAATGAAAGATATGGTAGTGTTGTTGCCTGGAATTTTGGGCAGCGTACTACAAAAAGACGG
Source organism: Nostoc sp. (assembly GCF_036917635.1). Taxonomy (GTDB): domain Bacteria; phylum Cyanobacteriota; class Cyanobacteriia; order Cyanobacteriales; family Nostocaceae; genus Nostoc. The sequence continues at coordinate 134,320 of NZ_JBALCW010000042.1, forward strand.
TTTAGATATCTGGAATATATTAGTCCAAGCAGCCACTAGAGCAATTAGGGAGATAGTTATTCGACGTTCGTTATTGACCCTGGCAACAAGTATGCGATCGCTGCCTTAGTCAAGCTAACCCGCAAGGCACAGAATAAATCCACCCGTAAGGGAGCAGCAGAATCTTTAGGGAAAATCGACCCTGGCAATAAGTATGGGATCGCTGCCTTAGTCGAGCTAACCCGCAAGGCACAGGATGGAGATATGCGAGAGAGCGCAGGATCACGTTTGAAGGAGATTTTAACAGTGGATCAGATGCCTTTGGTTGTTACTAAGTTGAAGAATTATTCAAAGCTCTATCCCTCAAGTTACTCAGTCATCCGCTACAAGAGAAAGCGATCGCTTTTGACTATCAGTTTGACTATCAAGAAAGCCTTTTATGTGATTTTTGATTATCCTAAAAGGCTAAAAGCCTTAAGGCGGCACCCGGATTCGAACCGGGGATGGAGGTTTTGCAGACCTCTGCCTTACCACTTGGCTATGCCGCCACAGCGAAATTCCTTAAACTACTTTAATCTTCCTAAGGTGTCTTAGTAGGATTCAGTAGCCATAGGACGCTAGTTAACCCATGATAGCATAGGATTCTGAGGGAAAAATAGTGGGGGCAAAAAATCGCTTGCATACAACCTCTTCCCCCCCTAACAATAGCCTTAAGAGAAAATTTCCAGTTTATTGGGACTTACGCAAAACTACACGCGGTAAGGGCAATTCATGAATTGCCCTTACCATAAAATCAGGGTTTTGGCTATTATTTGCGTAAGTCCTATTTATAAAGAAATCATGAAGCGATCACAAACTTATTCAGCCTATCGTGTAAGTGCGATCGCAAAAAAATTCGCATTGCTCCCCATCTTCCTTTTCTTTGGAGAAGTCAACAGATAAAGATTCCGTTTATAGCATAGCTCTGACTGGTTTGACGTTTTTAATCTATCAAACTACCAAATGAGTGCTAGCTAGGTGATATATGTTCATCTGGCAAAAATTCCCCCAACCCTCCTTTGCAAAGAGAATTGGGGAAATCAAGTGTTATTAGAACAGATGTGAATGCTACTTCATGCCAATGATTAGCCACCGATAGTTGTTGTACGCTCAGTCAAAGGGGGTGCGATCAAACCCTTGCCTTATGCCAGTGGCATTTTCGAGGTACCATGCAGTCGGGGATCGGGTACAGGAGGTTGCGGTTCTGGGCCTAGTGGTTGGGGATTTTCCACATACTCGAATTCGCCTTTGCCATCCATTGAGGGACCTTTTGCCCAACGACCTTCAGAGCTTTCTGTGCCTTCTGAATGATTCCAGAATTGATAAGAAAACTCGCGTTTCTCCAATTCCAACGGGAAGGAACTGGGAACTGGCGTGGTTTCCAATCCAGAGCTTTCTAAATCCTCAATGGTTGCTAGCCACAAGTTTTGATGCATGGTATCACGAGCGATCATAAAGCTCAAGGTATCTTTCACGCCTGGATCGTCTGTCATCTCATACAGTCGCACTGCTTGCAAACGTCCTTGACTTTCGGCGTGGAGATTAGACCGGAAATCTGCTAACAAGTTACCACTGGAGACAATATAACGACCGTTCCAAGGATAGCCGACGCTATCAGATGGTGTTGCACCCAAACCAGACACAATAGCGTGTTGGGGGTTCATCGCCGCAGCCATAATTACATCGCGTGGGCTACTACCGCCCATCACGGCACCTACTACCGCATCTTTTGCACTTTCTTCTTGCATTTTGATCGGCGCTTTATCTAGAAGATGGGCAATCATTGTTGCCAGCATCTCAATATGACCGATTTCCTCAGTACCAACATCTAGCAGCATATCCCGGTACTTGGCAGGGCCTCGACAGTTCCAACCCTGAAACAGATACTGCATCATCACGGTCATTTCACCAAAAGTGCCGCCGATGAGTTCTTGAATTTTCATTGCGTAGACTGCATCTGGTTTTTCTGGCGGCTTAAAATATTGAAGTTTCTTATTGTGATAAAACATTTGAATTCCTCGTTAATTGCAGATGCTACTGGCACAAAATCAAAACAGTTGCCAAACTTTTATGCGATTTTGTGTAGCCTCTTATTACTAGAAAACTAATCAAATGCTTTACAGCACTTGCGTCTATTATGAGGTACACTAGATTAAAATATAAATACTTTTAAATGAAGTCATACTCTGTCGATCTTCGAGAAAAAATAGTTGCAGCACATATAAGAGAAAAATATCTCAATTAGGAAAGTAGCGAACATATTTTCCGTGTCAAAGAGTTTAGTACAAAAGCTTGTAAAACAACAAAAACTTGAAGGAAATTTACAACTAAAGCCGCGAGGAAAACCACAATTTAGTCATCTGACAAATGCTGACGTAGAGTTAAGAGAATTAGTCGAAGCGCATCCAGATGCAACATTGATAGAGTTGTGTGAATTATTTGCAGATAAGACTGGCAATTGGGTAGGTCAAAGTGCAATGTGTCGGGCTTTACAGAAATTAGGATTAAATCGTAAAAAAAAACAAAGAGGAGTACGCAAGCAGGGACTCTAAGAGTCCTGAATTTAAGATTAGATTATTGGGAAAAGGTCAAATATATAGAGCCAGAAAATTTGGTATTTTTGGACGAAACTGGTGTCATACTTGGGTTAACCAGGACTCATGCCCGTTCACAAATGGGAACAAGAGCTTACTCTCAAGGGCCCCTTCTATAGAGGCTCAAAAGTTACAGTAATTGGAGCAATTAGTATTAACAAAGTAGTTGCATTAATGACAATGAATAATTCAATGGATGGCATCGCATTTGAATTATTTGTTGAGAAGTTTTTAGTGCCAAATTTATGGTCAGGAGCAGTGGTAGTTATGGATAATTTATCTGCACATAAACTAGATTCAATTGTGCCAATGATTGAAGCTGTAGGTGCGAAAGTTATTTGTTTATCCTCATACTCCCCCGATTTTAATCCAATTGAATTATGGTGGTCACAACTTAAATCTTTTTTACGAAGTTTTGCTCCAACTACAACAGAAATGGTTGATAAACTAATCTCAGCTGCACTCGACTTAATAAATCCTCAACATTTAAGAAACTGGTTTGCTAGTTGTTGTTACTGTACCTCATAACAGCCGTAAATGCTGTATCTTCATCAGCCTCTAGTCAGATAAAAAAAATACTTTTAAATAAGTATTCCGACTAGGGCTTTTTTCTTTATAGTTCTGTCTAGAAAAGGATTTCACAATACTCTGGCTTCATTCGAGAAAGGTATAAGCAAAAGGCAGTGTTGACTGTATTGCTTTACTATGATATAGGGGGAGTCAAAGTAAAAAGGGGAACAAAACTCTTGTTCCCCTACGATCGCTTTATATTCCGTGTAATTGAAAGCAGCTATAAGTTTTTAGCGATCGCAAAACTTCAGATAATTGCAAATCAGCTTTCGTCTCGCCCCTGAACTTGAGCGGGTGGACTGGTTGCCTCAACAGCAGTAAATGGTTCTAGGATTTTGTAAGTGTGGCTGGCTCCTTTAGGTACTACCCAAGAACTCCCAGACTCTAGTAAAATCGTTTGCCCTTCAATATGCAATTCTGCACGACCATTGATTACATAACCAACAGTTTCATATTCTCGTGCTGTTGGTTCTTTAGGTTCGTTCGGTTCCTCATTCTCCCACAGACGCATGGAAAGGCTTTTGCCAGATGCAAGATATTTCTGACCAAGTTGACCTTTAGGAGAATGGCTAGAGTCTACTTTGATAACGGTTGTATCAGACATATTTTTTGCCTCTTTCTACTTTTAACTTTTAACTGCTGTCCGTGGGTTTAAGTCCCCCGGTTCTAAAACCGATAAGTTTTGTGTTGGCGTTAAATCCCCATTACAAAACAAAATTTACGAATTACGAATTACGAATTACGAATTATTTAATTCATCCCCCTATTACGGTTTGAGTACAACTTTGATACAGTTATCTTTCTTCTGCTTAAAAATTTCGTAGCCGTGGGGCGCTTGTTCTAAAGGTAAAGTATGAGTGATGATAAAAGTTGGATCGATTTCACCGTTTTGAATCCGCTCTAACAAGGGTCGTAAATACCTATGGACATGCGTTTGTCCCATTTTGAAGGTCAATCCCTTGTTCATGGCAGCACCCATTGGGATTTTATCTAAAAAGCCACCGTACACACCCGCAAGTGATACGTGACCACCTTTAGCAGCAGATACTATTACTTGCCGTAATGCCGTCGGCCGGTCTGTTTCTAGACGTACTGCTTGCTTCACCTGGTCATAGAATGCCATAAAGTCTGTGCCGTGTGCCTCCATTCCTACTGCATCTATGCAAGCATCGGGGCCACGACCGCCAGTCATTTCTTTGAGTGCTTCGCCTACATTCACTTCTTCGTAGTTGAGAACTTCTGCTTTGCCGTATTCTTTAGCCATTTGCAGACGTTCGGGAATGCGGTCAAAGGCGATTACCCGTTCCGCACCTAGCATATATGCGCTTTTAATTGCGAATTGTCCAACTGGGCCACAACCCCAAACAGCGACAATATCACCGGGTTTGATGTTGCAGTTTTCGGCTGCCATGTAGCCAGTAGGGAAAATATCTGTTAAAAATAGCACTTGCTCATCCGTTAAACCATCGGGTATTTTGAGCAAGCCGACATCGGCAAAGGGGACTCTTGCATACTCTGCTTGACCACCAGCGTAACCGCCGAATAAATGAGAGTAGCCAAATAGACCTGCTGGCGAATGCCCCATTTGCTTTTCTACTAACCAAGCATTGGGGTTAGAGTTGTCGCATAGTGACCATAAATCCCGATTGCAGAAAAAGCAACTACCGCAAGATATAGTAAAAGGAACAACGACGCGATCGCCTACGTTGACATTTTTAACTGCACTTCCAAGTTCTACGACTTCCCCCATGAATTCATGACCAAGGATATCGCCCTTTTGCATGGTGGGAATGTAGCCGTCATAAATATGCAAATCTGAACCACAAATTGCCGTGGAAGTAATTTTAACAATGGCATCGCGTGGGTTAAGAATTTTGGGGTCGGGAACTGTATCAACCCGCACATCGTTTGCTCCATGCCAGCAAACTGCTTTCATAATTATTTATTCCTTAGTTATGATTTCTGGCTTGTTTATATCAAGATAAATACTCGATTTAGCCTGATTTTGAGACGCGATAACTATCGCGTCTCAGTGAATTTTCAAAGGTTATTTTACAATTTTTGAGTCAAAAGGTTAGACTCAAAAATGGCTACAAATCTAGCTTATAAGTAGGTAGGCAAGATAAAACCAAACTATGTAAGCAAAAGTAAAATCTCTCTATTTGGCTCGTAGTTGCGCTGTCTTGCGCTAAAGCGCAACTACGAGCGAGTGATATTATTTGCTAGGAGGAGTTCGGTAATAACCTTCTTTAGTTTCAGTCAGCTTAACTTTGTCTCCAATTGTATTTTTTGTAGACTTCAGAAACTCTTTTGTAGATCGAGGAGTTTCTTCATCCAAGTTTAACTTCTCGCGGATAGTATCAGCAGCGCTTTTTAATTTATTGCCAGTCTTTTCTAACTGGGTATTGTTTTGCCCGTCTGGGATTCCTTTATAATAAGTACCTTCTGGAGTTTGAACATCAGCTTGTGCTACGCTAACGTCACTAAAAGCCTGACCTAACAAAAACATAAATCCTACCAGAAAGACTACAACGATTTGGGAAATGCGAATATTCCGCACCCAAGAAATTACTCGATTCATAAAAAACCTCAATTACATTATGTTAGGTGGACAATTCAAAACCTAAATGATTATTCACAATTTAGGGTTTAAGAACAACTTTGATGCAGTTATCCTTTTTTTGTTGAAAGATATGATAGGCGTGGGGTGCTTGTTCTAAAGGTAATTGATGGGTGACAACAAAGGATGGATCAAGTTTTCCATCCATTATCATCTGTAATAACGAATGCATATATTTTTGTCCATGCATTTGTCCCATCCTAAAGGTTAGACCTTTATTAAAAGCTGCACCAAATGGTAGTTTATCTACAAAACCACCATAAACACCCATGATTGAAAGAGTCCCGCCTTTACGACAGGCGACCATCATTTCCCGCAGAACGTGGGGACGGTCGGTTTCCAATTTGAGCTTTTGTTTTGTTTCGTCGTATAAGCCTTCTAAACCAACACCGTGTGCTTCTAAACCAACAGCATCGATGCAAGCATCAGGCCCACGACCACCAGTCATCTCTTTCAACGCTTCGCCAGCATTAACTTCTTCGTAGTTAATCACTTCTGCTTTGGCAAACTTTTTCGCCATTTCCAGGCGTTCGGGAAAGCGATCTATACCGATCACTTTTTCGGCTCCCATCATGTAGGCGCTAATCATGGCAAATTGTCCAACAGCACCGCAACCCCAAACGGCTACAGTATCACCCGGTTGAATATCGCATAATTCTGCGCCCATGTAACCGGTGGGGATAGCATCGGAGATGAATAATAACATCTCATCCGGTAAGTCTGGCGGAACTTTGACGACACCCACATCAGCAAAGGGTACACGGATATATTCTGCTTGTGCGCCTGCATAACCCCCTAACATGTGGGAGTAGCCATAAATAGCTGAGGTAATATTACCAAATAATTTTTCTTGAATCCAACCATTGGGATTGGAATTATCGCACAATGACCACATATCACCTTGGCAATAATGGCAATTACCACAGCCAATTGTAGAAGGAACAACAACGCGATCGCCTATTTTTAAATTGTTGACTCCCTTACCAACTTCCACGACTTCTCCCATAAATTCGTGACCGATAATGTCACCCTTTTGCACTGTGGGGATATAGCCGCCATATATATGTAGATCGGAGCCACAAATCGCCGTGGAAGTAATTTTAATAATTGCATCACGCGGGTTAAGAATTGTCGGATCTGGTACCGACTGTACCCGCACATCATTAGCACCGTTCCAGCAAACTGCTTTCATAGTTATTAGTCCTTAGTCATTAGTCGTTAGTCATTAGTCATTAGTCATTCGCTTTAGATAAATGACAAAGGAAAAAGAACAAATAACTAGCTGCGTCCAGAAGGTTGGCCTTCGGTGGTCGCAATTTCGCCTGCTTCCATTAGCATCTTGAAGCGGCGCAATTCATCGCCAATTTGCTGTTCTGGTTCTTCACCAAAAAGTTTAGCTACGGTAGCTGCCAATGCTCCACCGGGGGGGTTATACTCCAAAACAACCTTAACTTCCGTGCCGCGATCGCCTGGTGCTTTTTTGAAGCGAACAAAACCAGAATTATCAACGTCTGCACCTTCTACAGAAGCCCAAGAAATAAATTCATTTTCCCGGTCTTCGAGAATATCTGCATCCCATTCTACGGTATTATCCAAGGGTGCATTAGCAATCCAATGAGAACGTTTTTCGTTATGAACCTTAACAGATTTGAGATGCTTCATAAATGTGGGCAGATTCTCAAAGTTATGCCAAAAGCGATACAATTCTTCTGCCGATTTATTTATTGTTACCGTCTTTTCAACTTTGATCGGTTGGTTTATCCCTATTGCTTCTTGTGCTTTCTGGATTGTGCTTTGCTTGGTTGCACCTTGATAAACCAAACCTCCACCTGCTAAAGCCGTCAGCGCTCCCCGCAATGAACCTTGCCTTAAACCCATCAGCACCATCGCACCGCCACCAATGAGAGATGCCCAACGCTCTACTTCACTAGCTTCAGTCTGATTTGTACTTGATTTATCCCCTGATGTTGAAGTCACTTTTTTATATCTCCATCACAGTAAATTCACCATAGAGGCGCAAATACCCTCTTCTTTCTATCTCTGAGTTATTTGCGCCTCTGCCGTAGCCGTCTACCTTCAAAAAGCCTTACATTGACACAGCAGCCCCTGTAGTCGGCTTAGGAGGTTGAATCTGAGTATTTATCCGCGCCCGATATAAGTCTACCAATCGCTGTTCGTATTTTAATAAATCGTGGTAAATTTCTTTGAAAATAGCAGTTGCTACTGGGTCAGTGAACATTGCAGACAAATTGCCAATATCGCCGATACCAGTTTGCACATCCCCTAAAGCACAGCGTAACTGATATATATCATCACTTCCGGTCATAGCAGTTTTGACCTTGGCGTACTGATTGGCAATATTCGCCGCTATTGAGGTTTTTTCGCCCAATCGCTGAAGATAAGTTTCCAGTTTTTGAATGTGGCGCTGTTTATTCGCAATTATTTCTTGAAAGACTGAGTTAACTTCGCTATCTGATTCTTTTTCCAAGTAGTTTTCAAATGCTTCTAGCGAATAACGTTCACCAGCAAGGGCATTATTTAAACCTTTGGTTATTTCACCTTTAGTTGAGCCACCCCAAGCATCAGCCACTTTCCACCATTCAGCACTTGTGTCTTTTTCATTTGGTAATGCAGCATCTTTGCCGCCATAACCCAAACGGTTTAATATAGCTGTGGTGAAAATTGGTAAGTCTCCGGGTTCACGGGATGTAATCAAATTTCCGTCAACTACCACTGGCTCATCTAGATATTTTGCGCCAGCGTTAATCATGTCTTTGGCAATAGCGATAAAACCAGTGGCTTGTTTACCTTTGAGCAAGTCGCCTTCAATCAGAACTTGTGGGCCATGACAAACCGCAGCGACTAATTTTCCTTGTTGTATAGCTTCTTGGACAAAGCGGACTGTGTTGGTGTTGCGCCGCATTCTGTCGGGAGCCATCCCACCGGGAATTATCACAGCGTCGAATTCGGCTGCGATCGCTTCTGTGGTAGTACCATCAGCTTGGATGCTAAGTTTGCCGCGTTTACCTTTATATTTTTCATTCATTCGGGAACCAAGGACTACTACTTCCATTCCCGCTTGTTTTAGTCCATTATAAGGGACTGTAAATTCTGCATCCTCTACTGCCTGTTCAATAAGGATGGCAACTTTTTTATTAGCGGCATGATTGTTGTGGTCAGTCATAGATTGTATTACCTGTTTATTTCTAGTCTAGTATTTAACTAGCTACAATATTTATCGATTATGGCAGTTAAAAAACAAAGTTAAATGGCTAAACCTAAATTTGATTTTTCTTTAATAAAGAATAGTTAGGAGTTAGAACTTGGCTACTGAATAATTTCGGTTTTAGAGCTACTAACTCATAACTAAAAACTTCAACTACAAGTTGCTTGACCATGAATTCATATTTACATGGTATGGCGCGATCGCTAGTTTAGCTTCGTTCCCAGGGGATAGATTATTTTATTACTAAAGCCATACATCTCTAGTTAGACAAGTTAGAGACAGAAAAACGTTATTGTAAGAATGCACAAAAAGGCTAGTATCATGGCAGAAAAAAATCATAAAGACGAAATTGAAACCAATGATTTGCCACAGGAAATTACCGAATCCTACGGTACTGGTGTGAAAGACTTGCCGGGATACAATATTGGTGGTAGCTCAATTCAAGCAGAAAGACAGGAGTACACAGAAACGAGTCCAGAACTGACTGGTGGCGATGTTGACGCTTATTGGCAAGATGCAGATGCGGTTGGAGATGAAGCTGTTGGTGGTAGTACTTCCACTCCCGATCAAAATGTAACCCAGGAGCTAGAAGCAGCAGTAGGGCTGGAAATGGATGATTCTGAGTTTCTGCATACTAACGATATTTTAGAGGATCGTGATGGCGATCGCTGGGAGTTAGATCCCAAGTCTTCTGAAGATTATCAAGATCGGCGAGAATAAGCTCAATAAAAGTGTCACCGTTAATAAATTAAGGTCACTGAATTGGGCAGTGCTTATAAAAGCACTGTCACAATAAAATTAACATCTATCTACCGAAATACCTCAGGGTAATAGAATACGCTTGGTTTAAGGATAATTGTCAGGGCTATTTCATTCTATTTTTACGAATCTTTTTGAGAAAAATAAGAATTTAAACCTGATATAATTTGGGAACCGTAATTTTTGCCCTCACCCTAAATCCCTCTCCCATTTATGGGAGAGGGACTTTGAAATTATGTGTTTTTGATATTGGGCTTTTATCTAAGTGTAATCCTTCTAATGCAGGACTACAAGTTGCGCGATTTATGTTCTGTTTATAATTGTTCTTCTTTATGATTCCAATACATCTGTCTTCAGTAGGGTAAAAGGCTAAATGTACATTTGGTAACCTTGCTAATGAAATCGATTAATTGCAATTGGAGTTAATAATGACATTTACACAAACTGGCGATCCAACTATTCGTGAACATGTTCAAGCTTGGCAACAGTTGGGTGTGGATCAACAACTGGCTTTGTTTTGGTTCATTTACAAAGAAATGGGTAAGTCAATTACGCCAGCCGCTCCTGGTGCTAGCACTGTTTCCCCAGAAATCGCTGAAGGTTTGTTTAATCAAGTAAAGGAATTATCTCACGAACAACAATTACAAGTTCAGCGTGACTTGATTAATAAAGTAGATACGCTAATTTCTCGTGAATATGGTTCTTTGGGTGATACCACTAAGCTACTATTTTGGTATCGACTATCTCAAGGTATGGATGATGGTACTATCATTCCTGTACCTTCTGACTATCAACTCCCCTCAGAATGTCAACAGTTGTTTGGCAAAATTCAAGGATTAGAGTTTGAGCAACAGATTACTCTTTTCCGTGATTATGTTTCGCCAATGGGTGCCGAAGCAAAAGCAGGTGCTGAAATTTAGCACTTTTGAAGTTTTTAGGTAAGAAGTCAGAATCCCGAATCCAGAAGTCAGAATTAAGAAGACTTTGATATCCAAACTTAATAATTTTAATAAAATCAAGAAGTTATTGTCCGCTTGATTTTATAATTATTCTGGCTCCTAACTGCTGAATTCTTACCATTTTTTCGGAGAAATAAACACAGAGTAAAAACTAAAACTCTTACTCTGTGTTCATCTGTGTCTTTAGCCAGTTGCACTCTCCAGTCGTAATGCCCTTTGTTTTGTATTTAATAGATTAAAAGTAATTATAGTTGATTTAATCTATCTTTTAGTTGGTTTAAATATACTATTTTTATATTATGATTACTATTTTATTTAAAGTTAAATCAATATTTTTTTAGTTAATTAAGTAGTTAATTACATTGAGGTATTTATGACTTCTACAAACGTCAATTTTTTAGAACAAAGTGGATCAAAATTCCAGAGTTTGGATATAGACGATCGCCTGACGGTTCTAGCGTTACTGTATACTGAGATTGCTGATGAAATTCCAGCGATCGCTCTCAATGATGTGTCAAACGAAAAGACTGCGAATTTAGTTGCCCAAATTCAAAATCTGCCCCAGCAGGAACAGGTTTTTGCTTTGCGTCAGTTGGTACACCAAGGTGAAGTAGGGGAAACAGCAATTCTTACTCAAGAGTATACTTCAATGAGCGTTGATGATAAATTGGCTTTTTGGTATCACCTCGCCCAAAATTTGGGAACTACAATTATCGGTGTACCAAATGACTATATACCCTCTGAAAAAGCTACAGAAGTAATAGATTTACTTGACACACCCAATATTGAGGATTTAGTGACTTTCTTCAAGCGGGTACTGTAAGAGTTTTGAGTTAGGGATTTCCAAGGAATAAATTATTCCAAAAAACGAACCACAGAGACGCAGAGAACACAGAGGGAGGAGAGATTAAGAGGATTTTTGCGTTAGTTTTGGAATATTTTTTTATTTGGAAGTCCCTTAAGAATCAAAGGTGAGGCTATGCCCATTGGTGTCAACTTAACGTATAACCTAGATTTGGCGAACTTTCCAGGTTTGACCCTCACCCCCAACCCCTCTCCCAATTTTGGGAGAGGGGAGTAAATTCTCTAGTTCCCCGAATCCCAAGTTGGGATTTGAGGTTAGGGGATAAGGGCAAAACGTCCTCTCAAAGCAGATTTTTTCTTAAGTTGACACTTATAGGCTATGCCCCACCTTTATTTTTAAGTTAATGATTATGTCATGTTCTCCTAAACATTAGACATCTCCGACAATGAATGTAGAGACGCGTTAGCACATAGCGGCACGAAGTGCAATTTCGCGTCTCTACAAGGCTTTCAGGTTACGCATATTTAATTTCTGGAGATGTCTAAAGGAGTACGCAGTAGGGGCGAACAATTTTATGCCCCTACCATAGCAATAAATATTAACCTTTTTGAATCACTGCTTGATAGCGACCTAGAGCAATTAAAGGAAAATACTGTTGATATAGATGATACTTAAGATAAAAATGGCAGGGAAAGCCAGTACCTGTAAAGTTCGCCTCAAACCAAGTACCATCTGGCTGTTGAGTTGCTACTAAATAGCCAATTCCCCGCTCGATCGCCTCAAGAGATAATTTACCAGTTGCTTCACCTGCTGCCAAGAGGCCAATTAAAGCCCAAGCAGTTTGAGATGCAGTACTATTTCCTTTTCCTTTAAGACTGGAGTCGTCATAGCTGCGGCAAGTCTCACCCCAACCCCCATCCGGGTTTTGACATCCAACTAACCAAGCTGCTCCTCGTTCTATACTGAGTTTATGCTTTTGAGGAGCAATTAACGCCAAAGCTGATAAAACGCCACTGGTGCCGTAGATATAATTTACACCCCAACGACCAAACCAACAGCCTTCGGTTTCTTGTTCGCTGTGAAGATAAGTAAGCGATCGCTCTAAATTATCACGATCAATTGACAAATCACAAGCACCCAGCATTTCTACGACTCTAGCCGTAACATCTGCGGTATTTGGATCGATCATCGCTTTCAAGTCGCCATAAGGGATGGAGTTAAGCCAATCTTGATCGTTATCTAAATCAAAAGCAGCCCAGCCGCCTGGTTTACATTGCATAGATGCAATCCAGTTTAACGCCCGAACGATCGCAGCTTGCTTGATTTCTTCATTGGGGAGTTTCGCCAAATGTAAAGCCATTACCACCACAGCCGAGTCGTCTACATCGGGATAAAAGCGATTGTCAAACTCAAATGCCCAAGCCCCTGGTTTTCCCTGACGATTTTTTACAGCCCAATCTCCGTAATCTAAAATTTGTTTTTGTAACAACCATTCTCCAGCTTGCACTACAGCCGGATGATCTGGTGCAAAGCCAGATTCTACTAAAGCCCGCATCGCCCAAGCTGTATCCCAAACGGGTGAAACACAGGGTTGAACTCGGTAGCTATCCTCTGTTTCAATGGCAAAGTTATCAATTGCTTGCAAACCTCGTTCTATAATGGGGTCGCTTCGGTGATAATCTAGACACCGCAAAGCAAACATTGAGTTCAACATCGCCGGAATAATCCCACCCCAGTCACCTGTAGCTTCTTGGCGCTCTAAAATCCATTTTTCGGCGGCTTTGATGCCTTCTTCACGAAAGGGTACTAAATTCAGACTTTCTGCCAACTTGAACCCCCGATCGAGGCTGAGAAATAAATCAGTCCAATCGCCAGTTTGGGGTAATTCCCACTGCACTCGATCAACACCTTCAACGTATAGCTCATTTAGGTTGATAGTTGGGTCAGTTATAAAAACAGGTTTGCGATCGCATACAATCAGTAATGGCACTGTGCTGGAACGCGCCCAACTAGACATTTCGTAGATATTAACTGGGAAAGCTTTTGGCAACAGCATTACCCAAGGTGGTAGCGAGGGAATACCGCGCCAGTTGTAGCAGCCAATCAAGGCTAAGTGCAACTTGGTAAAAATCCGAGTTTTGCTGATACCACCTCGTTGGAGAATAAAGGTTCGCGCCCGAATCATCGCCGGATCGGTTGCTGGTACACCTAGCAGCTTTAGCGCCATGTAGGCTTCAACCGAAGTGCTAAGTTCTCCGCCATCACCATAATAAAGTTCCCAGCCGCCATGCTCTCGTTGTTCTTGACGCAGATAGGCTGCAACTTTGTCTAAAGGTCTGGTTTGGTCTGTTCCCCAAATCTTATGCAAAAGAACGACTTCAGCAGTGATGGTGACATTGGATTGTAACTCTGCCCACCAGTAACCTACGGGATTTTGAATCGATTGTAAATATTGTTGACTGGCTGCGATCGCCTCTGCGACTTGATTGACTTTTACCCTGTCTTGTGTTTGCATCAAATATTATTTAACCTCAACACCCAACACTAGTTATGAATACGGCAATCGGAAAAAATTTTTTCTCTATCAGTAGACATAGTATTCTGTCTGAGTCACTGATAATTTGCAATAGCTCATGGATGTAATTGTATTAGAATTGCTACCCAACGAGATTGCAAGCATTTTGAACCTATTTTTGAGTAGCAGGTGAGTAGTACTCAAAAATCTGGACACTCAGCTT
>NZ_JBALCW010000043.1:0-140372 GCF_036917635.1 Nostoc sp.
CCTGAGGCGTTTTTCATCCCCTACCGTCGATGACAGAATGCGGTACTGCGTACCTGTTCTTTAGGGGCTTTCAAACTTCCCAGTATTCCTTGTAAGCTATTCCACAAATAAACTTGCATAATTAAGGCGCTCATGTTGCCTACCCCACAAGAGTTATAAAAATTTTAGATATGCAAACTAGATGTGGTTTAGCTTACCCTGCCTTAAGCCGCTTTGCGTCTACGATTTTTCGTTAACTGCGCGTAAGTCCTAACAACGTGTGTCTTCCTTAGAAGCTCACGTTAAATACAAAAAGACCAGCCTCCCACAGCCGGTCTAGAAAATGTTTTTTTGCGTTGTCTTCTCAAGAGAGTTAAAACCCAATTGCGCGTTCCCAAAATGCAACGGGCAACTTTTCTTAACAAATATTGTAACAGTCAACACAGATTTTTCCGGAATATTCATCAAAAAAAGATATAAACAAGGTCTAAAAACCTCTATCTATCAGAATAATTCAGCATATCGCAAGGTATAGAGGGGGATGAGGGGTAATATTTCCCAACGACCGGCTCAGGGCATCGCTTCGCTCAGTTTACCCCGATCGCAGTTGAAAGGTACAAGTGACTAATGACTAATAACTACTTGTGGTTTTCCCCAAAGTATGCTTTCGTGCTTATAAATAGCAATTCCCGGTTTTGCTCCTTTGGGCTTGTAGACGTGTTTTGGCTGGGTGTAAACTACTGGTACTTGCTCACTCTGACGGGCGCGGCTGTAGTAAGCGGCAAGATTAGCGACAAATTGCAAATCAGCTTCTTCAGCAACAGCACCGGGTTCTAGACGTAGCAGCAAATGGCTCCCTGGAATTTCTTGAGTGTGGAACCATAAATCATAATCCCCAGCGACACGAAAGGTTAATTGGTCATTTTGGCGATTGTTACGACCGATTAATACTTCAAAGCCGTTGGGGGTAAGGTAACGATAAAAGTTGGTGCTGGGGGGTTCATTGGCACTGCGGCTGCGATATTCTGGATCTTCTAAATACTTTTGTCCGATCAACTCTTCGCGGATTTCTTCTAAAGCTCGCAAATCTTCTGCTGTTTGGTAGGTGTCTATCTGAGCGTAGGCGTAGCCCATCGAAGATATCGCAGCTTCTACTTGTTCTAAATACTCAATTTCTGTCTGCACTTCTAATAGTAGCGGTTCGACGGCAGCACGAGCGCGTTTGAGCTTTTGGTGCTGTTTGTAAAGACCTTGGGCATTTTGGACAGCATTTTTATCTGGCAACAGAGCGATCGCTACTGGCAAATTTGTATCAAAATCAGCAAGGATAATTTCTTTCATCCCCGGTTCCCAGTTTTGCAAGTGAGCCATCAATAAATCAGCTTTTTGCCGATACTCATCAGCTTGATCTGATTGCTGCAAGCGCGTCTTAAAGGTTTGAGCCTTATTCCGTAATTTCGCCAAAATATTATTCAATTTCTGACTCAACTGATGGCGCAATTGAGAAAATAATTGTTGGTCAATTTGGTTGCTGTAGTAACGGTTAAGTAACTCCTGGATATCTTTGACCTTTTCAACTGCACCCCAACCCATTACGGTGTAGCCATCTTTTGTCCAAGCGGGTTGAAATGTCTTAGAATCTAAGGCTTGTAGCCATTCTTGCCAACGCTCAAACAACCTTCGCCAATCGTCGGGGTTAAGGCTATCGGTGGATGTTTCTGGTGCGATATTTGCTTCTAGCAGCATTAACTCTAGTAGGGCTGCACTCAACCCACTATAACTTTTCAGCAATTGCCGCTTGATTGCTCCTGGCACTAAACTTACCCGTTCTTGCCAACGTTCTTGAGATTCGCTCAAACTGGGGACAGTTCCAGTTAGTTTTGGCGGTGTTTCATAAGGTTGTCCGGTTTGGATGGGACGGACACTAGATTGTTGCTGACTGACTTGATGAGCAGCAGTAATAATTATGTTGTTAGCGTCGGTGAGAATGACGTTGCTATACTTGCCCATGATTTCTGCATAGACATGATTAAGGGCGGTTTCTCCAGGACGACGGGCAAATTGCAAATCAATAACACGCTCCCAAGGGGCGATCGCTTCAATAGCTACCAGTGCTAAACCATTCAATTGGTGTATCAGTTGTTGGCTAAAGGTAAAGGTATCTGGCGATCGCGGCGGGGGATCGCCGATACAAATATGTGCTGCTTGAGGATGCCAAGAAACCTGTAGCCAATCTCGCTGTTTCAGGGTGCGTAATGCCATAGCAATAGTGTAGCGATCGCGCTGGTAAACCTGTTCTAAGCGTGATGGTAGCCAGTTAGCGCGGATTTCGCTACAAGCAGCTGTGAGAGTGGTAAAGTCAACTGGTTGCAAAGCGATTAGTTGTTAACATTCAAATGGTAGCGATCGCTATGCTTTTATTTTCGTTTAGTCAAAGCATAGCAGACCTCAACTATCATAGCCGTTACTTGGTTTGATGATAGCTGCCAATAAAAAAACGCAGAAATCTATATATTCAGATAGACTCTCAACACTTAGATGATAGTTTAGGTTTTTATACATTTTTTACTAGTGTCGAGTTTTGTAAGCTCAAGCTAAATAAATAGGCTAAGTTATATCTTGCACCTGCCACTTTCCCACCAGAGAATAAATTCTCTGGCTAATAGCGCAAGTCCACTCAAGTGGACTCTAATGCTTATTGAGTCTTCAATAGATAGACTTTAGCTATAAGAGAGGTGAATTCATTCTGAGGCGGTTGCTGGGACTGGTGCAAGTTATCAGCTAGGTAATTTCCACTAATTAAACTAATAATGGAAATCACTCAGCCTAGAGAAATATTTAGAATAGAGAAATATTTAGAATATAGCGGTTCCGATTTAGATGGGGTACAACATTACATCCCCCTAGGGGTGTACCTCACGCAAACGAAAACCGCTATAAATGATTGAGTAATGGTGAGTGACGACTAGAAAAATAAAATTATTGCTTGCTTCTGAGTTACCCATTCACCATTATTTGTTACGCCAGAGAATTATTTAGCAACCAAAACTGGCTGTTTGGCTGTTGATTGCACTAATTCGACTGTTGACTCCATTAGTTCTTTTGCTGTTGAGGCTACTAATTCGGCTGTTGATTCTACTAGTTCTTTTGCTGTTGACGCTATTGTTTGTGGCTCCAACAGTTGGGTGTAAAGTTCACTCAGTTGATGTGCTACGCCATCCCAGCTAAACTTAGTTTCGACGCGCACTCTTCCAGCTTTACCTAATTCATCTCGCCACTCTGGATTTAAGAGAATTCGGTCAATGGCAGATGCAAAGGCATCTACATCTTGTGGTGCTGCCAATAAACCAGTTTCTTCATTAACTACAGTAAACTGAAGTCCGCCGACATCACTTGCTACCACTGGTGTACCGCTTGCCATCGCTTCAATAGCTACCAGTCCAAAGGGTTCGTAGTGACTAGGAACAACGCAAACATCGGCACCTGCGTAATAAGTTGGCAAAATATCTTGACTCAGACGACCAGCAAAAGTTGTCAAGTCGCTCATTCCCAATTCGTTGACGATTTGCTCAATGCGATCGCGCTCAATGCCGTCGCTGTTACCTGGAGTACTACCACCACCAATGATTAGCTGGAGATTTTTGGAGTCACGTAGCGAAGACTCGTTTACTGCACGCACCAAGGTTTCTATCCCTTTGCGTGGGTCAAAACGTCCTACATATAAGACAACTTTGGTTTCTTTGGCAATTCCCAATTCAACTCTAGCTGCTTCTCGTGCAATCGAGCCAAAACGCTGAATATCTGTACCGCAGGGAATGATGTCGATATTACCTTTAGTGGAAACTAGCGATCGCATGTGTTGCTGTTCTTGCGGACTTGTCGCTACAATTCGCTCTGCTTTTTCCAACACCTCTTTTTCTACTGCTAATCGCACACTAGCAATCAGAGGAATATTATCTATAGTGTTATACTTGACCGCTCCTAATGAGTGGTATGTGTGAACCTGTTTACTCTCTTGGATTTTGTTTAACTGCATCCCCACCCAACTAGAGAGCCAATAGTTACTGTGAACTAACTGGTATGTAAAGTCATTTTTTACTTGAAATTTAAGGAAATTATCGACAAATTCTGGCAGAAATTCAAAAATCTCATCTCGCGGCACAAACTCAAGGGGACCAGCTTTTAAACGAATAGTTCGACAATTGTCGCTGTGTTCAACAATCGAGTCTTGCTCTAGACTCACTTTGCGAGTAAACATATCAACTTGCCATCCCAGCTGCCCTAGTGCTTCACCCACGTTACGCACATAAACGTTTTGTCCCCCAGCTTCTTCTTTCCCTATTTCAATCGCCGGATCTCCGTGGACGGAAATTAAGGCGATACGTTTTTCGGTGGTATTCATAGTTTGTGTGTTGCTGATTTTAACAAAGTTTTAAGCTGTTCCAAACTCGTGTATAGCACACTTGCCCGAATTGTTTAGGAACTTTGATTAATATTGATTTTAATTTACTATGTCTAATATTTTTTTACATCTTCTGCCAGAAGTATACTATTAGATTAAATATAATAAATATTTAATTTCTTTAGATATAGAAAGTTTCTATTTTTAAATTTCATACTTTTGATAGATTGAGCATTATGTTTTTTTATGTATATAATCACAATCTATTTTTGAAAAGCGAAATTACTGAAAAGCTTATAAAAGATTAATCTGAGTTGGACGAAGCGAAAAAGCAGCCGCACGCACAGCCTCTTTTAGAGAAAGTAGTTCAGATAAATTAAGCTTTTTGGCGATTTTGTGTAAGTCCTAAATTAATCCCGTTGAACTCACGTTGTATTAAGTAGTGAGAAGAAGTGTTAAATATTGATGCAAAATCGGGTACTTTCTGGAATTTAGTTCGGAAAGTCTCAGATTATATTTGCAATCATTTATAAATTTCAGGAGCAAATCGGGTGTTTACTTCAACCTTACTCGCTGCTGCAACCACGCCTCTGCAATGGAGTCCCACAGTTGCAGTGATTATCATTATTGCTAATATGGTTGCCATTGCCTTTGCTAAATCTACCATCAAATATCCCAATGCAGAACCAAAACTACCCTCAGTCAATTTCTTAGGTGATTTTGGTTTACCAGCCCTTTTAGCAAGTACCGCCTTTGGTCATATCTTAGGAGTGGGCGTTGTATTAGGGCTGCATAACCTGGGAAGAATTTAGGTTTATTACCCAAATTAGGCTTTATTCGATGATTCTTTTGTCTCCAGGTTTGAGCCAGAGAGTTAGTTAGGGACTTCCAAGAAATAAATTATTCCAATAAACGAACCTTATTAGACACAGAGAACGCAGAGAGAAGAAATAGAGAGAGTTTTTGCGTCAGTTTTGGAACATTTTTTTATTTGTCAGTCCCTTATCTGGCTCTTTTTTATTGAATACTAAGCTGTTCTGCATTTAATTTGTATAATTAGGGCGCTCATGTTGCCCACCCCACAAGAGTTTTATTTTATTTGATTATTCAATTTAGATGATTTTCAGCTTAATAGCGAATAGCTCCTGGTTGGAATTGATATTGAGCCAGAGAAACTTTTGCAATACCAAAAGCCTCCAGATGGAGGCTTTAATTACTGACTATGGCGGCGACAACTATCTAACTTTTAACGAATGTCCACTCTAGTACCTTGATGGGAGCTTCTTGTAGTGCTTGAGCTAGTTTGGCGCTGCTTTCAAATTTTACTTGGGAGAGGTCGCAGGCTTCGACGTTGACTGTAAATTTTTCGTCTTGGAAAGGCCAAGGCTTGACAACAACCAAGTTATCGCTCCGCTGCATGATGTCATAGCGCTGACCTTCAGGGCCTTTGCTAATTTCTAAAAACCGCTGATCCTCAGGTAGTTCTTGCTGACATAAGATCAGAGAAAGCCGATCGCACCATTGCATAAATGCATAGGCTGCATCAACTTCTTCTTTTTCGATGCCTAGTTCCTTACGCCAACGTTGCTGATTTTGCAGTTGCTCATCTAAAATTGTGTCTAGTTCTGGAAACTCACCCCGGCTTGGCTCATTTAAACGGCTGATGTGCATGGAAATTAGTAGAGCCACCCACCGTCCCCGGTAGCGAGCATTGTTTACCAAATCGGCTAATTTACTAATACCAATTTCTGCATCTTTCTTTGTGGCGAGGGTGAAGTCCAATGGCGCACCGGCTTCAGTCAGAATATCTTCTTCCCACTCTTTTTCTAGATCATCGTGGTGAGATATTGCAGCGATAGTTTCATATAACCTTGCTGGAGCATCTTTACGTCGCCAGTGTCCCCCCAGTTGAGCTGCTAGCAAAGCATGAGCGCGGTGATAAATGACTTCCCAACCATTTGGCGTAGCATTGACAATCACAAATCAATCTCCTGATTCTTAGTTTTGATTTTGAGTTGAATTAATTTTTGAATTCAGATACGTCGGGATAAATATTGAAGAGGCGATCGCTCTGACTTCTTCAGTGTGGCTTAATATTTATAGCCATTTTCAATTGAGTCTAACATAGTCCATTCTTCATGCCGCAGAGATATGTATCCAAAGCGCGTGTTGCATCCAAATTAATATCAGTAAATACTGATCCGCTTAAATTCCCGACTTCTCTAAGAAATCGGGAATATTGTAGATAAAGCTAAATTCTGGCTCACAAATCCCTGATGTAGACAAACAGTTTAACCATTGCTAAATAAAGTGGGCTGTTTGTCTACCTAACGATTGAGAGTTTTCAAGAATCCCTAACTGCAACCTATGGAATTAAGAGTGCTTTTCTAGTGGATTCGCAATGTATTTGAATGTTGGTTCAGAATTCCAAGGGCCACGCTCGTCTTTACCATCTCCGTTTGTAGATAGGTTGTAGTAGAGAGCAACAGTTTCATCTGGCTTTATATTACCAAAGAACGGATCTGTCAACTTACCCAGCGAATCTAGAGCTTTCATAAACATCTGGGTATGAGAAATTTCTCGTGTCAACAGATGGACTAAAGTTTCTTGGGTTCCTTTGTCAGTTGCTAACTTAATCAGTTCTTCGTAAGTCTGACGAGCGCCAGCTTCTGCTGCAACGTTAGCTCTTAAATCACGTACTACATCTCCGCCTTCGTTCAAATAATTTGCAGTCCAAGCATTACCCTGGCTATCTAGAAAATGAGGCCCAATCCCTCGGACTGC
This sequence comes from Nostoc sp., assembly GCF_036917635.1. Classification (GTDB taxonomy): domain Bacteria; phylum Cyanobacteriota; class Cyanobacteriia; order Cyanobacteriales; family Nostocaceae; genus Nostoc. The sequence goes on from NZ_JBALCW010000043.1 coordinate 7,166, forward strand.
AAATAGAGTACTCTTATAAGCCTCTGTTTGATCCGTATTCTTAGTATGAGCTTCAATGAGTTTACCAACCATTTCTAAATGGCTGAATTCCTCGATTGCAATGTCTTGGAGCATGTCTTTAATTCCAGCATTTTCGACATGGAATGATTGAACCCAATATTGAAGTGCTGCACTAAGTTCTCCAGTAGCTCCGCCAAACTGCTCTAAAAGTAACTGAGCAAAACGAGGGTTTGGTTCAGTAACGTTAACTGCATGAATAGGCTCTTTTTTGTGAAAAAACATAGATTTACACTTCCAAAAGTTATGATGTTAGAGAATTGAAAAACTATTTTATTGTCTTCTAGCATCTTTCAAAATATAGCTAATTTGAGATTTAATAGCTTCTCAAGCTGCTTCACTAGAAAACCAATAAAATAAAGTAGTCATGTCAGTGTTGATTACTACCAATCAGCGATTAAGCATTGCTGCTTCTTCTGATTAATCCCCATAGGTAAATAGCAACGATTGCGCCAACCACAGCCACTAAAATACCTGGAAGAGTTAAACCAGCGCCAGCCGCTGTAATTTGCAGAGTTCCTGTTCGCAGTAAGGTAAACAGACTTCCACCAACCAAAGCCCCAATGATACCCAAAATCATTGTGGAGATAATTCCATCACCCTGATAACCAGGATGAATAGCTTTAGCGATCGCACCTGCCAAAAAACCTAAAACTACCCAAGCAAGAATACTCATAACTCCCTCAACAATCCCACTTGTATCTAAGTTATCAACTCTGATTCACAATTCTTTCTACCAGATGGGATAAATGCTAAATCCAAAAGTTAGACAAAAAACTTTACGTCAAGGTTCAGATGGAAATTGGAATTTTTATTTAAAGGATAAAAAGGCTAAACAAAAGTTTTCTCAGATAAATCAGGAGTTATTGAATACACAAGTCTAGACGTTATTTGCTCTAGTAGAGAATAATTCATTAAATAATCAATAATATATTTTTTATATCTATCTTAAGATGTAAAAAAATAATCTAACTTTTTGGAGATGCTTTCAAATAATTTGTAATTCGTAATTTATTTTGTAATTACTAAATCCCCTCAACCGTTATTTTCAAGCTAGATTGAGGGGGAGCATCCCAATTTTGGCTTAAATCTTTTCCCTCACCCCCAGCCCCTCTCCCATCAGATGGGAGAGGGGAGACATAATTCTAGTTCCCCCTTTCCCATCTGAAGGGAGAAGGGGTTAGGGCTATCAAGGTTTTTGCACATTTGGGATGCTCCCGATTGAGGGGATAGTAGGTAACCGTTAAGTAAGTGGGCGCAAATAATTATCACTGGCACGTAGTTGCGCTAAAGCGCAAGACAGCGCAACTACGAGCCAAATACAGAGATTTTACTTTTAGTTACATAGTTTGGTTTTATCTTGCCTACTTACTTAGTCGTATAATTTATATCATATTAAATCCGAATAATCCCTCCCCCCTCTTCGAGAGGCGATTAAGAGGAGCCAGTGCGGTTTTCTGGCTTGGCGCTAGTCTCTTATGCGGACATGGTATCAAATTGCGCGGGAGAATTTTGTATCTCGCATTCTTGTATGAGTATCAAAGATGACGGCAATATTTCTGACTAGTAATCTACCGATATCTGTAATCTGGATGTGATTTTTTGATCCACTGACTAGACCATCGGCTTCTAGTGGTTTTAACGCCTCTAGTTCCTCAGAGAAATATTCATCAAAATTGATATTATATTTCTTTTCAATATCTTGCTTATGCAACTGAAAGTGAGACATAATACCCATAATTACATCCCGTCTGATGATGTCATTTTGAGTAAGTTTAATACCTTTGCTAACAGGTAAAGCACTCGCTGCAACTGCCTGATAATAATCCTTTAATTCTTTGTGATTTTGAGCATAAGCATCTTCTAGCATACTGATGGATGTAGAACCAAAACCAAAGAGTTCTGTCTCAGCATGGGTAGTGTAGCCCTGGAAATTGCGTTTGAGAGTGCCATTGCGTTGAGCGATCGCTAGTTCATCATTAGTTTTAGCAAAATGATCCATCCCAATAAATAGATATTGGTTATTCGTTAATTCTTCAATGGTCATTTTCAGAATCTCTAACTTTTCCTCGGCTGGGGGTAGCGCCTCTTGAGGAATATTTTTTTGCGTCGGTTTTATCCACGGTACATAAGCAAAGTTAAAGACAACAATTCGGTCAGGATCTAACTCAACAGTTTTTTTCAACGTCTCCCGAAATGTCTCGCGGGTTTGATAAGGTAAACCATAAATAAGGTCTACATTCACACTTTTAAACTTAGCTTCTTTAACCCAACTCATAACATCAAATAGCATTTCTTCTGGCTGGACACGATTTACAGCTACTTGAACTTGGGTATTAAAATCTTGAATGCCAAAACTTATACGGTTAAACCCAATTTCTCTTAAAAAGAAAATGTAGTTTTTATCGATATAACGAGGATTAATCTCAATTGATATCTCTGCCTGTGGATCGATGTTGAAATGGCTATTGATGTTTTTCCATAAAAATTCTATTTGGTGACGATCCAAGTAATTAGGAGTACCGCCTCCCCAATGGATTTGCAGCACTTTTCTATCTCGATCGATTAAAGCTGCGGTATTTTTGATGTCTTGAGCTAAAGATTCTACGTAAGGTTTGGCAATATTCTTGTTATTGGAAATTACTGTGTTACAGCCGCAGAAGTAGCAAGCACTTTGGCAAAAGGGGATGTGGAAATATAGACTCATAGGAGTTTTGCGTTGATTCGAGGCTGCGATCGCGGCCTGAAAATCAATTTCAGTAAATGTTTCGCTTAACTCTGTAGCGGGCGGGTAACTGGTGTATCTAGGTGCGCGAGTGTCGTACTTTTGAATCAGATCCAGATCAAACTTGACACCAGGTAATAGAAAAACCATTGAGTTGCTCTCCAGTGAAGAGGGGGATGAGGGAGATGAGGGGAATCAGGGCTATCAAGGTTTTTACACCTGACAGGATGCTCCCGTAAATTGAACCCAAAGGCATTCAACACTTCTGCAACAATCCCTTCTGCTGTTATATCATCAATGGCTAATTCATTTAATGCCTGACGATACTTATCTTTAAATGCTTTTTTGTCAGCAATTTGCTCAAAATTATAAAAGGATGTGCCTTCATAGCCAGAAAGCTTCAGGGCTGATTGAGCAACTTTTTGTAACATTTGACCCCTAGAAAGATCGCCCATGTAGCGAGTGTAGGCATGACCTAGCAATAAGGCTGGTTCACTATCTAAATTCTGCTGTATTTATCCTAAGATTATTTAACTATTAATTTATATATAACTCTAAATTTATTAGTATTTATTTATATTTTTCTAATTTTCCCCCCTAGGCACTTCCCACTTGAATAGTAGATTGTGAGATAGGCATTTAAACTCTCCTGAAACAACGGGTAATAAGTTTATTTCTCACAATTTCCTCTCAATAATTTAACTGATGTCTACAACGAGCTATTTATGCTTATATAACTTTTAAAGGATGAAATAATCAAAGGATTCTTATGGTTAAGTCTCTGGAAACGCCCGAACCTGAGTTGCTAAAACCAGGTGTAAAAGCGCCTGTTCAAGAAACATTATTAACACCACGGTTTTATACTACTGACTTTGAAGCTGCGGCGCAATTGGATATTTCGTCCCAGGAAGCTGAGTTACTGGCAATTGTAGAGGAGTTACGAACTGACTATAACCGTCATCACTTTGTCCGTGATGAAGAATTTGAGCAGTGTTGGGATCACATTGATGGAGAAACGCGCGTCGCCTTTATTGACTTTTTGGAACGTTCTTGCACTTCAGAGTTTTCTGGGTTTCTACTGTTTAAAGAGTTATCACGCCGTCTGAAAAACCGCAATACTATTTTAGCGGATGCTTTTAATTTTATGGCGCGCGATGAAGCACGCCATGCGGGATTTTTGAATAAGTCAATGGCAGATTTTAACCTTTGTCTCGACTTAAGTTATTTAACTAAAAATCGCACTTATACCTTCTTTCCGCCAGAGTGGATTATTTACGCAGTCTACCTATCTGAGAAAATTGGCTACTGGCGCTACATTTTGGTGTATCGCCACATGGAAAAACATCCAGAACACCAAATTTATCCACTATTTCGCAAGTTTGAAAGTTGGTGTCAGGATGAAAATCGACATGGAGATTTCTTTAAAGCACTGCTGCGATCGCAACCTCAATTATGGAACAATTGGAGAGCTAGATTATGGGTGCGTTTCTTTTTGCTGACTGTTTTTGCTACTCACACATTGACAGTATTTGAACGCGCCACGTTTTATCAATCCATTGGCATAGATCCGCGCGAATATAATACCAGAGTCATTCAAGAGACGAATAACACTGCTGCACGGGCATTTCCTTTGATTTTGAATACAAATCACCCAGAGTTTTTCCGGCGGTTAGAAAAGTGTTCTGACCTTAATTTGAAACTAGCAGAGATTAATAACAGCGATGCCTACGGCGGCAAGCTACGCTCACTAGTTGTAAAATTATGCCAAAAATTACCCTTGATAGCCTCCATTGTTGGGCATCTTTTACAGACTTACCTAATTAAACCCGTTGATGCTGAATCATTGAGAGGGACAGTTCATTAATTGGTAACTGCATACATCAACTGAATCTACAATTGGACTTTGGGAATCTCTTCACTCGACTTATTTCTAAATTTTTAGTAAAGAATCGCCCCCTGCCTCAATTAGAACCTGTGCGATCGCCTGAGAAATCGGTAAGCCAGGAGAGCGTTCTAACCAGAAAAACTCGCCAACTGGGTTAACCTCAAGAAATACATGACGACCATCAGGAGTCAAAATAATATCAATAGCTCCGTAGTTCAAACCAAATTCTGCCATGAGTTTGAGCAGTTTCTCTTCCACATCTTCAGGCAGAGTGTATGGTTCCCAAGCGTCGAGTAAGGCAATTCCCTGTTTGCGCCAATCATAACGCGCCTTATCCAAAGCTTGAGAATCAACGGCAGCCGTCAGCACATGTTTGCCTATAATAATTGTCCGCAATTCTAATGCCTTGAAAATTTTTTCTTGAAATGTCATTGGGCAAAAACGTAATCCATCGAGGTTCTCCAGATCCTCAGATGAAATTGGATTCGTAAACACAACTTTTTCTTGTCCTTGTTCATCATAAATGGCGAAAGAAGAGAGCATCTTTGTAATCATTCCTTCCTTACACTCTTGGGCAAATTGCTTCACTGCCACTGAATTGTTTGTAGTCAGAGTGCGTGGCGTATCTAGACCGATCTCTCGTGCTATTCGTAATTGCAGTTGCTTATTTTCGGCTCGGCGAATATTTGGCAGAGGGTCGAGATGGAAACCCTTAATACTGGCAATCATTCCCTCAATGGTGACGCGAGATTCTTTGAGTGAAGCTTGTCTGAGTTGCTTATCCATCGACTCGGGAATTCTTGACCCAATTGCAATGCGGCGATACCAAACCGCGGACACTTCATTCAAATCTAATGTCTGGTCTTCGACGCTTAGAGTAACTCGCTCACTTCCAGCATAGTAAACATCTAAGGTAATTTCTGTGGGAAATCGGTCTGTGTCAAAACGAAATGCTTTCCCTCCTTCGGCTTCAATTGCTTGAATAACAAGAGGAATACTTTCGTTGTCTTGGCTGTGAGTAATGATTAAAACAGTCATTTAAAGGATGAATAATGAAGTACGCTACAGATAAATATAGGGGCTGCCCGTTGGGTTTTAATTTTTAAGTAAGGGTATTATAATTAGGACTTGTTGAAAGTAGTGCATCTGCGATCGGGTATTCCAAATCTCTCTCCAGCATCCCCCACTCTCCTGTAGGATTAATTTCTAAAAAAACGTATTCTCCTGATGGCGTTTTGATGAAGTCAAATGCTCCAAAAATCAGTCCAAACCTTGCCATAAAAGCATCCAGGCAACGGATTAGTTTATCAGGTAATTGATATGGTTGCCATGTAAGAATCTCTTTTGTTCCACGTCGCCAATCTTGGGTGGATGCTGCATACTCAGACGCATCCAGTGCGCCGACAAAGAGATTACCATTCACATACACTGCGCGTAGTTCTAGCTGTTTGGGGATTTGTTCTTGAAATACAACTGGACAATAGCGCAGTGTTTCAGCATCAAGTAAGTCTTCTTCTTTAACGGCGCTGGTATACATGAAAAAAGAGGAGGCTTGCATCCCATAAGAAAGAGGTCTGAGTAGCTTGGCAACCATTTTTCCTTTAACTTCCCCAAAAAACTCTCGTGTTTGTTGAGGATTGTTGGTGACGATAGTCCGAGGTATGACAAGACCAACTTCCGATGCAATTTTCAGTTGGCGTAGCTTGTTTTCAGCTGCACTGATCCGTTGTAAATCATCCACCCAGGTAGCTCCCCTTAGACTGTCCCAAAAGCCATCTAAGACTGCGAGTGATTCACTAGAGCAAGCTGCTTGGAATTGTGGAGCCAATTCTTTACCTAAATCAGGTTGCCAGATCCGTCGCATCCATACTGCTTGCACTTGCTCGGTGTTCAGGGAGCGAGTGCCATATTCCAATTTATGATTGCTCCTAGAGTTACTGAAATTCGCCTCGATTTGTACTGTCATCGGAAACTTATCAGTATCAAGGCGAAATGGCTGTGCGCCTCGTTTTGATACAGCTTCTGCAACTCTATCTATTGTGAAGTAATCACCACTGTGGGTAATTAATAAAACCACATCACGGTCAACGTTCATAAAATATCTTTATTGGTTTCTTGTATTGTCGTTACTGTCAACTATAAAAAAATAGGCGTTGCTGATTAGATGTAAGCTAAAAAACATCTAAATTGCATAATCAGATTAAATTAAATTCTTGTAGGGTGGGCGTCTCGCCCGCCCATATACAAAGGCTCTCCTGTGACCCATCCCACAAGATTGGGTAATTTACAGCACATTTCATTTCAATGAAGTACACAAGGGCGGGCAGGATGCCCACCCCACAAGATTTATCATATTAAGATGTGTACTTCATTTACTTGCAAAGTGCTGTATTGGTTGGAAGTCCCCTACGAGACGCTGTGCGTAGCAAGATCCCCTGTAGGGGTACGCTTTCCCCGTCGCTTACACAAAACGCAATTGCTCTCTTCTCTACGAGACGCACTCGCGTTCGTAGCGTAAAGCCAACTTTTGGAGAGGCACTTGCGTTCGGCATAGCAACGCTATGAGCGAGTCCGCGTAACCCTCCGGGGAGCTTTTAGTCTCTCTTCGAGAGCGTCATTGCCTTAGCGTCTCGCAGAGAAGCCCATTGCGAATTAGTTTAATGGGAAGCCAACCCCTAAATGGAGTTGGCAAAGCTAACAGTATTTTTCTTATAAGGATGTTATTATTCCAGGCGTTGCATCATCATCGCCGTCTGAAGGGTACTTGTTAGTAATAGCAAAGGGACCGGGAGCCGTTACTATTACTACATCTTCTTGATCGGATGGGTACTTCCGAGTTTGGACAAGTTCATGTTTCTTCTTGCTAGTTACACCACAACTTCTACCGCCAATCACTTCTGATTCTTGATCGGATAGGTCTTCAAAGCTTTGCCCTTCTAAAAATCTCGCAAAGAAGGGTACTGCTTGTGAATTAAGTTGTTCTGGCTTGTTTTCAGACATAATTTTCTCCTATCAGTTAAGTACAAATCAATTTACACTGATCTCAACAATATTACATAGTGTTTTATCCATGCAAGGATAAGTTTCATTTGTAATTCTTCGTAATACAAGTATGAATGTATTGACTTTATTGTTCTCTTTATGGATAGTTAAGTTTATTTGTTGTACCGCTAGTGTAGAGAATTAAGGCTCGTTTAGTGATATCTAACTCTGGGAGACGACCAACATTGTATGAGAGCGTTTCTAAAGTGAGGATAAATCGCAAATTGTGTGCTTCGGCGAGCGATCGCAGTATACCCTCTTAGGATGAGGAACAATAACCGATGCTCCAGAATTGATAATTACCTACTCTTAATACCATGAAAAGTCAAGCTCAGATCGCCGACTTCTTCAAGAAGTCGAGGATCTTTTTGTTTATAACTTGATCAAGGCTACAACCAACGTTGTTTTTTAGCATAGACAATACTACCAATCACAATTAATGCCATTAGGCAGCTCACACCAGGATAAGCCCAAGGTTGCTCTAATTCCGGCATATATTTGAAGTTCATGCCATAAAAACCAGACATAAAAGTAATTGGTAAAAATATGGTTGAGAGGATAGTTAAACGATTAATTCGTTCACCAGTTTTGCTAGCAATATTATCGCGTTGAATTTCCATTAATTCTGACATCCAGGCTCGCAAAGCTTGATATTCTTGCCAGAGTTTATCAACATGATGAACTAATTCTTGATTGAATAGTTCCTTCACTGGTTGGGTTATCCATTGGAAATCTTCCTGATCCATAATAGCCATAAGTAACTTGATGCTTTGAAAATTACGGCGTCCTGAACGAGTCGATTGCCTCATTGTGGCAATTTTTTGGTATGTTAATTCATCACCCGAATTTTCTAAAACTTCATCTTCTAAATCATCAAGTTTTCTAGAAATATAGTCAAATACAGTATGATAATTATTCAAAACCTCTTTAAAAATGAGATAGAAAACGTAGCTAATTCCTAAGTTTTCAATATCTTTAGTTCGTTTTTGTAGATTATTAGCTATAATAGTAAAAGCTTTTAATTCAGTAATTTCAAAGGTGATAATAAAATTATTTCCCAACACAATATTGCCACGAACAACCTCAAATTCGTGATTTTTTATTTGAGGAGTTAGGATTTCATAGCTGTCAAATAAACAATCTTCTAGGTCTTCATCAATTCCGACAGGGGAATGGTTGAAAATCATATTAACACGAGATGGATTAAGACCAAAGTGCTTAAGAATTATCGCTGTTCCAGTTCGATCGCGGAAGTGAATACAGCGCAACCAAATATTGCGATAACTATCAATTTGTTTCAGTACCTTATCGACATGATTACTGGTGAATAATTCCAGGTTGTCTGGATAAAAAGTGAGGAGAGTTAGCATATAGCCATCCTGATTGAGTCGCGAGAAAACACTTTGACTCATGTTGAGCGATAATTTATTTGACTACAATGATACATAAAATGTCAAAGCTTATGGTTTATGACGGGGAATAGACATATTGCAATCCGCTTGGTGTTAGTGATATTTTACCTCGGAATATCCCCCCAACCCCCCTTTTTAAGGGACATTTATGGGGATCTAAAACGTTTTGCTCCCGAACAGAGGACTTTTAAAACATGCTCTTAGGAATAAGAATTAAATAACATACAATTTATGTCCGACAGCTTACCTCACCCTCAATCTCTCTCCGATATATTGGAGAAGGAAGCTAGATACAGTATAAAGTTTTGATTTTATTTAATTCACGTTCCTTAAAATGGTATTACTGTATTGAGTCATAGCTCAATTTTTTTCTCTTTTACCAGATTTAGGGCGGTTAGTTGTCGCTGGTGCTGAATTATTTTGCAGAATTGCAATTTCCCTCTGTGCATCTTGATAACTATCTTGTTCCCTTTGCTGTTGAAATAGTTTTGCAGCTTTTTTGAAATCTGCGATCGCTCCTTGTTTATTTTTCTGCTTGGTGCGAATCACGCCCCGATTATAGTAGGCTAAGGCATTGTTAGAATTAATTGCGATCGCTCGTGAATAATCTTGATTTGCAGCTTTTTTATTTCCTAGTTCGAGATAGGCATTACCACGATTATTGTAAGCTACTACATCATTAGAATCTAATTTTAGCGCTTCGGTGTAATCTTCAATAGCACCTTTATAATCTCCGAAAGAAAAGCGGTGAATACCTCTATGGATGTAAGCTGCACTAAATTTAGGATCAATCTGTAAAATAGCCTTGTAATCTTCAGTAGCTTCGACTTTATCTCCTATATCGCTGTAAATATCACCACGATTAAGATAAGCTTCTATGTATTTGGGATTGATGTTAAGTGCGTCCGTATAATCTTTAATTGCTGCATATTTTTGCTGATTAATAGATTGAGTTAAACCCCTTTGATAATAACCTTTAGCATCACTAGGATTAATCTTAATTACTGTATCAAAATCTTGGATTGCTTCAAGTCTTTGTCTCAGGCGACGGTGAATAATCCCTCGCTGCAAGTAAGCTTCGGTATACTGAGGTTTGAGAGCGATCGCTTTGCTAAAATCTTCAATTGCTCCTTTATTATCCTTCAGTTGAGTACGGGCTAACCCCCGGCCATAATAAGCATAAGCATCCTGAAAATTTAACTTAATGGCTTGGGTATAGTCTGCGATCGCTTCTTTGTACTTACCTAATTCAGACAAAGCAAATCCTCGGTCAAAATAGGCATTAGCATCTTGAGGATTAAGTAAAATAGCTTGGCTAGAATCTGCTTGTGCTTGCTCGTAGTCTCCTAATCGATAATAAGCATCGCCTCGCCTATTATAAGCCAAAGCATTTTTTGGATCTAATTCAATCGCCTGATTTAAATCTTCAATTGCTCCTTCATAGTTTCCTGCATCATATTTATTGACTCCCTCTTGATATAATGTCTGTTGAGCATTTGTTAAAAATTTTGGCAACCTCAATTGCCACGCTCCAACACCAAGTGTGATACACCCAGCTACGCCAGTGAGAACTAGTAATAATTTTTTCTGATGCTGTTTTTCCCGATCGCGATCAAGATTTGTTATCTTTTTCAGATCGTCTAAAACTTCGGTTGCATATTGGTAGCGCTTACGATAGTCAAAACGCACCATTTTATTAATAATTATTGTTAATTTTCTGTTAACTTTTAGATTTTTGTTATGCCAAACTATTTCACCTGTTAGCCGATTTTTCTGAGTTCGCAAATTAGATATTTCGGTTCCAGATAAACCTAAAAGTGCTGCGATCGCAACCATACCTAAAGCATATATATCGCTGTTGTATTTCAGATTGCCGTTAACTTGTTCTATAGGCATATATTCGATATTTTCAATGGTATTAGTCATGGCTTCATTAATACCAAAATTAACCAAAACTAATTTTTTGTCTGATTCACGGCGAATAATATTAGCTGGTTTAATATCCCGATGAATCACGCCATAGCTATGTACAATCACTAAAATTTCTAATATATCTGATAAAAGACTAATTACTTGGTCTTCCCTTAAAGGTTGTCCTTGGATAATTTCATCAGTTAAAGGATTCCCGATGATGAATTCTTGGACTATATAGAATTCTTGATTTTCTTCAAAATAAGTAATTAACTTTTGAATTTTCTCGTGTTTCTGTCCTAGTTTTTCTAAAGTTGCTGCAAGACTGGCAAACAAATGGCGTAAGATTGTTAAATTTTGAGGATTGTTACTAGGAGGGCGTAACTGTTTTACTATAAATTGGCTGCCAGCAAAATTAACATCTTCAACTAGATAGGTTTTTCCCTTATCACCATCATTGAGAACTTTAATTATTCGATAATGTTCATTTAGTAAATGACTATTCATCAATATAAATATAGTCTGATAAATTGTTTTATTATAGCTTAGAGGGTGAATAAACAAGTTTTGGGCGAATAGAACCGACTTTCCGCACTTCATCGTGTAATATGCGTAGATTTCCCATAGGTGGAAAAAAATGGTTAAATCAACAACATAAATCGCCAATGGTATTCAATATTAATACTTAATAATTTGAACATTATTAGGAATTTTTATTGAAAAGATAGATAATACATTTTGAAGTGCGGAATGTGGGATAGAATAGAGCCTCCGGCACGCTGACGCGTAGCTTGCTTCTCCGTAGGAGTACGCTACTACACAAACTCTCGTCAGCCTTCGCAAACTAATACAAAATCAGCAATTTAAAATTAAAAATTTAGTTCTAGGCTGGGACAACAAATTTCTCACTACCAGCCAGTCCAAAAGCAGCATGAATAGCCTGCAAAGCTTTAACACCTTGCTCTTGTGCCACGACACAGCTAATTTTTATTTCTGAGGTGGCAATCATTTGAATATTAATTTGGTATTCGGCTAGTGCTTCAAACATTTTAGCGGCTACACCTGGTTGTCCCACCATACCTGCACCTACAATACTTACTTTAGCGATCGCACTATCTAAAACAACTTCACCCCATCCTAATTCTGCTGCTACTTCGGTAAGCATTTCTTTTGCATTTTCCCCATCCACCCGCGACACTGTAAAGGCAATATCTCGTCTGGGAACCCCATCAATCACCCGACAGCGCTGAGATTGGATAATCATATCAACGCTGATATTATGCTGCGCTAACAGTCCAAATAACTTCGCCGCCATCCCCGGCCGATCTGGTAATTGGCGAATCGCAAGACGCGCTTGATTCAAATCGAGGGCGACACCGCGAACGGGAGAAGTGGGAAGTGGGGAGTGGGGAGTGGGAAGTGGGGAGGATAAAAAAATTAATTTATTTTCCCCTGCTTCCCCTGCTCCCCCTGCTCCCTGCTCCCCTGGCTCTATCTCAAAGGCGCTGCAAAGTGCGTTGACGGCGCGATCGCATTCGGCTGCATTGACTACGCAACTTACTTTGACTTCGCTGGTGGAAATCATCTGGATGTTCACGCCTGCTTCTGCTAGGGTAGCGAACATCTTCGCAGCTACACCAGGACGGCCAATCATTCCTGCGCCTGCGATGCTGACTTTGGCAATGTTATGTTCTACCATTACCTCGGCTTCGTCAGATTTGGGGTTAGATTGACTCCTCAGTGCTGGGGCGATCGCTGCTGCTACTGCTTCTGCCCGTTTTAATATTGGTGTGGTGACAGTAAAAGCAATGTCATTACTGTTACCTTCATGAACTGACTGAATAATTAAATCTACGTCTATTTTTTGCCGAGAAATTTCCCCAAATAACCTTGCTGCTATGCCTGGTTTATCGGGTACGCGCAACAAAGCCACTTTTGCTTGGTTGGTGTCAAATTCTACAGCATCCACGGGGAGAGCAATTTCTAGATTGATTAGCGATCGCCCTTGGGGTTTGGCTGATGTTACCCAAGTACCGTGGGCATCCGTCCAGCTAGACCTAACTACTAAGGGGACACCATAGTTGCGAGCAATTTCCACCGCGCGGGGATGCAGCACTTTTGCCCCTAAGCTAGCTAGTTCCAACATTTCATTGCAGGTGATGTCATCCATCAACTGGGCTTCGGCAACTAAGCGGGGGTCTGTAGTTAAAATCCCTGGAACGTCTGTATAAATTTCACAAAAATTCGCTCGTAATGCGGCTGCGATCGCCACCGCCGATGTGTCAGATCCACCACGCCCCAAAGTTGTAATTTCCATTTCTCCGGCGCTGGATGTCCCTTGAAAGCCCGCTACTACAACTACTTTACCTGCATTTATGTGACGAATTAGACGAGTAGTTTCAATATGTAAAATTCGAGCGCGGCTGTGTTCGGCTTCGGTAACAATTCCTACCTGAGCGCCAGTCATCGAAATTGCTGGTTGTCCGAGTTCCTGTAAAGCCATACTAAGTAAGGCGATGGTGACTTGTTCCCCAGTGGAAAGCAGCATATCCATTTCCCGGCGGTTAGGATTTGGAGAAATTTCATTAGCGAGTTTGACGAGTCCATCGGTGGTTTTGCCCATTGCCGAAACTACTACGACAAGCGAGTTTCCAGCTTTAACAGTTTTATAAACACGCTGTGCAACAGCTTGAATACGTTCGACTGAACCGACAGATGTACCACCGTATTTCTGAACTATGAGCGACATAACTTTTATGCAATTCCCTTGTGTCTGCTTTGATCAATGCCCCGCCAGGTTAAAAAGCCTTGAAGACTTATCAGTTATATAGTTTACTAAATATCGTGCAGAATGCCCCATCTAATCTTCAGCCTTATGCACGAAATACATTTAAATGTGGAACAGCTTATACCTGGAAACGTCATTTGCTTTGGCATGGTGATTATTTTTTGGGGATGCTTTTATAAGCTTTTAGTCATTAGGGATTTGTCAACTACCTTTAGTACTGCAAGTCACGCATTCATGCATAATTCTATTTTGAGCTTCTTGCGCCATTTTAAATGGTATATTTATATCCGCCTTGCGGCACTAGTTAGTTTTTATTTTTATGATTCTAAATGTCGAGTGTGGTATTAGTCATATAGTGAATACAATAAATCCTACAGAAAATTCATAATTAGCAATAAATCACCCCAAATTTAAAGATGACTTTAAAAATCATTTAATAGATATATTTTGTGAGAAAGTTAATACAAAGGTATATTCACTGATTTCAAATTCATGGATTCTTTATCTATCAATTCCTTACTTGAAGAGTTAAAAAACCCGGATGCCACAGTCCGCGAAAAAGCAACCAGAAAAATCTGGCGGATTTGGTTTCAGCAAAAGGGAATTTATGGGCTGGAAATAATTGATCGCAGTCAAAAGTTACTAGATGCGGGTGAAATAACTGAAGCCGAAACAGCGCTGACAGCACTAATCAAAGACCAGCCAGATTTTGCCGAAGCTTGGAACCGCCGTGCTTTTCTTTATTACAGTATTGGAGATTATCAAAAATCTCTGGCAGATTGTCAGATGGTTGTGCAGATAAATCCAATACATTTTGGAGCGCTTCACGGTATGGGTTTGTGTTATGCAGCACTAGGAGAGTATGGTGAAGCCATTAAAGCTTTTAAAAGTGCTTTAGAAATTCAGCCCTTTTCGCTAGTGAATCAAAAGTTGATTCTAGAATGTACATTTAGATTCAGCTACAACGGCAAATAGAAGAGAACATCATACTGTTTTATGAATCCGTCATTATCCTCATCAACAGCAATTAATCGCCTTAGCCGCCGGAATTTTATTCAATGCGGTTCTATCTGGATTGGTAGTAGCTTCATTGCTGGTTGTACTAACAGCAACCAACCTCAAAAAAGCAATTCTCGGTTGGATAAAGTTACATTTGGCACAAACTGGATAGCAGAAGCAGAACACGGCGGATTTTACCAGGCGATCGCCACTGGTATTTACAAAGACTATGGTTTAGATGTAACTATCAAAATGGGTGGCCCGCAGGTTCCCAGTGGGACTCAATTGTTGATGGGGGGTGCGGTAGACTTTTTTATGGGTTATGGCATCGATGCCGTGAATGCCATAGCACAAGGTATTCCCAAAATTACTGTTGCAGCAATCTTCCAGAAAGATCCCCAGTGTCTCATCGCCCATCCCAACCCAGCAATTAAAACCCTTACCGACCTCAAAGGCAAACCAATTTATGTCTCTGCTTCTGCTAACATTACCTATTGGCCTGTTCTGAAAGCTAAGTATGGTTTTACCGACGATCAGAAACGCCCTTACAATTTTAATCCTGCTCCCTTTTTAACTGACAAAAACTCAGTGCAGCAAGGTTATATCACATCTGAACCCTTCGCTATCGAAAAGCAGGGCGGGTTTAAGCCCGTAGTATTTTTATTAGCAGATTATGGTTATCAAACCTATGCAACTACTATTGAAACAAAAAAAGAACTAGTAGAAAAAAATCCCGATTTAGTGCAGCGATTTGTTGATGCGTCAATTAAAGGTTGGTATAGCTACTTAAAAAATCCCCAACCAGGTAATCAGCTGATTAAAAAAGAGAATCCAGAAATGACGGATGAGCAAATTAATTATGGTATTCAAAAGCTGAAAGAATATGGAATTATCGTTTCTGGCACAGCAGAAAAACAAGGTATTGGAGCGATGAGTGAGGAACGATGGAAATCATTCTTTGAGAGTATGGTTAATGTTGGGATTTATAAAGCCAACGTTAATTATAAAGATGCATTTACCTTGCAATTTGTCAATAAAGGAGTAGCATCTTATCAAAAGACTTAGGGCGATCGCCAAATCTTGATTGTGTCGTCTGCACTACCACTGACAAGTGTCTGTCTATCCTGGCTGATGGCAAGGGATACAACTTGCTTGGTATGTCCAGAAATTGTGTGGACAAGTTTTCCCGTCTCCAGATTCCACAGGCGAATTTCCCCATCTAAACTACCACTGGCGAGAATCTGACCATCGGGACTGATCGCAACTGCTAAAACTGAGTACGAATGCCCTGATAAGGTGCGGAGTAATTCACCAGTGTTTACGTTCCACAACTTAATTGTCTTGTCAAGACTGCCACTGACAACGATCTGATTATCGGGGCTGATGGCGAGGCAAGTCACCCAACTTGTATGCCCAAAGAGGGTGTGAAGTTGTTGTCCGGTGGCGAGATTCCATAAGCGGATGCTTTTGTCTGTACTACCACTGGCAAGGGTCTGCCCATTGGGACTGATGGCTACCGATAAAACTGGCAGTGAATGCCCATAAAGGGTACGTAGCCGTTGACCGGTGGCAAAATTCCATAACCGAATTGTCTTATCTGTACTGCCAGTGGCAATGAACTGATTATCGGGGCTGATAGCTATGGCATTATTCCAAGCTACATAACCATCTGCCTTGATGCTGCGAATTTGTTGACCGTTACTAAGATTCCATTGCTTAATTGTCTCATCCAGGCTACCGCTAGCCAGGTTTTGACTATCAGGGCTGATTGCAACTGATAAAACTGGTAGTGAATGTCCGTAAATAGTGCGGATTAGTTTGCCTGTTTGCAGATTCCATAACTTGATTGTTCGATCATGGCTAGCACTGGCGATAGTTTGTCCATCAGGTGCGATCGCTACGGATGAAATCGCGTCAGAGTGACCAGTTAGCGTATTCACTAAAGCCAGATTTTTTGCCCATTCTTCGGCTGGACTAGATTTTATCAAAGAAAACCAGTCGGAGCGCATAAGATACGGAATTATGAATAAAATTACTGCACTAGCGGCAATTGCTCCACCAATTACCATCACCAAAGGAGATGTATTACCGACACTCAAGCCAAAGCGACGGCGGATCTGTGAACCTATTTTGGGTTTTGAGGAATTTTTGATCGAGCCTCGATTGGGTTGTCTTTTCAATGCTCGTTCAATTTCCGCTAACCGTTGTAAAATTACATTGGTGCTTTGAGGACGTTGACTAGGCGATCGCTTAATCAAATCATCAATTAAATCTCCTAACAATGGCGAAATACCAGAAGCATAATTACGCCATCGCACCTCATCAGTATTGATATCATAAATATCTTGATCGGTTGGTATTTTGCCTGTCAGTAAATAGACAAAGGTGCGACCTATGGCAAAAAAATCTGATGTTAAAACTGCCTGACCATTAAGTTGCTCTGGCGGTGTGAAACCAGGGGAATTTATACCTGTTACCTGTCCAGCAGCTTGTTTTAGCATATAAGTCTGTGTGACTTCTCGCACCGCCCCAAAGTCAATTAATACCAGTTGTCCATCGCCTTTAAGCATAATGTTGGACGGCTTAATATCCCGATGGAAAAAGTTTTGCTGATGCACCTCATGTAGAATGGTAAATAATTCCAGCAGCCACAAGAGTGCTAACTCTTGATCGATCGGGCGGAAATTGCGCTGTTGCAAGTATTGTTCAAGATTTAGTCCCTCGATTTTCTCCATGATTAGACAGTGCAGAGGCTCCTGACTGTTTTGGGGCAAAAAGCTAAAGTATCCTTTCCCCTTGGGAATTCCGGGATTATCCAGCTGACTTAAGACTTGAGCTTCTTGCTGAAACAGCGATACCGCCTTGGGGTTACTGTGTAGCAGAATCTTCAAAACTTTTGTTGTACCACTGCGTTCAATTACCTCGTAAGTCTTCCCAAAGCCACCACCGCCCAGTACACTTACTACTCGATAGCGCCCTTCAAGTAACAATTCCGAACCACAACTCTGACAAAATAACGTAGAGTTCTGATTTTGCGGGTTTGGGCAGTGAGGATTAATGCAGAAGCTCATTGTTTTTTCATATAATTTTTTTTACATATTATTTCCAGATGATTAGGTGATTATATTTTTAAGCAAATTCTCACCCACCTGAGCCAAATATGGAAATAAAACCTTGGCGGTTATGATAATCTTATACTATAATTCCACCAACAATTTAGAGTATATTTCAATACTCTATTTCAGTAAAAATGAGAGGTATTAAATGAGTCAGCTAGATGACTCTGGAAATGGAATCTGTGGCATCAATCGCCGTAAATTCATTAAATATGGCTCAATTGCAGTAAGTAGTGGAATATTAGCAGCTTGTACAAACGGTAGCAAAACATCACCAGTAACTTCTGTTTCTAACTCCAGGTCTGATACCAAACTAGATAAAATCACTTTTAGCATTCACTGGGTGGCGGAAGCAGAGTATGGCGGTTTCTACCAGGCTGTAGCGACAGGTATTTATAAAGATCATGGATTAGATGTCACCATCAAACCAGGTGGGCCAAGGGGTAATTACACCTTATTGTTAATGGGGGGATCTGTTGATTTAATCATGGGACATGCTGGTGATGCGATTGGAGCTTCCAGAGATAACGTTCCCATAATTACAGTGGCCGCTATTTTCCAAAAAGATCCTCAAGTTTTAATCACTCACCCCGGTACGGGTAACGACTCCCTGGAAAAACTTAAAGGAAAACAGATTCTTGTTGGTTCTGGTGGCGAAGCTACATACTGGCCATTTTTAAAGGCAAAGTACGGTTTTACAGACGACCAAAAGCGCCCTTATAACTTTGATGTTCAACCATTTCTGAAAGATAAAAATATTATTCAACAAGGTCTTTTAACAGCTGAACCCTTCGAGATTAAAAAGAAAGGAGGGTTGGAACCACAAGTGATATTATTAGCAGATTATGGTTACAATGCCTATGCTTTTACGATTGAAACCACAAAAAAGCTGGTAGAAAAAAACCCAGATTTAGTACAGAGATTTGTTGATGCCTCAATTAAAGGTTGGTATAGCTACCTTGAGGAACCAATTCCAGGTAATACCTTGATTAAGAAAGACAATCCAGACATTACTGATGAGCAGTTAAACTTTAGCCTTGAGAAGCTTAAAGAAAACGCCATAATCACTGGAGGTGATGCTCAAGAATTGGGTATTGGTGCGATGAAAGAAGAACGCTGGCAATCGTTTTTCGACAACTTGGTTAAAACAGGTGTTTTTGATGCGAACACTAATTACAAAGATGCCTTCACCTTGCAATTTGTGAATAAAGGAGTAAGCTATTACAAGACGTGAGCGATCGCTTGCTATTCTCCAGATTTTTTGAATGAGTAACTGTCCCATTATTACGCTCAATCAGATTAGCAAGGTCTACACCAATGGCACTGTTGCCCTGCAAGACCTGAATTTAGCAATTCCAGAGTCGCAATTTGTTAGTTTAGTTGGCCCCTCCGGGTGCGGTAAAAGTACAGTCCTGCGTCTGATTGCCGGATTGGGACGCGCGAGTTCTGGTAATATTGATTGGGGTATAACTCAGCAAGCAAGAAAACTGGCTTTTGTTTTCCAAGATGCCGCACTCATGCCTTGGGCAAATGTCAGGGAGAATATACGCCTACCCCTAAAATTGTCCAGAATGTCTAAAAAATATAGCCAAAAATTAGTACAGCAGACATTAGAACTGGTAGGATTAAAAGGTTTTGAAGAGAACTATCCCCGCCAGTTATCAGGTGGGATGAAGATGCGGGTATCAATCGCTAGGGCATTAGTTACTCAGCCAAATGTCCTGTTGATGGATGAACCATTTGGCGCATTAGATGAAATTACTCGTAGCAAACTCAATGGTGATTTACTCGATTTGTGGCTTCAACAGCGCTGGACGGTGGTTTTTGTTACTCACAATATTTACGAAGCAGTGTACTTATCAAATCGCGTGGTAGTTATGGGGACAAGTCCGGGAAGGATTGTAGCAGATGTAAAAATTGATGTTCCCTACCCCCGTGACGATGACTTTCGCACATCATTGGTGTATAACCAATATTGCCGTGAAATTTCTCAGCATCTAGCTAAAGCTATGAGCTTTGCCCCAATTTAAAATTTTGAACTAATATGCTATTTATCCGTCGTACCCAATCACAAAAGACATCGAGCAAGTTTTTTTCTGCTGACGTTTGGGCACCGATGGGAGTTGGTATTATAGCATTATTATTATGGGATATATTTGTGCGGATAACACATTTACCTCCTTATATCCTCCCTGGACCTTTATTAGTATTTAAAACTTTAATTACTGACTGGAGCGAGCTTTTTCCATCACTATTAATTACACTGCAAATCACAGTCGTTGCTTTTATTGCTGCCGCTATTTCTGGTTTACTAATGGCGATTTTGTTTACCCAAAGTAAATGGATTGAACGCAGTTTATTTCCCTATGCAGTAATTTTACAAACAACTCCTATAGTTGCGATCGCACCCTTAATCATTCTCTGGTTAAAAAATAACACCTTCGCCGCTTTAGTAGTTTGTGCCTGGATTGTCGCCTTTTTCCCCATCGTATCTAACACTACACTAGGACTCAACAGCGTTGACCGGAACTTGCTCAACCTATTTCAACTTTACAAAGCTTCTCGCTGGCAAACTCTGCTGTATCTCCGTTTACCCAGCGCTATGCCCTATTTTTTAGGTGGTTTAAAAATTAGCGGTGGTTTAGCATTAATTGGCGCAGTGGTTGCGGAATTTGTCGCGGGTACTGGCGGGGCAAAATCTGGCATTGCTTACCGGATTTTAATTTCTAGCTACAACTTACAAATTCCTCGGATGTTTGCAGCATTATTTCTCACAACTGGGTTGGGTGTATTAATTTTTGTCGGCTTGAGTGCCTTATCTGACTTTATATTAAGTAAGTGGCATGAAAGTGCTGTGAAACATGAGAATTAAGATTTTCAAACGCAAAGGGACGCAGAGGGAAGCGCAAAGGGACGCAGAGGAGTTAATTCTCTGCGTTACTCTGCGTAAACCTTTGCGTTCCTCTGCGTTAAAAAGAAGACGGCGGCAGAAAAGTTATTGATCCTGAGCTGTTAAAATTTAAGGAAATAGTTGATCCATATCGGTTGATGAATCCCGGTAAAAGCAAGGTTCTTCAATTCCAAATTCAAAATTAGCAAACTACAAAAAACACATATCAAAATTTTTTCTGTATATTTGTGTAACTTCGCTTCAAAAAGCTAGCTATTAGGCGTTTATAATTTGTGGTTTGATTTCAACACCCGTGGGGATAACCCAAAATCCCACATCCCAATAATCGCCCATGATTGAAATTGACGGTTCCTACGGAGAGGGAGGCGGACAAGTTCTTCGGACTTCCTTAAGTCTAGCGGCTATCACTGGCGAACCCATACGAATTTCAGGCATTCGCGCTGGACGCAAAAAACCAGGATTAGCAGCACAACACTTAACAGCAGTTCGGGCTGCGGCGAGAATTTGTAATGCCCAACTACAGGGTGATGCTTTGGGTTCAATGCTGCTGGAATTCATCCCAGGTAGTGCTGTGCAAGCTGGAACTTATACCTTTGATGTTAGTAAAGCACAAGTTGGTGGTTCTGCGGGTGCGATCGCTCTAGTTTTACAGACAATTCTCTTACCTCTGGCACTAGCATCTGGCAATTCCCAAGTAACACTAAAGGGTGGAACTCATGTAAATTTTAGCCCGACAGTAACGTACATTGAGCAAGTTTATTTACCAATATTGCAACGCATGGGTGTAGAAGCCCAAGTCAAGTTAGGCGCTTGGGGGTGGTTTCCTAAAGGTGGCGGAGAGGTAGAGTTACAGGTGACTGGCGGTGGTAAACTCAATGGGATCAACTTGTTAGAACGGGGAAACTTACAACAGGTGCGAGGGCTAGCAGTGGTAACGGAATTGCCTTCGCATATTCCCCAACGAATGGCGAATCGTGCCGAGAGTTTGTTACGGTCAGCCCATTTAAAAGTTACTATACACGCCTTGCGAGAAAGAGGTATAGCACCTGGGGCGGGTATTTTTTTAACTGCTGAGTATGAAAACAGCTTGACTGGCTTTGGTGGATTTGGGCGATTACGGTTGTCGGCGGAGACAGTTGCAGAAATTGCTTGTCAGCAACTACTTGAGTTTCATCACACTGGCGCAGCAGTGGATGAACACTTAGCAGATCAGTTATTATTACCAGCTGCTTTAGCTTCACACGAAAGTCATTACCGGGTGGCTGAGGTGAGTAGACATTTGACGACGAATGCAGCAGTAATTGAACAATTTGGGTTAGCGCAGATTAGAGTAAATGAAGCTGAGAAAATCGTGTCGGTAATTCCTGTCTTGATGCAGATTTAATACTCACAATATTAAAGCTTTTCCCTAAAAGCGATCGCTAGTCACAAATGAAGCACAAGTTAATATACTAGGTTAGGCAAAATACCTTGCAGTCGTAATACTTTACCCACATCCCAGAGCGTTTGAATTTACCTCTGCCAAAGGCATATATTTAGGTTAAGTCAGTTTGCGATCGCAAATACAAGTACCTCCCCTGCCTCCCCTGCTCCCCCTGCCTCCCCTGCCTCCCCTGCCTCCCCTGCCTCCCCTGCTCCCCCTACTACTTTAACTCCCTCTCTTCGCTTGCCGTTCTTTGAGTTTCAGCATAATTTCTGCGTGCATCTCGCGCGTAATTGGGTAAAAATACGTTAAAATTAAGCCACAAATCAAACAAACTGTAGGTATAGGCCCAACAGCAATGCGAATCGCAAACAGTGCAGATTCAGGTTGGATGGGTAGTGGACTTCCGGCTACAGATTCTTTGAAACCGGCTACTTGCAAAGCATTTCCCACCAAAAACAGCCCGAAAGCTAAACCAAATTTTTGTAGCAAAACCATAAAGCCATAAAAAATGCCTTCTCTGCGTTGTCCAGTTTGCAGTTCATCTAATTCAATCACATCTGGAATCATGGACCAGGGAATTAGATAAGCTGTGGAGACACCAATACCAGCCATGATAGCCATCACATACATCAAAACTATTTGACCAGGTTTTAAGAAAAATAGCCCTGCGGCGGCTATTATCCACAAACTCATTCCCAGAAAATAAACAATTTTTTTCCCGATTTTTTTACTCAGCGCCCCCCAGACAAATAGCATCAGCAGGGCAGTTGCTTGGACTGCAATCAGCACTGTAGGCACATCTGATTCTTTAAGTCTCATACAATTGACTACAAAATAGGGAATAATGCTAGCTGTAATCTGCACACCTAGCCAAGAAAAAAGATATATACCAATAACAAATAAAAAAGGTCGGTTGCTGAAGACAATTTTTAGCTGTTCGCCGAAGGGGAGAGATGCAGGTTCTTCGGCTAGGATGCGTTTAGCCTCAAAAGCCAGGATGCGATCGCGGACTCCAAAAACGCACCAATATAATCCTAAAATTGAAATTACAGTACAAACTGCTGCTAAAACGAGATATGCTTGTTGGCGATCGCTAATTTTGATAAAAATAATTAGCGCTAAAATCAATGACAGAATGCTGCCACCAATAGAAAATGTAAAGCGATAGCTGTTAAGGCTGGTGCGTTCGTCGTAATCTTGAGTTAGTTCTGGAGTCATCGCCGTATAAGGCAAATTCACAACCGTGTAAAAGGACTGAGATAGAATCCCAATCGCTACGTAATACCAGAACAGAGGCCAAATATTCTCACTCTGATTTGCACTAAATCGCGGTACAATCCACTGCAAAAAAAAGAAAATCCCAAAAGGGATTGCTCCATAAAACATCCAAGGAAGACGACGGCCCCAACGCCGAGATTTCGTTTTATCAGTCAGGAACCCAACAAGCGGATCATTTATCCCATCCCAGATTTTGCCAATCATCAAAATAGTGCCAGCTAAACCCGCAGGGATACCAGCGACATTGGTAAAGAAAATTAGTAGATAAAAGACAGAGATGTTTGCAGTAATTGCTGGCCCTAAATCCCCTGCACCGTAAGCCAGCTTTGTTTTCAAATCGAGTTTTTTATTGAGAATATCTCGTTGGGCATGGTCATCAGCAGTAGAATCATTCATAAAACTTTGCACTCATAGTAAAATAAAAAATCTGCAATCGCCTTCAATATTAGCTATTTACCACTCCCGTTAGACTTATGCCAGACCTTTATGTTTCTTGGTCAGATTATCACCAAAAAATTGAACAACTGGCTATCCAGATTTATCAATCCGGTTGGGAATTCAACCAAATTATCTGTCTTGCCAGAGGAGGACTACGAGTAGGAGATATTCTCTCCCGTATATACCAGCAACCACTGGCAATTTTAGCAACCTCATCTTACAGTGGCATTGGTAAGCAAGAAAGAAGTAATTTAATTTTCTCCCAGCACTTGACAATGACCAGCGAAAAATTAGGTTCGCGTATTCTCCTAGTGGATGACTTAGTAGACTCTGGCATCACACTGGAACAAACTATACCTTGGCTCAAGCAAAATAATCATTCCCCCATTGAGGAAATTCGCACTGCCGTACTTTGGTATAAAGCCTGTTCTGTTCTAAAACCCGATTATTATGTTCATTACTTAGCTGAAAACCCCTGGATTCACCAACCCTTTGAACATTACGAGCAGATGAACCCTGCAGAACTTGCGGCTAAGTTCAGCTAGTGTTTATAAGTACTTAGTGTCGCTACGTAGAATTTTAAATTAAGAATTAAAAAAGGTTATGGAGTAAGCTTTTTTGGCTCACCCGATTTGTTACTATATTTTGCCAAAATTGGCACATTTACTCCTAAATATCTATGGTGTTAAGCTGAAAATCATCTAAATTGAATAATCAAATAAAATAAAACTCTTGTGGGGTGGGCATCTTGCCCGCCCTAATTATACAAATTAAATGCAGAACAGCTTATTTACCTGACTCATTGTTAAAGAAAGAATGATAAACGACATTTCGCACAAACGAAACCTTCACCGATTTGATCCTGTTGCCTATTTAGTAATTGAAAAATTTCGTCTTTCTCCTCTAACTTTTGGGTTGTTGGCAGCAATTACCGCTACTGTAGTTTATTTGTTTACTGCATGGATAAGTAATACGCTGTGGTCTAAGCAGGGACAGATGGGGTTATTTAAAGACTGGATTCCCTGGCTAGTAGGACTTTTCATTAATCCAACAATATTGGGATATTACTTGTGGAGTTTTCAAGCGATCGATAAAGTAATTCAAGAGCTTGAAAAATCTGACGTATTAGAAATTGACTTTTTTCAGATTGATCAATTTGTTCTTAACCTCTATTCTCAAAAATGGCGCAAAGTTTCTGCACTTGCCAGCGCTCTCTTTTTCAGCACTATTGTTTTTATCATTAGACCTAGATTAGAAGATAGTTGGACTAGCTCTAGTTTTCTGCCAAGACTGACCATTACGATCGCCACATTTGCAGTTGTATATATGGGTAGTATACTTGTCATTAATTTGATTACAAATATTTGGATTTTCTATCGAATTTTAGGAAACAAGGATCTTGATATCAATCCTCTTCATCCCGATCGCTGTGGTGGTCTTCGATGTCTAAGTGATTACTCGCTTAAAACTGCCTATTTAGTTGCTGTTTTGGGTATATTGATTGGTGTGATTGAGTATCAAGTGATTACCGAAAATGTCGGAAAAGGATTCTGGTTTGTTCATCTGGTAATTCCATTGTATATTTTTATATCAATGGGATGTTTTTTTGGGCCATTGTTGGCAGCAAATAGCGGTATGAAAAGAGCTAAAGAAAAGTCTTTAGATAAAATTGCTCGGCAGTTCCGAGCAGATTATTCAGGGATTTATACTAGTCTGGCTGAAGACACAGAAGCTTTCAAGAAAAAATCTGAAAAAATTCAGCAGCTACGCACTTTATACACTATGACCGATGAGTTACCTGTTTGGCCCTTCGATATCAAAACTTTCCGTCGATATCTCCTAACAGTACCTACTCCTCTTATTGGTATCCTAAGTGGTATATTTAAAAATTTGTTGATAAATCTACTTAAGCAACAGGGTATCAAACTTGGTAGTTAAGTTTTTGATATTTCCCCAAACTTAGGACTCCACCACCCTTTTTGGGTACTGAAATAAGCTACATCTTTATGTTTGGTATCCTTACGGGATTGTGGGTCAGAACATCGCAACATTGTCTTACTCTGCCCCTCTTTGATATAACTGTATTCTTCTAGAGGTTTCTTACATACTGGGCAGGGATATGCTGTCATCTTCACAGGAGATTTTTGTTGATTTTCAGCTTGGACTGTTTTAGTTTGTGGTGGCTGCCAAGTTTTGTTAAAGTCGCTCCAAAACAACACGACATTTTCACAGCCTTTTGTGCATTTGAGGAAATATTTCTTTTTAACTTTACTACTCGGAATTTTGGCGAGAAAATTTTTGCATTCAGGGCATCGAGTTTTGGAAGTTTCATATTTGCGTTCATTTACCACATTAGCTTTACCTATTGAGGAACTCGCAACTACAGTTTTAGCTTTGGAAAGTGCTGGTATAAAGTAATTCTGATTCCAGCTAGTTAAATAATGCTGCCAAGAGTTTTTTCCTTCAGAAATTGCATCAAGAGCATCTTCCATTTTCGCTGTAAATTCTGCCTCTAGTAAATCAGGGAGTGCTTTGAGCAAAAACGCATCAACTTCTAACCCTAATGCTGTTGGTTGCAAATGATCTTTTTTCAACTCAACATAATTTCGTTTTTTTAAAGTAGCAACAGTAGGAGCATAGGTACTTGGGCGACCAATTCCTTTACGTTCCATTAGTTGCACCAATTTGGGTTCGCTATAACGGGGTGGTGGCTGCGTTTGCTTCTTTTCGTGTCCAGCATTCTCCAGTTTCAGCGCCTGTCCCTGTTGTAATGAAGGTAAAACACTATCCTTGCTGAGATTATTCCAGTAGCGAGCATAACCGTAAAATTCAATCACTTGCCCTCTAGCTGACCACAGTATGGAGCCAGACCGAGTAATCACCTGAGTTTTACGCAATTGGGCAGCCCGACACTGAGAAGCAATTGACCGTTTCCAGATCATCACATACAAATTAAACTCATCATCAGGAAGTTCTAAGCGCAATTGAACTGAGGGACGAAACACATCAGTTGGACGAATCGCCTCATGTGCTTCTTGAGCAGATTTGCTACTACGATGCTTGGCGACTTGCTGTGGTACATTCTGCGGGTCATTTTGCTCTAACCATTGACGGGCGCTGGCACAAAATTCTGGACTCAGCATTACTGAGTCTGTTCGCATATATGTAATCAACCCTGCCTCATAAAGCTTTTGGGCTACAATCATGGTTTTATCAGGAGCAAACCTCAGCTTTGAACCAGCTGCTTGCTGAAGACTGGAAGTTGTAAATGGTGGAGGTGGCTGGCGGTTAACAATTTTTCCTTCAAAATGAATCACCTGATGCGGATGTCGCTGTGCTTCTTCAACTAAACGTGTAGCCTCTGCTTCGGAAAGAACGCGCTTAGACTCTGGCGTTTCTGGACTATTACCTACCTTCGCGTCATCATGAGCTTCAGTTTCTTGCTCTGCTGCATCTTTTGCAGAATCGACCGTCCCTTTGTAAAAAGCCCGAAATCCTTCAGCATAATCTACCCAGACACTCCAGTAATCTTGGGGGACAAAAGCCAGAATTTCGTTTTCTCGCTGACAAATTAAGTGCAACGTCGCGCTTTGGACTCTGCCAACACTCTTAGCACCGTTATTCAATGCCCAAACTAAAGGGCTACCTTTATAACCTACCAGCTTGTCTAGGCAATCTCGGCACAGCCCAGCACCGATTAAGTTTTGGTCTAGCTTTCTAGGATTAGCGATCGCACTCTGTACCGCCGATGCTGTAATCTCAGTATAAATTACTCGTTTCGGCTCCCTTAAACCCAGCGTTTCTTTGAGATGCCAAGCGATTGTTTCACCTTCCCGGTCTGGGTCAGTTGCTAAAACAACTTCATCAACCTGCCTCACCGCAGACTTGAGTTTCTGGATTGTTTCCTTTGCTCGTTGGTCACGCGGGACGTAATTACACCGGACATTACTGCCGTCCATCACGAAGCCCAAGGAATCGTCTCCTTCATTGCTGAGTTCTCGGATATGGCCACAACTAGCTAAAACTTTCCAATCCGAACCCAGAATTTGACTGAGTTTTTTGACTTTTCCGGGAGACTCTACCACAAGCAGGCGTTTTATCATAGCAACTGCGTTCTAGATTTTGAGCAATAAACTGGCAATTGCGATGAGCGATGGCACAGCCAACGCCAAAGGCGAACGCCTATTCTCGTGATCTCGATTTTCTAGAATACTCTACCAAAAAGCTTGGGAAATTGCTCAACTCAGTTTATAGGTAAATGATGCCTGATTGTGCGATCGCTGTTGGTAGTGACATTAGGGACTTCCAACAAATAAATTACCCAATCTTGTGGGGTGGGCGTCTCGCCCGCCCTTGTATATGGGCGGGCTTTTCGGCCCACCCCACAAGAAATAGTTGAGTATTTTTTTATTTGGAAGTCCCTTATTACTATGATTTTAGCCTCAACAACCTACTTAGGGACTGACAAGAAATAAATTATTCCAATAAACGAACCACAGAGACAAGGCAGCGCGGTCTTGGGGGTTTCCCCCATGAGCGACTGCCGCACAGAGAACGCAGAGAGAAGAAATAGAGAGAGTTTTTGCGTCAGTTTTGGAACATTTTTTTATTTGTCAGTCCCTTAAATTAGGATTTAACAATATTCGCCTGCAAGACGAACACCTACCAGATATCATCTCTGCACTTCCTCGGTATCAATGGAGTTTGGGTTTAATTTACATTACGCTGGTTTTGTGGACACTTTTTACCACAATACGGGGATTGAATTTGCTGATTTATCTAAAGTAGCTGACTACGCAATTAGATAGCGGCAATGAATTCATTCACTGTAAGTCCAGCAGTACGGATAAGACTACGCAATGTTCCTTTTGCCACCTCTCGATGATCTAGAACAGATAAGGTTACTGTTTCACCTTTCTTAACCAGGATGATGTGACTAGCACTTTGACGTGCAAATTCCCAACCAAACGATTCAAACACACGGACAACTTCACGCCCACTGAGAACCGGAAGGGCAGATGTCATGATTACGCTGTAACCTCTACTTGATGAGTCTCCACAGTCAGCGGTAAACCAAGTTCTGCACGAACTTGAAGACAACCTGCGATCGCGTCCTTGATACTTTCTAGGGCTTCTTCTCTTGTCTGACCTTGACTAACACAACCAGGTATACTGGGACACTCGACAATCCAAACCCCATCTTCATCACGATCGAGTATTACATTAAACTTCATATACTGTTATTAGCAAGAGAGTTGTAATCCTTTCTGATTATAACCTGCAACCATTTCATCCAAAAAAGCAATTATTTGGCATGATTACATCTTAAAACTTTTTGTTATTCCAATACCAGGTTGAGTTACAGCAGTAATTAGCGAGAATTGATGCTGTCCACGCCAAGCAATTCTCATAGAGACAGTTTGCGATCGCACTTGTGACTTTTGTTCAAGAAAATTCCCGACTTTTTTAAAAGAGTCGGGAATCTGAATTTTTGGATTTTCACTAGTACAGCACAGCGTAAATCCTGTTGTTAAAGTTAGGCAAACTTCCGCCACAGTGTAGTAGGGATGTATTTTATTGCCTAATGAGGTACAGCCACTTGTGCATCGGCTACCTGGATATTGTCAGTAACAATTTTGCGGAATGCATCACCTTCAATTGTTTCCTGTTCTACTAACAAATCTACCAAACGCTCTAAAACTATGCGGTTGAGTTGCAACAGTTCTTTGGCTCTGATGTAGCAATTGTTGACAATTTCGCGGACTTGTGAATCAATTTTGGCGGCAATTTCCTCAGAATAGTCTGATTTATTCATCCAGTCACGTCCCAAAAATACCTCTCCACTTTGATTTTCTAGTGACAATGGACCTAATTCTGACATCCCGAAGCGTGTCACCATCTGCCGCGCCATTCCTGTAACTTGTTGCAGGTCATTGCCTGCACCTGTGGTCACTTCTGGCTTACCAAAAACAATTTCCTCGGCGGCGCGACCACCCAAAGTAGCAGTAATCCTGGCTTTGAGTTGGGAACGGGAAATTAACCCCTGTTCTTCGTTGGGAGTAAACCAAGTTAATCCCAGTGCTTGTCCCCGTGGGATGAGGGTAACTTTTTGCACAGGGTCATGGTCTTTGAGGAATGTGCCAACTAAAGCATGTCCAACTTCATGATAGGCAATCAACCGCTTGCTCTTGCTGTCTACTAAGGCGGTACCTTCCATACCTGCAACGACTCTATCCACAGCAGCATCAATTTCTAAAAGGGTGACAGCTTCTTTGCGCCTCCTAGCCGTGAGAATCGCAGCTTCGTTGAGTAAGTTGGCTAAGTCTGCGCCAGTAAAACCAGGAGTGCGACGAGCGATCGCTTCTAATGATACGCTAGGATCAATTTTCTTATTGCGCGCGTGGACTTTCAAAATTTCCAGTCGTCCTTTGAGATCCGGTGGATCGACCATCACTTGTCTGTCAAAGCGTCCCGGTCTGAGTAACGCTGTATCTAAAACATCTGGGCGGTTAGTGGCAGCAATAATAATAATACCTGTGTTACCTTCAAAACCATCCATTTCCGTGAGCAGTTGGTTGAGAGTTTGTTCGCGCTCGTCGTTACCGCCACCGATACCAGCGCCCCGTTGTCTACCTACTGCGTCAATTTCATCGATAAATATTAGACAAGGGGCATTCTCTTTGGCTTTCTTGAAGAGGTCGCGCACGCGAGATGCACCTACACCAACAAACATTTCTACGAATTCTGAACCGGAAATACTGAAAAATGGTACACCTGCTTCACCTGCGATCGCTTTTGCTAGTAAAGTTTTACCAGTACCGGGAGGGCCAATTAACAACACTCCTTTGGGAATACGTGCGCCTACTGCGGTAAATCTTTCCGGCTGTTTCAGAAAAGTAACAACTTCTTCGAGGTCTTCTTTAGCTTCTTCAACCCCAGCTACATCTTCAAATTTTACACCAGTTTTTGCCTCCATTTGGAAGCGAGCTTTGGATTTACCGAAATTCATCGCTTGGCTAGAAGCATTAGTCGAGCGACGCAGGAACAATAGCATTAAAGCTACCAGTGGCAAAATCCACATGAGATTGAGCAACAATCCAACAGCAGCTCGACTATTAGCAGAGGAAACTTCACCAAAATCAACATTCTTATCTTTGAGGATGTTAATTAACTCTGTGTTTTGTGCCAGAAGTCTCACCTGTTGCGGTGGTGTATCAGCCTTTTGCCCTTTGAGATAAACCTTTGCTAGCTGTTCAGTTTCGTCAAGCTCTACTTTTTGGATTTCTCCCGCCTTCGCTTTCTTGATCAAGTCGCCATAATTTAAAGAGGTGCTTTCTGCCTTTTGTGCCAAAACGGGAGTACTCCCGAAAATTCCTGGTAACATAATCAAACTAGCTGCGAGCGCACCAACCCAAGCACCACGCTTTGACGACTGTCTTTTTATCAATGCTTTTTTTCCCAAATTTGTCATAATAATTACCCTTTGTCTGCTGGCACAAGTTGAGCTATGGTTTTATGCCTATTCTTCTACCAAAAATTGTAATAACTGGAAATTACACTTTTCTTATCTAGTCTAACTTCCACACAAAACCATTCCCAAGTTTCGTGTCCCCATGTAGATATTAATTTGACACATTCCGACACAAATCGCTAAAATAAGCATAGTCATAACGATTTCGCTTTTCAAAAAACCTGGTGATAGTAGTTAGTTAATAGTTTGTGGGTTAATTATGGTAAGAATTGTTGGCATAGGTGGGAGTTTAAGACCCAACTCCTATACTCAGCTTGCTTTACAAATAGCAGTGCAAAGGGTTGAAGCTGTGGGTGCAGAGGTAGAAATTCTCGATTTACGGCAGTTGCAGCTACCGTTTTGCACTGGTGCCAAGGAGTATGCAGAATACCCAGATGTTCAGCGATTGCAAGATACAGTCAGCCGTGCCGATGGGTTAATTTTAGCGACACCTGAGTATCATGGTGGGGTTAGTGGTGTGCTAAAAAATGCTCTAGATTTGATGAGTTTTGAGCAACTGTCTGATAAAGTGACAGGATTAATCAGCGTATTAGGTGGTCAGTCTAATAGTAATGCTTTAAATGACCTACGGCTAATTGTCCGATGGGTGCATGGTTGGGTGATTCCAGAACAAATTGCCATCGGACAAGCTTGGGGTGCTTTCAGTCCTGAAGGCAAGCTGGTAGATGAAAAACTTTCGCAAAGATTTGATCAATTTGCTCAGAGTTTAGTTGATAACACTCGCAAGCTGCGGGGTGTAAATTAGTTCTACAAGTAAGTAAGTTCGTAGTAAGGACTTTAGTCCTTAAATTCATTTTCTAATCACTAAAGTGCTTACTACAAAACCTCTTGCAGGAGCTTGACATACTACTAGATATTGATACTTTGTGGAATTTGGGAAGGTAGCAAGAACTTGTAAGGCATTATCCTTGTACGATTCTTCTGATTAATTTCTTTTTCAATTCCTTTCAGTTCATTTTGAAAAGTAAGCAGAGCCGAACTCAATTGTGGCTTGGATTTAAAGTATGAGTTGGAGTATTGCCCTAACTGGGTATAGTAGACCGAGCCAAGCAAATAAGTTACCTTAAGTTGAGTTTTAGCTTGGTCTAAAGGAGGTA
Organism: Nostoc sp.; assembly: GCF_036917635.1. GTDB lineage: Bacteria > Cyanobacteriota > Cyanobacteriia > Cyanobacteriales > Nostocaceae > Nostoc. Next base: position 39,782 of record NZ_JBALCW010000043.1, read on the forward strand.
GGATACTCATCAAATCGCCTGGTTCGTTAAGATTTGTGGGTGCTGGAGAGTAAGTGGCTAGAGGAAAAGCAGGTGTATAGGTCATGAGTTCGCCTTGCGGAAAATTAACCGCAGCGTGTTGGGCGCTAGCAGTAAAAATGATCGTGCAAACAGCATCAATTAGATAATCTAGCGTCTTAATTGTACCATTCGCATCTTCACCAAAATTCTTGAGGCGACCTCCTTGTTCGGAAATTAATTCCTTCGCCCAATTTTGTAAAGCTTGGTCTGCTAGTAGCTGTGGCTCACTGGTATAATAACTGCTCAAATAGGCATTCACCCATTTATGAATAGCATTCCAAATCAACAGTCCATCATCTCGGTAAGGATATTCAGGTAGTTCAAAAGTATTATCAACACCGTGACTCGCTAAAATGTTGGGAAACATGGCATCGTTGAAATGATGCAAATAATCTTGGGCACCTTCAACAGTTAGCTGGCGATCGCTTTCAATTGTACTAGCTAAAATCGCATCTACTTCACGACCATCGGCAACCAAAATTTTATGAGCGCCGTAATTGATTAATATAGTTCCCTCAAAGTGAGGTTCCAGCAAAATTCTTAAATGGTGGTTTGCTGGTAATCGCCGCTTAGTAGCAATTACAAAAGGTTCAATAAATAAGTGAGTGCGGCCAAGGTGACTAATTAGTTCATGGTAATTGCTATCGGCCATTTGCACAATGCTTTTAGCGATCGCCCAGTTCTCACCATTTAGAGGTGTGAATATTGCATGTTCCGGCTGACACTGAATAGCCACTGGTACTAAAGACCGGGATGGGCTACTAGATGGTGGTACTGCAAACAATGCTAAAGGCGAATAGATATACTTTTGTTGTTTAGGAAAAGTCCCATTTTCCATGTTTTTTAACTTAGAATAATCAGCTTTATAAAGCCGACCTTCTCTCTTAGCAGCTTCAAGGGAGTCCGACGTATCAACTATTTGCTGGTATTGTTCGTTGGTAATTTGTAAAAATTCTTCCTGTTCTGATACCTTTTGAAGCATCAGTGGATTTGGGCCAGCAACCTGCATATAGGCAAAAACCAAATCTTCTTGAAACCTAGAACTAATTTCTGGAAGAGGAATTTTTCTAAATAATTTATTATAATCTTCAAGACTTGGCTTATTTGCAGATGCCTCTATAGAAAAATCTACTTCTATAGACGAGGGTTGAGTATTTTCTAACTCCAACAATTTTGCATCAGAGTTAATGATTTTCTTGAAAGCAGAACTTAACCAGTCTGTGATTGAGTCTTCTACGTTAGATGATGCTGCAAAATCTACATCTCCTACATTATCATGAAAATAATGCGAGTCAAATTCCTCATCAACAGCCATAATCTGTCTATCAAAGTCAGAGATTTCTCCAATTGCAAAGGAAACATCGTTAGACGGATTATTAGCAACAATTTCGTCGGTAATGTCTTGAGTAATTGATGCCAGATCCAAAGCAATCTTTTCTAACTCTTTACTACTTTCAGCATGTTTAATTTTTTGCTCGATATCTTCTAAAGCTTGGACTTTAGTATTGAGGACTGAGTTATTGCTTTGGTCATCATCATCCAATCCGTAAGATACGCTGCGATCAAAGAAACTTGAAAAGCTACTGACAGTATCATTTACCAAAATCAGCGTTAGTTTTTGAGTTACTGAAAGTACCCATTTTAAATTAGGTAACTCTTGAGCTGGGAGTTCTACTTTAATGACTGGCAATGGTAGAGCGCCTGTCATAGCTAGAGGAGGGATATAATCATAGTTATATTCATATTGCATATATTGCAATGATGCTTTACTAAATTTTACTAATTTATACAAAAGCACTAAAAGACTTTGTATGTCTGACTTAGTTAGCCCTGAAGAAGAAGATATGATATGAGATGCTAGGGACATATTGACTCCTAATTTTTGGTAATATTTAACTGCTATACCAACATAAACTGTCTCAAAAATGCAGTTTTACTAGTTGATAATAAAGGACGAGCTTCGATCAGAGATAAAAATGAGGTTATTGACAATGGTTGCAGTGGATGAAAAGGATTAATTTGTGCCAATACTATCGCACAGACCCTTATCACTCTCTTCTAAGTGTTTGTTATTTTTGAGATAATTTCGCACCCAATCGCAAGCATTTACCATCAGTTCATCTACTTCTACCTGATTTAAATTCCACAGAATAACTCTCATGTCTTTACTAGCAGTAGCCAGGATTTGACTGTCGGGACTAAAAGCAAGGCTCGTGATTTGATTTCGATGTCCAGAAAGGGTATGTAGTTTGTTCCCCTTTAAGTCCCAGATTACCGCTGTATCTTTACTAGCAGTAGCAATGGTTTGACCATCAGGACTGAAGACGACGCTATTGACCCAATCTTTATGCCCAGAGAGAGTATGTAGTTCATTTCCTGCTAAATTCCATAGTTTTACCGTTTTGTCTGCACTAGCAGTAGCAATGGTTTGACCATCAGGACTGAAGGTGACACTATAGACGGCATATTCATGCCTAGAGAGAGTATGTAGTTCATTTCCTGCTAAATTCCATAGTTTTACCGTTTTGTCTGCACTAGCAGTAGCAATAGTTTGACCATCAGGACTGAAGGTGACACTATTGACCACATCTTTATGCCCGGAGAGGGTATGTAGTTCATTTCCTGCTAAATTCCATAGTTTTACCGTTTTGTCTGCACTAGCAGTAGCAATAGTTTGACCATCAGGACTGAAGGCGACGCTATTGACCACATCTTTATGCCCGGAGAGGGTATGTAGTTCATTTCCTGCTAAATTCCATAGTTTTACCGTATTGTCATGACTAACACTAGCAATGGTTTGACCATCAGGACTGAAGGCGACGCTATTGACCGCATATTCATGCCCGGAGAGAGTATGTAGTTCTTTTCCTTCTAAATCCCATAGTTTTACTGTATTGTCATTACTAGCAGTAGCAATGGTTTGACCATTAGGACTGAAGGTGACGCTATAGACCCCATCTTCATGCCCAAAGAGAGTATGTAGTTCTTTTCCTTCTAAATTCCATAGTTTTACCGTTTTGTCTCCACTAGCAGTAGCAATGGTTTGGCCGTCATGGCTGAAGGCGACGCTATAGACCCCATCTTCATGCCCAGAGAGGGTATGTAGTTTATTTCCTTCTAAATTCCATAGTTTTACTGTATTGTCTGCACTAGCAGTAGCAATGGTTTGACCGTCATGGCTGAAGGCGACGCTATAGACCGGATTTTCATTCCCGGAGAGGGTAAGCAGTTCATTTCCTTCTAAATCCCATAGTTTTACCGTTTTATCTCCACTAGCAGTAGCAATGGTTTGACCATCAGGACTGAAGGCGACGCTATTGACCAACTCTTGATGCCCGGAGATGGTAAGCTTTTCTTTTCCTTTTAAATCCCATAGTTTTACCGTTTTGTCATCACTAGCAGTAGCAATGGTTTGACCATTAGGACTGAAGGCGACGCTATTGACCACATCTTGATGCCCGGAGATGGTAAGCTTTTCTTTTCCTTTTAAATCCCATAGTTTTACTGTATTATCATTACTAGCAGTAGCAATGGTTTTACCATCAGGACTGAAGGCGACGCTTCTGACCGCATCTTTATGCCCTGAGAGGATATGTAGTTGATTTCCTTCTAAATCCCATAGTTTTACCGTTTTATCATTACTAGCAGTAGCAATGGTTTTACCATCAGGACTGAAAGCGACGCTATTGACCCCATATTCATGCCCGGAGATAGTAAGCAGTTCTTTTCCTTTTAAATTCCATAGTTTTACCGTTTTATCATTACTAGCAGTAGCAATGGTTTTACCATCAGGACTGAAGGCGACGCTATTGACCACATATTCATGCCCAGAGATGGTAAGCAGTTCTTTTCCTTCTAAATTCCATAGTTTTACCGTTTTGTCTCCACTAGCAGTAGCAATGGTTTTACCATCAGGACTGAAGGCAATAGAGTAAACAGAATCTGTATGATTTGTCAACCGATTGTATTCTCTTACCCCATAAATAGCTGTTTGTAATCCTTGTATGCCGATAGAATCGGTTATGTTTTGTTGTTTGAGCATCTTTTCTGCCCGAATACCTTCTATAAGTGCATCCAAGCCTTGATGGGAATCAAACAGTGCCAAAGAAGATTGACTTATTGCCTCAGCTTTAGCTTTTTCCGCTTCTTGCTGTTTATGCAAAGCCACAACCCCCAAGGTAGCACTAACAATCACAGCAACAACAGATCCTGTCGCTACTCCCCAAGCTGTTCTAATTTCCCGACGGCGACGCGCTTCTTTTTCTTGTTCCTGACGTAGGCGCAATTCCACACAAGCATTTACATAGTCAGCCTCAAGTTGGTTGAGAAATCCGGCTTGCTTGGATAACACCTGAGCATCTTCTAATCTCCCGCCGCGATGCACCAAATAATTATCATCTTTTTGTTGCTTTTCCCATTCCAAAGCTGCCTGACGGATAGTTTCTCGTAGCTGTAAATTAGTCCGGTTATCATCTAACCAATTCAGCAACCGAGGCCAGTAGCGAATTAAAGCTTCATGGGCTACTTCTACCTCTTCTCGATTTGTAGAACTGTCTACAGTGGTAACTACTAGTCTAGCTCCTTCACCTGCTAAACGATTGACTAATTCCTTGATGAGTGCTATAGTACTACCCGCAGGTATGAGTTCATCTAACCAAACCCGTCGTCGTGTATCCCGGCGTTTATCTCCCTGTAGGGCAGTTTCATCCAAGCGGGTTAAACGAATGAAAATATTCTTAACTTGGTCTTGTTCTGAGAGTGATAAACTGTTGTAAACATCATCGGCAGTTTGAGCGATCGCCATATTCACACCACCGATCGCTTCATACTCCACAGCACGCAACCATCTACCATGTCGCCGCTTCCACATCTCCAGCAGTGCATGTTGCAACAGTGGCATAGCTCCTGGCTCACCTTGAACATCATCGAGAATCGAGTTGCTTAACCCTGGTTCAAAGCGTAACCCGACTTGGGCAGCTTGCATTTCCATCGCCTTCCGCAATTCTGCCGCATCCATTGGGCCAATTAGTTTTTGCCTAGCTTCCATCAAATCTTTGAGATTGCCGTAGGTAGCACACTCGCCCCAAAAGTCTGCCCGCATGGTAATCACGATTTTTTGAAATGGAATCAGACTTAGCAATTTTTCGATGAAAGTCACCCTTACAGTTTCATCAGTACAGAGGGTAAATAGTTCCTCAAATTGGTCGATTACTAATATTGAAGATTGACCTTGCACCGGGGAGAGAGTGGTTTGTAGTTGCTCAATCGGGTTACTGCTTGGTGTCATGTATGCTGTAACTACACCAGATTGCAACTGTTCTAGCATTGGGATCAATCCCGCTAACACTACCGATGACTTACCACTACCAGAAGCACCTAACACAGCTAAAAAGTTATGTTCAGTCAGCTTTTGTTGCAGTTGGACAATCAGTTGTTCTCGCCCAAAGAAAAACTCGCGGTTTTCCACGCGGAAAGGATACAAGCCCCGGAAGGGACAACGAGAATCATAGGTGGGTGGTTGTTGATCTAACGCCAGTGCGTTAAAGCTGAGATCGAGTATTTCCTCACAGAAGTTGTTAATCTCTTCTAAAGCCTGCTCTCGTTCCTGACGGGTTTGTTTGCTTAATGCTGCAACATCTGCCCCTAAGATGTTTTCTAGCTTCTGGGCAGGAATCTCGAATTTTAGTTGCAGTGTTGGCGCTCTTTGTGGTAATAATTTTCCCAGACTTTGTAAACCATATTTGATTTCAGCATTGGTTAGTTCGCGATCAAGTTGGTCACTAAATAAGGGTCGCCCACCTAAGCGGCTAAACAATGCTGGAACTGTAAGATCGCCGCGCTTTGCTAAAGCAGCAGTAGCTTCATGCAAGGCAGAGTCCACCTCTCCCGATGCTCTGAGTTGTTTATAAAAGTTCTCTATTAGTGTTTGGGCTGTTTTGATGGTAACTTTATCGGTCATAGCTACCACCGCAGGCATCCCCAAATCCCGCACTAATCTTTGCCCTAAGCCTCCTAACGATCCTTCTGCATCAGGACTGGCGCTCTCGCAAGTGCAAAGAAAAGTAAAGTGTGGTAGCCCTCTGGCTCCACGTAATGGACGCAACCGCTCTAGTAATTGTGTGGCAGCGATCGCGTCTACTGTATTATCAGCTTTTGACCAGTAGACAATGGTTTCACCATTATCCATTACCCGACCGTGACTGACAAAATGGAGTATTGTATATTGTTTATTGCGATCGCTCAGTTGGGTACACAATTCATCTAGCGTGGGTAAACCAATGGCTCCAGGAATTGTTGCCAGGACATCACAAGGTATTTCCCCTAATGCGGACTTGACACTATTAACGCTGGCTTCAACATCGAATTCGACTAATTTATACTTTTGGGAATCGCTAGGACTAGCAACTAAAACTAGCGCCCGCAAGTCTCGCCGTCCAATGGGGGGAAAGCGGCGGTCAGTAATTGCCGGAATGTAGAAAGAAAATGGTACTCGCTGGTTTAGTGCTAATAACTCCCACCCACCATCGATGGGAGCGCAGAGCTTTTCCCAACGTAAGGTTCTTAATTCTCGATCTGATGCTTCAATAAAAAGCAACATTCTCAGTGCTTCCTCACTTTCGCGCATCGCACCAACAAAGGTATCACGGATATCATCTCGAAATAGAGTTTTTCCGAGTAATGTACCGTAGTCTTTGGACTGTCCGAGAAAACTAGTTAGCTGCTGAAAATGTTCAGCAGTCAGTTCGAGAGTACCTTCTGAGCGTAATGGCAACAGTTCACCAAATCGGCTGTGTTCTACGACAATTGGCCAGTTATTTTCTGATTTGCGCTGAATAGTAATCTCAAACGTGTTCATAAGTTATTCTCGAATGCTCCTTGTGAATGCTTTTTGTGAATGCGATCGCGCTTGGTGTGATTTATGCTTTCATTCAGCAACGCTGATTAATTTGTGCCGATGCGATCACATAGCTTCGTATCATTCTTTTCTACCTCCTGGTTATTCTTGAGATAATCTCGCACCCAATCGCAGGCACTTACTGTCAGAGAATCTAGATTCCAATCCCACAAAATCAGCGTATTCTTACTAGCAAAAGCAATGGTTTTGCCGTCGGGACTAAAGACCACACTACTGACCAGACCTCCATCCACTTTGAAGGTTCGCAGTAGCTTGCCGCTTAAATCCCAAAGTTTCACAGTTTTGTCAGTACTTCCCACCTCAAAACTTGCATAAGCGATGGTTTTACCGTCGGGACTAAAGACCACACTACTGACCAGACCTCCATCCGTTTTGAAGGTTCGCGGTTCTTTGCCGTTTAAATACCAAAGTTTCACGGTTTTGTCCCAACTAGAAGAAGCGATTGTTTTACCGTCGGGACTAAAGACCACACTATTAACCACATCCTGATGCCCTGTGAAGGTTCGCGGTTTCTTGCCGTTTAAATACCAAAGTTTCACGGTATTGTCATCACTAGCAGAAGCGATGCTTTGACCGTCGGGACTAAAGGCGACGCTATTAACCACATTCTCATGCCCTGTGAAGGTTCGCGGTTCCTTGCCGTTTAAGTACCAAAGTTTCACAGTTTTGTCATCACTAGCAGAAGCGATGGTTTGACCGTCGGGACTAAAGGCGACGCTATTAACCACATCCTCATGCCCTGTGAAGGTTCGCGGTTCCTTGCCGTTTAAGTACCAAAGTTTCACAGTTTTGTCAACACTAGCAGAAGCGATGCTTTGACCGTCGGGACTAAAGGCGACGCTATTAACCACATCCTCATGCCCTGTAAAAGTTTGCTTTTCCTTGCCGTTTAAATACCAAAGTTTCACAGTTTTGTCATAACTAGCAGAACCGATGGTTTTACTGTCGGGACTAAACACCACGCTTGTGACCACATTTTCATGTCCTTTGAAAGTTGGCACTAGCTTGCCGTTTAAATCCCAAAGTTTCACAGTTTTGTCATCACTAGCAGAAGCGATAGTTTTACCGTCGGGACTAAACACCACTGTTCTGACTAAATCTTGATGCCCTTGGAAGGTTTGTTTTTCCTTGCCGTTTAAATACCAAAGTTTCACGGTTTTGTCCAAACTAGCAGAAGCGATGGTTTGACCGTCGGGACTAAAAACTACACTTGAAACCGCATTGTCATGTCCTTGGAAGGTTTGTTTTTCCTTGCCGTTTTTGACATCCCAAAGTTTCACGGTTTTGTCAACACTAGCAGAAGCAATGGTTTGACCGTCGGGACTAAAGACCGCGCTTAAGACCCAATTTTGATGCCCTGTGAAGGTTCGCGGTTCCTTGCCGTTTAAGTACCAAAGTTTCACAGTTTTGTCATCACTAGCAGAAGCGATGGTTTGACCGTTGGGACTAAAGGCGACACTGTTGACCTTATCTCCATGCCCTGTGAAGGTTCGCGGTTCCTTGCCGTTTAAGTACCAAAGTTTCACAGTTTTGTCATCACTAGCAGAAGCGATGGTTTGACCGTCGGGACTAAAGGCGACGCTATTAACCACATCCTCATGCCCTGTGAAGGTTCGCGGTTCCTTGCCGTTTAAGTACCAAAGTTTCACAGTTTTGTCAACACTAGCAGAAGCGATGCTTTGACCGTCGGGACTAAAGACCACGCTTGTGACCGTAGATTGATGTCCTTTGAAAGTTTGCAGTAGCTTGCCGCTTAAATCCCAAAGTTTCACGGTTTTGTCATCACTAGCAGAAGCGATGATTTGACCGTCGGGACTAAAGGCGACACTGTTGACCTGATCTCCATGTCCAATAATATTGCGCTCTCTAACCCCATAAACTGCTTTTTGCAAAGCTCCTATAGCTAGAGAGTGAGTTAGGGACTGGGTGTCTTTTTGTTCTTTGAGGATTTTTCCAGCCTTAATTCCTTCTATAAGTGCATCTAATTCTTGATGGGAATCAAACAGTGCCGAAGAAGATTGACTTATGGCCTCAGCTTTAGTTATTTCTGCTTCTCGCTTTTGATGTTGCGCTTCTCGCTTTTGATGTTCCGCTTCTTGCTGTTTTTGCAAAGCCACCAGCCCCAAGCTAGCACTAACAATCAAGGCGACAACTGCTCCGGTAGCTACCCCCCAAGCTGTTCTAATTTCACGACGGCGACGTGCTTCTTTTTCTTGTTCTAGACGCAGGCGCAATTCTAAACAAGCGTTTACGTAGTCAGCCTCAAGTTGGTTGAGAAATCCGGCTTGTTTGGCTAACACCTGAGCATCATCTAATCTCCCGCCCCGATGCACCAAATAATTATCATCTTTTTGTTGATTTTCCCATTCCAAAGCCGCCTGACGAATAGTTTCCCGTAGCTGCAAATTAGTCCGGTTTTCATCTAACCACTTCAGCAACCGAGGCCAGTAGCGAATTAAAGCTTCATGGGCTACTTCTACCTCTTCTCGATTTGTAGACTCGTCTACACTGGTAACTACCAATCGCGCCCCTTCTCCGGCTAAACGATTGACTAATTCCTTAATAAGTGGTAAATTACTACCCGCAGGTATGAGTTCATCTAACCAAACCCGTCGGCGTGTATCCCGGCGTTTCTCTCCCTGTAGGGCAGTCTCATCTAAGCGAGTTAAACGAATAAAAATATTCTTAACTTGGTCTTGTTCTGAAGGTGACAAACTATTGTAAACATCATCGGCAGTTTGAGAAATTGCCATATTCACTCCACCGATGGCTTCATACTCCCCAGCCCGCAACCATCTACCATGTCGCCGCTTCCACATCTCCAACAATGCATGTTGCAACAGTGGCATAGCTCCTGGCTCACCTTGCACATCATCCAGAATTACGTTGCTCAAACCTGGTTCAAAGCGTAAACCCACTTGGGCGGCTTGCATTTCCATCGCTTTCCGCAATTGTGCCGCATTCATCGGGCCAATTAGTTTTTGCCTAGCCTCCATCAAATCTTTCAGATTGGGGTAGATAGCACACTCACCCCAAAAATCTGCTCGCATGGTAATTACAACTTTTTGATATGGAATCAGGCTTAACAATTTTTCGATGAAAGTTACCCTCTCTGCTTCATCAGCACAGAGGGTAAATAATTCCTCAAATTGGTCGATTACTAATATTGAAGATTGAACTTGCACCTGGGAAAGACTAGTTTGCAGTTTTTCTATGGGGTGAGAACTTGGTGTCATGTACGCTAACTGCAAATCGGCTTGTTTTTCCTGTAGCAACGGTATTAACCCGGCTAACACCACCGATGATTTACCACTACCAGAAGCGCCTAACACGGCTAAAAAGTTGTGTTCATTCAGCTTTTGTTGCAGTTGGACAATCAGTTGTTCTCGCCCAAAGAAAAACTCGCGGTTTTCCACCCGGAAAGGATACAAGCCCCGGAAGGGACAACGAGAATCATAGCTTGGTGGTTGCCGATCAAATGCCAAAGCATGGAAGTTGAGGTCAAGTATTTCCTCACAGAAGTTGTTAATCTCTTCTAAAGCCTCTTCTCGTTCTTTGAGGGCTGATTTGCTCAAAGCTGTAACATCAGCCTCTAATGTGTTTCCTAGCTGCTGCGCTATGTCTGTGAACTTCTTTTCTAGGATAGGCGATCGCTCTGGTAGCAACTTGACAAGCCGCTCCAGACCATATTGAATTTCGGCGTTGGTTAATTCTCTGTCAAGCTGATCGCTAAATAAAGGTCGTCCCCCTAAACGGCTAAACAGCGCCGGTACAGTCACATCGCCACGTTCTGCAAGAGTTGCTGTAGCTTCATGTAATGCTGAGTCCACCTCCCCCGACTCTCTAAGTTGGGAGTAAAATTTCTCTGCTAATGCCTGAGCCGTCTTAATAGTAACCTTCTCAGTCATCGCCACCACCGCAGGCATCCCCAAATCCCGCACCAAGCGCTGTCCTAATCCCCCTAATCCGGCTTCTGCTTCTGGGCTAGCGCTCTCACAAGTGCAGAGAAAAGTAAAATGGGGTAGCCCTCTAGCTCCTCGTAACGGGCGCACTCTTTCCAGTAACCTTGTCGCTGTCACCACCTCGACTGTATTATCAGCTTTTGACCAGTAGAGGAGAGTTTCGCCATCATCAAGCACCCTACCGTGGCTGACAAAGTGCAACATTGTATACTGCTTTGTCCGGTCAGTTAGTTGAGCGCAAAGTTCGTCTAGGGTAGGTAAACCAATGGCATCATCAACTGTTGCTAGCACATCAGTGGGGATATCTCCCAAGGCCGACCGGACACTTTTGACCGTAGCTTCCACATCAAATGTGTCTAATTTATACTTTTTAGAATCAGCGGGACTCGCCACTAATACCAACGCCCGCAAGTCCCGCCGCCCAATGGCGGGAAAGAGTCGGTCAGTAATGGCAGGAATGTAGAAGCAAAAAGGCACTCGTTGGTTGATGGCTAACATTTGCCAGTCGCCATCAATGGGGGCGCATAACCTTTCCCAGCGTAAGGTTCTGAGTTCTTTGTCTGGGGCTTCAATAAATAGCAATACCCGCAGTGTTTCTTTATTCTGACTCAGTGCCCTAATAAATCCATCCCGCACTTCGTCTCGTAACAGTGCTTTGCCCAATAATGTCCCGTAACCCTGTACTTGTCCCAGAAGACTGGTTAAATGCTGGAAATCTTCAGTGGTTAGGCAGAAATTACCTTCCGATCGCAACGGTAAAAGGATACCTGGTTGACTGTGTTCTACTACAATTGGCCAGTTATCTCCTGATTTGCGTTGGATGGTAATCTCGAAGGTGTTCATTGGTTGGGTTTTTTAGTGTTTTGAAACGCAAAGGGACGCTGAGGTTTTAGGTGAGGCAATTTTTTTGGCGGGTAGCTTGTGAAATTATGTACTAATAAACTTGGCTTCTACGTAAAATTACGAAAAGCCAAGTTTTTCAGATTTGCAGTTAATTTAGTTTCTTTAAGGTGTCAACTAAACTAACTACAGCTAAAAGCGCCGCCTGAAGTTTTTCCGTGCGGTCAACTGAAGCTTGCTCAACTGTGTTGACAAACTTTTCTAGGGCTTGGGTTAAGTTTGCCTGGGCTTGCCCAATTGCTGATGTATCAGATACTTGGGGTGTTGCAGGGACAGCAGGTAAATTCACTGATGAGATAACAGAGCGATCGCTTGTCTGATTCTCACCCACAACTAATTTAACTGCGGGGTCGCCAATAATGGCATAGCTACGAGCATCATTATTTGCCGTCCACATACCAGATAAATTCATCGGATCGGCGATCGCACCATATTTAATTTCTTCTAATTCTGTACTCAAATCAGAAGAAAGTTCAGCATAGCGCTCGTTGAAATACTCAACCGCTGACCCCACAGGATGACCATCTAGCAATCGCTTTAAGGTACTTTGAAAAACTGCCAATTGCTTACCAGTTTTTTCCCAAACGAAAGAGCAACCCCAAGCTCGTTCCACATGACCGATGACAGCCAAAGCACCGCCGTTGGGGTGGCTTAGGAGTCTGCGGGGTAGAGGTGCAATAAAGGCGTTAGGAGCGATCGCTGGCCTTTCATTAGAGCCTTTTCTATGGGCAAACTCATCAAATTTAGGTGTCCCAGCACCATAACAAGCAAAGTGAAAGGCAATTAGCCCTAATAACTTAGCATCATCGCCAACATCATCCGCAGAGAAGTAAAATTCTTCGGGAATTGCTTTATTCCACTTATCTTTGCCGGGCCAGTCCTGACAAAGTAAAGCGCCCTGATGGCGTAGTTGTCGCTCATTCCCATTAGGAAAGCCCATACCATGACTAGCGGTGAACAGCAAAGCGGGTGTTTCTTCACCTCCTAATAGTTTGCCTAACCGTGCTTTGGTGGCTTCTTCTGCGAGTAAGGTTTGTACTGTCCAACTATTATCTTTTTGGTCATTAAGCATCCAATCCGCTAGGGGTCGAATCAAGTTATCAGCACTAAGTTCAGTGGCTGCATCACCCTTGGTACGTACCCCGAAAAAGCTAGCACGGCGAGGCAGTTTTAAATTAGTAGTTTCAGCCTGTACGACACTGCGAGCATACTGAGCATATTCTTGGGGAGTCTCAAAGTAAATCCGACCCACCGCATACTGCACATCAAGTTGGTACTGAAAACGATAAGGAATGGTTTCTGGATCGCCAACAATCAACAGATAATAAGGCATTTTATCTGGGTCAGCAGGGCCAGGGCCAACTCCATGACGCGACAAAAATTGATTTTTTGACTCCCCTGGACGATAACCTTTAGCGCCAGTGTATTCCTTATAATAATTCTCGTGATTTTTCGACGCTTGTTTTTGCCGATGTTCTAACAGTTCCTTCAGCGCTTCTTTGATTGCTGGCTCGGCATTAAAAGCGAAAATAACTCCCCAACCTGTTTGTGCGAGGTCTTTAGGATCTACTCCCTCTATCGGCGCAAAGTCGGGTTCTAAACCTTTAACATGCAGATCCTTTTTCTTGAGTTCGCTGATTTCTGTAGGATCAAACTCTTCGCCCTGAGCAATCTTAGAAAGCTTCTCAGGTGTCAATGGAGGCAACAAATAATCTCCTGATGCACCGTCTATTCCATTGAAATATAGCTCTTTTATCAGCTGTTCTATGCTCATACCTAATCCTTGTATTTGTAATTCACCAAACAAAGTAAAATAAAGAAGGGGATTCTCTTCTTTATTTTTACCTTTTAAAGACACTGTTTCATTAACTAGCAATGGCTGCCGACCATAGAGCATGAGCTACTTCAGCTTTATCAATAGCGTTGTGAGCGCCCATAAAAAGGTCTAATAGGCTAGGAGGAACAACAATATATTTACTACTTTCCAAGTTGTAAATTTTACCGGGTTCAAAGTTGTAAGATTCTTGCATGGGTAGCATACCTTTTTCATCATTAATAATTTCCAAACCATCACCCTGAATTCCATAACAACCAATGCCACCTACACCGGGATATGTCTTCTCACTATTAGGGTCAAAGTCTATATCTTGTCCTCCAAATATTCCTAGTGTTCCCGCCATCGGATAAGCATTTTTGACAGCTTTATCATACTGAGATTGGGTAGTAACAATCGGTCCTGTAACTTTGCGATCGCTAATAATGGAGCGGAAGTAACCAGGAATATTTTTTCTATGAGGGACATTTGAGCAGAAAGACCAAAGTGATAAAGCGCCTTGTATTAAGACAAGAGAATTAACTGGACGGATTAATTTGTTATTTTGAGTACCCGCTACGGTCGCTGAAACAAAAATACAGCCAAAACTGTGTCCCATCAAATGAAATCGCACAGTATTATCTGTCACCTGTTGAAGTCTGTTTAACAAATTGAAGCCGCTAGTTTGACCAATTTTCCGAGCGCGGTCTTTCATCTTCCAAAAAGATAACAATCTCGGAATGTTCAAAAATGCATCTCCGGCTGATTTCACACTATCCCCAATTCCAAAGCTGACATCTTCGTTTTCTTCTATCAAAGTAGCTTCATATACACTTTCAGGATCTAAATTTAATGATTCGTTTTCCCTCCACCCATCTGCATCTTCTCCTTCACTACTCAAAGATGCTTCCTTAATCAAAACCTCATAAGCTTCACGCACCTCTGATGGTAATGTGTCAGGTGCAGCGTTATATTCTCCCGCCGCAGCGAAAATTGTTCTGAGTGCTTCTCTAGTAGTTTCAGTATCAGCTATCCGATGGGCATACTCTTCAATTAACTCTTCCTGAGAATCATCTGTCGTGTCAAAAGACACAATTGTTTTGTCTGGCGACACTGCACTTAGGTCTTCATCTCCCCAAGGCTTACTAGGCCAATGTAGACCAATCAACAGGGGGTTAAATCCTGGCCGCACCTGTTGCATTTTTTCAATATCAGCCTGGTTTTTAGCCATAGCTGCAATCCATCTGTCATACTGGTCTTTTGCCGCCGGAATGTCACCTTGCCATCCGTGGCTCATTAAAAAGACATCTGTGATTGGTTTGTCAGACTTTTTGGCGCTGGATAAGATTTCTAATACCTTTTGGCTAATTAGCTCTCCATTGTTTTCGCGTTCTTTGCCATTAGCATCAAAAGCGATTAAATAGTAGTTCAAAGAAGTTCCGATTTTGGTTTCAATTAGCATCGTAAATCCTTGTGACTCAGGGTTTGATTTCTATGTATAATGCTAAGTTCGCAGAAAAACAGTGTGTTGATTCTACAAGAATGCTGACTGTTCGATTACAGCACGCCAACTTTTTCGCCTAAAAGTCCACTTAGGCAAATACTTCACTAACAACTTCTTTTGGATACACTGTGACGCAGCGAACTTCTGGCGCGTTTCCCACTCTCTTTATTTTTGTGTAGGTTACACCTGTATTTTGGGATTGGTAAATACTAGTACAGTGGCCGCGGAAATAAACTGGATGCTCATTGGGCTTCCTGGCTTACGATCGCTTAACACCTAGTCAAGTCGATATCATTGCGTACACGATAACTTTATCAAGTGCAAATATCCTGAGTAATAATACTGGGTTTACTCGGAATTTTACTTAAGAATAATTAAAAAAAAATAATTTTATCTACATACCGAGGGTTACAGGGAAATTTAAGCGTCAGTAAGGGTCAAGAAAACTTTTGCTTCCTGAAGCATACGGAGTATCGCCTGATATCAGGTTCGGTTAAACACTTATAATATATGTAGGTTGGGTTGAGGAACGAAACCCAACATTTTATCTTTGCTAATGTTGGGTTTTACTTTGTTTAACAAAGTTTAGGGGTCTAAATCCGCGTCACAAAACGTAATTGCGAATTGCGAATTGCGAATTGGTTTAAGGGACTTCCAAATAAAAAAATATTCAATTATTTCTTGGAGTTCCCTAACCCAACCTACATTCATAAATTTTATTACAAGTAATCACCCGAACTTGATATGACCACTCGCTTCTGTACGAGACGCACTCGCGTTCGCTATCTATAAAAAGATCCCATGCCTTGAAGCGTGGAAGTATCAACATAATTCGTAGTTGTAATCAGTACTCACTTTGCCCCTCTTAATTCAATAGACATCTCCATAAATTAAATATGCGTAACCTGAAACCCTTGTAGAGACGCGAAATTGCACTTCGTGCCGCTATGCGCTTTCGCGTCTCTACATTCATTGTCGGAGATGTCTAATACGCTTGGGTTAAGCAAATTTATCTGTTAAGGCAGACAGGGCAAGCAGGGGGAGAGAAAAAAGCTTAACTCAACTGTATTGCCTCTTAATTACGAATTACGTTAGCACAGCGTAAAGCCTTCTCTTTCAGAGAGGCTAACGCGAACGGCATAGCAACGCTATGAGCGAGTCCGCGGTAGCGAGTATTCGAGCGTCGCGTCATTACGAATTACGAATTAATGATGGTGGTGATGATGATCGTGTCCAGCTAGTTGGGGATTAACTGCCATTTCCTCTGACAACAACTCTGCAATATGAGCATCAGCCCATTGCGCCACCATTGCCATAAATTCTGGATGATCGTTAACACAAGCCATTTGGACGTAGTTCGTACCAGGATGCTGTTTTTCCAAAGCATGAATGATATGGTGTACATCCAATAAAGTTTCGTGGTTTTCTGTGGCAAAGCCAATCGGCATAAAAATTACCACTTTTGCACCCAGTTGAATCAGGTTATTTGCCGCTTGCTCTGCATTTGGCTGTGTCCAATCAATTAGGGGCGTGTCGTGATTAAGCCAACCCACTGAGATTAAGGGATAGCGGTTAATCAACTTATCCCGAACTAAATCGTACATTGCTTCACTTTCGGCAATCCCAGAAGTAAAGCCTTTCGCTTTATGGGGACAGCCATGATTCATTAACACAATACCGATTTGAGAAGGTAGATAAGCTTCGGCTAACTCAGCAATTTTCTCCTCAACCAGATGAGCCATCAAATCGATGTAAGCTGGTTCGTTGAAGAAAGAAGGAATATAACGCTGTGCTTTAACCCAGTGTTCTCCACCATCAGTCAACTCAACCAGAGCATTGTTAACTTGCTCGATCGCAATCCCACTAGTAAAGATAGAATCAACAACCAGCAGTGGGTAAATCAGCAGCTTCTCGAAGCCTTGGTTTTTGACTTCTGCTAAAACTTGATTAGGTAGAAAAGGGGCGCAGAAGTTAAAAGCTTTGAAAACTTGAACCTTATCACCCCATTTTTCTTGTAAATTTTTCTCAATTCCAGCCCGCTGCTGTTCAAAAATGGCGTTATGCGGGGAGATAAAATCGTGGTGTGTGTGTCCCCACTCATGGCGGTCAAATAGCGCCAAAAGCTTTGCTAGTGGGGGATAAATCCAGGTTGGTACCGGTGCGAATTTTGCTGTCAGTAGATTTAAAGCCTGTTCGTTATAGTTGGCGAAATCTTCATAGCTTTCGACTTCGCCGTAGCCCATAAGCAGTACGGCTACACGTTCTTTACCTGATAGATGCTCGTGAGTATGTTGTACTTTTTCCGGCGTGGCAACCACAATTAGTTCCTCAATATAACCAGAGTGCAGAGAGATTTAGAGTTAGGGAATAGTTTACACATTTTCCCTACTAGTAATTTATCCTATCCCATCCAGGGGGATAGGATGGGTGGGGAAATCCCAATAATACATCAAAAGACATAAAAAACTTACGTGGGGCATTGGGTATGCAAAATTGAACCAATGCCCCATCTGTTGTGTTACTGGATACCAAAAGCGGTCAGCCCCAGCCCCTTTGGGGAAGTCAAAAGTTAACACTGAGCGGAGTCGTAAAGCCTGCGAGACGCTACGCTTAACGCGTAGCGTCTCGCAGAGAAGTGTCAAAAGTCAAACAGGAGTCATAAGTCAGAATTTATAAAAGTTTAACATTAAACCTTCAAGTTATCTCCTGAGCTTTCCACTATTCTGACTTTTAAATTTTGACTCTTGAATTCTTACATTTTGCTAAATGCGTCTATCCAGATTTAAGTCTTCAACAATTCCCAACATCAAGTTGAGAGTTTCAAAATATTCTCTTAAAGGCGCAAAGTTTAACACAATTTTATATAGATTAGGGTCAAATATATGAATTTCTACTGCTTCTTCAATAGCTATGTATATCATGTCATCAACAAAGGAAATATAAATATTTCTATTGGTTTTCTTGCGAAAATTAACTATTTTATCCATTAAATTAGTAGATAAAACATAACGGGCTTCTATTTGGTCATCACCATAAACAGTGAAAAATTTAGCAAATTCTGGATCTTCTAATTTAATTACCTGTTTCTTAGCATGATTAAGAGCATGAATATTAGCGTTACTTCGTCTTCATTAAGCAGGAGTTGCTGACAAAGAGCGATCGCTTGATTAATTTGCCCATTCTCTTGATATGCTTTTATCAGCCATTTATATGCTAGCAAATATTGTTTTGTAGCTGGAGAAGCAGCTTGACAAAAAATCTTTAATGCTTGGATTGCTTTTTTATAGCGTTTTTTAGTAATAGCTTCATACCCAGTGTTTATAAGTTCAGTTTCTTGTGCAGGCGTGAATGAACTTTTAGTTGAATTTAGTGATGATTTTTGTTCTGTAGGATTAGCTTCTGAAAATACTTCGGCAAGATAGTAGTGTGCTAATATCTGAGTCGTTTGATGTTTACTGTTGCTCAATTCTTGGCATAAGTTAATTGCCTTGTGTAAGTGTCCATTATAGAGGTATGCGTCTAAAAGCAATACCCGTGCATACAAATATTGTTTTGTATTTGTTGCTGCATTATTTTGGAAAAAACTTTCCAAGCCCTGAAGTGCTAAGTTGTATTTCTTTTGAGATTCTAACAGGTTAACTATTGCGTTTAAGAATTCTTGAATATTTACCAAGTTTAATTCTGACATATTTTTTTAAATTTCAATGTTTATATTATTTGTTGCTTGTGGATTAGCTTGAAATTGCGATTTTAATTCATATTTCATCCACAAAGCTATAATATTTGTCGGAAACATTTCTACAGCATTATTATATTCAGTTACGGCAGAGTTATAAAATCTTCTAGCGGCGGAAAGTTGTTCTTCTACTTCACTTAAGGAATATTGTAATTTGATAAAATGGTCGTTTGCTTTTAATTCAGGATATGCTTCAATTATTACAATAATTTTGCTTAATATTCTCGAAATTTGGTCTTCTACAGCAACTCGGCTATTATCACTTAAATTTGTTTAAGTTGCTCTACTTCTGAGCCTGCTAATTTCTATCAATGTTTTTTGCTCAAATTGCATATATATTTGAGCTAAGGTAATAAGTCTAGGTATCAAATCGCTTCTTTTTTGCAGAATCACATCAATAGTAGAAAATGCGTTATTAACTTGATTTTTTTTATGAATTAAACTATTGTATAGAGCAATCAAAATAATTAATAGCAAAATTACAAAACTAATTATAAAAATAAACATTTTATGTATTGGATTAATCTAATATTATTTATAATCCAAATTAGTAAGGTTTTAAAATAGTATTCTTTCGGAAAAATATATGAGGGGGACTATAATTTACTCAGTAAAAATAAGGTAATATATAAGAATATTACTTGATTTTTGAAAAAGCTCTGTACATCGGAAGATTCAAAAAATCAAAGGTAGTGTTATAAATGACTATAATTATTTGCCCTGGAATTCATGAGCCAGAGTTAACTGAAAGCTTTAGACTAGTATTGTTAGATGTAGTTCTTAATAGCGCGATCGCACACAATACCGCAAATATACTGATTTATCCGGGTAAAGATTTTTTAGTTTTATCAGCCTTGCACATTTTGCAGTTTTTGCGCGTTAGCGTAGCTCCCCGCAGGTATCGCTTGACTGGCTCTTTAAAATCACCAATTATATTTATTAGCTTTAGTGCTGGCGTAGTTGGGGCAATAGGAGCAGCGCATTTGTGGCAACTCTTGGGTGGTCGTGTGAAAGCGTTTATTGCTATAGATGGATGGGGAGTACCATTACAGGGTAATTTTCCTATTCATCGGATGAGTCATGATTATTTCACCCATTGGAGTTCTTGTTTGCTAGGTTGTGGGCAAAATAACTTTTATGCAGAGCCAGCAGTTGATCATTTGTCCATCTGGCGATCGCCTCAAATTGTCCAAGGCTGCTGGGTAGATTCATCCATTGAAATTTATCCACCCAAAGGTCATCTGACAGCAACTGAATTTTTGCTTATGCTGTTAAAGCGCTATGAAGCAAATTAATCCGGACAATGGAGTAAGTAAATAGGAGTTAGTCATTAGTCATTGGTCATTAGTTCCCCGACTCCCGACTCCCCATCTACCTAAAGAAAGTATCTAAATGTTTCCAACTGAACCAGCTGCTGTTAATAACGGGTTTGGCGCACTGCTAAAAAACCGTGGTTTTATGCTCCTGTGGATTGGGCAAGTGTTGTCCCAGTTAGCAGATAAAGTCTTCTTCGTTTTGCTAATTGCTCTGTTGGAGAACTACCCACCGCTTCCTGGGTTAGCACAAAACTCGATGTATTCAACTTTGATGCTATCGTTTACCATACCAGCAATTTTGTTCGGTTCTGCGGGTGGTATTTTTGTTGACCGCTTGCCAAAAAAGCTGATTCTGGTCGGTTCAGATGTCGTGCGGGGAATATTAACGCTGTGTCTTCCCTTATTACCACGACACTTTCTGATTCTATTAATCCTGACTTTTACCATTTCCACGGTGACACAGTTTTTTGCACCAGCAGAACAAGCAGCGATTCCCTTATTAGTGAAGCGAGAAAATTTGTTGGCAGCCAATGCCCTGTTTACTAGCACAATGATGGGAGCTTTAATTGTTGGCTTTGCGATCGGAGAGCCGATTTTGAGTTTGGCGAAAAGCTTGATGGGAGAAGAATACGGCCAAGAGCTTGTGGTTGGTGGATTATACATCTTATCGGGTGCGCTAATCCAGCCGATTAAGTTTAAAGAACCCAAACAAGCGAAAGAACATCGGACATCAAATAACCCTTGGGCTGAATTTACCGAAAGTCTGCGCTATCTCAAGAAAAACCCTTTGATTTTGAATGCCATGCTGCAACTGACAACCTTATATTGTGTGTTTGCAGCCTTAACAGTGTTGACAATTCGATTAGCCGCAGAGTTTGGTCTAAAAGAAAAACAGTTTGGCTTTTTCTTAGCAGCAGCAGGGGTGGGTATGGTATTTGGGGCGGCGATTTTAGGTAACTGGGGTCAGAAATTGCATCGCAAGCCCTTACCTTTAATTGGATTTTTGATGATGGCACTAGTTTTAGGGGTATTCACTTTTACACACAACTTATTGTTGGCGCTAGGACTATGTGCATTTTTGGGTGTAGGTGCTGCCTTAATTGGTGTACCCATGCAAACTTTAATTCAACAACAAACACCACCGACGATGCACGGTAAAGTATTTGGGTTTCAAAATCATGCCGTCAACATCGCTCTGGCCTTACCTTTGGCGATTACTGGTCCATTAACTGATGCTCTGGGCTTGCGAACTGTGCTTGTGGGAATGAGTATTGTTGTCGTAGTTGTGGGTGTTTGGGCTTGGCAAAATACCCGCAAAGTCTTGCAAGACGTAATTTAATTAATGTACTCTAATAATCGAGCTTTATATTTAATATATAAAATTCTCAGATTTTGATTGAATTTTTCAATTAAAATGAAATCCTAAATACAGAATTCAATATTAACTTTAGCTATAGTCTGAGGTTTGACCGTGCGTTTACAAAGTGTCTCCGCAGGAGAATTGCTTTCCCAAATCAGTCTCCCACAAACCGAGAATCACAAACAGTCTCGTGCTTCTAGCCCGCCAGCCTTGCCCAAGCGTGCATCTGGTGGTTTTGCTCTGCTTGACAGCCTTCATCGCCACGGCGTTGATTATATTTTTGGTTATCCTGGTGGGGCAATTCTACCAATTTACGATGACTTGTATAAGGTAGAAGCAACTGGTGCTATGAAGCATATCCTGGTAAGACACGAACAAGGCGCAGCCCACGCGGCTGATGGTTATGCTCGTGCAACTGGTAAAGTAGGAGTATGCTTTGGCACTTCTGGCCCAGGAGCAACTAACTTGGTGACTGGGATCGCTACAGCATACATGGATTCGATCCCGATGATTGTGGTGACAGGGCAAGTAGCGCGTCCGTCGATTGGTACAGATGCGTTTCAGGAAACTGATATTTACGGGATTACCCTACCAATTGTCAAGCACTCTTATGTAGTGCGCGATCCTAAAGATATGGCGCGAATTGTTGCCGAAGCTTTCCACATCGCTAGCAGTGGGCGTCCGGGGCCAGTTTTGATTGATGTCCCCAAGGATGTAGCTTTAGAAGAATTTGACTATGTGCCTATAAAACCAGGTTCAGTGAAATTACGCGGTTATCGTCCCACAGTCAAGGGAAATCCCCGGCAGATTAATGCAGCTATCCAGTTAATTACTGAAAGTCGCCGGCCGCTATTGTATGTCGGTGGTGGCGCGATCGCAGCTAGCGCCCATGAAGAAATCAAAGAACTAGCTGAATTATTCGATATCCCTGTCACCACAACCTTAATGGGGATCGGTGCATTTGACGAACATCATCCCCTAGCTTTGGGAATGTTGGGGATGCACGGTACAGCTTACGCTAACTTTGCCGTTAGTGATTGTGATTTGCTGATTTGCGTCGGCGCGAGATTTGACGATCGCGTAACTGGTAAATTAGACGAATTCGCCTCCCGCGCTAAAGTCATTCATATCGACATCGATCCCGCAGAAGTCGGCAAAAACCGCATTCCCGAAGTCCCCATCGTCGGCGATGTGCGGAACGTGTTAGTAGACTTATTGCGTCGCTGCAAAGAAACAGGCGCCAAAGCTACCCCTAATCAAAACCAAGAGTGGTTAAATTTAGTTAACCGTTGGCGCGAAGAATATCCTCTAATAGTGCCGCACCATGCCGACAGCATTTCACCTCAAGAAGTAATTGTAGAAGTCAATAGCCAAGCACCCAACGCTTTCTACACTACAGATGTGGGACAACATCAAATGTGGGCAGCACAATTCTTGAAGAATGGGCCAAGGCGCTGGATTTCTAGCGCTGGTTTGGGAACGATGGGTTTTGGCTTACCTGCGGCAATGGGCGCTAAAGTAGCGTTTCCTGATGAAGAAGTCATCTGTATTAGCGGTGATGCTAGTTTCCAAATGTGTTTGCAGGAACTTGGTACACTGGCACAATATGGGATAAATGTCAAGACACTAATTATTAATAACGGTTGGCAAGGGATGGTACGCCAGTGGCAGCAAGCCTTCTATGGTGAGCGTTACTCTTGTTCCAACATGGAAGTAGGGATGCCAGACGTAGAGTTATTGGCAAAAGCTTATGGCATTAAGGGTATGGTAATTAGCGATCGCAGTCAATTAAAAGATGCGATCGCCGAAATGCTAGCACACAAAGGCCCGGTGATCGTGAATGTCCACGTCACCAGAGACGAAAACTGCTATCCAATGGTAGTTCCTGGTAAGAGCAATGCTCAAATGGTTGGCTTGCAGAAGCAATCGCCGAAAGCAGCAGCAGAACCAGTGTATTGTAGCAACTGCAATGCGAAAAATGCTCCAACCCATAACTTCTGCGCTGAGTGTGGAACGAAGCTGTAACGCTTTTTGCTAATTCTATATGCCCAAAAACTCCATCCTCTTCTGGGTGGAGTTTTTTATGATTAACCATGTCGTAGGCAAAGTCACCCGCAGGTAAGCTGAAAATCATTTAAATTGAATAATCAAATTAAATAAAACTCTTGTGGGGTGGGCAACATGAGCGCCCTAATTATACAAATTAAATGCGTAACAGCTTATTACTTAAGTAATTGACTAAATCACTTTGATTGTTGAAATCTAACAGCGCCTCAGCTAAGTCTTCTAGTTGAGTACGGTAAACGTAGCTAACATTGCAATCTTGGTCATCAACCTTACAACATTAAGGAGAAACATTGCAATGTTGGTCATTAACATTACAACATTAAGGAGAAACATTATAACGTTGGTCATTAACATTACAACATTAAGACGAAACATTATAACGTTGGTCATCAACATTACAACATTAAGAAGAAACATTGCAATGTTCGTGTCAACTTAAACTTAAATCCTTATTTCACAGGCGTTTTACCCCACCCTAACCCTCCCCGATGCATTGGGGAGGGAACTAGATTTTCCGGTTTCCCCCCAATGCATCGGGGGGATTAAGGGGGGTAATTGTGAAGTTGACACCGATCCATTGCGCGGCTCACCAACAAGTCATAATAAAGAAGGTGTTACATAATACTTGCACTCGCCCATGAACCAACAGCGCCTACAAGCTTATTATCAGCTAAGGGACTTCCAGGAAATAAATTATCCAATCTTGTGGGGTGGGCAACTTGCCCGCCTTTGACTATGGGCGGGCGAGACGCCCACCCCACAATAAATAGTTGTATATTTTTTTATTTGGAAGTCCCTAATCGAAAGCCTGTTAAATTGCCCTAATGGGGAAGAACCAGAGATATTGGCGGCTAAAACAAAATTGCTTGATGCTGGTTTTTTGCAAAGGAAAAGGGCATAACAATGCGCCAAATAGTAAATTGGCTGAAAAATTTGGTAAATATACTAAATTTTCGCTCAACAACGGTTAAAACTCAAACAGAAACTACTCGCATCACCCCAGAAGATATAGAGACTTACGAGCAATTTATACAAAAAATACTGCAAGTAACAGATGACAGCAACGGCGATGCTCAAGTAATTTACCCATTGCTGGCAGCAAATACCGATAAACTAAATCATATTTTTGCTGATTTATGGCGTGACTGGGCAACAAATACCTTAGCAGAAGCGGAAGCAGATAAAGTAGAGTCCATTGCCTACTTGATTATTATCCCACATTCCGCACTTCAAAATGTATTATCTATCTTTTCAATAAAAATTCCTAATAATGTTCAAATTATTAAGTATTAATATTGAATACCATTGGCGATTTATGTTGTTGATTTAACCATTTTTTTCCACCTATGGGAAATCTACGCATATTACACGATGAAGTGCGGAAAGTCGGTTATTATATTCAGTGATCGGATTAGCGATTTTCCTTTGGGTAGCAAAGCTAGCAACATGGAAATTGCGATCGCAGGCTACGAAATCGCCCTAACTGTTTACACCCGCAGCGCCTTTCTTGAAAATTGGGCAGGTACGCAAAATAATCTGGGGGCTGCTTACCGTAACAGAATATTAGGAGAACGAGCCGAGAATATTGAATTAGCGATCGCTGCTTATAATCAAGCACTCCAAGTTAGAACCCGCAGCGCCTTTCCTGTTGATTGGGCAATGACGCAAAATAATCTGGGGGCTGCTTACCGTAACAGAATATTAGGAGAACGAGCCGAGAATATTCAATTAGCGATCGCTGCTTATAATCAAGCACTCCAAGTTAGAACCCGCAGCGCCTTTCCTCTCGATTGGGCAATGACGCAAAATAATCTAGCGACTGCTTACGGTGACAGAATATTAGGAGAACGAGCCGAGAATATTGAATTAGCGATCGCTGCTTATAATCAAGCACTCCAAGTTAGAACCCGCAGCGCCTTTCCCCAAAACCATGCGGAAACTTTATTCAATCTTGGCATTCTCTATCAAGACACAGAACAATTTAACTCAGCTTACAATACCTTTGCCTCTGCCATTGCCACTGTCAAATCATTGCGCCAAGAAATTGTTTCTGGCGATGAAGCCAAGCATAAACAAACAGAAGAGTGGAATAAGCTTTATAGACGCATGGTGGAAGTTTGCCTGGAATTAAAAAGAGACACAGAAGCAATAGAATATATAGAGCAGAGCAAAACCCGCAACTTAGTAGAACTGCTAGCCAAAAATGAACAACTTGCCCAAATAGCCAAAGCACCAGTAGGCGGTGAAGAAAATCTCCCCTCAATTGATAGCAACATCAGCTTTGGAGAAATTCAAAACCTTCTAGACGACAAAACGGCAATTATCCAGTGGTACATTTTTAATGATTGTTTTCGCGCTTTCATCATCACCCGCCACAACAATCAACCAATAATCTGGCATTCCGATCAACAAGATTTAGACAACTTGAAAAATTGGAATAAGGAATATATCGAGCTTTACTGCGAAGATAAAAAACGATGGCGATATGAGCTTAATAATCAACTTATTCAACTAGCGCAAATACTCCACCTCAATCAAATAGTTTCATTAATTCCATCTCATTGCCAAAAGCTGATTTTAATTCCTCATCTTTTCCTGCACCTGCTACCTCTCCATGCCTTACCCTTATCTGCTAGCGACTCCCCAACATTAGAGTATCTCATTGATAAATTTCCAGATGGTGTAAGTTATGCACCTAGTTGTCAACTTTTGAGTTTCGCTCAAATCAAAACCCAAAAATTAGACTCATCGCCTAAAACTCCTCCAAATCATGCTCCCTCCCCAATACATACGGGGAGGGTTAGGGTGGGGTAAAAAAGCTATACAAGAGATAAAATAAGAGTTAACCAACACAAAATAAACTTATGGAAGCCGATAAACTCATCCAAGCATTTACCCAAGTCATCAGACATCAAGATTTTGTATTTTCACCTGAAGCCATAGCAACTATACCTAGACTGCGAGAAACTATTGCCGAATTTGAAACCCAATCACCGCAAGAACTAGCCGAAGCAATTCGCAACTGGTATATCAACCACGAAGATGTCAGAGATGCCGTATTAATTGAAGAAAGAGAAATTGAGAAAGTCAGTAAAACTAAGCCAGAAGCTCAAGAAAATACCCAAGAAAATCGCTATCGAGTTTTGCAAGATGAACTGCAAAAGTTGCAAGATAAAAAGACAATAGCACCCCAGTCAAACCAACCATGAAAATATATGCACCTAACGTCCATCTCTTTGCCTTTCAACTTGACAAAAACTCAAACGATCCATCCGTTAATAAAAACTTTATTTGGAAAACTGGTGATGAAATACTTAAGACAACCTTACATCAAGACTTGCATCTGAGCCAGCATATAAACCTAAACAAAGAACCTAATAGCCCTCGTGTAGATTTGCTCAATGATGCAGAAGTTATTGATAATAATTATGCAATATCATTTGCTGGTAAAGTTCCCCTAAACCAAACTCAAGATGTACTAATTAAAGGATTTGCTCATCCATTGCGGATTTATGACAGCTACAGTTTGTGGCTGAATTTGCGTCGTCCCGAACAAGAAGATGATAACCCAACAGCAAACGTAGATATTACTTTTTTAAGTCAGTTCAATCAAAAGAACTGTCTTAGTTTTAAAGAACATCCTTTATATCTCGGACAAACTCTGCTGATTACAGCTTGGTTAACAGGCGCAAAAGACAAAAAAGATGTTAAACAAATAGCCGATGAATGTTTAACAGCAATTTTTCCAGATAGCCAAAAACAACCGCCATTTAATCGCCAAGGTGAATTATTTGGGAGTCCGATTTTTGAATATGGTTTATTTAGCCAGATATCTAATTATCAACATGTGCTGATTTGGTTATTTACAGACGATCAAGCTGATATTAAATTTAACCAATGCTATCAAGAGTTATTAGATTTATTTTTCTTTCGTACCAAAGTTGTCAAAGCTTATAAAGACAGTCGAGGAATTTATAAAGAACTAGATAAAGTTTATCTTAAAATAGAAGCAGAGATTAATAAAGTGCCTAAATTAGATGATAAAAAATCTCTAGTTGTAGCTAATTTAACTGACTTAAAAAACCAGTTAAAAGCTTTACCCCAGCTAGCACTAACATATACGCGCCTATTGCGAAATTTAGAAGAATATCAAAATACAATCACTATAAATGCCTATAATTATGAAGAGAGATTACAGCGAATTCATGCTAT
Organism: Nostoc sp.; assembly: GCF_036917635.1. Classification (GTDB taxonomy): domain Bacteria; phylum Cyanobacteriota; class Cyanobacteriia; order Cyanobacteriales; family Nostocaceae; genus Nostoc. The sequence goes on from NZ_JBALCW010000043.1 coordinate 67,628, forward strand.
AATAGGCGACAATATTAGCTTTTTAGAAACATTTAGCCAAAAGAATTGCCCTTACTTCCAACAACAAATCAACAGCGACTTAGGTTATTTTCGTCATGGTTCCGAGTTACTGGGTAGAGCAATAGACTCAATTCGCGGCATAGTCGAAATAGAACAAGCCGATCGCGATCGCTCCTTAGAGAACACAATACAAGTACTAGGTATCGGCTTTGGTGGTGGTGCGTAGGCGTAGCCCGTCGTAGACATCGCCTCTGGCGTATTCACAACACATATTGATAAAATTAATCTACCGCTAATACAAAAACATCCCCTTTACGCGTCGTTAACTTTAAGCATCATAGCTACATTGGTATTTATTGCTTTAGGTTGGCTAATTACCAAACGTAAATAAAGCCTCTGCCTCTGACGGGAGAATGGTCAGGATTTTATAAGTTAAGAGTAGGAGATTACCGAGTCAATACTACTCGGTTAAGGTGCATAGTCATTGGAGATCCCCCTTAGTCCCCCTTAAAAAGGGGGAAAATAAGGCATTTTAGCCCCCCTTTTTAAGGGGGGTTGGGGGGATCGACTCTTAACCTACGCAGTATTGATTACCGAGTAATCTATGAATTTAATATAGATAAGCTGAAAATCATCTAAATTGAATAATCAAATAAAATAAAACTCTTGTGGGGTGGGCAACATGAGCGCCCTAATTATACAAATTAAATGCAGAACAGCTTAGTCACTAAAAACCTCGATCGCTCAAGGGAACTTAACCGTTTTTATACGCAGATGAATATATTCTCTACGTATTTTTTATGAAAAAAGATTCATTCCAATGTATATTTTCGCATTCTTTTGGGAATCATAAATCTAGGAAGCATGATAAAGCGCAAAATATGACTTCCTGAAATATCACGTACGTTTTAAAGGATAATTATGTCTAAACGCAAGTTGCCCAAAGGCCGTAGTGTTAGTTCAGTTGCTCTAGAACCACAAGTAGCGATCGCCATTCTTGGACTATTTTCTGCTGCGGCTGACGGTGAAGGTATTTCTTCTGTTGAAGAATATGCTTTAAGTGAATTTCTCGGTCGGGTTGAATTATTTGAAGATTACTCTGAAGAAGACTTTGAAGAATTGACCGAAAAAGTCGTCAGCTTAATTGAAGAAGAAGAACCAGAAGATTTAATCGCCCAGTCCATCGAATCTTTATCGAATAAAGGCCATCGTGAAGCTGCATACATCACCGCTATCTTAGTGGTAGGGATTGATGAGGAAGTACCCGAAGCTGAACAAGATTATATCTCTGAACTTCAAGAAGCCTTAAAGATTTCAGACGAACGCGCACAAGAACTTATAGACGCAGTGTTCGGGGAAGAAGATGAAGAAGACGAAGACGAAGAAGAAGAAGAAGAAGAAGAAGAAGAATAAGAATAAGAATAAGAGTATTAATTTACTCCTGTCGAACTAAGCTATTATCATCAAGTAGTTTTAAGAACTATCTGATGACTAGGAAAATTTCTCTTGGCTTGATGCTGCTGTTTCTGGGTACTCAAATTGGTGTTACCCAGCCAGCAGCTAAAGCCCAAACCCCAGTTGCACCAACAACCACTACAAAATCAATTTGCTCTACCCAACTGGGAACAGCTATAGATGCTGTAATCAATCGTCCTTTATTTAGTCGGGTGCGCTGGGGAATTTTAATACAACCCCTGTCAACGGGGCCAATTCTTTACAGTCGGGATGCTCAGAAATATTTTACTCCCGCGTCTAACCTCAAATTGCTGACAACAGCTGCTGCATTACAGCAATTAGGTGCTAATTTTCGGATTCGCACCTCTATTTATCAGAATGGCAATGGTGTTTTACGTGTTGTCGGTAGGGGAGATCCCAGCTTAAGTGATACTCAACTGCAAACATTAGCACAGCAGCTAAAACAGAAAGGTATTACTCAAATTCAGCGATTGATAGCTGATGATAGTTATATTCAAGGTGATATTGTTAACCCCACCTGGCAATGGGAAGATGTGCAGTCAGACTATGGCGCACCCGTCAGCAGCTTTATTCTAAATCAAAATATTTTTAGCTTAAAACTTGTACCGCAAGCTGTAGGTAAATCTTTACAAGTAGTGTGGATTGATCCTGGCGAGGCGAAAGAGTGGCGGATAATTAATCAGTCAGCAACCGTTGCCCAAAATCAACCGATCTACGTCAATGTTACGCGCGAATTATCAGGATCAGTATTACGAATTCAAGGACAACTGACAACGAATTCTGAACCGTCTTTAATAGATTTGCCTGTAGTTGACCCTAATTATTACTTTTTACGGCGCTTCCGTGCAGCTTTGGCAACAGAAAAAATCTCTTTGGGGCAAACATTAGTAATAAATGGTGGTGTGAATCAAAAGGAAATAGCATTTGTAGAGTCGCCACCTTTATCTGAATTATTAATGGAAACTCTTCAGAATAGTAATAATCTTTATGCTGAAGCCTTGTTGAGAGCATTAGCTGTAGAAAAACCCAGAGTAAAAAATCAAACTAGCGCTGATGTCGGTTTGGCAGTTGTGAAAGCGAGTTTAACTAAATTGGGAGTTGATCCAGCAAATTATATTTTAGTAGATGGTTCGGGTTTATCACGTCGTAACTTAGTGACACCAGAAGCTTTTGTACAAACTTTGCGAGGGATAGCAAGAACACCAACAGCATATATATATCGCGCATCTTTACCCGTGGCGGGTAAAAGTGGAACCTTAAAAAACCGTTTTCAAGATACACCTGCTGAGGGAATTGTCCAAGCAAAAACAGGCACGTTAACGGGTATAGTTTCTCTATCTGGATATATGAATGCGCCTAAATATGAGCCGTTGGTTTTTAGTATTCTCGTCAATCAATCAGAACAATCTGCAACAGTTGTGCGGCAGGCAATTGATGAAATTGTTGTGTTGTTAACACAGTTACAGCGTTGTTAATATTGTTGCTATCCAATTAAACAACAGGTTTAGTAATTCGGAGTCCCATGATTACTAAGTCCCGTTCAACACTATCAATTTCGGCAACTTTAGGTAAATGTCCCCAAGGTTGAAAACCAAATGTTTCAAAAAGTTTTAAACTGGGTTGATTGTGGGCAAAAATGAAGCATAGTAGAGTCTTTAAACCCAAACTAGGACTTTCACTAATTGCTTGTGCTAATAGTTGCCGTCCCAAACCACATCGATGAAAGCCAGGGGCTATGTAAATACTAATTTCGGCAGTAGTATTATAGGCAGGCCGCCCGTAAAAGGATTGGAAACTCAACCATCCAGCAATTACTCCCTCTACTTCGATTACCCAAAGTGGGCGTTGTGAAGGCGATCGCGCCTTAAACCAAGTCAGGCGACTTTCCACGGATACAGGCTCTAAATCAGCAGTTGCCATGCCACTAGGAATTGCGGCATTATAAATTGCCACAATTGCAGGCAAGTCAGTTTCAGTCGCATGGCGAATAATCATTGCTAGCGTAAGAAGAAAATCTTGAGAAAATATTCAAAAATAATACAGCGTTACGGAAGCTGTAATCCTATCTCACCAGAATAGCTTTGGCTCCCCGTCGCGCCGCTTGGATAGCAGTTGCAGTTCTTCCGGTTCCTCTACCAATAACTAAGACATTAGATGTATAGGTTTGATTAACCATCCCTTAACCTCACTGGAGTTTTTACATTTTTTCTCCAGATAGCTTGGGATCATACAAGATAATTTATTTTATTTTTCGGATATTTCGTTTGTGTAGTGTGTAGGATTAAGATGGTGAATAAGATTAACAGTGTAAATTGCATTGCTAATGACAAACCCTGCAACACACTAGTAGACTAATATGATGTTAAAACAGAACATGTCTTTAGATTCTGTAATATCTCCACAGCTAGAAGCTCAATCTATCAAAGAACTGGAGCGCATACTGAGCGTTAAAGATTTTCAGGCGAAACTGGTAGGAGCTAACGGAGAAAAAATTAACATTCCTGAGCCAATTTATCAAGTGCTGGTTCAAGTTGTCCACGCAATGGCATCAGGTAAGGCTATATCTATAATTCCTCAACAACAGGAATTGACGACACAACAAGCCGCTGAGTTTATTAATGTATCACGCCCATACCTGATCAAGTTATTAGAACAAGGTGAAATTCCTCACATTAAGGTGGGTTCACATCGACGGGTTCGTTTTGATGATTTAATGAATTACAAACACCAACGGGATGTGAAACGCGATCAACTCTTAACTGAGCTAACTCAGATGAGCCAAGAAGCAGGATTCTACGAATAGGAGTAATTCAACCAACAAAATGGCTGAACAGCTTGTTCTATTAGACTCTTGTGTTATGTTCCCCATGTACCTGCGTGACATTCTACTTCGTTGTGCTAGGGCTGGTTATTATTTACCTTATTGGTCGCAGGAAATTCTTGATGGTGCAACTCGCAACCTTGTAATTACACGGAAGATGTCAGTTGAGAGAGCAATGAAGCTTGAGGCGACAATTAAAGCAGCCTTTCCAGAAGCAATGATCGAAGTACCAGATGGGTTAGCTGAGGTCATGACAAATCACCCTAGAGATCGCCATGTTCTTGCTGCTGCTGTAACAGCTAAGGCTAATATAATTGTTACTTCAAATCTCAAAGATTTTAAAGAAAAGGATCTGAGGTCTTGGAATGTAAAAGCCAAGCACCCAGATACCTTTCTTACTCACCTTTACGATCTTGACCCAGATTCCATAGTTCAAGTAATGCAGCGATGGTCTCAAGATTTAAAAAAGCCACCACTGACTTTTGTCGATCTACTTGATCTGCTCAACAAAGAAGTACCAATATTCGCCACTAAGGTTTTATGGCATAAAATATAGCCAGAGTGTTTTCCAAACTGCTAAAAAAGCCTTGGAGAAATTAGGCAAGGTGGCGCTAGAAGGGGGCCTATATTTTGAGGGAGAGCGCTATCGACTCTGGCAGAATCAGGGAGTTTTAACAATTACTGCCAAGGACAACCGAGGGGAGATTCTGCGGCTTCAGAATGGCAAAATTCAAGGAAACCTCTCATCGGCGGATATCAAAGCATTCCAAAGATTTGAACAAAGCTTAGAAACAGAATTAGAACAGGCTAAGACACACAAATCTTAAACCTGATAGCTTAACGTTCACCACTAATGTTACATCTAGTATCGTTGAGCGGGAAAAACCAACGTGAAAGCACAGGTATTTAGAGGCGTTAATCAACTGTCTTACGAAGATATCCCAGTTCCAACCCTGGAACCAGATGAAGTGCTGGTACAGGTGCGGGTTGTGGGGTTGTGTCAGTCAGATATTAAGAAAATTCGTTATCCACTATATGAACCGCCGCGCATTTTTGGACATGAAACTGCTGGCACGATCGCAGCATTAGGCAATGATGTAAAAGGTTGGCAAGTTGGACAACGAGTAGCAGTGATGCACCACATCCCCTGTATGCGTTGCGCTTACTGCCTAAATGATAATTTTTCCATGTGCGATGTTTACAAAAACATTTCCACAACCGCAGGCTTTAACGCCAGTGGCGGCGGTTTTGCCGATTATGTCAAAGTTCCCGGACATATTGTCCAAAATGGCGGGCTAATTCCCATCCCGGATAATATCAGTTTTGAAGAAGCGAGTTTTGTAGAACCAACTAACTGCTGCTTGAAAGCTGTGAAAAAAGCCCAAATTGGCCCAGGACAAACTGTATTAGTTACTGGTGCTGGGCCAATTGGGTTAATGTTTATCATGTTGGTAAAGTATTTTGGAGCAAAAGCGATCGCTACCGATTTACTACCCTCTAGAATTGAAAAAGCCTTGAGTGTCGGTGCAGAGGCGGCTTTTGATGCTCGCGATCCCGATTTACCCGCCAAAATTTCTGCGCTAACTGGTGGACTGGGTGTTGATATTACCCTGCTGGCTGTTCCTAGCGAGAAAGCCTTTTTTCAAGCACTTGATAGTACCCGCAAAGGTGGCAAAATATTATTTTTCGCGGAATTCCCGGATGAGGTGGAAATTCCCATTAATCCCAATATCCTCTACCGTCGAGAAATTGACTTGATAGGGAGTTATAGCTCATCTTATCGGCTTCAGAGTCTATCAGCCGATATTGTATTTAATCAGCGAATTGACGTGCAAGCGTTGATTAGCGATCGCTATCCATTAAAAGATTTATCAGCAGCTGTAGAAGTTGCGATCGCACCCACACCGGATACTTATAAAATCTTAATTTATCCATAAAAGGGAGATGAGGGAGACGAGGAAGCAATTTTTCTCCCCCTGCTCCCCCTGCTCCCCCTGCTCCCCCTGCTCCCCCTGCTCCCCCTGCTCCCCCAAAAAATGCTTATTACCCTAGTTGCAGTCGCCCTACTAGCCTTCTACGTCGCCTGGAATCTCGGAGCAAACGATGTTGCTAACGCGATGGGAACTTCTGTAGGTTCCAAAGCTGTCACCCTCAAACAAGCGATAATAATTGCTGGGATATTAGAGTTTACGGGTGCTGTATTGTTTGGACATGAGGTAACGGAAACTCTCGCAACGAAAATTGCCAATCCCGCCTTATTCACAGCTACACCCCAAATATTTGTTGTTGGGATGGTAACGGTGCTAATTTCTTGTGGTGTGTGGTTGCAAATTGCCACATCACGCGGTTTACCAGTCTCATCTTCTCATGCGGTTGTTGGTGCGATCGCTGGATTTAGTTGGGTAGCTTTGGGAGTAGGTGCAATTGATTGGTCATCAATTGGCTTGATTAGCATTGGCTGGGTTTTAACGCCGTTAATTAGTGGTGCGATCGCTGCTTTATTCTACAGTCAAATCAAGCACTGGATTTTAGATCAACCCAATCAAGTAGTGCAGTTACAAGAGTGGATTCCCTGGTTGAGTACTTTACTGCTAGGTATATTCGGCGTAATTGTATTACCATCGCTGACTCAACCGCTAACCAATTTTGTAATTGAGCTTGGTTTCAACATCCCGGCTTACGACATCCCACTGTTAACCGGTGCAGTAGCAGCAGTTGGACTTACAATAATTAGTTGGCGACAATTGGGAGATTTGGGAGAAGTCGAGGAAAAATTTCCACCCCAGACTCAGGAATTACCATCAATCCAAAATCCAAAATCTAAAATCCAAAATCCCGTAGAAAGATTATTCGCCCGCTTCCAACTACTAAGTGCTTGCTTTGTCGCCTTTGCTCATGGTTCTAATGATGTGGGAAATGCGATCGCTCCTTTAGCTGCGATCGTCTACATCAATCGCACTGGCAGCGTACCTACAGATGGTATCACGATCCCCATTTGGATTTTAATCCTTGGTGGTGCTGGTATTGTTGGTGGTTTAGCTGTCTGGGGTAAAAAAGTCATCGCCACTATTGGCGAAAACATTATTGCCTTGCAACCTAGTAGTGGATTTTGTGCCGAACTTGCTACTGCTACCACCATCCTCATCGCCTCCCGATTAGGTTTACCAGTCTCCACCTCTCACGCTCTCGTCGGCGGTGTAGTTGGTATTGGACTAGTGCAAAATATCAATTCGATTAAGTTTCAAACACTAAAAGGCATTGCCGCCGCATGGCTAATTACAATCCCCGTGAGTGCTGTCCTTAGCGCTGCCATCTTTAGCATCGCCCGGATTTTATTTCTCTAAGAATTATTCAGTAGATAGTCGTAATTAAATATAACAGCAAACCTCACCCTGCTTCCGGCTTCCCCCGACAATAAGCTGAAAAACATTTAAATTGCATAATCAAATTAAATCAAAGTCTTGTGGGGTGGGCATCTTGCCCGCCATAACTATGCAAGTTAAATGTGGAACAGCTTAATAAGGAGAGGGATTGAGGGTGAGGTTTTATATTTAATTTGACCCACTTACTTAATATTTTCCTAACTTTTTGCTCTACTGCATCTACTCAAAGCAGAACCTCGACTGCAACAACGCCAAAAAAGGGGAGCATCCCGTCAGGTGCAAAAACCTTGATAGCCCTCATCCCCTAACCTTGAATCCCATCATTTGGGATTCGGGAAACTAGAATTATGTCTCCCCTCATTTGGGAGAGGAGAGGGGCTGGGGGTGAGAGAAAATATTTAAGCCAAAATTGGGATGCTCCCCAAAAAAGCGTATTTTTGCAGAACTGCTGCTCATTCATTAGAATGTTGTGCAGGGGATAGCGTAACTTTGAATTTCCACAAAAAGATAATTTAATCTCAATTTAGAGATATAAACTGTCACACAAGTTACATTCCACACGAATTTACAGTTAATTTCGCAAGTCAGACAATTTTGTGGCAATAACGCACCCATCTGCAAGTCTTTGAGAATTACTATTGGTAGCAAAACAACAAATATTTATTTGCAGCGAGATTTATTTAAAAGTAAAAATCTCATTAGCAAATAGTTGATCTAAATTAAACTGACCAAAACAAAAAGGTTGGAGTTCAAGCGGCTTACAGCCATACGGGCAATTCAAAATCTAAAATCGAATCACAAAATACTTGTCAATGCTCAAGAAAACACTGTGTATCAAGCAGTAGGGAAAATTTGATGCTTTGCCAACTTGTGTTCAGTATGACAGAATTACGTTGAAATGCGGAAGTGCTGTTAAAATTTTTAATTTATCTGACAAAATACAAGAATTAGTATGAGCGCCAATAAAGTGTACCAGAAGCAGCTTTATCGTCAAGGTGTTAGAGGTTAGAAGCTAATGGGGCGATTCGAGAAGCAACCAGAAAACCCGAGAGTCAGAGGCGAGCTATCCAGAGCAGCAGAAAATGCTCTTTGGGCTGTAGTTGAAGACTTAGAAAATCTTCAGCAGAGTGTCCTCAGAGGATTGCAGGAAGACGTAAAGCGGCTTCAGTCAGAAAAAAATCGGTTATCTGATGACATTCAAAGCTTGCTACAAGAAAAAGAGCATTTACAACAAGTGCGCCAAATTACTGAGCAGCAAGTGTTAATTCGGCAACTGGCAGAAGTTCTGGCAAAGCATATATCTTCACAACTGCAATCCTCTCTGACAACTTTAGCTAACCAAACCGTAGAGGGCAAGTCTTACGATCAAGCTGCGCTTAAGTCGGCTGAAGTAAGTAGCAATGTAGTGGGTGAAATCAATGAAAAAGTCGAACACATGTTTGACAGCTTGGATGATACCGTTACTGTTACCTTTAACTCGCTGCAACAGGAACTGAAGAACTATCAAAGTAATCTTTCCCAACAGTTGTCACGGATGTACAGCCAGCAGCAGCAAGGGGAAACGATTTTGGCGGAGTTTGTTAATCGCCTGCATGGAGAACTAGAAAAAACTATTGAAGTTGCTTCACGCAAAACAGCAACAGCAGGTACACCTACTGTTTTACAATTTACCGAGCCAGAAAAAAACAGTTCTTTTGAGACATCCCCGCCACAGGTTGGCGAAGCAGTAAGAAATTCCCCTGAGCCAATTTCCCCGATCGCTAATAAATTTTCACCCAAGGACACGACATCAGAGCCGACTGTTGTTAAAGAAAACGGCGCTAACCCAATTTCTGTCCCTAGCAAAGACTTGTCCCAAAGGGAAACAACATCACAGCAGCCGGTTCTTAGAGAAAACGTCGCTAACATAATTTCTATCACCACTAAAGACTCGTCCCAAAAGGAAACGACATCAGAGCCGACTGTTGTTAGAGAAAACGGCGCCAACCCAATTTCTGTCCCCAACAAAGACTTGTCCCAAAGGGAAACGACATCAGAGCCGACTGTTGTTAGAGAAAACGGCGTCAACCCAATTTCTGTCCCCAACAAAGACTTGTCCCAAAGGGAAACGACATCAGAGCCGACTGTTGTTAAAGAAAACGGCGCCAACCCAATTTCTGCTCCCAGCCAAGACTTGTCCCAAACGGAAACTAAATCAGAGCCGAATCCTGCTCAACCAATTTCTGTCCTCAATAAGGACTTATCGGAAAAGGAAACGACATCAGAACCTCCGACTGTATCTGTACCACAGCCGGAAGGAATACAACCTTCACGGAGGAGAAACGCTGCTGAATCCATTTCTCTCCTCCGCAGGAATGTGGTGCAGAGCAAAGCTAAATCCGCGCCTTCTACTGCGGTAGAGCCGCAGCCAGAAACAAAACCTCCACAACCGCGATCGCGCAATTCCTCTGGTGTATCGTCGCTCCAAATCGGTTTATTGTTGATTGTCTTATCCGCAGTGCTATCGTCGCTTTACAACGTAGCTATCAAGATAATTTTCCACGAAGGTTCCCAGATTTTTGGAGTATTAGAGGTAGAACGCTTACTGCCGCCGACTTTGGGCAATACTTTCTTAATTTTGACCCTACGGTTTATGGTAGTAGTACCACTGTTGGTATTGTTATCTCCGATACTACACCCAAGCTTATGGCAAGACTTAGAAAACTTGGCCGCTTCGGTTAGAGGAAATCCCACACCTGCTAATGCAGCTACCAAGCAGATTTTGCTGTTGTCAGTTGTGAGTGGCTGCTTTTTGTTTTTGTCTCAGGTTCTCATATACATTGCGATCGCTCAAGTCACAACTGGAATGGCGATCGCACTGTTCTTTATCTATCCGATGGTTAGTGGTCTATTGTCGTGGTTTCTGTTCCGCGATCGCCCTACGACATTTCGCATCAGTGCGATCGCCGCAATTTGCTGTGGTGAATTGTTGGTTTTGGGAGGTTCTCCCAGCCCAGGTATAGGTAATATTTCAATGGGAAGCAGCGCCGCCATTCTTTCGGGCGTCGCTTTTGCAGCCTACATAATTCTGACGCGGGTTTGTGCTAGCAAACTGCATCCCGTGACTTTTACTTTAATTAACTTCGCCACCATGTTGCTGTTGAGCTTTATCTGCTTGATGCTACCTTTACCAAGCAGTTGGAATTTGGTGGTTGATCCCTCTAAGATGCTGGAACTGGTTTTAAGCGCATTTATTTTGGGTGTCTTGACTCTTGCAGGTTATTTGCTAAATAATGTTGGTATTAGTAAACTAGGTGGCTCGCGATCGGCGCTCATCGGTGGTACCATCCCAGTTTTAACCGTGATTTTCGCTGGATTAATCATTCAAGAAAATTTGGATATTGTGCAAATTCTGGGAGTGTTGTTAGTAACCTTTGGCGCGGCTGCTTTCAGCTTTGAAACAATGCGAAATCAGGTTAAACCCTCTAGCCCCACCAATTAAATGACGAGTTCAATCAGTTTAGGTGTGGTGGGAGGTAAATTAGCTTCCATCACTCTGGACACCAATCCTGACGCGAATACGCCTAGTTGCAACTTATCTAAATCATCTTTGACAAAACTTGCTCCCCCGCTTCGTAAAAGTTGCCGGGGATCTCTGTTTTTACCAATAATTTACGACTGCTGTATAGGTGGAGATAACACTTAATACATAAGTCAGCAGTAATCAGAATAACTTGACTAGTAATATATTTTTAGGGATTTAGCCTGATACAGGTAGAGAAAACACGTATATATAAGCAGTATGAGTAGTACTGACTCAAGCAATTAAGCACGAGTACTTGCTCTAGCACGAGATTAGCAAGGAGTTAAGACCATTGCAGCACGTTTTGGAACTAAGAGATCAATAACTAGCACAAGTATTTAGAGTAACCCGGTTTTTAAGCATGGTACACTCACTAAGTGGGCAAGAATAAATTAAACTATGTTACGTAATGTAAAATTAATTAAATTGAGTTTTAGTAAACCTTCAGACCTTAAAATAGGGCTAGAGCCGCTTGCTACAAACCTTTAATTATTCAGAGCCACTTCCTTATTGTGTTTGGTGAGATGGTATCTTTATTTCTGTCGGTATGTACTAGTCAATTTGGTCTGCGATCGCCCAGACGCCTATAAAAAGAAGCTTATATCGTCGCTAGCTGCGGATTCTCTTCTTTTTATTTACATAATTCAACATCCGTCAAATATATAAAGCAGGGAGGGAAAAATATACTTGAAAGTAGCCAATGAATTAGTTAAATCATGAAAAGTTATTATTTCATGAAAAAAATATCTAAATAATCATGAAATAAAATCCACTATGTTTTATTATATATTTGGCTAATAACTAATCATTAGGCTATTAGCATGATAAGCAAAGCCTAATAGCTATGCGATTAATTCAGACTCAATCGAGGTTTTCTGTGTAAAATTATCAACATAAAAAGATAATTATGAATTGAATTTAGGAGGAAAAATAAAATATTATAAAGCCTTGATTTAACAAAAATAAAAAATATTTAAATAGGCATTATTTTTAAATTTTAAGACACATAAATTTATGACAAAACCAAAAAAAAATGATATGATAAGGAACGATATGTGAAAAAAAAACAGGTATTTTGGAAATTGGAATTAATTCTACTTGATGTCTACTATCTTCCCTCAAGCCAACGGCTTAGACGGGTGAGACATCACATGAGGTTATGAACAAGATGATAGTTTGCAACGAGCCGTGTGGCTCAACCTCTGAATGTTTCTACACCTGGTCAGCGATTTATTTTTAGACCAGTCCCAATTATTTCTAGTCATTTGTGTGGTAAAAATAATTCGCCAAAGCTGAATAAAAACCATCTTTTTCGAGTAACAGATATCAAGCGATGAACCACGACAGCTAGTTTTTACTCCGAGTCGGCATAGTGCCATAATTAAGGTGTAAACAGCTTCACGTTGTTGCTCTTGCAAGATGAGAAAAACCCCAGAGAACTTAAAAGCTTTGTAGATTACTTGCAACACAGTTGACTTTTGGGATTTAAACCGTCGTCAAGCTCGACTTGGTGATATCTCTAATTTTCCGGTTAGATACTCCAGACAGTTATAGCAACCATAACTAAATCTGCCTGAATACCAGAAAATATGTGAAAATGGTAGTTTGGACTACCACGGATTTCATAGTTATCGCATACTAATATAGTCTGAAGTAAAAACATCGCCTTCAGCCAGGTGTATACTACCTATTTTCAATCCATTAAAAATTGTGTAAACGTGCTATTCAATTGTCTGTAATATGAGTAACGACATAGATCTGATCAAACGTCTTGACCCCAGTGCGATGGATCAGATCATGCTTTATCTGGCTTTTAGTGCCATGCGGACGAGTGGGCACAGGCATGGGGCATTTTTAGACGCAGCCGCAACAGCAGCAAAGTGTGCAATTTACATGACCTATCTAGAGCAGGGGCAAAACCTGCGGATGACAGGGCATTTGCACCACCTAGAGCCGAAACGGGTAAAAATTATTGTAGAAGAAGTCAGACAGGCTCTAACAGAAGGCAAACTATTAAAGATGCTGGGTTCTCAAGAACCGCGCTATTTAATTCAATTGCCTTATGTCTGGCTAGAAAAGTATCCTTGGCAACCGGGGCGATCGCGCGTTCCTGGTACCAGTCTGACAAGTGAAGAAAAAAGACAAATTGAGCAAAAACTGCCAAGTAATCTACCTGATGCCCAGTTAGTTAGCTCCTTTGAGTTTCTGGATTTGATTGAGTTTTTGCACAGGCGATCGCAAGAAGACTTGCCACCCGAACACCAAATGCCTTTGAGTGAAGCCTTGGGTGAGCATATCAAGCGCCGTCTACTCTATTCAGGAACGGTAACACGCATTGATTCTCCTTGGGGAATGCCCTTCTATGCTCTTACCCGTCCTTTTTATGCCCCAGCAGACGATCAAGAACGCACTTACATCATGGTAGAAGATACCGCTCGGTATTTCCGCATGATGAAAAATTGGGCAGAACGGCGGCGAAATGCCATGCGCTTGCTAGAAGAACTTGATATCCTCCCAGAAAAAATGGAGCAGGCTATGGAAGAATTGGATGAAGTTATCCGTGCCTGGGCAGATAAATATCACCAAGATGGAGGTATTCCAGTAATTTTACAAACAGTTTTTGGACAAAGGGAAGACTAGTACAATACCGCGGAAATCAAAAGTCAATCTTGAGCCAGTACGCCCTTGCAGTGCCGACTTGTTTCCTCTTAGCCTTAAGCCAGGGTAGCAACTGGCTCTCAAAAGTCACCTATGCTTTAATTTTGGGCTTTCTGGCTGTAATAAGCTGTCGCGCATTTAATTTGCACAACTAGGCCGGGCTTTTCAGCCCACCCCACAAGAGATTCATTTTTTTGAGGATGCAAATTAAAAGATTTTTAGCTTAAGATGGTGGTTTATTTGGGCGTCCACTATACTAGTAACGCTACGCCAAATTCAAAAAGCTTAATTTATAAGCTTTTGACTGATTTTGCCGGTTGCTTAAAAGTAGCGAGATCCTTGGTATATTTACAGTGTAACACTGTACTATTAATTTTAGTACAAAAGTAACCAAATCCCTTGTGACTTTTGTCTTGTAAGTGTTTACTTTGCTTGACATACCTTCTCTTCTTAAAGGAGTGAGGAATTCCTTGACGCTTCATCGAAACTCGCTACTAAGTAGTCTTACAGTCTCTCAACGTCCGAAAATAAGTCTCCCAATGCTTTATGGCGACTTACCTTATTGTAGCAAAATCTCGGAAAAAGCCGTCCTTTATGACAGGGTTTTAGACCGATCTCTCTGATAATTTGCAAGCAGAGGGCAATTATGGTTTTATATAGATATTTTTGCTTCTGCAATTTAAATGTGGAACAGCTTATCCATCAATTTAAAATTGAGAAATCAGTAGGGTGGATGTTATAATACCCACCCTACTAATTAACCTGTATTTTCAGTCAATTACAAAGGATTGTAATTAATTCGCCCTACCGGGTTACCTTGGAAAAATCGGTTGCGTTGGAATAACCGGTTGTGTTGGAACACTTGGTTGCGTTGGAACAATCCGTTGCGTTGGAACACTTGGTTGCGTTGGAAATGGGGTAGTCTCTAAACTTGGACTTGAACCGGCAGGTATTATAGTTGACGGTGTAGACGAAGATGAAGCACCGATAACACTATCATCAGCACTGATACAAGTATCTAACGCCTGTGTAGCGGGAAAGTCGATTTGACTACGCAAGCCAACCACACACTGCCCAAAGCGCACGGGTAACAAACTGCGTCCACAGTAATCTAGAACTGCCGGATTAGCTGCTTCCTTGGTACTTAAGCTGACGCCAACTACACAGGTAGCTAACTCCTCAGGACGCCGGGCCTTCCCACAAGAAGAAAGCGCATCTGTCGCGGCAATTTGGGTTCCCTTCTCAATTTTAACCACGCAAGCAGCCAAATCCCTTGGACGCAGTGCTGCTGCACAACCAAGTGAAGCCGCTCCTGCCGTTACACCCACTTTTAAAAGGCGACCCGCACAAACACTATAATCATTGTTGTAGGAAGCAGCGATCGCTGTATTGGGTAAGATCGTTGCCAAGCATCCAGTTATAGCCAAAACTGATACTGTTAAAATCCTGGAGGTGGAACTGGCTTGTTTGTTCTTACCTCTATTAACCGCTTTGTTGCTCATTAACGTTGCCATTCTCCAAACACCCAAAGTTATGCTAACTCAAATATCTTAAAAATCCTCTGTAATTAAAGAATTTCGGCAGTAGCAAGGTATAGACATAATTAATTATGCCGGAAATTGTGTTAATATAACTGTTTGAAAGATAAGTAGGCAACGTAAAAAGTATTTCAGAGTAAGAATACTGCGTAAACCAATCTGATGATTGAGTAGCCTACAAAACTAAATAAACACAAAAAACTTATTGGCAGGAGTACGGCGTGACAGGCCGGAATTCAGGCTTGGCAGCTAGTGTGTCGATACCGACTTAAAGCAACTGGCGAAAAAGTTGATGCCTCTACATTGGTATGATACGTCATACCAAAGCAAGCAGCATCAAAGAACCAAGAATCCTCTGATTATTAATCGGGGGAATGTCAAAATGGAATGTTTGGGTAAAGTTTAAACAGGATTAGATTAAGGAAACTCATGTCCCGATATAGAGGGCCACGCCTCAGAATTGTCCGCCGCTTGGGCGACTTACCAGGATTAACTCGTAAAAGCGCCAGACGCGCTTACCCACCTGGTATGCATGGTCAGAACCGCAAGAAGCGCTCTGAGTATGCTATCCGTTTAGAAGAAAAGCAAAAGCTCCGCTTCAACTACGGTTTGACTGAAAAGCAATTGCTGCGCTATGTGCGGAAAGCCAGACGTGTTACTGGTTCTACCGGACAAGTGCTGCTGCAATTACTAGAAATGCGCTTGGATAATACCGTTTTCCGCTTGGGTATAGCCCCGACTATCCCAGGAGCTCGTCAATTGGTAAATCACGGTCACGTAACTGTTAACGGTCGTGTGGTTAATATTGCTAGCTATCAATGCCGTCCTGGCGAAGTAATTGCAGTCAGGGATCGCGCACAATCACGGAAGTTAGTGGAAGCTAACTTACAATATCCCGGTTTGGCAAACCTCCCCAGTCATTTGGAGTTTGACAAAAATAAGTTGGTTGGTAGAGTCAACAGCGTTATTGAGCGAGAATGGGTGGCACTACAAGTTAATGAACTACTTGTGGTGGAATACTACTCACGACAAGCTTAAACAGTTAGGAGTTAGGAGTTATGAGTTATGAGTTGAAAAACGATAATTCCTAACTCCTCACTTCTAACTTCTAACTATTTTCATCCACCAATTTGCGACATGGTGCGGGTATATGTACCTGAAATGCCAGAATCGCGCCCTTTATAGTTAATTTCTGGTTTGATAGCCAGTAAATGCCTGACTTGCTCTTGTAATTGAGTAGTGCTAGTGCCAGAACGCAAAGCAGTTTTTAAATCTATTTGACCGGTTTCATTTAATAAACAGGGACGCAGCCAGCCATCAGCACTAAGGCGCATCCGGTTACAACGATCGCAAAAACATTCCGACATTTGACTAATAAATCCCAGTGTCCCCTTCGCACCAGGAATTTGAAAGACATCAGCAGGACCTGCACCACAAACTTGTGATTCTGTCAAGCCCCAGCAATCGCGGATTTGTTGGCGTAAATCGGCTGAAGATACCCAACCGCGATCGCCAAACAAATGCACATTACCAATGGGCATAAATTCAATAAATCGAACGTGCCACTGTTTGTCAATTGTCAGGGCGGCTAAATCGAGAACTTCGTGGTCATTAACGCCAGGAATCACCACCACATTCAGCTTCAGAGGGTCGAATCCAACTTGATGGGCAGCTTGAATCCCCTGCCAAACTTGTTGCCAACGAGAACGCCCCTGATTACCGATAATTTGATCAAAAATGTCGGGATCAAGAGAGTCTAGACTAATATTAATTCGTCGCAAACCAGCATTGTAGAGGTTTTGTGCCATCGGAGCCAGCAAAAAACCGTTAGTGGTCATAGAGAGGTCTTGAGTTTGGGGAAGAGTTGCGATCGCGCTTACTAAATCTACCAGGCGCGGACGCAATAAGGGTTCACCCCCAGTCAACCTAAACCGTTTAAAGCCGACTGGAATAAATACCTCTTTAATTAAGGTCAGTAGTTCCTCATCAGTCAATAGCTGTTGCTTGAGAATATAATCCAGTTCTACTCCCTCTGGCATACAGTACTGACAACGAAAATTGCAGCGATCGATTAAACTTATGCGGAGGTAGTCTACCTGATTCATCGTTTTATTTTTATTGTCTCTGATAAATTAAAGACTTTACAAAGGTGGTTTACGCCTTCCTACTATATTAGACATCTCCCGAAATTAAATATGCGTAACATGAAACCCTTGTAGAGACGCGAAATTTCGCGTCTCTACATTCATTGTCGGAGATGTCTATTTGTTGTAACTCAAAATACCGTACTCCCCCTTAAGTGAGAGTCCACAGATTGTGGCATAATAAGCCGATCGCATCCACTAGTTAGTCATCAATCGTGCAAGACACCGACTCCATCAACGACCTTGCTGCTGCTTTACTACAGCCAGCAGATATCAGCTTTGAACTGCCCGATCCAGAAGATGAACAGATTCTAGAGTCAGATTTTCAACAGCAGCTAGAAGTAGCTTGGCAGGTATGCGATCGCTTTGATTTGCAAACTGAAATCTGGCGGGGGCGAATTTTACGGGCTATCCGCGACAGAGAGAAAGTCGGTGGTGACGGACGCGGTACTGGCTTTCTGCGATGGCTAAAAGAACGGGAAATCAGCAAAAGTCAAGCATACTCATGGATTCAACTGGCCAATAGTGCCGATACTCTGATCGAAGACGGTAAACTTGATCCCGCAACTGTAAACAACTTCAGCAAACGGGCTTTTGTTGAAACCGCCAAAGCAGTCCCAGAAGTGCAACAGATGGTGAGTGAAGCCGCCCAAAAAGGCGATCGCATCACCAGGCGCGAAGTCCGTCAACTCAGCGATGAATGGACAGCCATGTCCTCAGATTTATTACCCGAAGCAGTCAAAGAAAAAGCAGCAGATAACACCCTTCCTCCACGCTACATTGCCCCACTGGTGAAGGAAATGGAAAAACTACCAGAATCGCACCAAAAGTTTATCCAGAAAGAAATTGCTGCTAACCCTGATGTCGATACCCTCAAACAGGTAACTACCGAAGCGCGTAACTTAGCCAAATATCTCAAAGGGGCGGCTCAAGTTCAGGCGCTGACGAAGGAAGATGTTGATATTGAAACAGCCTTAGAAGAAGCGCAAAGAGTCGGCTGTTTGAGCATTGCTGCTGATTTGGTAAATCAAGCATCGCAAATTGAACAAACGATCGCTAAATTGTACATGACTTGGAAACGAATCGGTAATTTAGCAGATCGATTATATGTAGATACAGGTGCAAGTACACCCAACTTGCGATCGCTCCTCACTTGCTTGGAACCTCTGGGTGGTGAAATCATGGAATTGCAACTTAGTGGTGCGACTGAACACACTATCCGTCTGCAAATTCAGGAGACTAGTTAAGGAGGGGGGAGTTCATAATTCGTAATTACTAATTCGTAATTCGTAATTTAATAAAGTATCGGCGATCGCATTTGCTATATTGGCGATCGCTTGTATAAAAGTTATTCCCACATTAGCGATACTAATTCTTAATTCCCGTCGTAGCTATACCTTGAATAAACTGACGCTGACCAATGAGAAATAATACCATGACTGGAACAGTCGCTATTGTCACTGCCGCCATCATCAACGGCCAATTATTCGTAAATTGCTCTTGAAACTCAGCTAACGCCAGTTGTACCGTTCTTAATTCTGGTCGTGTCGTAAACACCAAAGGTTTAAACAAATCATTCCATTCACCGATGAAGGTGAACAAAAACAGCGTCACCAACGCCGGACGGGCTAAAGGTAACATCACCCGCCACAAAATTTGCAGTCGGTTAGCCCCATCTATGGCTGCGGCTTCCTCTAACTCCACCGGAATTGTCTGGAAATACTGACGTAACAAGAAAATTCCAAATCCGTTGACAGCAGTGGGTAAAATCAGCGCCCAGTATGTATTTATCAGGTGTCCCCACTTCAAAACTAAAAAGATGGGAATCACCAATAACTGAAAGGGAATTACTAAAGTTGCTAAAACTACCAATAGCAGTGCTTGGCGCCCGCGAAACTTCAGCCGTGCTAAGGCGTAACCAGCCAAAGCAGAAGTGACAATCTGAAACGCCGTCACAGCGATCGCTACCAAGGTAGAATTAGCAAACGCCAGTAAAAATTTTCCCTGTTGCCATGCAACGCGGTAATTAGCTAAAGACCAGCTATTTTTAGACAAATTTTCCAGGCTGGTGGCCGTCGGTGCAAAGGAGGTGAGAAAGACCACAAACAGAGGTAGTAGAACGATAAATGCCCCTAGCAGTAAGACTACTAGGCTCAAAAAATCGCCAGATTTCAGATTCGGGTTTGGTTTGGACATAACTTCAGCTGCAAAGCATTTGTTTTGCTACTACTACATCTCCCTCGGCAACAGTTAATCTATAAACATAGTCTACTTGTTAAGTTAAATTAAACCACAGTGATTATTACCCTCAGTTCATGCGGTAAATTGAATCCTGGTGTCAAATAATCTTTCCTTTACAGGAGTAAACATACCATGCAGCAAGTTACAGACGAATTTAAAGAATTAGATTTCAAGAGCGAAACATACAAAGATGCTTATAGCCGGATTAATGCGATCGTGATTGAAGGGGAACAAGAAGCCCATGAGAATTACATCACACTAGCCCAACTGCTGCCAGAATCTCATGATGAATTGATTCGCCTATCTAAGATGGAAAGTCGGCATAAGAAAGGATTTGAAGCTTGTGGGCGCAATTTGCAAGTAACCCCAGATTTACAATTTGCTAAGGAATTTTTCTCTGGACTACACCAAAATTTCCAAACAGCCGCAGCATCAGGAAAAGTTGTTACTTGCTTGTTGATTCAGTCTTTGATTATTGAATGTTTTGCGATCGCAGCATATAACATTTACATCCCCGTTGCCGACGATTTTGCCCGTAAAATTACTGAGGGAGTCGTAAAAGAAGAATATAGTCACCTCAACTTTGGAGAAGTTTGGTTGAAAGAACACTTTACAGAATCCAAAGCTGAACTTGAACTTGCAAATCGCCAAAACCTACCCATAGTCTGGAAAATGCTTAACCAAGTAGAGGGTGATGCCCACACAATGGCAATGGAAAAAGATGCTTTGGTAGAAGACTTTATGATTCAGTACGGTGAAGCATTAAGTAACATCGGTTTTACAACACGCGATATTATGCGCTTGTCAGCCTACGGACTCATAGCCGCTTAAAAAAAGTTAGGAGTGAGGAATGAATGATCGGTGAGAAATTATGAGTTGTACTCCCAACTCATAACTCCCAACTCCCAACTCCCAACTCCCAACTCTACTAAATTCCACCCTTTCGAGACAGCATAAGCCTAATAATCACTACATGTTTGGTCTAATTGGACATCTGACTAGTTTAGAACACGCTCAATCGGTAGCTCAAGAATTGGGATACCCAGAATATGCCGATCAAGGGCTAGACTTTTGGTGTAGCGCCCCACCGCAAATTGTTGATAGCATTATTGTTACCAGCGTAACTGGGCAACAAATTGAAGGACGGTATGTAGAATCTTGCTTTTTGCCAGAGATGCTAGCTAGTCGCCGCATCAAAGCCGCAACACGCAAAATCCTCAACGCTATGGCCCATGCACAAAAGCACGGCATTAACATCACAGCTTTAGGCGGATTTTCTTCAATTATTTTTGAAAACTTTAAGTTAGAGCAGTTTAGCCAAGTCCGCAACATTAAACTAGAGTTTGAACGCTTCACCACCGGAAACACTCATACTGCATACATTATTTGTAAGCAGGTGGAAGAAGCGTCAAAACAACTAGGAATTGATTTATCAAAAGCAACTGTTGCTATATGTGGAGCAACTGGGGATATTGGCAGTGCAGTTACACGCTGGCTAGATGCGAAAACAGATGTTCAAGAACTTCTGCTAATAGCTCGCGATCAAGAACGTCTTAAAGAGTTGCAAGGCGAACTGGGGCGAGGAAAAATCATGGGTTTGACAGAAGCACTGCCCCTAGCTGATGTTGTAGTTTGGGTTGCTAGTATGCCCAGAGGCGTGGAAATTGAACCCACCACTTTGAAACAACCCTGTTTGTTGATTGATGGTGGTTATCCGAAAAACTTAGCGACGAAAATTCAGCATCCTGGTGTACATGTGTTAAATGGTGGAATTGTAGAGCATTCCCTAGATATTGACTGGAAAATTATGAAAATCGTCAATATGGACGTTCCAGCCCGCCAGTTGTTTGCTTGTTTTGCCGAATCAATGCTGCTGGAATTTGAGAAGTTATACACGAACTTTTCATGGGGACGGAATCAGATTACCGTAGACAAAATGGAGCAGATTGGTCGGGTATCAGTAAAACATGGATTTAGACCACTGCTGGTTTAACTGTAAGAGTTAGGAGTTAAAAGTTTAAGAGTTAAAAGTTAAAAACTTTCACCAGTACACTCCTTGTAATACCTAACTCCTCACTCCTAACTCCTCACTCCTAACTCTGAAAAACCTATAACTCGTAACTTATAACCCCTACGATGGCAACTACCGAGCGTAAACCGCTACTGTTAGATTTTGAAAAGCCCTTAGCAGAACTCGCAACCCGAATCGATCAAATTCGGCAACTTGCAGAAGAAAATGGCGTCGATGTTTCTGGTCAAATACGTCAACTAGAAGCACGCGCCATGCAACTGCGTGAGGAAATTTTCAGTAGTCTATCCCCGTCCCAGCGATTGCAAGTCGCTCGTCATCCGCGTCGCCCCAGTACTCTCGATTACATTCAGGCTATTAGTGATGAATGGATGGAATTGCATGGCGATCGCACTGGTGGTGACGATCCGGCTTTAGTTGGTGGTGTCGGTCGTCTGAGTGGGCAACCTGTGGTGATGTTAGGTCATCAAAAAGGTCGTGATACCAAAGACAATATTGCCCGTAACTTTGGAATGCCTTACCCTGGCGGCTACCGCAAAGCAATGCGGTTAATGGAACACGCCAACAAGTTTAGTATGCCAATACTAACTTTTATCGACACACCAGGAGCTTGGTCTGGAGTAGAAGCAGAACATCAAGGTCAAGGAGAAGCGATCGCCTATAACTTGCGGGAAATGTTCTGCTTAGATGTACCAATTATCTGCACAGTTATTGGTGAAGGCGGTTCCGGTGGCGCACTCGGTATTGGTGTAGGCGATCGCCTACTCATGTTTGAACACTCAGTTTATACCGTCGCCACTCCCGAAGCCTGCGCCGCCATTCTCTGGAAAGATGCTGGAAAGGCTCCCCAAGCAGCCGTTGCTCTAAAAATTATTTCCCACGACTTGAAAAAGTTGGGAATTATCGACCAAATACTACCCGAACCCACTGGTGGCGCTCATTCCGATCCTTTAAAAGCCGCTACCATTCTCAAGCAAGTGCTATTAGAAAATTTGGACGAACTCAATCGTTTAACCGCTCCAGAACGCCGTCAACTGCGCTATGAAAAATTCCGCAAAATTGGCGTTTTTACAGAAGTTGACCACTAACAGCACCGCATAATAATTGATTAGCAAAGCAGCAATGCTATAATTGCCTATGTGCTTAAAGATTTTTAACAATCTAGCCATAGGCATTTGCATGTTTGGTAAATCTACTCAATTTGATTGAGTAGCTTTTGTGTTATTAAGTAATTTAATTTTGAGTGTACGGCGTGGCTTTCCTGGCGGTGATTTTTTGTCTTCACTAGTAAAACCCAAAATACGCCCACTATTGCACTGCATTATAGCAGTTACTTAATGAAACTCATCAGATTTTTAGATTCCTTTAATCTATCCAAACCGAGAAGTGTGGATAATTAGGTGGTAATAGGCTTTGGGAACTAGCAAAAAATTGGGAGACACCATGAGTGTTGAGCAAAAACGACGCGCCCTGATTACAGGGGCAAGTAGTGGAATTGGGAAAGCAACTGCTTTAGCCTTTGCGAAAGCGGGAATAGATGTCGCCTTAGTCAGCCGTTCTTTGGATAAATTGGAGGCGGTAAGAAAAGCAGTCGAGCAAACTGGAGTGGAAGCGAAAGCTTACGCTGTAGATTTAGCGCGGATCTTTGAAGTAAAAGAAAAGATCCAAGCGATCGCCCTTGACTTTGGTGATATAGACATTCTGGTAAACAATGCGGGCATAGCTTATACAGGCACCTTAACCGAAACCCCCCTAGAGGACTGGCAGCAGGTAATTGACTTAAATCTTACCAGCGTGTTTGGGTGCATTGTGGGGATTTTGCCTTCAATGCGCGATCGGGGTACAGGCACAATTATCAACGTCGCCTCAATTGCCGCCAAACAGCCCTTTCCCGGTTGGGGAGCATACAGCGTCAGCAAAGCTGGTTTGATAGCGCTCTCTCAAACCCTGGCACAAGAAGAACGCACCCACGGCATTCGGGTCACAGCTATTTGTCCTGGCGCAGTCAATACCGAACTTTGGGACACAGAAACAGTCCATGCTAACTTAGACCGTTCCAAAATGTTAACCCCGGAAATTGTCGCTCAGTCAATTCTCTACACAGTTCTGTTACCACAAGAGGCAGTTATTGATGAATTGACCCTGATGCCCAGCGCCGGCGCACTTTAATTGCGAAGTTAGGAGTTAGGAGTTAGGAATTAGAATTTTTAACTCATAAACTCATAACTCATAACTCATAACTCATAACTCATAACTCCTAACTAAATTCAAACCATAACCAAGACTTAATCATGACTATTGCTTCCAACGGTTCCAATTCCTCTCAATCGCCTCTGATTCCCGATTTGGCAGAAGCCATAACTCCTAGACCCGATCGCAACACCCACAACGGGCGACAAGCTGACGTGTCCCCCCCAAAAGAGGAACATCTGGAGGAAATGAAGAACGCCGTGCGGACACTAATATTGGGAGTTGGCGAAGACCCCGAACGCGAAGGACTCCTCAAAACACCTAAGCGAGTGGCCGAGGCAATGCGATTTCTTACCAGTGGCTACACCCAATCCCTTGAAGAACTCGTTAACGATGCCATCTTTGATGAAGGGCATAACGAAATGGTACTAGTTAGAGATATTAATTTCTTTAGTCTGTGCGAACACCACATGCTGCCATTTATGGGTAGAGCGCACGTTGCTTATATTCCCAACCAAAAAGTTGTGGGACTGAGTAAGCTGGCCCGCATTGTTGAGATGTATTCCCGTCGCTTACAAGTGCAGGAGAGACTAACCCGCCAAATTGCCGAAGCAATCCAGACCATTCTAGAACCTCAAGGGGTAGCCGTTGTGATGGAAGCTAGCCACATGTGTATGGTGATGCGCGGCGTTCAAAAACCAGGCTCTTGGACTGTCACTAGTGCAATGGTTGGTGTGTTCCAAGAGGAACACAAAACCCGCGAAGAATTTTTTAACTTGATTCGCCATCAATCAGCATTCTTTTAAAGAGTTGGGCATGGGGCATTGGGCATTGGTCAATAGTTCTGCTTCCCCTGCTCCCCTGCGCCCCATTCTCTACTCTCTACTTCCTAATTTCTTAAACAACTTGGCTACTTTATCTAAATCCTTATCTCCAGGTGTGCGTTCTACACCACTAGACAAATCAACGCCACTGGGATTAACCTGACTTAAAGCTTCGATAATATTATCTGCTGTTAGTCCCCCAGCTAAAAACCAAGGGCAATTGGGGCTAAATTCCTCTAGCATTGTCCAATCTAAGGTTTTGCCTGTACCACCAAGTTGTTCGGGATGGTAAGCATCAAGTAGTAAAGTATCTACGTAATTTGTGTAATTAGCTGCTGTGTCAAGATGCTCAAGACTCCGAACTCTAAATGCTTTAATAATTTCGATATTGGGTAAAGCTTGACGTAATTGGTAGCAAAAATCTGGTAATTCATCTCCGTGTAACTGGACACCAGTCAACCCAGAATCAACAACTATCTGACTGATTTGGGGGATACTAGCGTTGGCAAAAACACCAATTGTGTCAATATGAGCCGGAAGTTCTGTTACTGCTGCCCGAATTTGGGATGTAGTCACGTAGCGAGGTGAGGTTGGCACACAAATAAATCCTAGTGCCGTTGCGCCCAGAGAGGCGATCGCTATAGACTGCTGTGGTTGAGTGATGCCGCAAATTTTAACGCGCATAAAAATTTAACAAATTTATAATAATCATCAAGAAAGTCTAAACTATCCGAAAAACTTTTGTGCCTTGGTAATTTTATAATTTTGTAGGTCTACATTTTAGGAGACAAAAGCTTGATTTCATCTATTTTACTAGCAGCATCCGCAACTGTTCCCGCAACACCTGCGTGGAATCCTACAGTAGGCATCATCATCAGCATCAGCAGCTTAGTAATGGTTTTACTAAGTACTAGGATCGAAAAACCCCTAGTTGGCCCCAAGTTCCCCATCCTGCCGATTAGTATTCCAACATTCGTTGCAGCGATGGCTTTTGGTCATATTGTTGGCGTTGGTATCGTTTTAGGACTGACTAACATCGGTCGTCTGTAGTTTTGCGATGAGAGAGGCGTTACTTATAGCGGTTCAAATTTACATGCGGTACAACATTACATCACTAGGTCTAGGGGTAGGGCAGTGGCCTACCCCTACGGGTGTACCTCCGGTAAACAAGAACCGTTATATAACGCCGCAATCAATACAAAAACTCCTAAAAACGATTTTGGTTCTTTCTCCAGCAAAATAACTCATCAGCATTAGCCAGTCAGCCTCCGTGTAGTCACTCTAACTGAGAGGGGAGGTATTAACCTTCCTCTTGAGAGACGATTCCAACTACTTCATCAACGGAGGAATATGGCTTTAGAAACGGGATTAATCCCCTCTGTAAGGCTTATGTAAGTTAATTTATGCAGGAGAAAGAACCATGATGTCATCAACGCCAATTTTTCCATCGAACACACTCAAGATGACGGGTAGGGGAGTAAGGAAGAAATAACCTATGCCCGATGGCCAATGCCCAATTCCCCACTTCAGAGCTTTGCTCACAGGCATTAATTGTCTATTCTAGAAATAAGAGCATTTCGTAACTCGGCACTATTGAATTGATGCTCGGAAATATATGTATAAGTATATACGCAAATATTGCAGTATAAAAATTACTGGCGATATCTAGTTTTAGGACAATGTAATGCAAACAAATTGGAAAATTGGGTCTTTATTTGGAATTCCCTTGTTTTTAGACCCGTTATGGTTTGTGATTTTAGGGTTGGCAACTCTTAACTTTGGGGTAGCTTATCAAGAATGGGGGACTGTTATAGCTTGGAGTGCTGGAATAGTTATGGCACTGCTGCTATTTGGTTCGGTGTTGCTACATGAGTTGGGTCACAGCTTGGTAGCCCGATCGCAAGGTATTAAAGTTAATTCAATCACCCTATTTCTGTTTGGCGGGATTGCTGCTATTGAAGAAGAATCTAAAACTCCTTTCAAAGCTTTTCAAGTAGCGATCGCAGGGCCATTGGTGAGCATCATACTATTTTTCCTGCTCAGTCTAGGAGTTACCGTAATTCCCGATACCAGTCCCCTCAGTGTTATGGTCGGAGATTTGGCGAGAATTAACTTGGTGGTGGCTTTATTTAACCTGATTCCTGGCTTACCACTAGATGGAGGGCAAGTGTTAAAAGCAGCACTATGGCAAATAACAGGTAATCGTTTTCAAGCCGTACACTGGGCTGCAAAGGCTGGGCAAATTTTGGGTTATAGTGCGATCGCTTTAGGCTTTGTTGTAGATTTTGTGACTAGAGAATTAGTACTTGGTTTGTGGATTGCTTTGTTAGGTTGGTTTGCTGTCCGCAACGCCAGCAGTTATGACAACGTAACTACATTGCAAGAAAGCCTACTCAAAGTCGTGGCGGCTGATGCGATGACTCGTGACTTTCGGGTAATTGATGCCGATCAGACATTGCGATCCTTTGCCGATTTATACCTATTAGAAACCACTCCCTCACAGATTTATTTTGCCGCATCTGATGGACGTTACCGGGGTCTAGTTTCCATTGACGATTTTCGTTTAACCCAAAGGAGTGAATGGGAAACCCAAACCTTACATAGCATTGTGCATCCCCTGACAGAAATACCCACTGTTGCTGAAGCAACAACGATAGCTGAGGTAATTAACAAGCTAGAAAATGAGCAGTTACCTCGAATTACCGTACTTTCTCCGGCTGGTGCTGTCGCTGGTGTAATTGACCGGGGAGATATTGTCAGGGCGTTGGCACAAAAGTTAAATTTGCGGGTAACAGATGCTGAAATTAAACGGATCAAGGAAGAAGCAAGTTATTCACCTGGGTTGCAACTAGCAGCACTAGCGAAGTCAATTACAAATTAAACGTCATATCCTTGTCATAGTTTTGCAATAGATTTGTCAAAAGCGTATGTGATATTTAATTTGGTATTTGGTTACAAAATGCTTTTTTTGGGTAAAAGGTAGGATTTCCTACCTTTTTTATTTTTTAAATTAACGTGAGTTCGATAAACCTCTCCCTGCTTTGAAGTTTAGTTCAACAGTTATCAGTTGAATAATTGAGACGGTTTTACGTAGTATATCCTTAATAACAGTGAGGTACAGCTTAGCCTCACCCCGATAAAGCTGTGCTTTATCTCCCCTCTCCAAAGCATCGGAGAGGGGTTGGGGGTGAGGTTTTGTATTTTGATATGATGTAGTATACGTAATTCATCCACCTGAGAAGCGCTATAAAACCTCTTAGTGGTTTCTTTGACATAGCCTCGGATGATTGTGAAATTATTAAAACTTCCAATTTAAAGCGAGTAAAATGTAAGTACGTGATATACTACGTCTCTCACTTACCCTGGTTTTATGGCACTGCCAATTGTTGCAATTATCGGACGCCCAAATGTGGGCAAATCCACCCTGGTTAATCGACTCGCCGGGGAACAAACGGCGATTGTCCATGATGAACCGGGAGTGACACGCGATCGCACTTATCTACCAGCTTTCTGGAATAGCCGCGAATTTTTAGTCGTAGACACTGGTGGTTTAGTTTTTAATGATGATACCGAATTTTTACCACTAATTCGCCAACAGGCAATGACAGCGCTTGCAGAAGCATGTGGCGCTATTTTTGTTGTAGATGGTCAAACAGGCCCCACATCAGCAGATTTAGAAATCGCCGAATGGATGCGCCAACAACCCGTACCTGTGCTACTAGCTGTAAATAAATGTGAATCCCCAGAACAAGGCTTAATGCAAGCTGCCGAGTTTTGGGAATTAGGATTGGGCGAACCTTACCCCATTTCCGCAATTCATGGAAGTGGGACAGGAGAGTTACTCGACGAGTTAGTTAATCACATACCTGCTATTGAAGACATCCCAGACACGAATGAAATCAAAGTAGCAATTGTGGGACGCCCGAATGTGGGCAAATCGAGCTTACTCAATTCTTTTGTTGGGGAAGAGAGGGCAATTGTCAGCCCAATTTCTGGCACCACCCGCGATGCTATTGATACCGTCATTGAACGAGAGGGACAAACCTACCGTTTGATTGACACCGCCGGTATTCGCAAAAAGAAACACATAGAATACGGCACAGAATTCTTTAGTATTAACCGTGCTTTCAAAGCGATTCGCCGCGCTGATGTGGTTTTATTAGTCATAGATGCCGTAGATGGAGTCACTGAGCAAGATCAAAAATTAGCTGGGCGGATTATCGAAGAAGGTCGAGCTTGCATCATCGTCGTTAATAAGTGGGATGCTGTCGAAAAAGACTCTTACACAATCTACGACTACGAAAAAACTCTGCAATCACGGTTACATTTTACCGAATGGGCAGAAACAATTTTTGTGAGCGCCTTGTCAGGACAACGGGTAGAAAAGATTCTCGAATTGGTGAAAACGGCGGCTGAATCACACAAACGCCGTGTCAGCACATCAGTTATTAACGAAGTCTTAACAGATGCCGTTAGCTGGCATTCACCGCCAGCATCTCGTGGTGGGCGTCAGGGCAAGATTTATTATGGTACACAAGTAAGTAGCCAACCACCAACGATCGCACTATTTGTCAACGATTCCAAACGCTTCAACGACAACTACCGCCGCTACATTGAACGCCAATTCCGGCAACAGCTAGGATTTAAAGGCACGCCAATTATTTTACTATGGCGCAGCAAAAAAGTCCGTGATGCCGAAAGTGGTAATGTTAATAGAGCAACTCGCGTCAAAATAAGTTAAAAGTTAGAAGTTAGGAGTTAAAAGTTAAGAGTTAAAAGTTAGGAGTTATGAGTTAAAGTCAAACTACATAAAATCAGGCTGGGTGAGACAAGAAGCTTAAACCCCTTGTTCTATGCAACCTACCAGGTAATCCGTATAACTCCTCACTCCTAACTCCTAATTTTAAAATGGATTTATTGCGATCGCTCCCACTTGGACTTTATTTAGAACAACCCCAAACTTGGTTGCATAAAATCGATCCGCGAGTCAAGTTCGCCTGGTTGATGAGCTTTTTAACAAGCTATATTTTAGCTAACAACTTTTGGCGGGTGCTGCTGGTGGTACTATTAATTATTGCCACCTTGATTGCCAGGATTCCCCGGCGAGTATGGCAGCAGCAAATGGGTTGGCTATTAATACTATCGTTTTTTGTCTTAGCGATCGGAGCCATCAGTCCTGATGGAATGGGTGTAAATTATCAGTCCCGCCTCCCAGCTAATGAACAAATATTAACCCAGCAAGCAAACTCTAATAAGATTCTTCAAGAGCCAGCAAGTAATCACAAATACAGCTATGTGCTATTTCACAAAGGGCCAGTCAAAGTAACTCGCTATTCCTTGGATTTGGCTGTACGTCTGAGTACAATTATATTTACCGTAATTTACAGCACCAACCTGTATCTGCTGACAACCGCACCAGAAGAAATCACATCTGGCATAGAAAGCCTAATGCAACCCCTGCGACGCTTCAAGCTGCCTGTCACCGAAATTGCTTTAACTTTAACCTTATCGTTACGCTTTATTCCCCTGGTTTTAGAAGAAGTGCAAAACTTATTTCGCTCCGTGATGACAAGGGCAATTAATTGGAAAAAGCTAGGATTGAAAGGAGGATTCAAAGTTTGGATGACAGTCGCAGAGAGACTGTTAGAAAATCTGCTCTTACGAGCCGATCAAATGGCGAATGCAATGATGGTGCGGGGTTTTACCAGTCCCAACGAGCATCGAGTGCAGTGGCACGATTTACGATTTAAAGCGCGTGACTGGCTTGCTATTGCGACTTTAATTTTATTCTGGGGAATACGGCTAGCTATAGGAACTGAGGTCTGATTTTGCACCGAGAAAGTGGTAATACATAATAGGTAATTGCATTTTGTCAGTGGTCAGTAGTCATAGTTATTTCTACTCACTGCTAAAAACTGTTAACTAATTATTGACAACGCTTTTAAACAGTATGATCAAGGCTTGGTATTGGCGATCGCTACCCTTAGAAAAGCGCACAGGTTCGGAAATTTTTGCTGCTCTTTTTCAACCCACCTCCGCACCGGGAATTGCTACCCTACTGGAAAGTCCCTACCCAACGCCAATCGATCATCCCCAACTGTGCCGATATTCTATCTGTGCAGGCGCTCCTCGCCTAGTCAATGGCATCCCCCAGATGTGGACACCAGAAGTAGGAGAGGTTTTTCCTTTTTTAGAAAAATTGTTACAGCAAGGGGTAGGGGGAGATGACGGGGATAAGGTAGTATTTTCTCCCCCTGCTCCCCCTGCTCCCCCTGCTCCCCCTGCCCCCCATCTCCCCTTCACGGGCGGTTGGTTAGGTTGGCTAGGCTACGATGTAGCATGGGAAATTGAACAGTTACCAGATCAGAAAATTGATCCCCTACCATTTCCTATAGCTTTTTGGTATGAACCAGATTGTTTTGCTGTTTTGGATCACGCGCAACAAATTCTTTGGCTAGCAGCCAGTGATGCAAGTAAACTCGATGAGTTCCAGTACAAATTAGAGAACAGAAAAGGGGAGTTAGGGGACAAAGTAGAATTTTCTCCCTCATCTCCCTCATCTCCTCAGTTTTTGCCATCGCAAGCAGATTATGAAACAGCTGTAAACCAGGCAAAAAAATATATTCAAGCTGGAGACATCTTTCAGGCAAATCTTTCATTGCGATTTCAAGCGGCTACATCGGCTTCTGGTTGGGAAATTTATCAAGCCTTACAAAAAATTAATCCTTCTCCTTTTGCCAGCTATTGGCAGACGCCTTGGGGGGAAGTGATTAGTTGTTCGCCGGAACGGTTAGTAATGTTGCAAAATCGGCAAGCCGAAACCAGACCAATCGCTGGGACGCGATCGCGTGGTGTCACTCCAGAACAAGATATGCAACTGGCACAAGATTTACTCAGCAACACCAAAGAACGTGCAGAACACATCATGTTGGTGGATTTGGAACGCAATGATTTAGGGCGAGTTTGTGAATGGGGAACGGTTACAGTTGACGAATTGCTGACAATTGAGCGATATAGCCATGTCATGCATCTTGTCAGCAACATCAAAGGTAGTTTAAAAGGCGAATATACTGCCATTGATTTGATTCGCGCCACGTTTCCAGGTGGCACAATCACAGGTTGTCCCAAAGTCCGTTGCATGGAAATTATCGAAGAACTAGAACCCGTGCGGCGCAGCTTGTTCTACGGTTCCTGTGGCTATTTAGACTGGCGTGGTCATTTAGATTTAAATATCTTAATCCGCACACTGCTATTAGCCCCCTCGGCTCAAGAGGCAGGGGAGGCAGGGGGAGCAGGGGAGGCAGGGGAGGCAGGGGGGGCAGGGGAGGCAGGGGGGGCAGGGGGAGTAAATTCTTCTTCATTTCCTGACTCAAAACTCATCCCCCAGCACTCAACACTCAACATTGTCTGGGGACAAGTTGGCGCAGGAATTGTCGCAGACAGCGAGCCTGAGAAAGAATGGTATGAATCTCTGCACAAAGCCCAGGCACAACTGGCAGCCCTGAAAATGCTAGATCAGCAATCAGGGAATAGGGAATAGGGCATTGGTTATTAATTCTTCTCCCCCATCCCCCCACTCCCAAATTTTGTGCCATTCACCCATAGTTGTGGCAGTATGGAAAGAAGTTGAAAAGTTAGCTGTTGCCGTTGGGAATTTCAAAGAGTGTTTTCCTTTGCTACGCTAAACTTTCAATAAGAGGGTCAGGACTGTTTTATGCCTTGTGCCGCCAGGTTGGTGTGTTTGAGTCACCAAAGCATACGGCGAAATCTATCGACAAGCCTCTACGCTTCGCGTTTCATGTTGTACCATTGCGCTTCACTACCACTAGCTTCATCTGCCCACTAGAAACTAGATCAAGGTCTTCGCAACCGCAGTTTTGCATTTTAAGCAAATATTCTGGCGAATGTTGGTATTATCGTCTGAATGTTTTGAATTCACTGCGAAAAGATATATACTCCCACCTTGACTACACCTTGACTCTTAAATGAATCCAGAAAACGCAGAAACTTACATAAACCATCCAACTTGGGGTTTACTCTACAAAATCTGTATGGTTGATGACAACCAGGATTTGTTCACCACACTTTATGCCCAGCGCTTGTTTTTTTTGGTCGCAAATGACGTTAAAGGTGTTAAATTCCAGTCTCTAGGACGTACTGAGGCGAGAATGATGTTGGAAAATCGCTTACGTACTTTGCGGCGCAGTGGACAATCTCAGGAGTACGATCAGCTTCAGAGTGTTTTCCAACGCACCTTCCAATGAATAGTTCGATTTCCGAACGTATTGTTTCCATTCGTTCCTCTCTACCAGCTTCAGTCAAATTGATTGCTGTTAGCAAGCAAGTTTCTGTCCAGGCCATTCGGTCTGCATACTCCGCAGGAATTCGTGATTTTGCGGAGAGTCGTATCCAAGAAGCCGCCAGCAAACAAGCCGAGTTGCAAGACTTACCCGATATTACCTGGCACTTTATTGGACATTTGCAAAGCAATAAAGCCAAAAAAGCCATTGAGCAATTCCCTTGGATTCACTCCGTCGATAACTTGAAGCTGGCACAGCGCTTAGATCAATTGGCACAACAGCTAGGAGTGAGTCCCCAGGTTTGCCTGCAAGTGAAAATTCTCCCCGATCCCAACAAGTCTGGTTGGAGTGTGCCAGAACTTTTGGCTGATTTACCCACACTCGATCAATACAAAAATTTACAAATTCAAGGTTTGATGACAATTCCGCCTTCAGGATTAAATGATCCGGAAATTTTGAATGTATTTAATCTCAATCGTGAGCTAGCAAAGAAAATAAGAGAGCAAAACTGGTCGCACATTAAAATGCAGCACCTGTCTATGGGTATGTCAGGCGACTACGAACTGGCAGTGCAAGCAGGGGCAACGATGGTACGATTAGGAACAATATTGTTTGGCGATCGCTCTTAGCCTTTGATTATCAGCCTCGATCTTCAGTATTAATAGAGATCAGGATTTGATGACAAGAATTTTGTAACAGACTGGTGCAATAAGAAACAAAGGATATAGTATTGACAAAAGCAATCGCTAAGGGAAAATGGGGTAAAAAGAGCTTTCCTTAGGACATACCTTAGGATATAATTTTGACTCATTATTATGTTTAGGCGATGCACAGACCTCTTTAAGAAGTGTCAGTTAATCGCCAAAACCAGTAGTATGGGTTACAAATAGCAATATACTTGCTGTAATATCCACCGATGTAGGGTAGTATCACCGATCTAGCGATCGCTCCTACTCAATCAATCCATTGCCCAAGTCAATACAGGCTATTCGCACCAGGAGAGTACACAGACCATGAACAATATATTTTCCAAACTCAGAGACTTTGTGGGTCTAAATGAGCAAGTGGAATACGAGTATTACGAAGAAGAACCAGAAACAGATAATAATTACCAAAACCTGTATCAGCAAGAAAATCCCCAACCACCGGCACCACAGGAAAGCCCAGCCGCTCAAAATCGTCGCTGGCGGGAACCAGTGCCTACAATGGGAGATGATATAACAGCAGGTTCAAAGCCAATGGGGAATGTGATTGGTATGCCAGGAGCAATTAACGGAATTTCGGAAGTTTTAGTACTCGAACCACGCACCTTTGAAGAAATGCCCCAGGCAATTCAAGCGTTGCGAGAACGCAAGTCAGTTGTATTAAATCTGACAATAATGGACCCAGATCAAGCTCAACGAGCAGTAGATTTTGTTGCAGGTGGTACTTACGCACTAGATGGACATCAAGAGCGCATCGGTGAGAGCATCTTCTTGTTTACACCAAGCTGTGTGCAAGTTAGCACCCAAGGTGGCGTTCTTCATGAAGTACCACAACCGCCAGCCCGTTCCTCTCGTCCTACAGGTTCTCAAAATCAAACCTGGGGCAACGAAACCAACCGGATGGCACAATAAAGTTAAATTAGTTGTTAGTCCTTTGTCCTTTGTGATTAGTCCTGGGTTTTAAGAATAGTGATAAATGACAAAGGACAACCGACTAATGAGAGATGACAAACTATCAATGACTATAAAATTTGGCTTAATTGGTGGTGGGGTAATGGGAGAAGCGCTCTTATCCCGCCTTATTGCGCGTGGAATTTATGAATCATCAGAAATCATAGTTAGCGAACCGCTATCTTCACGCCTAGATTTTTTAAAACAGCAATACGATGTTGCTGTGACGACAGATAATAGCCAAGTTTTCGCCCAAGTCAAAGAAGTTGTCTTATTGGCAGTAAAACCACAGGTGTTCAGCGCGATCGCTCAAGAATTAACAGATATTGATATTCTTAATAAAGAACACTCACCCCTAATAATTTCCATATTAGCGGGTGTGCCTTTGAGTCAGCTAGAAGCTGCATTTGTGCAATTGCCAGTTATTAGAGCAATGCCCAACACCCCAGCAACAGTGGGAGCAGGAATTACCGCCATCTGTTCGGGTGCATACACCAATGCCAAGCACCACCAAATAGCACAGCAGGTTTTTTCTGCTGTGGGGGAAGTAGTGGAAGTCTCAGAAGGACTGATGGATGCAGTCACAGGGCTATCTGGTAGCGGGCCTGCTTACGTGGCGCTCTTGGTAGAAGCACTTGCTGATGGCGGAGTATCCGCAGGTTTACCTAGAGCAATTGCCAATCAACTAGCCTTGCAAACCGTATTAGGAACAGCGAAACTGTTACATGAAACCAAAATGCACCCAGCAGAACTCAAAGATCGCGTTACCAGTCCCGGTGGTACAACCATTGCGGGAATTGCCAAGCTAGAACAGGCAGGATTTCGTTCAGCTTTAATAGAAGCAGTCAAAGCCGCCACAGAGCGATCGCAAGAACTGGGAAAATAATTAAGAGTCCTTTGTTATTTGTCCTTTATCCTTTGTGAAAAACTAATGACTAATGACCAATGACAAATGACTAATAACGCAGTTGACAAAAGACTCGTTAGTATAGTAAACAATCTGGTTGCAAATGTGATTGAGTGAATTATCCTGCACCGTCTCCAGAACTTGACTTAGGGTCTATATTTCCCTTTGATCTGGATCAGTTTCAAAAAGAAGCGATCGCGTCCCTAAACGCCGGACGCTCCGTAGTCGTATGTGCGCCCACAGGTTCGGGCAAAACATTAGTTGGGGAATACGCCATTTATCGCGCCCTGGCGCGAGGAAAACGTGTATTTTATACTACTCCCCTAAAAGCGCTGTCGAATCAAAAATTGCGTGACTTTCGAGAAAGATTCGGCTTTGATCAAGTCGGACTATTAACTGGAGATGCTTCGATTAACAGAGATGCACCGATTTTGGTGATGACCACAGAAATTTTCCGAAATATGCTCTATGGCACACCCATTGGGCAAGTCGGCATCTCATTAGTAGACGTTGATGCAGTGATACTTGATGAGTGCCACTACATGAACGATCGCCAGCGCGGTACTGTTTGGGAAGAATCAATCATCTATTGTCCCCGGGAAGTGCAAGTGGCAGCCCTCTCAGCAACGGTTGCCAATAGCGATCAACTCACCGATTGGCTAAATCGCGTTCACGGGCCAACTGACCTGATTTACTCCGATTTTCGCCCAGTTCCCTTGGAATTTCACTTTTGCAATCCCAAAGGGTTATTTCCCCTACTGAATGATAGCAAAACCAAAATTAACCCCCGCCTGATTCAGAAGAAGAAGGGGAGAGGGGGAGAAAGGGACAAGGCCAGAAGTGGTAGACCAGAGGCTCCTGGAATAGTTTTTACCCTGAGCCAGTTAGAGCAACGGGATATGCTACCAGCGATTTACTTTATCTTCAGCCGCCGGGGATGTGATAAAGCCGTGGCAGAAGTAGGGGATTTATGGCTGGTAAATAATGAAGAATCCCAGATTTTGCGACAACAGATTGATGACTTTTTAGCCCGCAATCCCGAAGCAGGGCGTTCTGGACAAATTGCACCCCTATACCGGGGAATTGCTGCTCACCACGCTGGAATTTTACCTGCTTGGAAAGCACTCGTAGAAGAACTATTCCAGCAGGGGCTGATTAAAGTAGTATTCGCTACTGAAACATTAGCGGCGGGAATTAATATGCCCGCCCGGACAACGGTAATTTCTACCCTTTCCAAGCGTACCGATACTGGACACCGCTTGTTGAACGCTTCCGAATTCTTGCAAATGGCGGGACGAGCAGGCCGCCGGGGGATGGATAAACAAGGTCATGTGGTGACAGTCCAAACTCCCTTTGAAGGAGCTAAAGAAGCGGCGTATTTGGGAACATCCAAGCCAGATCCCCTTGTAAGCCAGTTTACGCCCAGTTATGGCATGGTACTCAACTTGCTGCAAACACACACCCTAGAGCAAACCAGGGAACTGATAGAACGCAGCTTTGGGCAGTATATGGCCACCTTGCATTTAAGACCAGAATACGATGAGATTGCCGAACTGCAAAAACAATTAGCTCAACTTCATGAGCAAATCGCCGCAGTTGATGAAAATGAACTGGCTATTTATGAGAAATTGCGGCAACGCCTGAAAGTGGAACGCCAGATATTGAAAACCTTGCAAGAGCAAGCGCAGGAAGACAGACAAGAAGAATTGGGGATGATGTTGGGCTTTGCAGTATCAGGAACTCTGCTGAGTCTCAAAGGGAAAAACATCACAGTGTCTACGCCCGTAACCGCAGTGTTAGTGGGAAAATCGCCCGGTTCTGGTCAAGCTCCTTACTTGGTATGCTTGGGACATGATAATCGCTGGTATGTGGCAACCACAGGGGATGTAGTCGATTTATATGCCGAACTGCCGCGAATTGAAGTGTCACCTGATATCCTGCCACCGCCAGAGATGCCTTTGAAGCCAGGACAGTCGCGCCGGGGTAATCAAGAAACATTTGCGATCGCCACGCGTATTCCCGATCCGATAGAATCTTTGCATCTGGCACCAGAAGTAGCAGAACAACTCAGTCGCACTGCTGCTGTTCAAGAGCAATTAGAAGCTCATCCCCTACATGAATCAGGCAATGCTGCCACACTTTTCAAGCGCCGAGCCCGCTATGTTGAACTAGAAGCCGAACTTGAACAGTTGCAAGGGCAAGTAGAGCAACAGTCACAACGTCATTGGGAAGAATTTCTCAATTTAATCTCAATTCTGCAACACTTTGGCGCTTTAGATAACTTAGTGCCGACAGTATTAGGGCGAATTGCTGCCGCCATTCGAGGCGAGAATGAATTGTGGCTAGGTTTAGTATTCGCTAGCGGTGAATTGGACAACTTAGATCCGCACCATTTAGCTGCCGCCGCCGCCGGTTTGGTGATGGAAACCCCCCGTCCAGATAGCAAGGTTAACTTTGAGCTTAGTAATGAAGTAGGAGAAGCCTTAGCAAAATTGCGGGGAATTCGTCGCCAAATGTTCCAACTACAACGGCGGTATAACGTAGCACTGCCTATATGGTTGGAGTTTGAGTTAATTGCGATCGTGGAACAATGGGCGCTAGGAATGGAGTGGATAGAACTATGCGAAAACACTACCTTGGATGAAGGCGATGTGGTGAGAATTCTACGGCGGACGTTGGATTTATTATCGCAAATACCCCACGTTCCCCATTTGCCAGACTCTTTTCAGCGTAATGCTCATCGGGCGATGCAGTTGATTGATAGATTCCCTGTAAATGAGGTGGTTGAATAAACAGGACACTCTTAGGCACAGAGAGTATTTGATAATGTTTTTGCTTTTTTTATTTTCAGGACTTACGAAAAACTAAATGGTGTAGGGGCAATTCATTAATTACCCCTACAAACTGTCCCAAGAATGAATT
This sequence comes from Nostoc sp., assembly GCF_036917635.1. GTDB lineage: Bacteria > Cyanobacteriota > Cyanobacteriia > Cyanobacteriales > Nostocaceae > Nostoc. The sequence continues at coordinate 106,278 of NZ_JBALCW010000043.1, forward strand.
TAGATATAGCCAAAACTCTAGGAACAATTGTTTCTAAACCACCCACTGATATTGCGAATTGTTAAAACAATCTCGTGATTTTATTCCCACAGTACGCACTGAACCTGATATCGTTTTTTTAGCTTATCTTTCAGTTGATCAGCACCATAATAATTGGTATGAGCAGTTGTTGCCCTAGCATACAAACAGTTGTCGTTAGCATATTTGACCACTGGCAAGGCTCCGACTGGAGTATCAAACGACTCCATTAGTTCAGGAGTTTTATTTTGCAATGGATTAGCAATAATTATTTTAGTAGAGGTGCTAGAACTACGGGCAAGTCCCAGCTTTAAAATAGTAGCATCCCAAGTTTTAGGAAAATATAAGGAAAATATCAACACGATAAATATGGGCGTAACAATAGATCCTAAAATTGTTAGCCCTGTACGGCTAGGGACTTCCAAATAAAAAAATACTCAACTACTTCTTGTGGGGTGGGCATCTTGCCCGCCCTTGTATATGGGCGGGCAAGATGCCCACCCCACTAGATTGGGTAATTTATTTCTTGGAAGTCCCCTAAATAAATTAATTGATTGGTCTTTCATCGGAGTTTTGGCAGAAAAAAAACTTAGCAGAAAAGCAATCGGCGGGAGCGATCCGCCATTTCTGCCAATTACGTTGTACCTTTTCAGCCAGAAAAGGACTAAGAGTAAAAATACTGAGCTTTAAGTTTGAAACAACAAAACGAGGCATCTATTTACAAATTGCCTCGTTTTGCTAATACACTGGTTTTGTAGCACTCAGGATGTATTAAAAATGCTTTTTTGGTTTCGTATATCTTCTATACGTGATTAATCACATGTATTTAACAAAAGTTGTAGTCGCTATAAGCGCTATTCAACCTTAGTACACCAAGTTTCCAGTACCCTGCAACTGACGCAAAGAATTTATACATAGCGGGCAGTCGCATTTAAATATCCTAATTGCAGCATCACTTTCCGCGTCAGTAAAATTCAACATAGCAACATTTTGATCTGATACTGATGTGACAATGGTCGAGGAACGTGCAGATGAGGTATACGGTATCTTTCTCTCTGAATCTCGAATGCACACAAAATCTGTTCCACCATGTGGGTTAGTGATACAGGTACGACCGTCTTGTGTGTGCATCAATCGCTGTGTAATACTGCCACTAGCATGGGCAGGATGAAATGCCACCAGTGTAGACATCATCGACACAAAGATTGAGGAAGTGGAAAGCAAATTCAAAAGAATTTTTTTGTTCATAGATTTACTTGAGAAAATTGTCTACTAGTTTAGGGTATTCGATTCACTTTCAAACTTCAAGTGCATTTTGCCTAAGAATAGCTAGCCTGACACTTGTTACCCAAGAATGTTCCTGTGCTACCTAGTTTGATTGCAAATTAGTTGCTACAGCAGAACTTAGAAGTTAAACAGGCTTGATATTTGGCTTTAAAACCTAAGTTGTGTACTTTAGCAAATTTAAATCCCCTCCATATCCTCAAGATGGTGGGTAATTGTTGGGTTGATGTCAGCAATTTCTCTTTGAAATCTTATGCAGAGCGATAAATCGCTCACTACGAACAAAAGTCATATTTTACATTATTAAAATCAGTATAAGCTTAAAATTAGCCAAAAAATAGGATAAATATTTAGCAATAAATTTGATATAGATTCTCGTTCTTAAATTAGCAACTTGTAAAAAGTTCTTTTTTTTATTACATTTAGAAACAGGCTTATATATCAATTAATTTAGTAGCCTCAACATAAAAAATGAAGCGGAAAGTACATTCAGAATCTTCAGGTTGTTGCAACTGTGAACATGACCATCACGAGAATCATAATCACAATCATGATGAGAATCATAACCATGACCACAATCACGACCACGGTGGAGAATTCAATCTGAAAAATGAGGTATTGCCTTTAGTAGCGATTTTAAGTTTATATGCGCCTGGTGTAATTTTTGAAAATCAATTACACAATACATTCTACTCAATAGGTGAATATCTGCTTTTTATCCCTGCTTATTTATTAAGTGGATGGAGTGTTTTAAAAACTGCTGGGCGCAATATCCTTAAAGGGAGAATATTCGATGAAACGTTTTTAATGGCAGTAGCGACACTAGGGGCGATCGCAATTCATAAATTACCCGAAGCTGTCGGAGTCATGTTATTTTATAAAATTGGAGAATTATTTCAGGATATTGCCGTTAGTCGTTCCCGTAATTCCATCAAAGCTTTATTAGAAGTACGTCCAGATTATGCCAATATTCAAACAGAGGGAGAATTAAAAAAAGTCTCCCCTAATACAGTAAAGATTGGAGATATTATCGTTGTAAAACCTGGGGAAAAGATTCCCTTAGATGGTGAGATTATAGATGGGAATTCGCAAGTCGATACATCTGCATTAACTGGAGAGTCTGTACCGCGATCGGTGAGACTATCCGAGACAGTTTTGGCTGGAATGATCAACCAAATGGGTGTTCTCAGCATTAGAGTAACAAAACTATTTGATGACTCTTCCATTGCTAAGATTTTGGACTTGGTGCAAAATGCCAAAAGTAAAAAAGCAGAAACAGAAAAATTTATTACTAAATTTGCCCGATATTACACGCCAATAGTAGTTTTTGCATCTCTAGCAGTTGCATTATTACCTCCTTTATTCATTGCTGGCGCCACTTCTTCAGAATGGGTTTATCGCGCCCTAATTTTACTAGTTATCTCCTGTCCCTGTGGACTCGTTATCAGTATCCCCTTAGGTTACTTTGGAGGCGTGGGAGGTGCGGCTAAACGGGGAATTTTGGTTAAAGGCTCTACATTTCTAGATACATTAAATGCAGTTAATACAGTTGTATTTGATAAAACTGGAACATTAACTAAAGGCGCATTTAAAGTAGCACAAATAATTCCCTTAAATGGGTTCAATAAAGAAGAAGTCCTGCAACTAGCTGCCCAATTAGAATCGCATTCAAATCATCCCATTGCTCAATCTATCCGCAATGCTTATGGTGGCAAAATCGATGAATTTGAGATGAGAGATTATGAAGAGATAGCCGGCTATGGAATTAGAGCCAAAGTTGAAAATAGGGTAGTGATAGCGGGAAGCGATCGCCTACTCCACAGAGAGAATATTGTTCATGATAAATGCCCTGTCGCGGGAACAATTATTCATCTAGCAGTAGATAACATTTACGCTGGATATATTATCATCATGGATGAGATAAAAGAAGATGCTAAAGAGGCTATTCAAGCACTCAAGCGAATGGGTATAGAGAAAATAGTCATGTTGACAGGAGATAATCAAGCGATCGCTTCCGGAATTGCTGAATACCTTGGCATAGATAGCTATGAAGCAGAGTTATTACCTGAAGAAAAAGTTAATGCCATTGAGAAAATAATCAGCAGCGCCGGCAAGCATGGTAAAGTCGCCTTTGTTGGCGATGGCATTAATGATGCACCAGTGATTGCTAGAGCAGATGTTGGTATCGCAATGGGTGGGTTAGGCTCAGATGCAGCCATAGAAACTGCCGATATTGTGATTATGACAGATGCACCATCAAAAGTAGCAGAAGCAATCCAAATCGCCAGAAAAACCCGCACAATTGTTTGGCAAAATATCGGTTTTGCTTTATTCATTAAAGCTGTATTTATTGGATTGGGTATTTTAGGTATAGCGACAATGTGGGAAGCTGTCTTTGCTGATGTCGGAGTAGCAATGCTGGCAATTTTCAACGCAACTAGAGTGATGAAATAAAGTTATTGGAAAATCGGGAATCTGTAATTGGGATGCTCCCGTAGCTGTTGAGGCTATTACGCGAGTATCAATTAAAACAGCAGCTTTTTGATGAATATGCAAAACTGGCACATCTTAACGATGAACTAAACCACGTCTATCTGGAAACCTATAATTCTTCCATGATGAAAAGGATTTGCCCTCATCCCCCAACCCCGAATCCCAGAGAGAGGGATTCGGGGAGACAGAATTTCAAACTCCCTCTCCCAGATTTGGGAGAGGGATTTAGGGAGAGGGTGAAAACTACGGTTCTCAACTTACATAAGGTTTAATAAAATTAAGTCTGCATTGCAATTATGAAACTATGTAAATATACAGTTATTTGGCTGATGTAAATCAAAATTTCCTAACTCAGAAAACAAGGAAAACATAGATATTAAGTTAATTGGTGTTTGTTTATACTATTTCAAATTTTTGCAATGGTTATACTCATAACTTAGGTTCTACCTGGGAATTAGGAAGTGGCTTTGCCACTTCTTTTTATTTATCTGGTAGCCCAGTCAAAAATAAATTAAAAGTTAAAAGTAATTTTGTTGAACTTTTAACCTTGATTAATTGTTATACCATTTTACCAAATATCTCCTATACCTACATTTTTAGGGGCGTACAGTTGTACGCCCCTAGAACCGATTCATTTGTTGCAAAGTTTGTTGACAATGGTATGATTTCGTGTATGTTTAAATGACCAAGCAGCTTGACCCAATTCTGGGCAGATAAACATAATATTAATCATTACTCATTGTATCTTGCCATCTCTCGCGCTTGGGCTTGCTCTCCACATCGCGCGATCGCTCTTCTTGCCAAGTCCCCCACATTAGAGATTGCTGTTTTTCAACATGGTTAATAAACTGCATGATTGGCTGATCTACTTTGATGGGAGTTTTCAAATCAAACTGAATTGTTTGAAGAATCTTGATGTCACCCATGAGAAAGTACTTAGCTGCAATCTTAGTCAGCCATAGTACAACTCGATTGTATAACCAACTAAAAATTCCTTTACGTTTTTTAGTCATCAACAGAACTTGACCTTCAGTTTTTCCCCCTTCGTGGAGGCGAACTGCAACCATCATGTGGACATGGAAAAAATCAGGGCCAAGTGTTACAATGCCAATGCTACCATACCAATAGCAAATACTGTAAGTTATAGCATTTTTGTAGAAAATACGAATGAGCTTAATTAAAAAGAAATTGTCTTTGATAGGTGTAGTATTACTGAAGATAATTGCATTCTCGTTCAGTTCTTGTCTTTCAAAAATAATTTCTATTGGCAGTTTGTGAACTGTATTGAGGTGTTGAGCATCAATCGCATTAATCATCACCACGCTGGGGTGACAGTTGATCACAAAATGAGAATGGATAGCGACATCACACTCTTTTTGTTCCAACTCTGGAACAAAAGGTAAGGGTTGTTGTGGTATTTCTCCAGTCCAAACCCAAATCATCCCGTACTTCTCAGCAGTAGGCCAAGTTTGTAACTTTAGGGAAAGTGGTGTATCTAAACATGGAATATCAATACACATTCCCTCAGCATCAAACTTCCAGTGGTGGAAAAAACAACGTAGTGCATTACCCTCAACTTTGCCTTCAGCAAGGTGAGCGCCCATGTGTGGACAGTAGGCATCAAAGGTAGCTACTCTTTTGTCTTGACCACGGTAAATCACTAGTTGTCTGCCCAAAATAGTGACAGGTTTTACTTCACCCACCCGCAGATTTCGAGAGGGTATTACCCAATACCATCCCTCAATAAAATGCTCTGGATTATTGAAGTTTTTAGGTTTACGGGTTGAACTAAAAGTCTGCGAGTTGAGATTCATTTTTATGGTTTCACTTGAGGTGAAGCTGTTGATCTAGAAGTAACATGAGAACTAGATAAAAACAGTTACTTTCAGTACCATGAGCAACAGGTTCCCAAGCAATGGATAAAAGTAAGAAGTATAATTATAAAAAAATTATATTAAAATTGTCAAAAATATGCCCATTAAGCTTAACTAAGCCAATATCTATTTAAATTAGATATTGGAATAATTAAAACTTAGTAAATTCCCTATTTATATAAAAATCCCCCTTACTGATGACAATATTTTTTTAGCCTCTAAAACGACTGAATAAACTAGTAAAATCTAGCAATCCTAAATCATTCATGGACAACGAGATCCCCGACTTCTCTAAGAAGTCGGGGATCTGAATCTTATGATTTTCATTAAAATAGGATGACGATATGTAATAATAATTACAATAATTTGGAAATTTCCTATGTTAACTCAAGAGAAAAAACTTCTTTTAATTGGTCAGGTAACAGATATAAGTAAAATCCCCATCAGGACAATTCGCTATTACGAGAGTTTAGGCTTAATTAAATCATCAAGACGAACAGAGGGAGGCTTCCGCCAGTTTTCATTGGATGTGCTAACTCGTCTAGCATTCATTAAAAGGTCACAAAATCTTGGTCTTAGCTTAGAGGAAATTGGAAATATTCTTCAGCTTTATGACCAAGGACAAGCTCCCTGTGATGAAATTCAAGACAAGCTCGAAGAGAAGCTCTTGCAAATTGATCGCCAAATTGATCAGTTGTTAACTTTACGGTCTGAAATAAAGGGATTACTTTCCGGCTGGAAGAATATCGGCGGACAGCATGAGGATACAATTTGTCCGATCATTCAAAACACTAGTACCGCAAGGCAAAATTAAAAATTAAAAGAATTTGTTTGTTTCTTATCTAAGACTCAGGATTTTTATAAAGAAGAAACCACCATAATTCTAGTCCAATTAAGGCTAAACCTGCGATCGCAACCCCAACTTTCAAGCCCAAAGGTTGCTCAATATGATAAAATTGGCTGTTTTGCTCTGGCGAGTGGGCTGGCATTTCTGCTAATACTACGCCTGATGTTCCAGTGAGAAACACTAAAGCTGTAAGGCTTCCCCAAAGCATTTTTTTACTGAACATTTCCGAAATTATCCTAAAATTATGAGATAGTTTTTGGTTGAAAGTTACGCAATCTGAGAGCATTGCTAACAACAGACAGCGAAGAAAGAGCCATCGCAGCACCGGCGATAATTGGATTGAGTAACCAACCAAAGATGGGAAACAGAATTCCAGCCGCAATGGGAATACCAATAACGTTGTAAATAAAGGCAAAGAAGAGATTTTGCCTGATATTGTTGATGGTAGCGCGACTAAGTTGAATAGCTGTCACAATTAAGAGTAAATCGCCAGAAATTAGGGTAATATCGCTAGCTGCGATCGCTACATCTGTTCCCGTCCCAATCGCAATTCCCACATCAGCTTGTGCTAGGGCTGGGGCGTCATTTATGCCATCGCCTACCATTGCGACAATTTTGGATTTTGGACTTCGACTTCGCTCAGTCGAACGATTTTGGATTTTGGATTTTGGAAATCTCTCTATTTCCCCTTGCAAAGATTGGATAATCGCCGCTTTCTGATCTGGACGGACTTCGGCAAAGATTCGCTGGATGCCAACTTGGAGAGCGATCGCATCAGCAGTTTTACGATTATCTCCGGTCAGCATTACTACTTCTAAACCTAACTTCTGTAAGGCTTTTACCACTGCTGCTGAGGAAGGTTTGAGGGCATCGGCAATACCCATTACACCTTGTAGTTCCCCATCTACAGCAATCAAAATGACTGTTTTACCAGCCGCTTCCCAGGCATCTTTATACTGCTGGAGAGCTATAGTATTAATTTCAATTTCTGTTAACCAGCGTTGTGTACCAATTTGCACAAGCTGATTTGAAACAACTGCTTGCACACCACTACCTGCATTAGCCTGAAAGTTCTTTACCTCTGTTAAACTCACTTCTTGAGATTGGGCGTATTTCACCACAGCTTCAGCTAAAGGATGTTCAGAATTGCGTTCTACCGTTGCTGCTAACTGTAAAAGCTTGATTTCATTACCATTAGCTGTGCCGTTGACAGTTACAAAGTCTGTAACAGTGGGTTTACCCTGAGTCAAAGTACCAGTTTTATCTAGAACGATAGTTTGAATTTTGTGTGCTAGTTCTAAGCTGTCTGCGCCTTTAATCAAAATTCCATTTTCTGCACCTTTGCCCGTCCCCACCATTACAGAAGTGGGGGTAGCTAAACCCAAAGCACAAGGACAGGCGATAATTAGTACACCTACCGTTGTCATTGTTGCTAGGGTGAGGTTGCCCGTGAAATAAAACCAAATGACGAAAGTGGCGATCGCAACAGCAATCACAGCTGGTACAAACCATCCTGTAACCTGATCTGCCAAGCGCTGAATTGGGGCTTTAGAACCTTGGGCTTGTTGCACCAGTTTGACGATTTGAGCCAAAAACGTATCATTTCCAACTCGTGTCACCCGAAACTGAAATGCACCCGCACCGTTAATCGTCGCCCCAATCACCTCATCTCCTGGCTGCTTTTTGACTGGCAAACTTTCACCCGTCACCATCGCTTCATCTACCGTCGAAGCGCCTGTAATCACTTCACCATCTACGGGAATCTTTTCACCGGGACGTACCAAAATCACATCGTTAATTCTGACTTCGGCGATGGGAACATCAATTTCTCTACCATCACGAATGACTCTGGCATCTCTAGCTTGCAATCCGATGAGTTTGCGGATGGCTTCAGAAGTTTGTCCCCTAGCGCGATTTTCTAACAATCGCCCCAACAAAATTAAGGTAATGACAATGGCGGCAACTTCATAATAAATATGAGGTATCAAGCCCTGAGCAATAAAAAATTTCGGGAAAACAGTAACAAACAAAGAATATAGATATGCTGCACTTGTACCCAAAGCAATCAGCGTGTCCATCGTCGCCGTATGCCGCTTGAGGGATTTCCAGCCATTGCGGTAAAAAGATCCACCACACCAGAACACGACGGGGGTTGTCAGCACTAACTGTATCCAAGGATTTTGCAAGAAGCTGGGAATTAAGGGTAAGTTTAACCCAGTCATCATAGGCAACGACCCCAAAAATAGGAAAATGCTGATTACACCTCCCACCATTACCTTGAGGGAGAGTTGGCGTTGTAATGCTTGCCTACTCGCAATCTCTGCATCATCTTCTTCGGTGAGCAATTCTTCCTGGAGTGAGTAAGAAGAGTATCCCGCAGATGCGATCGCACTTTGGATTTTCTCTAAATTAGCTAGAGAGCGATCGTACTTGATAGCAGCTTGTTCTGCTCCAAAGTTAACATTGCAGTCCCTTACCCCAGGAACAGAGCGAATTGCCTTTTCGATGTTGTTGGCGCAAGCGGCGCAACTCATACCTCGAAGTTTGAGTGTGAGAGTATCCATAACTAGATGAACCCCTGTGATTGGTGTGGGAGGATCTTAAAGATTAAGCAACTGGATAGCCAGCAGCAGCCAACGCTTCCTTAATTGCTGTTTCTGATGCTTGAGTTTCTACACTGACAAGCTTGGTTGTTGGATCAGCCTGAACGCTAGCATTGGCATCGACTGCCTGAAGTGCTTTGGTGATGGTGCTTGCACAAGCAGAACAAGCCATGTTGGGAACTGTGAGTTCGAGAGTCATAGATTTACGGGATAGAGTGGAAAAGCTAGCCAAACCAAAATGGATGACTGAAGGAAATCCGTCAACAGTCAGAAATAACTGGAAAGAGAGTCGCCTTGAATTTATCCTAGACTCTCTAGCCGGCTGGAGAGTCTAGAGAATTTTAAAAGTTTTTCGCTAAACTTCAAATTTCTTTACAGACGTATTACATAAACTACTAAAAATACAAAATACTACAAAAGACTTGTTTTCCAATGCAAGTGTGTGTTATCAAGGCTATATAACCTGTTGTTTTCCCCACGATTCTGGGAAAATGACCCTCCGCACCACTTGAGACGCGGCTGCTGAACCCAAGTCTCCTACTCTCTTCACAACCAAGGGTCTTTTTTAAGGCTCTATTTGGAGTTTTCATGCAGCCAAAAAATCTCAAACGTCTCCTGCGTGCTTTAGAGCGGCAGGGTTTAGATGTAACTTACAACGATCGCACTTATTCTGTCCGCTTAGTTAATTCTCCTGATGCGCCTGTAGCAGAAGTGTTACTACCAGAAGGCTTCCCCGTAGAAGCTAAGGCACTCAAGCAGTTAGCGAATTTGGCAAGCGTCCGTCACCCATCAGGTGGATGTGTTTGTCGTGCCTGTGCTACGCCTGACTTTCACCCAGGTGATGCGGGTATTGCCATTGGTTCAGTCGTAGAAACTGTAGGTCAAATTATCCCTGGTGCGGTCGGTTCTGACATCAATTGTGGGATGCGCTTGCATGTTGCTGATTTGACAATCTACGAATTCCTGGCAAAGCGTGACCAATTCGTAGAAAAGATGAAGGGGGATTACTTCTTCGGTACGCGTGATGTGACAATGACTGCTGACACAATGCGATCGCTATTTCAGTACGGAGTTCCCGGTTGGCTGGATGCCATGCTAGATCAGCCTACGGGGAGTGTAATCAAGTCTGATTTGCAACAACTAGCCCAAGAGAGCGAACGCATCTTCTTAGGTGGTTCAATGGATGGTGACTGGAAACTAGCGCCTGAAGAATTGGTTCCCGATGCTGGACTAGTACGCGATGGCGGACTGGCAACCATTGGCGGCGGTAATCATTTTGTAGAAGTGCAGCGAGTTGATAAAGTCGAAAATCGCCCACTTGCCCACGCCTGGGGAGTGCGCGAGGGACAACTAGCTTTTATGATTCACTCTGGTTCCCGAAATGTGGGTAAGTATATTGGAGGAATGTGGCGAGATAAAGCTAAGGCGACTTGGCAAAAAGGTTTGAAATATCCTGATTCTCAGATATTTCCTCTCTCTACCCATTCTCACCCCGAATTAGTCGCCAGTTACCTGCAAGCTGAGGCCACTGCTGCTAACTATGCCTTTGTCAATCGCCTGCTGTTAGCGGAACTGCTACGTCTGCGTTTGCGAGAAGTATATAAAGATGTGGAAGCACCTCTAGTTTATGACTTGCCGCATAACATCACCTTACCAGAAGGTCAGGGATGGGTAACACGCAAAGGCGCAAGTCCAGCCCATGTTGGACAACCAGTGATTATCCCTGGTTCAATGGGTGCTTATTCTTATCTGATGGTGGGTAGAGACAATCCAGCATTTTGTAATTCTGCCTCACATGGGGCGGGAAGAATTCATTCTCGCTTCGATCTCAATCGCAGAGGTGCATCCCAAAGTGAGGCGGAACTTGGATTAACCGGGGTAGACTGCATCACCCTGCGTCAATAACGCCGAATTGAAGAAGCACCCATCGCCTACAAACCGATTCAGTCTGTAATTGATGTGCAGGTTGAGGCAGAAATGGTGGATGTTGTGGCGCGGTTGAGTCCCGTGTTGACATTTAAGGCGTAGCTGCCAAATAAAAAGCCCCTGGTCAACACCAGGGGTATCCATCATTTCATCTATCTATAGCATGTTTAAAACCTAGTTACGCACTTCACTAGCTACTAACAAAAATCCCCCGATAAGTCGGGGGTTAAAAGTCAGAAGATAATATCCCACATTCCGCACTTCAAAATGTATTATCTATCTTTTCAATAAAAATTCCTAATAATGTTCAAATTATTAAGTATTAATATTGAATACCATTGGCGATTTATGTTGTTGATTTAACCATTTTTTTCCACCTATGGGAAATCTACGCATATTACACGATGAAGTGCGGAAAGTCGGTAATATGATAATTGGCTTAGTTGCTATGGTAGCATTTGCCTCGTTTGCAAAAACCTTTCAAAAGTTTGAATGTCCTTTAAAGAAGAATTGTGATGAGCAACACAAACCAACGCCTAAAATCTAAAATCTAAAATTTGGTGAAAGAGTTAAATATTTTTAGGTAGTTGCACTGTAAACAAACTACCTTTTCCTAGTTCAGATGTTACCTTGATAGTTCCTGCGTGCGCTTCTATAATGCGGTGGGATAGATGTAGCCCTAAACCACTACCTGAGCGTTTATTTTTGCCTTGGCGAAATCGCTCGAAAATTGTTGCCTGATCTTCGGACGCAATCCCATATCCTGTATCTTGGATCTCGATTGTTACTGAATCGGAATTTACTGAATTAGGTGATTCAAAAATGCGGATTGTGATGCCTCCTGTATCTGTAAATTTGATGGCATTTGCAATCAGGTTGTTTATCACTCGCCGTAGTTCCAAGCGATCGCCCATAATAATACCCGTGTTTTTCCTCAGTGGATCTAATTCACGAGTGTCTATTTTCAGAGTCAACCCTTTTTCACTAGTTAAAGGACTCAGTTCGCTCACTACTTCTTGACATATCTCACGTAAATCGCATTCTTCCCAATTCAACGTTTTTTTACCTGCCTCGAAGCGATAGACTTCTAGGAGGGTATTTACCATTTCCATCAAATTTTTGTTACTGCGAATCATAACTGCGATCGCCTGTTTCATTTCCGGCGAAATTTTGCAGAATGTTTCCATCTCAAACAAATTCAACATGCGATCGGACGCTACTAAAGGAGTTCGCAAATCATGAGTCAGACGGGAAACAAAGTCTTCTCGTTGGCGGGCCATTTTTTGTTGTTCGTCCAAACTGTGCTTGAGACGTAACAGCGATCGCACCCTTGCCAGTAGTTCATCAGTATCAAATGGTTTACGAATAAAATCATCAGCACCAGCATCCAAACCTTCGACAACACTAGATTCGTGAAACGCTGTAATCAGCAGAATTGGAATATAACTAATTGCTGGGTTATTCCGAATCCGACGTGTCACTTCATAACCATCTATCCCCGGCATCATCACATCTAACAAAATCAGATCGGGTGGAGATTGTTCAACTTCTCGCAAAGCCTTTATTCCATCTGAAACCAAATGAATTTCATACCCCTCACTTTCTAAAATTGCTTCAACCAAAATAAGATTATCTGGAGTATCGTCAACTGCGAGGATGCGATAAATTTTATTATTATTTTCAATTACAGACATAATTTATCAACTTTTATCAGTTTTTTTGAAAGTAATTTATAGTTTAAATTTTGGAGATATTATTGATGCTTGCCTAACTTCATAAGATGAATGATGTGAATTTTGACTAGAGCTAAAAACCATTTTGTCATCTACCTTTAGAGGTACATCGGCTCCTACAGACGATAATATGATTTGGCGCGGCAATTCAATTTTAAACATTGAACCGACCCCTAATTTGCTCTCAAGAAAAATTTTGCCGCCCATCATTCGCACCAGTGAATCTATAATTGCCAAACCCAAACCTGTACCTGGATATTTCCGAGTCAGAGTTTGATCGACTTGTCGAAATCCTTCAAAAATGTGTTTAAAATCTCTGGCTGCTATGCCAATACCTGTATCCCGAACAATAATTGCCACTCGATTTACAGGTAGTTCTTTAACTTCAACCCAAATCTCACCAGACTCTGTGAACTTAATGGCGTTGGAGAGCAGGTTAATTAAAATCTGTTTGATCCGAACTGGATCATTATATATTAAAGAATTTTGCAAATCGATTTGCACTAACAATGATAAATTTTTGGACTCAGCTAGCGAACGCATTTCACTTACAGCGAGATTTGTTACCTTTGAGACATCAAATCTTTCTGCTTTTAAGTCTAATCGTCCTACCTCCAGCTTGGAAAAGTCGAGAACTTCATTGATTAACATCAGCAAATGCTTACCATTATTCAAGATGCGCTCAATCATATCTGCTTGCTGGTGCGTTAGTTGACTGAGCTTCGGACGCAGCAGTATTTGTGAAAAACCAATAATCGCATTCATCGGCGTTCTAAGTTCGTGAGACATAGTTGCCAAAAAATGTAATTTTAGCATTGATGCCTCGGATAGCTTCAAGTTTTGCATTTGAAGCTGTTGCTGTTGTCTCTCCAATTCTTGGTTCTTACGAATCAGTTGTTCATGACTTTCTCTAAGCTGATCTTTTGCCAAAGCTGCTTGCATTTCGGCCCGATAAACCCGAATCGCACTCCGCAAAACTTGCGCCAAGTTTTCTGGAGATATCCTAGACTTAAAGAGATAGTCTGTAGCACCAGCTTTTAATAATTTGACAGCAGTTGGCTCATCTTCTTGACCAGTTAAGACTACTAAAGGAACTTTAATGTCCGAAGAACGTAGCTGTTGAATTAAAGTTAGTCTATCCCGATCTAGTAAGCGATAGCCGAAGAAAACACAATCATAGGCAGTAGTGCTTAAAATAGAAAACGCATCATTGCCATCGGCTAGTTCAGATAGTTCCATTTGAATACCTGCTTTAGCCAGAGCACAACGGACTGCCATCCGGTCTACTTTATCATCATCTACAACCAAAATTTTCAGCGTATCTTCCATCGGTTTTTATTTTTGCTGCTAAACATAGCTTGATGTATAGCATTCCTCTTTTTATATTATCTAACTAAAAAATATAAGATTTTCAGACATCTAAAATCTGTAACTTTCTTGACTAAGGCATTTGGCATAATATCCAATATTAAGCGTTGCCATCATCATAAAGTTAGGTAAACATTAGTGCTTATAACTCATTTTTTGCGAAGTAAATCTGATTAATAATATTAACTTTATTGAATGATTGTTTGACATTCATCACATCAACTTCCTTGTCCTCCACTAAATAGTCTGTTAATAACTGTTTTGGGCGTTTATTTGGGTTGAAATCAGCCTGTTTTATCCTCAATTTTGTTAATTTACTAGATTATTGAAATTAAATTACTAGCAAAAGACCAATGATTCTAAAATAATTAGTAATTAACAAACCGAAAATTATTGACCTGAAGACAGCAAACATAGCTGATATAAAGTAAAATAAAATACTTTACTAAGCTTAAAACAATTGTAATTGAGTCCCCAAGCGGCTGTCGTCACCCATTGGTGAGAGTTACATACCATTAATTATGTACCATAAGCTTGAGTAGTTGTACTCATCAATCTGATAAATCCAAAGGTTTGGTTAAAAACCGCTTGAAACCATCGTTCGCTTTCTGGTAAGGTAATTTCTACCTTTTCTAATTTGTCCATTTTTGTAAGCTTTTTACAAGATAATAGTAATTAAGTAATGGAACATGGTAAATAAAAGCTAACTTGTCAGCACAGCAGGAGCAATTTGGTATTAGCCTCAATCTTTCATCCTTATGGTGCAAGTATCTATATATCTCTAGCTAGATTTATTTTCTATGTAAATGCTAATAAATAGGAGGTTTATTATTTCTATCGGTGGATGCAGAGTGTTTGAAATATCATCTATCTTTAGTATGGGAAAATAAAAAGATAGCGCTTACAGAAAGTAATACTTTGAAAGATGCAAACAGCGTAAGAGCGAATGTAGCGATGAATGAAATTAGCATTATTTTAATTGAAGATCATGACTTAACGCGAATGGGACTAAGAGCAGCATTACAGTCTCACAGCGCATTGAAAGTAATTGGCGAAGCAGCAAATGCTACCCAAGGACTAAAACTTTTGGAAACGGCAAAGCCAGATGTAGCGGTTGTAGATATCGGTTTGCCTGACATGGATGGCATTGAACTGACCCGTAAATTTAAACGCCACCAAGCTGAAACTGGGCAAACGACAACGAAGATTCTCATCCTGACAATGGATCACACAGAGGATGCTGTACTTGCAGCCTTTGCGGCGGGTGCTGATTCTTATTACATGAAAGAAACAAGCATCAGTAAATTAACTGAGGCAATCCAAGCGACTCACGGCGGTAACTCTTGGATTGATCCAGCAATTGCCAACGTGGTATTGCGGAAGATGCGGCAAGGTATTCCTGGAGAGAGCCAAAGTTCTGATAAAACGCCGAAGACTGTAAAAATTGAGGCATTGGCGTCAGAATACGAGCAAGTTTTGGAAACATACCCCCTGACTCAACGGGAATTGGAAATCTTAGAATTGATTGTAGCTGGGTGTAGCAATGGGCAAATTGCCGAGAAACTCTACATTACAGTTGGTACTGTGAAGACCCATGTTCGTAATATTCTAAATAAACTGTGTGCGGATGACCGTACCCAAGCTGCTGTAAGGGCTTTACGTTCTGGGTTAGTGGCATGAGAAGCTGGGGATGAGGGAGCAGGGGGAGCAGGGGGAGCAGAGGGAGCAGGGGGAGTAGGAGGAGAAGAACTATTGATTGTTGACCAATGCCCAATGGCCAATCAAAATTGTTCCTGTAAACATTCTGCAATGCGTAGCGCTGCTCCGGGTTTACCCATGCGTCGTAGACCATTTTCGGCAATAATTTGCAAAATATCAGGATCTTTGAATAGAGACTGTACAACCTTTGCTACTTCTGCTGGCTGCTCGACTAAAATCAAAGATGAGCCTAGAAGACGACTTTGAGCTTCAGCAAAGGCAGGGTTATATTGAGGCCCATTACCGGGAATAGCGATCGCAGGTTTTCCTAAACCGATAAACTGTTCTGTGGCTGTACCTGCCATAGCGATCGCTATATCTCCCAAATATAAGCAATCATTATAAGCTTTTTGTGTCAGCAATAAATATGCATTTCTTTGTTTAAATGTTAAGATGTTTGCATCAGCGATTTGGATAGGACATGCTGATTCAATGCGCCAGCCTTGAGATTGCACACTTTGGGATAAAATATGAGAGTCTAAACCCGGAGCGATCGCACCTAAAAACATCACTCTGTTAGAAGTATAGAAAATCGAATTTCGCTCCTGGAAACTTGCCATCAACGCAGATACAGCAATCATAATTATTTCCCAGTTGGCGTATGCCTCTGGCGGACGGGAACCAGGAAGAAGAGTCACTACAAAAGGTCGAACTATCTCTTGTTGTTGGCTATCCAGACTATAAAATTGTTGGCGTGAAAAAGTTGGTTGCAGACCATCCATCATCGGATTACCCAAACTTAAAGCTGGAATTGGCCATTGTTTTAATGTTTCCGTCGTCAGTGCATCTCTAGGAAACACCGCCTTACAACGGCGACGACTCATTAACCAGCGTTCCCACGGATGGTAAACTGAACCGGAAAAGTTTTCCCAACGCGCATCTTTAGATTTCCGTGGTAATAATCCAGCTTCATCGCGCACATAATATTCAGATTTCGCTGTACCTACAAAAGCATAATTAGCACCACTGAAAGTTGCAAACAACAACGGGACAATATCTCCTACAGCTAAAATCGCTTTTTTATTACCTAATTTTTTTTGAGAACTCACCCAACGGCGGACAGCTTTTATCTGGGTGAGGGTAAGTTGTAATAGACCACCGCGTACATCCCGCGCTAATTGGCGGCCATCCATATAAATAAAGCCGCCAGAAGGCATAGTGCGGACTGAACCGATGAGGGGAATATCCAACTGTTGGTAAGCACGTCCTTCACCTACCAGAGGTAAAGCAAAGATTTCTGGTGGGTTTGATTGTCGTTGGAGTTCTTGTAAAATCCGAACCGCAATCATATCTTCCCCATGACCATTACTTAATACAAGTAAGCGTAAAGGAGAAGTTGCAGCTTGAGAGTTAGAGGTTAGGGATAATCGGGATACATTACTCATAGAACCTCGCAGTAAGTATTGTGAGTATCAAGTGATGCTCATATCATCCCATGAAGAGTGCCGAGTTCCGCTAGGGATAGCGGGGCGTTTAGCCCGTCCCTCAACAAGCGAGTAGAAAGGCCGCCTACAAGGGGGAGCCACTGCGGTGGAAGGGTTTCCCGGCATAAAGCAAGTGGCGTCAGGGCTTTTACAAGGAGAAAATTACTGAGTATTTATTAATTTATTTACGAATCAGCACTGAGTTATATGAAAAGCACCCAGATTTTGATAACCCGCAACTTGGGTTAGTATAAAGCTATAGGAATCCGAGTTGATTATTGCTAAATATACTGAGAACTAAACCTTTATACGGTAAGCTCTTAGCTCTTATAATTTTTCAAAAATCAAATAGGAGTCCTATATCAGCTAAACACAAACTCTTTGAGTGTTTGTCTGATGCCAATCTTTGATTTAATAATGGGAAGTAACTTTATGTCTCAAAAAGTTCTAGTTGTTTTAACGAGCCATGACACCTTGGGGAAAACAGGCAAAGAAACCGGATACTATTTGCCAGAAGTGAGCCACCCAGTCGCCGTTTTCGAGCGAGCTGGCTTGATTGTTGATTACGTCAGTCCCAAAGGTGGGAAAGCACCCATGATTGGAATTGATCTCAACGATCCAGCGAACGCTGCGTTTCTCAACAACCCTGAGAAGATGGCACAGGTGGAGAATACTTTGACCCCAACTGAGGTTGATCCATCGGCATATAATGCAATCTTCTTTGCGGGTGGACATGGTACGATGTGGGATTTTTCTGAAAATTCCCAGTTGGCTAGCATTGCAGCAAGCATCTACGAACGAGGTGGTATAGTTGCTGCGGTGTGTCATGGCCCTGCTGCGTTGGTCAACATCCGACTTTCAAACAATGATTATTTAGTAGCCGGAAAGAAAGTGTCTGTCTTCACCAACGAAGAAGAAGCAGCAGCCGGATTAACCGATATAGTACCCTTTCTGTTAGAAGCAAAGTTGATTGAGCGGGGTGCAACAGTAGAGAAAGCACCGAACTTTCAGGCGAAAAGCGTGGTGAGCGATCGCTTGGTTACTGGACAAAACCCAGCCTCAGCAACGGGTGTTGCTGAAAAGGTCGTGGAACTTCTGAAACAGCAAAGCCCTAGCCTTACCTCAACCGCAGGTTCGGCCGGATAGAAGAAACAAGAGATAACATTTTTTTATTTTCACATAGGGGTAATTCATGAATTGCCCCTACAGGCTTTACTTTTGCGTAAGTCCTATTTAACACTAATCCACTAAAAATATAGCAATCCTAAAAGGAGTTACGAAAAAAAGATCCCCGACTTATTCAATAAATCGGGGATCTGAGCCTCTGGTAGTGTTAGCGTGAAACAAAAAATTATAACTAACTGTCTGTATATACAAAGGTAAGCTATTCCACAAATAAACTTGCATAATTAAGGCGCTCATGTTGCCCACCGCACAAGAGTTATAAAAATTTTAGATATGTAAACTAGATGTGGTTTAGCTTATTAATGGGAAAATCCGCAAAGAAACTGGAATTTAGTATTATCCATATTCCTGAACCTTTGTAGAACTAACTCTCAGTTAATTAGGTTAAATATTATATATTATGAAAATTTCTGCTACTGCAATTTTGACTTTAGCTACTTTGGCTGCTGCCAATATTACTCAGCAAGCAACGGCTGCACCTACTAAATCCCTCACTCTAACTACAAAAACTTATAAGTAAGTGGGCGCAAATAATCATCACTGGCTCGTAGTTGCGCTTTAGCGCTAAAGCGCCTCAAAGCCAATTACAGCCAATATTTACCAGTCCAATTATTTAACACCAAACAGCCACAAGTATTTGCTGTGAATCTGCAAGCTGGTACTGTGCTTGGTAACTTACCGCCCTACGAAAGCTTTAACTTGGGTGGTTCCAACTCAGTACGCGGTTACGATTCTGGAGATGTGGGGAGTGGTCGCAGTTATGTGTTAGCTTCCGCAGAATATCGTTTTCCCGTCTTACCAATAGTCGGGGGTGTATTATTTGCCGACTTTGCCTCAGACTTAGGCTCTGGTGATACTGTATTAGGAGATCCAGCAGGTGTGCGAGGCAAACCAGGCTATGGTTTTGGTTATTGGGGCTGGAGTGCGATTAAATTCACCACTAGGCTTAATTCGGGCTGACTATGGCATTAATGACCAAGGAGAAAGCAAAGTGCATTTAGGCATAGGTCAGCGATTTTAAGAAAATGAGCATTTTCTTCAGTGCGTCCTTTAATTTTAATTTACTGAATTAATATTTTGCATTGTAGCAAGTAGCGTATTAGTTATCAGATCACAGGCGTGGAAGATAAATTGAGCCTGTTTCTTACTTCAGGATTTCTTGACTCTCGCTCGCGTTATCCTATAAAGATAAAACTGTTGTGCTTATGGGGAGGTCTTTCTTGCTTGGAGAGTTCCAACAACTAAATCATCCCGTAAAATAAACAGGCAAAAACCCTGCCTATAATATGGGAAAATTTTTTAGGAATCCCTCAAGACTCAGGACTCGCTAGTTATCTGCTCACTCAGGACTCAGGACTCTTTATGTTAGCAGGCACAATTTTGCAGGATGGAAAATATACCCTAATTCAAGAAATAGGGCGGGGTGGCTTTGGCATTACCTTTAAAGCTACGCATCACTACTTGGGTCAAGAGGTGGTGATGAAAACCATCAATGAACGGCTGCAACAACATCCTGATTTTGCAAAATTTGAGCGCCAATTCCAAGATGAAGCCAGACGATTAGCTACGTGTATTCATCCAAATATAGTCCGAGTTAGTGATTTTTTTGTCGAAGCTGGACTGCCTTACATGGTGATGGAATACATTCGTGGCCAAACCTTGGGAGACGCATTTGTATTACCAGGGATACCGTTACCTGAAGCCACAGCAATTCATTACATCCGGCAAATTGGGGCAGCCTTGCAGGTAGTGCATAACAACGGTTTGTTACATCGAGATGTCAAACCAGATAATATTATCCTTCGTGAAGGAACCCAGGAAGTAGTACTGATTGATTTTGGCATTGCTAGAGAATTTAATGGCAGTGTCAGACAGACTCACACGGGTCTGGTTTCTGAGGGTTATTCTCCAATTGAGCAGTATTTGACGCAAGCACCACGCACACCCGCCACGGATGTTTATGGTTTAGCAGCAACCTTGTATGCAGTGTTGACAGCCCAGGTTCCTACGCCCGCATTATTGCGCGATCGCCAACAAATGCCTTCCCCCCGCGAACTGCAACCACATTTGAGTGCTGCTGTCAACCAGGCCGTAATGCGCGGTATGGCGGTGGAGTCTCGTTTTCGACCAGCGACAGTTGCTGAGTGGTTACAACTGCTACCTGGAAATGGGGTGAATATGACACCGCAAGGCTTATCTACTTATGCTGTGCCAACTGTCAATTTATCTGCCCAACAGGCAGTAACTTTACTTGGAAAAACTGCCCAGAATCGCATTCATAAACCATCTGCATTGGTGCAGCCCAACCCAAGCATTGCCAAAGAAAATGTACTGGCAAAAAAACTGGGGTCATCTCAAATATTCATAGGTATAGGTGTAGCCCTGGTAGCTGCTACAGCAGGTTTTGGCATCACTAGCATCTTACCCAAACCTCAGCCGCAGCCAACTCCAAAACCCATTTTTGAACAGCCAACTCAAGAACCACCTGCGAAAGTTCCTAATTTAGAGAGGGGTGAAGAGACTAACACCACCTCAAGAACCGAATCAGCACCTATTTATAATTCCAAGCAGCGTCGGCGTAATCGTCGTTCTTCCCCAGAAGAAACACCCAGCAGCCCTACACAAGAATCACAACGCCGCGATTTTGAGCAATCTGCACCTTCACCTAGCGTTTCTCCCACACCCTCGTTAGTCGAAAAACTACGGGCGATTCGTTCATCTCGTAGTGCTTCCCCCACACCACTACCAAAAAATAACTCACCCGCTTCTAATCAGAATTCGTCTTCTCCTCAATCGGTAATTCCATCAAATCCTGTGGTTATACCAACAGCGCCACCGACAGAATCCAAACAGCCAGAATCCAAACATTCAGATCCTTCTGCTGTAGTAGTACCAACACTGGACAAGCAAAATTCACCGATTGATAGTCAACCCCAAAACGATCAGAAATCTCAGGAAAAACTACAAGATGACAATAATTAGTCAATTTTAAATTTTTTCTTCAATCTAAAATCCAAAATTCACAATCTAATAATTGAACACTTATGACCTAAGTTTAGTTATTTAAACCAGATAACTTAAAGCTTAAACAATTTAAATGCTTACAGAATAAGGAAAAACGGAGAGGGGGGGATTCGAACCCCCGTTGGGTTTCCCCAAAACGCATTTCGAGTGCGTCACCATGAACCGCTCGGACACCTCTCCAGCTATATCATTCTACACATTTGAGTATTCAAATGCCGTTAAGTAAGGCAAATTTTACCATATTCCCTATAGTACTATAACATTATCGCTTTATCTGCGTAACTCCATGCTTCGGGAACGCCACCCCCCAAGCCCAAGACTACCGCGATCGTGCTTGCCCCAATTACCCGGCGAGTCAGCCCCAACTCTTAAAGACACTATGTTTCGACTTCGTTCAACATAAATTCGCGTTCGGGGAAGTCAAAAGTCAATGACATCACAGATGTCCTAAGTAAGTGGGTGCAAATAATCATCACTGGCTCGTAGTTGCGCTAAAGCGCAAGAGGGCGCAACTACGAGCCAAATACAGAGATTTTACTTTTCGTTACATAGTTTGGTTTTATCTTGTCTAGCTACTTATTTGTTTAGCGATTTACCGCAATCTATTCATTAAGTTAACCAAGATTACGCCTAAAACAAACATCCAACCTGATGCAGGTAAGTCTCTTATAGAAATTTTATAACTGTTAGAAAACGATTAATAACTAATGGCTATTAGTCATTTTGTCGTGTTCAGCTTCAACTTTTTAATTGGTTCCACTGCGGGTGCTTTTTTTATGTCGATCGCTATGTATAAATCCTTGCTAGCAAAATTAAAACCGCAATTCTAATCTCTTAGCATTTGTATAATTACATAATTAATTAATGTAATATAAACGTATTTTTATATTATTACTTATATTGTTTTTCAAAATTATTATTTTAAGATATTTCCAAAAATCTCTTATTAATATCTCTTGACATGAGATATTTTAGTGATTACTATGTCAATCAATCCGGATTTGATTAACTTCTTCGGAAAATCTCTGTAAATAAATCCAACACTATCCTCACAGCCCTGCATGAAACTACGCTGGTTCTTACTGAGCCTTACAAGTATTCTTTTACTATCGTCCCCTGTAAAAGCGAATCCCAATACGAATCAAGTTGGCAACGTAAACGACTGGAGTGCAAATCAATCTGATTTACAACTACCAAAACTTAAATTTATTCCTCCGGTTCCTCTAAGCGATCCTGTCAACCCAATAAATACTTCTAAATTTACTGGTATAGTTCCTCTAGGACGCGAGATATTAGAATTAAAAACTCCTATTAAAGCATTAATGGCTCGCTATAGATTCCTTACTCCCGGAATCTTTTTTATGGATTTAGAAACAGGGGATTATTTTAGTTTTAACGGTGACAAAGCTTTTTCCGCCGCTAGCACAATCAAGTATCCGATTTTGATTGCTTTATTTCAAGAAGTAGATGCAGGAAGAATCAAACTAAATGAAACTTTGGTGATGCGGCAAAAACAAGTTGCTGGCGGTTCTGGAGATATGCAGTATCAACGAGTGGGAACTAAGCTTAGTCTGTTGCAAACTGCAACCAAGATGATGACTATTAGCGATAACACTGCTACAAATATGATTATCGATCGGTTAGGTGGTGCATCTAAATTAAATCAAAAGTTTCGCAGTTGGGGATTGCAAAGTACTGTAATTCATAATATGTTAGGAGACTTTAAAGGAACTAATAAAACTAGTGCAAAAGACTTGGTACGACTGTCAGCTTTGATTACAAATAATCAGTTAATTTCTGATATAAGTCAATCCAAAGTTTTAGGTATTATGATTCGTTGTCACAATAAAAGTTTGCTTCCATCTGGCTTAGGTTATGGTGCAAATATTGCCCATAAAACAGGGACTTTACGGTTTGTACTAGGCGATGCGGGTATCATTGAAACGCCATCGGGTAAGCGTTATTTAGCAGGAATTTTCGTGCGAAGACCGAATAATGACATTAGAGCTACGGATTTTATTCGTGAAGTTTCTCGGGTGATGTATGGTTACTTCGATCAGGCAAAAGTCAGTCATCTACCTTAAAGCAATCCTGAATTCTTTTTTGTTCAAAGCTGTGATGCCGAATAGCCCATTGTAGACATTGCTTCTCTAACTGCCAAGGTTATCATGTAGTCGAACATTGTGCAGCATAGAGTTTGAGGTTTTGCATGAAAGTAGCAGTCTTCAGTACAAAAGCCTACGATCGGAAATTTTTATCAGCTGCAAATTCTCCCACGGAACATGAGTTAGTATTTTTTGAACCTCGTTTAAATCGGGATACAGCTATCCTCGCCGCCGGATTTGGGGCGGTTTGCGTATTTGTGCATGATCAGGTTGACGCGCCAACTTTAGAACTTCTCGCCTCACGGGGAACTCGGTTGGTTGTCCTCCGTTGTGCAGGGTTTAATAATGTAGACTTACAAGCCGCAGCAGACTTAGGAATTACCGTTGTGCGGGTTCCCGCCTATTCACCCTATGGGGTAGCAGAACATGCTGTAGGATTGATTTTAAGCTTGAATCGCAAAATTCATCGGGCTTATAACCGTGTTCGAGAAGGCAATTTTTCCCTAGATGGACTGTTGGGATTTAATTTGCATGAGCGCACAGTCGGGATTGTTGGCACGGGCAAAATAGGTCTGATTTTAGCACAGATTATGAAGGGGTTTGGCTGTCACATACTCGCCTATGACGTTTATCGCAATCCCGAATTAGAGGCGCTAGGTGGAAAGTATGTAGAGCTACCTGAACTATTTGCTAACTCCGATATTATCTCTCTACATTGCCCCCTGATTCCCGAAACGCATCACTTGATTAACGCTGAGGCTATAGAACAGATTAAGTCAGGCGTGATGCTAATTAATACTAGCCGAGGAGCGCTGATTGATACCCAAGCAGTGATTGAGGGGTTGAAGTCTGGCAAGATTGGCTATCTAGGTGTGGATGTCTACGAACAAGAATCGGAATTGTTTTTTGAGGATTTGTCTGGCGAAATTATTCAAGATGATATTTTCCAGCGTCTGACGACGTTCCCCAATGTACTTATTACCGGACATCAAGCCTTTTTTACAGCAGAAGCTCTCCACAATATTGCAGAAACAACTTTTGCTAATATTGCTGATGTTGAACAAGGTCGTTCTTGTGCAAATGAAATTCGCGCTCAAGTGTCAGCTTAGTTGACATCCTCACCGCCCACCGCACAGCTAGGAGTTCTGCGAGAATTTCAGCTTGTTGTTTAGGAGTTAAACTAGGTAACTGTAACTGGTTAACTAAGGGTTGTACTTTCAGGCACTCTCTATTTAATTCAGCAATAAAAATACTGAGGGTTGAATTCGTGACTGCAAGAGGGCGATCGCTCATCTATCTTTTCATTCCGAACGATAGGCAACGCGGAGACTTTGGACTAAAATCACCAGAGATGCGATCGCCATTAACCCGCCCCAAAACCAGTAAGGTAAAAGCAAATATCGCTGCATTTGCGCTGTATCAGAGATTCCAAGGGAACCAGCAGAACTACTAAATAGATAATCAAGTTGATGGTACGTACTTACACAAGCTTGTACACCCAGAAATTGAATGACAAACCCCTGCGCCCAGCGAGGTGCTTTCAGAGCAATACCCAAGATTATTAAACCCAGCAAGGGAATTGCTACCAATCCAAACCAGGAACGTACCCAAATTAATGTGGAAAATAGCAAAAAACTTCCTAATATTTTTAAACAGAGGGTTGCTGCTGTAAAACTACGGGAAGCCAGAATCAAACCTGCACCGGCAAGAGGCGGCCCCATTGGGCCTGCGGCTGCGACTATTGCTAGGCCAATTGGCCCCAATGACGACTGGATGCCATAGGTTGCGACACCAGAACCATTGCTAAAAATCTCTAATTTCTGAAACTGTCCCCCTAAGAAGAGTGCCATTAAGCCGTGACCCATTTCATGAAACCAAGTTGCCAGGATCGTAAATGGGTATAAGATATAATCCCCTCCTGGTACTTGCCACAGTAAAGCAGTTGCGATCGCTGCTGCAATTAGCCAGGTTAGCCCCATGCGTTCAACAACTGGCGGGGCTTCTTTGGTAAGCAAGGGTTCAAAATTTTTACTTGGTTCCCTCATAGGTTGCTTTATTTTAGATTTTAGATTTTAGATTTTAGATTATTCCCCCGATTAATTCGTGGGGCATTCAATTTTGGATTTTAGATTTTAGATTTTAGATTATTTCTTCAATCTAAAATCCAAAATTCAAAATCTAAAATTCGCAAGACTGATGTCACAATTTGATCGAGAATCAGTTAAGCAATTTGAAAGAGAAATGTCATTAAGTCTCCTTTACCCAAGCTGATGCGATCGCCTGGTCGCAAGCGATGACGATTCCCTGGTAAGAGTGGCGAATTATTAATGTAAGTGCCATTGGAACTTCCTACATCCTCTACATAATGAGCATCTCCCTCAACGCGAATATCTGCATGAATCCGCGAGACAACTTCTGAATTTGGAAATCCTGAAACATCTATATCTGGGGGAATCCGGTCATTGGGCTTGCCGATATGAATCACAGAGAGATTTTGCGGCAATTCAATTAACCGATCGCTTTGAACGTGGATTAACCCCGCTGTAACCTGCTGCAATTGAGTTTTGGCAACAGTTGCAGTTGGGGCTGGTGCTGCTGGTGGCTCTTGTAGTTCGGCTTGGGGGGCTGACGCTGGTTCCAACGGTGGTGGAGTAGGAATACTTTGTCCAAAGACGGGTTGAGCTGCTAAGGCTGGCGCTGGTTCTGGCGGGCTGCTTTCTGCCACAGATACCTTTGGCGGAGCGGCCGGGGGAGCTGCCACCTCTGTTGCTGGTAAAGATGAGACGGGGGGATGGGAGCTAGTAGATTCGCCCATTCCCAAAGCATCTGGTTGTAAAAGTTCTAACAGGGGATCGGGTGGAACTAACGGCGGAACTTCCACAGGAACATCGGGAGTAACTGTTACAACTGCCGTAGGATGAACGTGTGGAACTCCTGCGGAGTGAAGGTTATAGCCACATTGACCGCAGAATGCAGCATCTGCCTGCACAGTTGCCCCACAACTGGGACAGTTAGTAGTCGCGGGTAACGGTGTATAGCAAGCTTCACACTGGACAGCGCCGTTAGGGTTGGGATGATTGCAATTAGGGCAGACGATCATCGATATTTAGCCTTTGTTCAAGATCATCATAAATACATGTAGGACTGGCAAGCAGAGGGCGGCCCTAGCTTTAGATTCTAGCAATTACTGCTGATGGAACCATTAATTGGACACGGGGAAAGGGAGGAGCAGGGGAAATGAGGGGGATGAGGCGGACAAGGGAGAATTTACTCCCCTCTCTCCAATGCCCAATGCCCAATGCCCCATGCCCCATGCCCAATTCCCAAGTTTAATGTTGAAGTTCTAAACCTGCTGCCGCATCTAGCAGCCACCAAAGTTCTCCTTGAGGCCGAATTAAGCGGGATGGGTAAGTGAAGTCATCGGCTACAGGTGCAAAGACTTGCGCCAAAGCTGGCCGTTTATTAGCACCAGCAACTAGAAAAATCACACTGCTCGCAGCGTTGATGAAGGGATATGTGAAACTTATCCTGGGGTTTCCGTCTTTGTTACCCACGGTAACTAGGCGATCGCGTACTTTAAGAGCCTCTGTGTGGGGAAACAAAGATGCGGTATGTGCATCATCACCCATTCCTAGTAATACTACATCCAACGCGGGAAACTCGCCCCCAGAAGAATTGAAAAATTCTTTAAGGTGTTGTTCATACTTAGCAGCAGCCAGTTGTGGATTAGCTTCTAAGGTTGGTACGGGGTGAATGTTAGCTGCTGGGATCTCAACACGATCTAGCCACGCCCGACGCGTCATCAGTTCATTGCTATCGGGGTGATCTGGTGGTACGTAACGCTCATCCCCCCAGAATATATGAATTTTATCCCAAGGGAGTTTTTGAGTAGCGATCGCTTCGTATAACGGTTTAGGTGTACTGCCGCCAGATAAGGCGATCGTAAACTGCCCACGCTGCTCAATGGCAGTTTTTAACTTGGACAAAATTAATTCTAGCGCTCGTGCAACCAGTGCTGGTTGATCCGGAAGAACTTCAACGGTTTTGTTCATGGCTTCATCATCATATTGCTCGCTTCTGGCAATACAATACCGAACTTATTACAATCCTCCTTTTTAACTTTTGAAACATTTAACATCATGGATTAGGTAGGCTGGAAAAACGTAGACGCTTATACCTTCAACCGTAACTTGTCAGTAGTCGGTTATACTTACTACTAACGGCTCTGATGATTATTTTTATTTACACCCAGTTACTTGATACTTTGTTGATTACCGCCACAGAGGATACATTTATTAATTCTTATTAAAAATTAATAAAACTAATTAATTAGTTCATTTTGCCCTGGGTAGTGACATATTATCAATCTCCCACAAATAACCCTTCCCAGTCAGCGATCGCTTCGCGTTGGGCGATTAACAATTCCTGAATTCCTTTTTGGGCGACATCTAGCAGTTGATTCAGTTGAGTCCGGCTAAAGCTGCCTTCTTCGGCTGTTCCCTGGACTTCAATGATTCCCATGTGTTGATTCATCACAACGTTAAAATCTACTGTTGCAGCCACATCTTCGATATAATTCAGATCCAAAAATGGATCTCCATCTAGTAATCCTACGGAAACGGCTGCTACCTGTCCACACAGAGGCGATCGCTCTAGTACCCCCTCTTGCAACAATTTAGAAATCCCATGAGCCAACGCCACAAACGAGCCTGTAATGGCTGTTGTCCGAGTTCCAGCGTCTGCTTGCAGCACATCAGCATCCACAGTCAGGGTGTGTTCTCCCAGCGCCTCAAAATCCACTGCTGCGCGTAAACTGCGGCCAATTAAACGTTGAATTTCTTGCGTCCGTCCAGATAATTTTAATAATTCCCTGTCTTGCCGTTTTTGGGTAGCAGATGGTAGCATCCGGTACTCAGCAGTTAACCAGCCTTTACCAGTTCCTTCAAGAAACTTCGGAACTCCCTTATTAACGCTAACACTACAAAGTACTTGAGTATCACCGCATCTTGCGAGAACAGAACCGGGGGCAAAGTGGGTAAAATTGGGGTGAAAGCTGATCGGACGTAGTTCGTAAGCAAGACGACCGTCAGGACGCTGCCAAGCCATTGGAGTTGCCTCAAGTTTTAGAATACTGCCTTAAGATTACCTTAGTGTTATTGGGCATGGGGAATGGGCAATAGTTATTAGGGACTGACAAATAAAAAAATGTTCCAAAACTGACGCAAAAACTCTCTCTATTTCTTCTCTCTGCGTTCTCTGTGCGGCAGTCGCTCATGGGGGAAACCCCCAAGACCGCGCTGCCTTGTCTGAAGTGGTTCGTTTATTGGAATAATTTATTTCTTGTCAGTCCCTTAATTCTTGTCCCTCACTCCTTTTAAGGAACTGAAAGCAGAGTCAAAATATTTTGCAGCACCATATCTGGTGACTGGTCGCCGTTGATGGTCAACAAGCAGCGACGACGGTCGTAATATTCAAGTATTGGAATGGTGCGATCGTAGAATAATTCTACACGGCGTTGCACGATTTCTGGTTGGTCGTCTGGTAGCGATCGCCCCAAGGATCGGCTAACCATAACAGCTTCTGGGACTTGGAGATAAATGGCCCAATCTAGCTTTTGCTCTAAATTATCTAATAAAAAATCTAATTCTTCAGCTTGGAAGGCAGTACGGGGATAGCCTTCTAAGACCCAATCTCCCTTAATATCTGGTTGTCTGAGGCGAATTCGGAGCAATTCAACGATCATTTCATCTGCAACCAATTCGCCTTTTTGCATATAGGGCTGGGCGTGGTAACCTAGTTCACTCAGGCTAGCGTAAACCGAAAGAGAAGTGCGTGGGTCAGCTTCCAACCATTGGAACTCCGGGAGGAGCTTATCGTCAGATATCGCTTCCCGTAAAATCTCACCTGTAGAAATCATCGGAATATCAAAGTATCTGCAAAGCCTTTCTGCTTGAGTGCTTTTACCCGATCCTGAACCTCCCAGAATCACCAATTTCACAACAATTTACTCCTCATCCTGTCAAATTCACTACTTGCTAAGTCTGTTTTGCCCAAACAACCGATAAATCTAACATTTAGCGATTTTCAGCCGTTATACCTAGCTTTTTTAAATAATTTGAACTGGAACTCTAATGTTTTTATTTTTACAACTCCTTTCCGAGAAAAGACGAAAATATAAATTAACAGAACTCTTGACTTCAGCACAAACCTAGTGTTTGACTAAGAATGCAATTTGCCAAATCCACGACACTTGGGAAAAACAGATAGATTATACAGGCAGATTTGTAATAAGTACCGCCAGCCCAAACCTTTAATTTATTGTAATTTTTTGAACATTACCCTATGGTTGCCCAGTTAGAAACTCCAAGTATAAATTCACCCCTTACTTTACCATATCCAGTGGAAGGACTAGTGCAAGTTTTCACTAGCTCCCACCGTAACTTTTTTACGAGCGTTATGGCGCAAGCACTGAGAATAGCTGGACAAGGAACGCCAGTATTAATAGTTCAATTCCTCAAAGGGGGTATTCGTCAAGGACAGGATAGACCTATACAACTAGGACAAAATTTAGATTGGATTCGTTGTGATTTGCCTCGTTGTATTGATACAGCACATTTAGATGATACTGAAAATCAAGCTTTACAAAAGCTGTGGCAGTATACACAGCAGGTGGTGTGTGAGAGTAAGTATTCTCTCGTTGTCTTAGATGAGTTAAGTTTAGCGATTAACTTTGGTTTAATTCCTGAAAGTGAAGTTTTAGCGTTTCTGGCAAAACGCCCTCCCCACGTGGATATCATTCTCACAGGGCCAGAGATGCCAAAGTCTCTCTTGGATGTAGCAGATCAAATTACAGAAATCCGCCGGAGTTATCGACCTTAAACAAAATGCTCAATTCACGATATCCTAGTAATTCGGTTTGAATTAGCTGTGAAGTTGTGATTAAAAACGATATCTGGATTACTGAAATGGCTCAAAAGGGTTTAATCTCGCCCTTTGAGCCAAGTTTAATCCGAAAAGTACAAAAAGATGAGTCTGTACCGGTTCAACCTGTAATTAGCTACGGTTTGTCTTCTTATGGCTATGATATACGCCTTTCTCCGGCTGAGTTCCGCATTTTTCGCCACATTCCCGGAACTGTAGTTGATCCCAAAAATTTTAATCCCCAGAATCTGGAGCCAACAGCACTGCACACAGATGCTAATGGCAGTTACTTTATTTTACCTGCTCATTCCTATGGACTTGGGGTTGCTCTAGAAAAACTAGAGGTTCCTGAAAATATTACAGTAATATGTATAGGTAAAAGTACTTATGCACGTTGTGGTATAATAGCAAATTTAACGCCTGCTGAGGCTGCATGGCGGGGTCATCTTACCTTAGAGTTTTCCAATTCTTCTAGTGCCGACTGTCGCATCTACGCGAACGAAGGCGTAGTGCAATTGCTATTTTTAGAAGGTGAACCATGTGCTATTAGTTATGAAGCCCGTCAAGGTAAATATCAGGATCAACTAGAGATTGTTACATTAGCAAAGGTATAATTAAATATTCCTAAATAGCTCAATTTAAGTTCCTGTTAATCTGTGCGATCGCTCTACATCATACCTATAAATCGGAGTGCGATCGCTTTTTCCTACAAAACATTCTGTAAATCTTCAATTGTATTTGCTACAACAATTCTGCGTAAAATCTCTTTCAATTGCTCTAAGTCAGAAATTTGCGAAATTTGCGACATCAACTCCAAACCATCGCTGCCAAATTTCGCCTCTAAACTTGTTTCGATGCTAGAGATGATTCCACGTACTTGTCCTCGTGCTTCTCCTTCTGCTTGTCCTCGTGCTTCTCCCTCACGTATAATTTCTTGATACCAAGGTGACTCTCTTAAGACTGTCATATCCCACCTCATGATTTCCTGAACTAAAGTACTTTCTAATACAAAGGTTGCAAAAAATGCCAGAACTGTCTCAAGTTGATTTAATTGCTCATCAGCACGTAGCATTCGCAATGCTTCCCTAATTGTAGACTCGTTTTCTCCGCCTTTGAGAATTGGTACAAAGGGAAGCAGCGAGGGTAATGGTGTCTCAAAAGCAATATTTACGTCAACCTCCCAAAGATTTATCACGCGGTAATCTTGAATTGCTCTTAACCCGATAAAATTGGATGCAAAGCTTGTAGGTATTTCACTGTTGCTGATTTTGAGAATATTAATGAGTACAGGGTACGTTTGTAGTTTATATTTCTCTTCTGCAAGAGCGGTATATGCACGCATCCAACGCGGCATTTCTGATGTGTAGCGTAATTGCAATTCATTGAGAATGAGAAATTTTCCGTATTGGGGACTTTCAGCCTGAATTACAACATCGCTTTGTCGGCTAATCCATTGGAATTCTGTATTTAAGATTTCGCCTGTAATAATGTCGGGAATTCCTGTCACCCATTTTGCCCAATTATCTGGTGCAAGGCTGATTAATTTTTTAGTGCTAACATCGACAGCTTTGTTCATCAAAAAAATAGATGCGATCGCTCTAAATCAAACCCAATAAATCTGAGAATAGTCGCATCACTTTATCCTATCGCAAATTATGTCAAATTTCGCATATCGAGAGCATGGGGTAAGCGATTATCTAAGGTGCTAACCTCGCTTTACCTAGACGCTGCTTTTCATACCATTGTGCGATCGCAGGTGCCCAATCTTCAAAATGAGGCCACATCATTTCACACAATTTTTGAATTTCAAGTTGAGCATCTTTCTTATTTCTCAAGTCACAAAAATGCAAGAAAGACCTTAAATTGAAACTAACTACAAAATGTTGGCGATAATCAAAAGGTACTTTACCTCTTGCGTGTTCTTCAGACATCCCAGCCTCAAAATCAGCTTTATATCGTTTAGCTGCTTCTAAACACCACTCTAAATCTGCTGCTCGTTGCTCTGATGAATAGTGGTATTTTTTGCCTTGTCTATCAGTGTAATAACCAACAGGACGGAGGTAAAAAACATCTTCTATGTCTTTTTTACCTTCTACTACATCGATAAATTGGTTGCCTGTATATCTAAAAGATTGTACATCAAATGATACTGATACACGATGGGTACGGGCTTGCTGCATCACGCTGTGGGGAAAGTAGCCACAGTTGAAAACAATCTGGGGATGCTCTAGAGGCCCATAATGTCCTCTCTCACCTGCTAAAAGTCGCTTAACAATAACTTCGCCGCTTTGTGACTCCGAAGGCCAAGAGTCGCGCTCATCAAACACAAACCCATCAGTATAGTCTTGGTGCATCGCTGCATAAATCACCTGCTGCGGGTTTGGTGTTTTGGCAATAACCTCTACTCGAAATCGATGCATTAGGTTTAAAGAATAAATTTGTGACTGAAAGTAAACCAAATCTTAGTTGAGAACCGTAGTTTTCACCCTCTCCCTAAATCCCTCTCCCTCTCTCTGGGAGAGGGAGTTTGAAATTCTGGCTCCCCGAATCCCAGAGAGAGGGATTCGGGGTTGGGGGATGAGGGCAAATCCTTTTCATCATGGAAGAACTATAGGTTTCAAGATCGACGTGGTTTAGTTACTAATAAGGAGTAGAGCCTGTTGCTTAGACATTGCTTTGAACTCGATTCATCATCATATCTCTTCTCTGGCTTGGACTTCTACTCGATCAGATTAAAATACTTTACAAATATTAATAAGTTTGTTACATTTATTTACATAAAGAGAAGACAGGGAAAAATCCATGCGTACAAACACTGCTATAATTGATGACCAAGGCAAACTGAACAACTTTGCGATCGAGCCAAAAATTTATATAGACGAGCAAGGCGATCGCACTGGTTTCACTCCCTACGCAGAAATGCTCAACGGTCGTTTAGCAATGATTGGTTTTGTCTCTCTGATAGCATTAGAAGTATTCACAGGACACGGCATCGTTGGTGTTTTGGCAAATCTATAAAAAATAATTTCCATAACTTAATTCTCAACAAATAATAAGAGACGGTAAATTTACCGTCTCTTAATTTATGGAAAACTTAGTGGTAGAGTAAAAATATACTGATAGCAAAAGCCGCTATCAACGTAAAAATATTGGGTGAATTATGGCTTTAACTGCTTCAACTATGTTGCCACTAGGCACAAAAGCACCAGATTTTAATCTACCGGAAGTAGTATCTGGAAAGGCAACTTCACTTTCCACCTTCGCAGATAAAAAAGCGCTGTTGGTAATGTTTATTTGTCGGCATTGCCCATTTGTCAAGCACATTCAACAAGAATTAGTGCAGTTAGGAAAAGATTATTTTACAAGTGATTTAGCGATCGTTGCCATCAGTGCTAACGATGCAAAAAATTACCCAGATGATGCGCCAGAGTCGTTACAACCCACATTCCGCACTTCAATCAGTAGTATTAATAAACTACATTTAAATAAAATTCCAAATTATAATTTGGACTCCTAAGTAACCCTGAAAAAA
>NZ_JBALCW010000044.1:0-56360 GCF_036917635.1 Nostoc sp.
TAGCTAATGCGACTGCCAAGGTTAATCTTTGTTTTATTCGGTTGATGGTTAAGAGGCTTGCTGCACCTTCTTAGATGTCAAATGGGTTCTATAAGCCGAACGGTTACATCTGCGTAATCAGAAGTTTGGGAGTTATCGTTCGCCAGCGCTACGGGGTACTGTGGGGCCAAAACAAACGCCGGGTGTTTGGCTTGCTCTTGAGAACTAGCCCAAACAGTAGCGCCCAGTCCTTGCACTAGTGTCGTGTATGGATTTATGTTGGTGACACCCAAATCGTGCATGAACAGCATCATCGGATACTTTGTGTTCGGATTGTAACCTTTGGGAATGAAGAGGTTATACGTGAGAACCAAGCCTGTCACTGGATCGGTGAACTTGAACTGCTGAAAATCATCTACGATCAAGTTCACTTGTCGGGTGTTTGAGACAGGTTTAGCAGTCGGGGAATACCGCAGACCAGACGCTGTTTGGACTTCTCCCGCCTGATTCACCGTGACCGATGCCTGGCGCAGCACGGGGCCTTGAGCGTTGTAAGTAGCAGCATTGGAATTGGCTGTGTCCAATTCAATGATGACGAATTTTCCATCCTTGCCAACTTCTGATTTTTCGGGTCGAGCATTAGCATACACTCGCGTGATATTACGACCGCTTACAGTGAAGGTGGTGGTCGAGAGGCTGCTGTTTTTGATAGGTGTGTTGTATTCAACGATGGAAGCCGTGAGACGTTGCCCATCGCCAAAAACCTCAGTCACAGAGGTAACGGCTTTGATGTGTTCGCTGTAGAAAACGGTGTCCTGCATCCCCATTCCGCCCTCGGGTCTGCGATCGCTTGGTAGGACACTTTTCGTGGGGATGTCGCTCATGGTGGCAGTTTGTGCTCCACTATGAGCTATAACGCCAACAGAAAGGAGAAGCGCGGCAAGGGGTGCGGTTATGCTCTTCATATTTCAAAGTCTGTCCCGACGAAACTATTGAATAGTTTCATCTTCCCCTATGTAGGTCAACAAACTGCTTAGATACGTCTGGAAAACATAGGGACTAGCAGGATAATCTCTTTGAAGCTTGCGGAGAGAGTGCCTCAATGTGGAGAGTGTTGCTTTAAGAGCAGATCATGCTATAGGTGATTTAGTACCCGAATTTTAAGCATGTCACAAAATCGCATTGCTCCCATGACAAATGACAAAAAATAGAATTTTAGTTTGCACTTTTTTAGCGCTGTCATCAGGTTTTTTTGGTGCTTACACTAGTGGGCAAATTACCATAATGTTGCATAGCCAAAAGTGTCAAAACCAACCTTGGGGTTTCAAGGAAATGTGCAACGCCTGGATGGCACCAGGAGCAATATGGCAAGGTAGCACAACAGGATTATGGACAGGAACTATTTTAGGGGCGTTTGTTGGTGGTTTGGTGACGCGAGAAGCTCGTAATTAATCTGTTGACTACTTAGTGATTAACTAAACCATGTTGCCCTATTATCAGGTATCAAAAATATAATGAATTGGGAAATTGTTCTAGCTAGTTTTGCTAGCTCTTTAATTGAATTAGTCGAGATTCTTGGTATAGTCATTGTTGTCGGAAGGTTGGCAGGTTGGCGTAATGCCCTGGTTGGTTCAAGCGGTGGCATTGCCTTGACATTACTGCTATCTTTGGTCTTAGGAAAAAGTTTGACACTGATCCCTGTAGATATTCTCAGAATTGTGGCGGGGATTTTACTACTACTTTTTGGGCAAAAGTGGACGCGTTCCATAGTTAGGTATTATGCAGGTCTTCCCAAAAAGCGTAAAGCTGATGGGGAAAATAGACTGGAAGAGCAACTAGCAAAAGATGAGAATCAATCTGGCTGGAACTGGTTTGCTGTTATCACCACCTTTAAGGGTGCTTTGTTGGATAGTGTAGAAGTAGCGATCGCAGTTGTAACTTTAGGTGCTGCCGAAAGTCAATGGCTAGAAGCAATTAGTGGCGCTGGTTTAGCGACATTTAGTTTAGTTGTGTTTGCCTTATTATTCAGAACGCCACTTCAGCAAATACCCGTCAAACCAATGAAATTTGTAGCTGCAATGCTGCTGATGGGATTTGGTGTTTATTGGCTGGGTGCAGGATTGGATGTGGAATGGACTGGTGGTCACTGGGCAATTATTTGGTTGCCTTTAGCTTGGGGTGTGGGTATGGCGATCGCCTCGGCAATTTGGCGCTGGCGAGCTAGTTTACAAAAACCAGAGGAAGCGATCGGTTAAGTGAAAATACTTTTGAGTTAATAACCCAAGCCTATTGTTTATATAAATTTGTCACGCCAAGACGCAAAGAATTGCAATTGATCCTCGGCAGCAAAAAAGCCAGTAGGCAGGTTTGGTGTCAGCAAGACTGGTAAAATCTACCCATAACCAAGAAGAGTAAATCACCATGCCTACCGAAACTAACCCAGGAAATCAAACTACCACAGGTGCTGATGCTATTGATGAAGCGATCGCACAGGGTATTGATTTTGATGGATCTCCGATTCCTCCTGCCAAGCTAGAACTTTATGGTAAAGTTATGGCGCTAGAAGCCAATAGACAGCGCAGTGGTGTATCTAATACTATGCGATCGCGCATTGTGCGAATTGGTGCAAAACACATTCCCCAACCAGAACTAGACCAATTACTCGCAGATGCTGGTTTCGCTCCCTTAAAAGAAAAAGAAATTGCCTTTTTCTATAGTGGTAAATAATTGTTGATATTTTACAACAGTTTTCAATTATTTGAACCAAATATGTTGTAGGGTACAGCAATGCTGCGCCCTCAATTGTTTATCTCACACATCCCAAATTGCCATCGGTATTTTGATTTGTTGAGTTCTTTCCTGATTGGGTTGAAAAGTGTATCTTCAGCAAGATATTCTCAACTCTGCCTTGTGTTTGAATTGGCAGATGGCTATATGTACTTAAGTAATAGCTGATAGACTTGGAGAACACATGTCAGGAACTACGTCAAATTCAGAAATGCAATACCGAGTCCTCGGCAGTACAGGAGAGAAAGTTTCCGCGATTGGATTGGGTGGTTGGCATATCGCCTTAAAGCATGTTGATGAAGAACTAGCTATCCGAATTGTTAGAACAGCCATCGATCGTGGCATCACCTTTATGGATAACAGTTGGGATTACAACGGTGGAGTCAGCGAGATTCGCATGGGAAAAGCACTGCGCGATGGCTATCGAGACAAAGTGTTCCTGATGACGAAAATCGATGGTCGCTCTAAAAAAGTAGCAGCAAAACAGCTAGACGAATCACTCAAACGCCTGCAAGTTGATTGCATCGATCTGGTTCAGCACCACGAAATCCTTCGGCACGAAGACCCACATCGAGTTTTTGACGAAGAAGGGGCGAATGCTGCTTTTATTGAGGCAAAAGAAGCTGGCAAACTTCGATATATCGGCTTCACTGGTCACAAAGACCCCTATGTTCATCTGCACATGCTGGAAGTTGCAGCCACTAACGGGTTTAAATTTGATACGGCGCAGATGCCGCTCAATGTGATGGATGCCCACTACCGGAGCTTTGAAAAGCTGGTTGTGCCAGAACTGGTTAAACAAAACATCGGCGTTCTGGGAATGAAAAGTTTGGCAAACGGTATTATTTTACGGTCAAAGACTGTAACGCCAATTGAATGTTTACACTATGCTTTGAATTTGCCCACATCGGTTGTGATTACCGGAATTGACAGCATGGAGATTTTAGAGCAAACTTTTGAAGCAGTGCGGACATTTCAGCCAATGAATGACCAGCAAGTGCGATCGCTTTTAGCAAAAACGGCTTTATCAGCATCACGCGGCGAGTTTGAGCCTTTTAAAACCTCATCAATTTTCGATAGCACTGCCCAAAATCCAGATTGGCTAGGGGAGGAACCACAGCGCATCCAGCAATTGATGTCAGCTTGATGTTTTTTAGTGTTGTGTCTAAAACAAGTTGACACTATGATACAACACTAAGTAAGTAAACGTAATTAAACATAAGAAAAAACCTCACCCTCAATCCCTCTCCGATGCTTTGGAGAGGGAAGCCGCAGGTAGGGTGAGGTTTTATATTTATAGGACTTACGCATTAGGTACGAAATGTAGGGGCAATTCATCAATTGCCCCTACGAGAAATCAGGGCTTTCGGTGCCTTTTTGCCTAAGTCCTGATTTAATTTGACCCACTTACTTAAAACATTTTGCAGTTAATTAACTTAACAGCGATCGCTCATGCCCAAAATTTGTGAATTGTTTAATTCGATCCTTATATTACCAGCAAAAAATCTTTACTCAAAATTCAATCTATCAAAATAGTGAATTCCATAACTAATGACGCAAAAAATTCTATCTAGGGATCGATATGGCTGATCAGCTAAATGAAGTAGAAATAGTATACTAAGTTACATGAGATTGTATTCTATGAAATTGAATTATGTTACAAAACAGGTTTCTACGGTAAAACGCTGGATTGCTACAACACTGTTTTGTATGTTAGCGATCGCTTTCGTTTGGCAAGGGGCATTTTTCTCGAACACTTCAGCAATGGCTGCTCCTACTGCAACCTTGATCGCATCATCAGACGCAGGCGATAAAGTTCAAGAAAAAACCAGTAAGGATGCTGGACGCGCCAAAAATTTCATCGACGATACGGCAGATAAAGTTAAGGAAGCTGCAAAGAGCAATGCCAGTAAAGTCGATCAAGCAACAGACAATGGTAGTTTTGTTGAGCGCAAAGCAAAGAAAGATGCGGCTACAATTCAAAAAAGAGCAAACGAAGATTCGGCTCGGACTAAAGAAGCAGTAGACAAGACAAAGAATGTTGTTGAACGGACTGTTGAGAATATCAAGGATGCTTTTGGTAAATAGTAATCCTATTTGATTTGGTTTAAATCGAAAGACTTAGATTCCCGACTTTTCTAAGAAGTCGGGAATATTGCTGTTTACAAATAATTTAAGAAAGTCTAAATTTATCGCACAGATTAATTTATAAACTTTGTGCTGTGATTCTTACCCCTATCCAGGGCTATTTCGTTCTAGACAGAAACCGCCCTGAACTAAAGTTCTTTAGCTTTTAGCTAAAGTCCGTTTTAACGGACTATAACATGAGTCTTAGTCGTCTTTAGACTACTTTCGCTATTAGACTCAGAATTCATTCTGAGGCGGACTAGATGAGAATGAAATAGCCCTGTACGCCTACCTACTTACTAAATTAGGACTTACGTAAAATATCTCTCAAACTATTATTTCTCCGTGTCGCGCCAGTTGCTTCTCCCAAGGGGAGACCCGCAAGGGACAAGTCTCTTAACCGCAAGGGGGCAGAGAAGCCACTGCGCCTCTGTGCGTTATTCCCTAACTCTTGCGTAAGTCCTATAAAGAAATACTGAGTTTAGCTAAAGCGAGCGATCTAGTTAAGAAATTTTCGCAAACTGCTGCACAATAGTTCTTTTTATACGAACAATAAATGGTTTTTAAGTATCATCACTTATTGACAAAATTGCTTTTACTTTAACTGATTTTAACCTTATTTGGACGAATTGTTAATGGATAAAAAATTTTTCACTATTATCAATTACGAAGTTATACTTTCCGCTACAACTTAGTAACAATAATAAGAGTCTGATTATGTGAACAACCCGACCGTGGGAAAATCAAAATACCGAAACTCCAAGTTAGAGAGGAAAACCTTATAATATGCATTTGAGCGAAATCACCCATCCTAATCAGTTGCACGGTTTATCTGTTCGCCAACTGCAACAGATTGCCCGTCAGATTCGAGATAAGCATCTCCAAACCGTAGCAGTTAATGGTGGACACTTGGGGCCAGGGTTGGGTGTTGTAGAATTAACACTAGGACTTTACCAGACACTGGACTTAGATCGGGATAAAGTTATTTGGGATGTAGGACACCAGGCTTATCCCCACAAACTGCTTACAGGACGCTACGATCGCTTCCACACCCTTAGACAAAAAGACGGAATTGCAGGTTATCTCAAACTCTGTGAAAACAAGTTTGATCACTTTGGGGCTGGACATGCTTCTACAAGTATTTCAGCAGCATTGGGCATGGCTTTAGCACGAGATTTAAAAGGAGAAAAATTTAAAGCCGTTGCTGTGATTGGGGATGGGGCGCTGACTGGGGGTATGGCTTTAGAAGCCATCAACCATGCTGGACACATGCCGAAAACTAACCTGTTGGTTGTTCTCAACGACAACGACATGTCTATATCTCGCAACGTGGGCGCCATTCCCCGCTATCTGAACAAAATGCGCCTCAGCCAACCGGTGCAATTTATTAAAGATAATTTTGAAGAACAATTTAAGCAAATTCCCTTCGTGGGTGAATCCCTGTCTCCCGAACTCGGACGAATCAAAGAAAGTATGAAGCGCTTGGCTGTTCCCAAGGTAGGTGCAGTTTTTGAAGAACTCGGCTTTACCTACATTGGGCCAGTCGATGGGCATAATCTCGAAGAATTGATTGCGACTTTCCAACAAGCACATCAAATACCAGGCCCAGTTTTGGTACATGTAGCAACAGTCAAAGGCAAAGGTTATGAAATTGCCGAACTAGATCAAGTTGGCTACCACGCCCAAAGCCCCTTCAATGTAGCAACTGGCAAAGCCATTCCTTCCAGCAAACCCAAACCCCCGGCTTATGCCAAAGTCTTTTCTCACACTCTGGTGAAACTTGCCGAACAAAACCCCAAAATCGTTGGGATTACTGCGGCGATGGCAACGGGGACAGGCTTAGATAAACTTCAAGCCAAACTGCCTAATCAATATATTGATGTCGGCATTGCTGAACAACACGCAATCACCCTAGCAGCAGGACTTGCAACTCAAGGGATGCGCCCCGTAGCCGTGATTTATTCTACCTTTCTGCAACGCGCCTATGACCAGATAATTCACGATGTCTGCATCCAAAACCTGCCAGTATTCTTCTGCTTAGATCGGGCAGGAATTGTTGGTGCTGATGGGCCTACCCACCAAGGTATGTATGACATCGCTTATCTGCGTTGCATTCCCAACATAGCAATAATGGCACCCAAAGACGAGGCAGAATTGCAACGCATGGTAGTAACTGGTGTTAACCATACCAGTGGCCCGATCGCTATGCGCTATCCTCGTGGTAATGGCTACGGCGTCCCCCTGATGGAAGAAGGTTGGGAACCTTTGGAAATCGGCAAAGGCGAGATTCTGCGTACAGGCGATGACGTGTTAATCGTCGGCTATGGCACAATGGTTTATCCAGGAATGCAAGCTGCGGAAATTCTCAGCGAACACGGCATTGAAGCAACTGTAATCAATGCGCGTTTTGTTAAGCCTTTGGATACCGAGTTGATTTTACCTTTAGCTAAGAAAATCGGCCGCGTCATCACCTTAGAAGAAGGCTGTGTCATGGGTGGCTTTGGTAGTGCGATCGCTGAAGCTTTACTTGATGCAGATATTCTCGTTCCTGTCAAGCGATTCGGTGTGCCAGATGTGTTAGTAGATCATGCTGAACCCAATGAATCTAAGACAGAACTAGGTTTAACTAGCCATCAAATAGCAGAGAGAGTGTTGCAAGCTTTCTTTAAGAAGCAAGTATCTGCTGTTGTTTAGTTAATTCTTTGTAGTAATAAATCGCCCACACTTGTTATTCAGGTGTGGGCGATTTGCTTATGTAACGTTAAACCCAAAGAACCCCACCCCGCCAAAGCTACGCTTTGTCTCCCCTCTTTGCAAGCGGGGAGGGGAGACTGTGGGAATCATCTTGTTCATCAGCAGCATTATTATTCCATCGCTGTAGTAGCAGTTGATAGCTCTATACTTTTGATAGGTTCGGTTCCACGAGTGAAGTTGATCCGCATTTCAAAAAAGGAAAAATATGCCAGGAACTACATTGAAGACTGCTCAAAACATTGGAATTCTCACATCTTTTAACTACAATGATGCTATAACAAATGCAAACCCAGTTGATTATTACAAATTCTCCCTGACAGGTACAAATGATATTAATTTAGTTTTGAGTGGAGTAGCTCAAAGCTATGTCAATGCATTCATCTATTACGACAAAAACAATAATGGATTGATTGATAGTGGAGAGCAACTTGCTTCTGATTTTGCTAGTTCCAGTCGGAATGCTCAATTGACTACAACATTAGGAGCCGGAAATTACTATGTTGGAATTTCTCAAGACTCCAACAACGTTAACACCAACTATTCTTTACAATTATTAGCCACATCTACACCCGGTTCGATTCCCTCAAATCCTGGGAACACACTTAACACTGCTTATAATATTGGCGCTTTGACTGGTGAACGAACTTTTACACAATTCGTTGGGAGTGTAGACCCAGTTGATTATTACAAATTCTCCCTGACAGGCACAAATGATATTAATTTAGTTTTGAGTGGAGTAGCTCAAAGCTATGTCAATGCATTCATCTATTACGACAAAAACAATAATGGATTGATTGATAGTGGAGAGCAACTTGCTTCTGATTTTGCTAGTTCCAGTCGGAATGCTCAATTGACTACAACATTAGGAGCCGGAAATTACTATGTTGGAATTTCTCAAGACTCCAACAACGTTAACACCAACTATTCTTTACAATTATTAGCCACATCTACACCCGGTTCGATTCCCTCAAATCCTGGGAACACACTTAACACTGCTTATAATATTGGCGCTTTGACTGGTGAACGAACTTTTACACAATTCGTTGGGAGTGTAGACCCAGTTGATTATTACAAATTCTCCCTGACAGGCACAAATGATATTAATTTAGTTTTGAGTGGAGTAGCTCAAAGCTATGTCAATGCATTCATCTATTACGACAAAAACAATAATGGATTGATTGATAGTGGAGAGCAACTTGCTTCTGATTTTGCTAGTTCCAGTCGGAATGCTCAATTGACTACAACATTAGGAGCCGGAAATTACTATGTTGGAATTTCTCAAGACTCCAACAACGTTAACACCAACTATTCTTTACAATTATTAGCCACATCTACACCCGGTTCGATTCCCTCAAATCCTGGGAACACACTTAACACTGCTTATAATATTGGCGCTTTGACTGGTGAACGAACTTTTACACAATTCGTTGGGAGTGTAGACCCAGTTGATTATTACAAATTCTCCCTGACAGGCACAAATGATATTAATTTAGTTTTGAGTGGAGTAGCTCAAAGCTATGTCAATGCATTCATCTATTACGACAAAAACAATAATGGATTGATTGATAGTGGAGAGCAACTTGCTTCTGATTTTGCTAGTTCCAGTCGGAATGCTCAATTGACTACAACATTAGGAGCCGGAAATTACTATGTTGGAATTTCTCAAGACTCCAACAACGTCAACTCTAGCTATTCTTTAGAGTTAGTCAACATTACGAATCCAGACCCAAGCATCACTGTCGCCTTAGCAAATCCCACTAGTGTTACTGAAGACGGCACCACCAACTTAGTTTACACCTTCACCCGCACCGGCAGCATCAGCAATGCCTTAA
Source organism: Nostoc sp. (assembly GCF_036917635.1). Lineage (GTDB taxonomy): Bacteria > Cyanobacteriota > Cyanobacteriia > Cyanobacteriales > Nostocaceae > Nostoc. The sequence continues at coordinate 9,480 of NZ_JBALCW010000044.1, forward strand.
CCGTGAACTATGACATTACTGGTACAGCTACCTTCAACATCGACTACACCCAACAAGGCGCAGCCAGCTTTAAAGCTACCACCGGAACAATTACCTTTGCAGCCGGAAGTACTACAAAAACCTTAACCATTAACCCGACAGCAGACATCGCTGTTGAAAGTAATGAAACCGTTAGTCTGACTCTAGCAACAGGAACTGGTTACGCCATCGGCACTACAACAGCCGTCACCGGAACCATTACTAATGATGATTCTGCATCGCCTAGTAGTGCGGGGAATAATACTTATTCTTTCGTAGCTAATACTCCCTTGGGAAGCAGGACAGTTACAGAAACTACAACAGGTGGCACTGATACTATTGACTTTAGTGGTACTACAGTTCCTGTAAACGTAAATCTGGGTGTAACCACCTCACAAACAGTTAATAGCAATCTTCAACTCATTATCTCTGCCAACAACGTTATCGAAAATGCAACGGGTGGCACAGGTAATGACCGTCTCACTGGTAATACATTGAATAACACTCTGATTGGCGGTGACGGAAATGACCAACTGCAAGGGTTAGCAGGAAATGACAGCCTTCAGGGAGGTAATGGTAATGATATTCTCACTGGTGGAACTGGTGATGACTTCCTCTTGGGAGGGCTGGGCGATGATATTCTCACTGGTGGAGCCGGCAAGGATAAATACCTGTTCCAAAGTAGTGGAGTTTTTAACACAAGCTTAGGTATTGATTACATCACCGAGTTTGAAGCGGGACAAGACCAGATTGTGCTAAGTAAAACCACCTTCAATGCTGTTACTAATAGTGTGGGTCAGGCTTTAACTGACTTTGCGGTTGTCAGTGACAATCAATTTGTCAACGCTAGTAATGCACGTATTGTCTTTAGCCAAAGTAGTGGCAGCCTATTCTATAATCGGGATGGCAATCTTCTGGGTGCAGGAACAGTATTTGAATTTGCTCGTTTAGGCAATCCTAATATTACTTTGAGTAGTAACGATTTTAGTCTGATTGCCTAGAACACCAATTCAGCCTTCTGCTTGGTAAGGAGTGACATTTGCAAAGGTATTTTTTTTAGGCCATTTAAGAAATAATTCCCTAATAGACATCTCCGAAAAAGAATGTAGAGACGCAAAATTTCGCGTATCTACAAGGGTTTAATTTTGCAGATATTTAATTTCCGGAGATGTCTAATGAAAACCCTTCCGAACTTTCTTAGCAGTTTGCCTATTTGAACGCTTTCGTAACAAAACAGCACTTGCCGCAGCAGGCAACAACCCTAGCCCGGAATTAGCTTCTGGTACAGAGTGCGGTTTAGCCTTATTTGAGAATAACTCTTGGCTGCTAAATGGCAAGTTAGCCAAACTAGGATTTAAGCAAACATTAGTATTCGGTGGTTGATTGGGAATAGCAAGAGTTTGACGCTGGTTAACCTCTGGTTTTCCATCGGTATTCAGCTCTATGTGTAGCGGTGTAGGTTGACAAAATGATGGCTCGCTTAAGTTAATAGCTGCCACCAAATCCCAAGCTGGGTTAGGAATCAACGGGTCATTTCCAGAAATATTTGTCAGAGCGTAGTCCAATAATTGTGATGCCAGAATGCTCTCAGGAGTACCAGTCGCTTTCCATGCTGCTTGGTCTGCTCGAGTAAACCCAATTTTATCGATCGCAATAAAATTAAAAGCTGACTTTTATTTCATAACTGCCAGTTTTGGATAAGCTGCACTTGATTGTTGCTTAATTCCCAAATTTTAAATAATTTTAGATGAAGCTTTGCTAAAATTAGAGCATATTCATAAATTAAAATCAAGCTGTAATTGTTCTACAGAAAAACCGCTTTAATTTACAACTGTAAAGTTTATTATTCTCTTAATAAATTTAAAAAAGGTTATCGTAAATTAAAGGGTTTAAGACCCCATACCCAAGACACGAGCTTGTGAGAGGGTTAGGGTCTCTCTTACAAAGTTCTGAGCGCCGGAAACCGGCGCTCAGACTTTGCGCTAAATCCCCAGAGGCTCATTCCTCTCGTAGAGAGGCTGTGCGTAGCTGGCTTCCCTGTAGGAGTACGCTAACGCAATGCTTAAAAAGTAATTGCGAATTGCGTTAGCGAGTCCGCGAGCGTCATTGCAAATTGCGAATTCTTTAATCCCTCTTTTTATGACAGTTTCTACTGAACAGGTTTATCCCGTTATTTGGCACAATGACTCAGTATCACTAATTGACCAAACGCGCTTACCAAAAGAATATACATTTGTGGAAATTCACCGCAGTGAAGATATGGCGCGGGCGATTAAAACCATGATTGTCCGAGGTGCGCCGGCAATTGGTGTGGCTGCGGCGTATGGAATGTATCTTGGCGCAAGGGAAATTAAGACAAGCGATCGCACCGAATTTTTGCAACACTTAGATAAAGTAGCCCAGTTGTTGCGTTCTACTCGTCCAACGGCGGTGAATTTATTTTGGGCAATTAGCCGGATGCTCAAAGTCGCCTACGAAACGCTGGGAACGGTAGAAGAAATCAAGCAAACCCTTTTGCAAACAGCCCAAGCAATTAACGCTGAAGATTTGCAAACCTGTCAGGCGATCGGTGACAATGGTTTAGCAGTTTTACCTACTACCCCAAAAAAACTAACACTGCTTACTCACTGTAATGCTGGGGCGCTAGCTACTGCTGGTTATGGTACAGCATTGGGTGTTGTGCGTTCGGCTTGGAGGGAAGGACGTTTAGAACGTTTATTTGCCGACGAAACCCGTCCCCGATTACAAGGCGCAAAACTCACTACCTGGGAATGTGTGCAAGAAGGTATTCCAGTGACATTAATTACTGATAATATGGCAGCCCATTGCATGAAACAGGGTTTAATTCATGCTGTAGTTGTGGGTGCCGATCGCATTGCTGCTAATGGCGACACTGCTAATAAAATTGGTACTTATGGTGTTGCGATCGCTGCTATTGCACATAATATCCCCTTCTTTGTCGCTGCACCTTTTTCTACCGTTGATTTTGAATTAGCCGATGGCAGTAAAATTCCCATTGAGGAACGCGAACCAACAGAAATCTATCAAGTTGGCGATACTATTCTCACACCTGCGGGTGTAGATTTTTATAACCCAGCTTTTGATGTAACTCCGGCTGAGTTGATTACAGCAATTATTACAGAAAATGGAGCGATCGCGCCTGGGGAATTAATGAAATCACAGGTAAAGCAATTAGCTTAACTCAATCTTGTATGAAAATGCACATAGCAAGACCCCCTCTGTAGTCCCACGCCAGTTCAAGAACCTAAATCAACTACTTCTTAATCTACGTAGTCACCCTGAATCTGGTAGATGTAGCCTTGTTTTTTGAGAGCCGCACAAAACGGCGTAACGTATTTGTTTATGAGATCATCGGTAGAACCTGAGTTCATAACATCTTTTGTTATTTCATCAGCCTTTTGTTTAAGGGCGGAAAATTCTTCGTCTGGGTAAACGCATAGCCCGTTTTCTATAAGTGGTTCACTGCCATCATGCAGTATTTTATAGGCACTCCAGAAAGTAGCTTCTCTAGACAAAATAAAAAATTCAGCCGTCTCTAGGTTGTCAGTCTCTTCTAGAGCATTGCTCATTTTTTGCAAGAACTCCTGAGCGATTGCTTCAGGGCTATTGTTTAGTGAAGCTTGTATGTTGTTGAAATAACTGGTTACTTTTTTGGAAACGTATATCTTCCCTGCTCGTTTATCTAGTAGAAAATCTCTACCGTATACAAAGCCTGCGCCCATCTTCATCGATAATATCAAGCTTTTAGAGTGCTTGTCCAAAGGGGCGTAGACCTTGAGTTTCTTATTAGTAAGTGATTTTCCAAAACCTTTAGCCATCGAAATAATTTTGTATTTCTACCTTTATACCAATATCTTCGCTTTCTTTGCGAGTATTGCCATAGTGGTCTGTCAATTTTGTTTTGAGAGATTTTGGTAGTGCGGGCAAGATGCCCGCGTGAGCGAGAGGCTCACACTACAATCCGTCATTTTTATCTTGACAAACTAACCTAGAAACCTCTCCCTGTCTCGAACTAAAGTTCAAGCCTTTCCCTCTCCGACTCGGAGAGGGACAGGTTTTACTATGTAAAACCAGGGAGAGGTCTTTTAATTCGACTAAAGTCTATTTAACCAAAATGCTGAATAATTGCGTCGGCAAACTCAGAACATTTCAAAGGTTCAACAGGCGGTTCTAGCAACCTAGCTAAATCGTAGGTAACTTGACTACTTGCGATCGCATCGCTTAAACCTTTCTTAACTAAGTCTGCGGCTTCTTGCCAACCCATAAATTCCAGCATCATCACCCCAGACAAAATCACTGAACCCGGATTAATCCGATCTAAGCCGGCGTGTTTGGGTGCTGTGCCGTGGGTAGCCTCAAATATGGCACTAGAATCACCAATATTTGCCCCTGGCCCCATTCCCAATCCCCCAACAATGGCGGCGGCGGCATCAGACAAATAATCGCCGTTCAAGTTCATTGTCGCCAAAATCGAATACTCATCTGGTCTGGTTTGGATTTGTTGAAAAATACTGTCAGCAATCCGATCATTCACCAAAACCTTATCTTTCCATTTACCCTCGCTGTGGGTTGCCCAAATTGTGTTAAGAACAGTTTCAACTTCCTTGACAACTTGCGCTTTCTTGTCTGGAGTCAGATTATCAAACCCAGGCTCAATTTGACGGGCGTTTTCTTCCAAGGAAAGATTCGGATTTTTTTCCTTGTTACTTAAAATCCAAGATTCCTGTTCAGTAACAGTTTCTTGACGAAATTCGCTGGTTGCTAGTTCATAACCCCAGTCACGGAAGGCGCCTTCGGTGTACTTCATAATGTTGCCTTTATGCACCAAAGTCACCTGTTGCTTATTTTTGGGCAATAGTAAGGCGTGTTTGATGGCGCGTCTAACTAGGCGCTGGGAACCAGTTTTGCTGATCGGTTTGATGCCAATACCAGAATCAAGAGGAATGCGTTTTTTCCCATGTTCTGGAGTAGCGGGGATCAGTTCTTCATTGATAATTTTAATTAAGCGATCGCCAATTTCGCTCCCTTGTCGCCACTCAATCCCTAAATAAATATCTTCCGTATTCTCCCGATAAACGATTACATCCAGCTTTTCAGGATTTTTGTGCGGTGAGGGCGTACCTGCATAGTAACGGCAAGGACGCACACAGGCATACAAATCAAAAATTTGCCGTAATGCCACATTTAAAGAGCGAATTCCCCCCCCAATGGGAGTAGTCAAAGGCCCTTTAATTGCGACACCATATTCTTCAATTGCCGTGAGAGTGTCTTGAGGTAAATACTGATAAGTACCGTATAAATCACAAGCTTCATCGCCAGCGTAAACCTTAAACCAACTAATTTGACGCTGACCCTTATAAGCTTTAGCTACCGCAGCATCTAGCACCTTTTGGGTAGCAGGCCAGATATCGATACCTGTACCATCGCCGCGAATAAAGGGGATAATTGGATTGTCTGGTACGATAGGTTCACCATTTTTGAAGGTGATTTTTGCTCCGGTTGCGGGGGGGGTAATCTTTTCGTACATCGTTCACACACTCCTAATCGATACGCTGCTATTGAAAAAAACCTTATGTGTCCAGGCTTGTATATTTTGCTGTGTTTTTTCTTTACCAAGCCATAAGGCGCAGATTTTCCCCCTATTTCCCTTGTACATTATTTGGGGATTAAGTGTGGGATTTCAGTGAAGCGATCGCAATTTTGTACGATCAAAAATAGTAAACTACTTTTCGCTATCAGTGCTTCACCTTGGACAAGCGCAATAGCTTACCGCTCTTTCACTGACCGCTAACACAAGAATGGCATGACAGACCCAATGATTTTATCAAGCCCTGCTAATGACATCGACTCCCTCCGACGACCGTTAATCGCTGGGTCTGAAAAAGTCCAACAGCAGATAATCCCACAGTTAGCTGAGTTGGGTAATGAGGGATTAGACGTGTTGATGGAATTTTTACTGAAACGACGTGAAAACCCAGCGACTTGGGTTGATGGCAAAGCTTACCAAGTCCTTTATAACTCTGATGCACCCCAAGCTCAAGAATTTCTGCGCTCTTGTTTTCCTGAGGGAATTGTACCTCTAAAATCAGAGTGTGGGATTAACTACAATTCTTTGCAACAGTTACTAGCTGTTCAAGACTTCCAAGCAGCCGATCGCGTCACCATAGAAAAAATGTGTGAACTATCAGGGCCAACGGCTGTACAACGAAAATGGTTGTATTTTAGTGAGGTAGAAAATGTCTCGGCTGTTGACTTGCAAACTATTAACAATCTCTGGTTAGTCCACTCGGAAGCTAAATTTGGCTTTTCAGTCCAGCGAGAAATCTGGTTAAGCTTGGGTAAAAATTGGGAGAATTTCTGGCCGAAAATTGGCTGGAAAGCAGGTAATAGCTGGACAAGATACCCTAACGAGTTTACCTGGGATTTGAGTGCGCCTAGAGGTCACTTACCCCTTTCTAATCAACTTCGGGGGGTACGGGTCTTTGCTTCTTTACTCTCTCACGCTGCTTGGTCGAAGAATTCAGAAAAATGATTTTGAGTCTAGGGACAAATAGATTATGATCAATCCCACTAACCGAGAATTCTACGTGTAAATTTGTCACCAATTGAGGATTTAAGTTTAAACGCAGAGGGGCGCAGAGTATAACGCAGAGGGGCGCAAAGTTTATTTGATTCCATTCGCTACGAACTTAGGCAAAGCTGCACTAAGATTTGTGATTAGAGTTGTGCAGGACAACCAAGTTTATGCACTTACAGATACTCGGAGGGGGCGGATAAAAGCCTCTAGTGTTGACTTGAAAGTGCCACAGATCCCAAACTAAAAATATCAAATTGGATAATGGCAAACGTTCGTCTAGAAGATATTAAACGTAGATTCAATAACGTCAGCGCTATTGAAGATATTACCTTTGAAATTCCTGATGGGGAGTTTTGGGTTTTAGTCGGGCCATCGGGTTGTGGGAAATCTACAATTTTGCGAACGATCGCGGGTTTAGAAACTGCCACATCTGGTAAACTATTTATTGGCGATCGCTTGGTGAATAATATCCCAGCCAGACAACGAGATGTAGCGATGGTGTTCCAAAATTACGCTCTCTATCCTCACATGAGTGTGGCGCAAAACATCGGCTTTGGCTTGCAAATGCGGAAGGTTCACCGAAAAATCATTCAAGAACGGGTGATGAATGTGGCGCGATCGCTTTCTCTAGATCATTTACTGGATCGTAAACCCAAACAACTCTCTGGGGGACAGCAACAACGGGTAGCATTAGGGAGAGCGATCGTTCGTCAACCACAAGTGTTTTTACTTGATGAACCTTTATCTAATTTAGATGCTCAATTGCGCGATGATACCAGAGCAGAATTAAAACAGTTACATCAAGAATTAGGCATTACAACTATTTACGTCACCCACGATCAAGTTGAAGCGATGACTTTAGCTGATAAAATCGTCGTCCTAAATCGTGGACGGATTCAACAAATCGGCGATCCCCAAACTATTTATGGAAGTCCTGCTAATCAAATGGTGGCAAGTTTTTTAGGCAGTCCACCAATGAATATTTTACCTGCAATCTATCAAAATAATGGTTTTGATGTCAGTGGACAGTTATTAGCAATTGCAGCAGTTTTGAGGGAAAAATTGCAGTTGCGTCAGGGACACAGTTTTAATTTAGGGATTCGTCCAGAGCATATTTTTATTAACGAACCGCCAAATAGCCAAAAAGACCAAGAAGCAAATGAGAGTCAGTTGGTTGTAGAAGTTAAAGTAGTCGAACCTTTGGGGAGAGAAACTTTGATTCGTGCTGGTTTACCTGGTTCGGCGGTGGTATTGAATATTCAGGTGGGCGGGGATATGCGTTTTCGTCCAGGCGATCGCCTTTCTCTACAACTCGATTTAAATTACTTGTTTGTATTTGATCCCAAAACTGGCGATAGAATATTATAAGCGCTTCGGAGATGTCTAATATAATTGTTTTGTGTGCGATCGCTATGACCGGATGTAGGGGCAATCGCTGTAATTGGTAGCGAGGGATAGGTTAGCGATCGCATCCAGAATCATCACCACACCGCCGTTAATCCAATTTTTGATCTGTAACTCTGATCTTGCCCTTGCGTGCGATCGCGCTCATTTGTTAACCCAATAGCGAAAATTTGCTGTATCTTTTGCCGAGTAAGAACTTTGGCGCGTCCATGCCGATTTACTTTCACCTTTGGCCGCTACACCCCGTTAACTCTTAATTTTCAGGTTACAGCAGTGAGAACTGTTTATATCCATAATCAGGATGAAATAATGATTCAATCACTACAAAAACTATTTACATTTGATGAATATTTAGAGTTTTTAGAGACACAACCGGAAAACATTCGTTATGAATTACACGATGGAGATATTATTCAAATGCCGCCGCCATCAGGCAAACACGAGCAAATAATAGCATTTTTAACAATGATATTAGGGTATGAGTGTCTTCGTCTTAAACTTTATTACGGTATACCTAAAACCGCTACAGTGAAGCCAGAAAATAAAATGTCAGGGTACTATCCTGATGTTTTATTAATGAATTTTTCTAACTTGGGTAATGAACCATTATGGGAGAAACAATCTATCCTTAGTAAACCCGATTCAATTCCATTGCTGATTGAAGTGGTGAGTACTAACTGGAGAGATGATTATCATAAAAAGTTTGCTGATTATGAAGAAATGGGTATTCAAGAATATTGGATTGTGGATTATGCTGCTTTGGGTAGCAAGGAATTGATAGGCGACCCCAAACAACCAACAATCACAATTTACTCTTTAAGTGATGAGGGTGAATATCGTGGTAAACAGTTTAGAGGAGACGAGCGTATAGAATCACCAAGATTTCCAGATTTAAATCTAACTGTTGAACAAATTTTTTCAGTGCGTTATTGATAAACACGCATTTCCCAACATTTCAGCAAAAAATACAAAACCCGTAACAACTAGTAATTGATAAAATGACAACTAAAAATGTTGATAAATACGTAGATGTTGCTCCTAAATCTAAGGATAAACTTAAGCCTATTACTATAGAAAATAGTCAAATACATATAATTGTCACCCTACTCATGAAAGGATCAACACTTGATGAATTTGATAATGAGGGAATGAATATCGGAACCGGACGGGAAGGATCGCGAACGTTCTTCAGTAAATACATAAGAGATATATGGGGATACGGGACTAAGCGTACTGTTAACCCGTCTGATCCTACTAACATAAATAAGTATGTGTTTCATTTACAGTTACCCGAAGGCATTGATCAGCCTATATTTAATTTTAAGCGAGGAAAAAAGTAAGAAAAAAGTTTAAGGTGGCTGGAATGCCTGACGACCTCGATTAACCATCTAATACCCGATAATTCCCTTAACACCCCGTAGCGTAGCGTCTCTTGTGACGACGGGGTTTATTTTTTGGTGGTTGGGTGCGAACCTATGATTAGTTGTAAAAAGATAGTTTAAGTAAAAATACATAAAGTTTTGAATGTTAGTACCTAATATTACAATTGTTGTAAATAGTTTCTTAAACTGCCAGAAATAATCGCCAATTCCCAATTTTTTGTACCCAAAATCTAAGAAAATAAAAACTGCAATAGAGACTTAATGAATTCGCTGCAAAAACCTATATGACTATTAATCGACGGTATTTCTTGTTTTTACTCACATCAGGTGCGGGTGCTTTTGCATTAGATGCTTGTGCATTAGCAGAGAAATCTCCTGAAGGAAATGCTGCAATAGCAAATACACCAGCAAAGACAACAGGGACTATCCAGCTACCGCCTTTACCTTACGCCTACGAAGCACTGGAACCACACATCGATGCCAAAACGATGCAATTTCACCACGATAAACACCATGCAACTTATGTAAAAAACCTGAATGCAGCGTTAGCCAAACATCCAGAACTCAAAAGTAAAAGTGTTGAAGAACTGTTGCAAAAACTTGACAATGTACCACAAGATATTCGCAAAATAGTACGCAATAATGGCGGTGGTCATGTGAACCACTCAATGTTCTGGCAAATTATGAAGCCGAAAGGTGGGGGAGAACCAACAGGAAATATAGCCTCCGCGATTAATCAAAATTTTGGCTCTTTTGCAGCTTTCAAAAAACAGTTTAACGAAGCTGGTGCTGGTCGTTTTGGTAGTGGTTGGGTTTGGCTAGTGCGTAACAAAGGTGGCAAATTGGAAGTGACAAGTACAGCTAATCAAGATAGTCCCTTAAGTGCAGATCAATATCCCATCTTGGGTAATGACGTATGGGAACATGCATATTATCTCAATTACCAGAATCGCCGCGCCGATTATTTAGATGCTTGGTGGAATGTAGTTAATTGGGATGAGATTAATAAGCGATTGGCAGCAGCAACTAAATTTGCCTGAAACTAGATAAAAATTTAGAGTTATAGGCGCTTAAAAACTGGCAACAAAAATGGGAAAATCCCAAATGTGTAAAAACATATTTTGTCATTGCGCTCGCCCTTGGTGTTCCCGCAGAGGTACGTAATGAAATTGAACGAAGCAATCGCAACATTTAGAGTTTGTGATTGCTTTATTGGGCAACTATAAAAGCTTAAAATCATTTATTCAAATGTACAATTTGAATAAAAACACTCTTGAGTTATTTTGATTATAAGGACAATATTCTCATGAAGATTGGTTACAAATTATTCATGCTTGTTTTAAATCTTCCATTATTTATTGGAATTTTAAATTTTCAAGCACAAGCTCAAGTTAGTACTAGAAAATTGGGTGTAGCTGGTGATATTCCCGTTCCCGGCAATTATGATAAGGATGGTAGAACTGATATTGCAGTATGGCGACCCAGTAATGGTATTTGGTATGTAATTAAAAGTTCTACAGGTCAAACAATTACTAAAAAATGGGGTGTAAATGGCGATATTCCCGTTACCGGCGATTATGATGGTGATAGGATAACTGATATTGGAGTATGGCGACCCAGTAATGGTACTTGGTATGTAATTAACAGTTCTACCGGGCAAACAGTTACTAAACAATTGGGCGTAGATGGCGATATTCCTGTTCCCGGCAGTTATGATAATGATGGTAAAACTGATTTTGCAGTATGGCGACCCAGTAATGGTACTTGGTATGTAATTAACAGTTCTACCGGGCAAACAGTTACTAAAAAATGGGGTTTAAAGGGCGATATTCCCGTTTTCGGCGATTATGATTATGATAGTAGAACTGATTTTGCAGTATGGCGACCCAGTAATGGTACTTGGTATGTAATTAATAGTTATACGCGTCAAGTAGTTATTAAAAAATTGGGCGTAAATGGCGATGTTCCTGCCCCTGGTAAATACGATGATGATGGTAGAGCTGATTTTGCAGTATGGCGACCTAGTAATGGTACTTGGTATATAATTAACAGTTCTACAGGTCAAGTAGTTACTAGAGAATTGGGCCTAAATGGTGATATTCCTGCCCCTGGCATTTATAATTTCTCTATTAAAAGTGACTTCGCAGTATGGCGACCGAGTAATGGCACTTGGTATATTCTGAGGAATTAGGGCTAATATTTTGTCTGGTTAATTTCCTCCAAACAATAGACCTCTTGCAAAAGTCGCTTAAGCAAATTTGGTTGGGCGAGATGAAGCTCGTAATTGTAGAGAGCAGCAATAAGATTAAACCTCAAACTAAATCTTTTTCGATGACTTATATCGGCTCAAATGCTGATTACTTTGTCAACGGACAAAAGTTTTCGATCTCCTGAAATTGTTTTTATAACTCTGTTCACACCTTGTCACCACCAATACTGCTTGGATAAGACCAAAAACCTTGTGTAGAGACGCGAAATTGCACTTCGTGCCGCTACGAAGAAAGCGTCTCTACATCCTAAAACACTATCGAAAAATCCAAAAACCGAGCAGTATTGTTGTCACCACACGCTGTTCTCCAGCACTGTAAACTGCTACTTTTACCAATTTCTAAAGTTATGTAACTTTTTAAATAATTTATAGCTAGCAAGTTGATAGCTGCTATACAAGCAGTTTTTGGCTGAAAAAAAATGGCAGTTAGCCGCGGCACTACAGACCATAGCACAAAAAATAACACTAGAGGAAATGACACAGGTATGCAATTGATCCAACAGTTCGGAAAACTGTTAACTTTTGTAGTCTTAATAGGTTCCTCAATGGTTTCAGCATCTTCAGTTAGCGCAAAACAATTACCAATAGACTCAGAACCAATAGACTCAGTACCAATATGGAATCCAGTATCTACTAAAAAAGCCATGACTTGGATTATCAACACTGTTATATATACCAATGTATACAACAGCGGCAAAACCTATGCCCAAGTTAGATATGATAGTCAAACCGATCCCTATTCTGGTGATACTTCTGTAAATCAAGCCCTGTCACTACTTTGCATTCGTAAATCACTGGAACTCGCAGTTGATCCGATTCCAAATCAGACTCAATCTGCTATTACGCCTGGTGGTGCATCTAAAAACTCTTGGTCTGGTGGAGAAATCTTCGCTATTCCTAACGTTCTAGGTAGCTCCTTGGTGTCTCCAGAAGTAGCAGATGGTAAATGTGACCAAGCTGGTCAAGAACGTTATCATCTATCTGGGTTCAGGATGGCAGAGTTTCATGATGGCACCGCTCCAAATGCAGGTTGGGGTTTTTGGGCACAATCCGACGATCCTAATCTGAGTAGCGCAGGTATTCGCTATTGGGTGAAAATTAACGATCAAAATGCGAATCCTTGGTAAGTAGTGGTTAAGCTGAGATATGGGATGCGATTCGTTCTGGAGAAACCCATTTATACAGTTGCAAAAATCAATTAATGAATTCTAGCAAGAGATTCTAGAAAGCTTACGACAAAACCCTCAGAGTCCTTATCCATCGCTCAACTTCTGTTTACTTCTTGCATAAATCAAAAATAAGAACCCACTCCTAAGAATTTCCTCTTAGAAGTGGGGATGTTAAGGACTTTTGCAAGAAGTCTAATATCTTTATCAACCCTGCTCTGACAAAGTTTGATTTTTGCTCACCTCTTCCCCCTTGCGGGGAGGAGTCATTTTATGTGGCTAATTCATCTTTTCACTCAGCAACGCCCTCTTTCTCGCACGGACTCCTCCTCAAAGCGGTTTTTGAGAAGGTACACCTACAGCACGAGGAAAATTAAGTGCTGTGTTTGCTACCTTACGCACATAAAGGCAATGACGGATGCTATCACTTAGAGGAGTGGTAAATTTTTCAATTAACTCAATCACACCACCTAACTGGTTAACAGCATTTTGTAAATCCGTGGTTTCTTCCTTTGTCCAATTACCGCGATAAATTACCCCTAAACCACCAGGCTTAAGCAATGGTAGAGTATATTCTGCACAAACAGAGGCTGCCCCTACAGCACGGATCAATGCAATATCGTAAGCTTGTCGGTGCTGGCGGTGCTGACCGATTTCTTCAGCCCTACCAACAAGAGTTTTGGCATTGGTAAGGGCAAGTTCGGTTAATATATTGTCGATAAAAGTAATTTTTTTCCGGGTTGAATCCATCAAAGTAATTGTGCAATTAGGTACAGTAATTGCTACTGGAATACCTGGAAAACCTGCACCTGTACCAATATCGATGAGAGCGGGGGAAGCACTTATGCCAGGGAGCAGAAGAGTAGGAGAGAAATTTGCTGATAACAGGGGTGCAATTGGTCGCAGAGAATCCCACAGATGTTTTTCCCAAAACTCTTGGGGGTCAGTGATCCGAGTTAAATTTAGTTGGCGATTACCTTCTAGGATTAACTCATAAAGCTTTTGAAATTGTGCTTGGTCTTGGACAGTTGGTTGCCAATTCAGAGTTTGCTGCCAGATTTCTGCCATCTCAGGCAATAAATTTGTCATTTGTCATTTGTCATTGGGCATTAGTTATTCTTTCTTTCCTGAGTCCCTCAGTCCCTCATCTCCCTCATCTCCGTCATCCCCATTCACACCGATGGTAAAGGCTCTTTAACTTTCGCTTCTAGTGTCTTTGGGTCTACTGATTGTAGTTCACCGTGGTTGAGTGTCCAGCAACGATCTGCGATCGCTAGCAAATCCCCAGCATCGTGTGTCACTATTAACAGCGTCCAATCTTGTTTCAGTTTCGCTAATAAATTTACCAGCTGCCGACGCATTGACCAATCTAACCCAGCTGTCGGTTCATCCAATAACAGTAAATTTGGCTGACGAATCAATTGCACTGCTAAAGCTAAACGTCGTTGCTGACCACCACTCAAAGCATGTGGGGCAGCCGAAAGCGATAAATGCTCTAATCCCACCTCAGTTAGTGCTTCTCTGACTCGTTCTGACCCTAACTCAGGATGTCCTAAACGCAATTCTTCTAAAATTGAACCACCGCAAAAGTGCCGCTCTGGAAACTGAAATACCAACCCAGCCAATTGTTGTAGCTGTTCGGCTATAAGTTCTTGTTCTCGCCAAAAGAGGCCGCCGCTAGTGGGTTCGGCTAGTCCCGACAAAATTTCTAGTAACGTACTTTTACCTGAACCACTCGCGCCAATAATCAGACCTAGCTGCTGGGGTGCTAATTCCAAGTTGATCGATTTGAGAATCGCTGCTGGGCAAGCTGTCGGGTGATAAATTAGATTTCGGAGATAGAGCATTTGTTAAGATTACCAAAAAGTCAGCAAATTACTGATTAGCTACACTGAGAGCATCTAGAAAATTCAAAGAAAGGATTAACACCTTAATCTAGCAGCAAGAATCATCCACATTTTTCTCCATTGTGGCAGACTCACCCTGAAAACTTTGGCTATAACCAGCCTGGGAACATGGAAAAATTACCAAAGTCAACCTTGAATATAAGAAAATTTTGGTTTCAGCAGAGGCAACTTAACACTTCGATTTCGCCCAGTCTAAAATTTAACCATTTTTTGCATTCTAAGTAACACATACAACTATTTCAACCGCAAATATTCTGAGGATTAAAATGACTAAAAGGTTTTCTTCGCCTCGATTAGTAGTGTCTGCTAAACTTACTATCCTTGCTCAGACTGCTTTTGGTGCTGCGTTCGCCTTTGGCGTTGCCCCTTGGGCAATCGCACTTAATCTATGGGTAAATCCCTCATTGGCTGGCGATCCGTTTCGCAATCGTGAACCTCATCAAATTGGCGACCAAACAGAAGCCGCTTTTAAAGCGATTTTCCAACAGGGCAATTATCCAGCAGCAGAGCGTTATTTGCAACAAGCACTATCCAAAGAGCCAAATGAACCTCTAGCTTATGCCATGAACGCATCTTTAGCATACGGAAATAAGGATTGGGCTAAACTAGACACCTACAGCCAAAAAACTCTAGAAACTGGACAAAAACTGATTTCTAGCGATCCCTTGCGTGGTAATTTATACACTGCTGTTGGTCATTTTTTAGAGGGAGCAGTAATTATCACCCGTGAGGGTACAGTCAACGGTGTACCGCAAGCCTTTAGTCGGTTGCGGCAAGTTTATGAATATTTAGACAAAGCCGAAGCAATTTCTGCCAACGATCCAGAACTGAATTTAATCAAGGGTTATATGGATTTATTATTGGCGGTTAATTTGCCTTTTGCCAGCCCAGATCAGGCAATTGGACGCTTAGAAGAAAATGCTGCTCCTGGGTATCTAGTAGATCGGGGTATTGCCCTTGCTTATCGGGATTTAAAGCGGTATCCACAGGCACTAGAGTATGTCAACCGGGCGATCAAAACTACATCAGATAATCCAGAAATTTATTATCTTAAAGCCCAAATACTCAAAAAACTGGGGCAAAAAGAACAAAGCCAGCAAATAATCCAGGAAGCGATCGCTAATTTTGACAAAGCATTGACTAAAAAATCCCAACTCCCAGGCGATTTAGTCAAACAAATTGAACGTGAACGCAGCAGTGCTGTTAGCCTGAGCAATTCTAGATAATAGGGCATAGAGCAGGTGGGAAATAATAACTCCTAACTCCTAACTCCTAACTCCTAACTCCTAACTCCTCACTCCCCACTCCCCACTCCCTACTTTGATATGCTTATTTGCAGAACAGTAATTGAGATGCTAGACCAAAATGGAGATTCAGTTCCGCGAAATTAATCCTTTTGATATGTGGATTTGGCTGAAATTCAGCACTAATCCTTCTGCGCGTGAAAAGCAGTATGTAGAAGAAGTCTTCAACTCCTGGTTTTATCTGGGTAAATTGGGTGCATTTAATGCAGAGAATCTTCAGGTGCAGGACACTGGACTCGATATCAGCTACATGAATTATGATGAACAAGGGTATGACAAAAGTCTGTTAGCACTGATGCACAACATCGGGGAGTTTGAATATGAGGGACAGTGGGGGCGTTGTTGGTTTGATTTAGGAACTAGTGATGCGATCGCATTGGATATTCTAATCAACGCCCTCACACAGCTAAGTCAAGAATATGTCACCATTGAAGAATTGTACGTCGGTGGCGAAAATTCCGATTGGCCTATTGAGGATAGCGAAAGTCGTCCTCAGTCTATTTATGATAATTAGTTACAAAAATGAATAAAGCAGGTGAAATTAGGGTAATAGCTTTGGGGCTAATTCGGAATGGCGATGGCTCTGCCATCGCCAAGGGCGAACGCATATTTCTTTCTGAAGGCTACGATCCCGTTAAGCAAGAAACATTTTATCGTGCTCTAGGGGGTGGTGTTGAATTTGGCGAAACCAGTCGCACCGCCTTAGAACGAGAGTTTCAAGAAGAAATTCAGGCAGATTTAACAAATATTAAATATTTAGGTTGTATAGAGAACCTGTTTACATTTAATGGTAGGCAAGGTCATGAAATTATTCAGCTTTATCAATGTGACTTTGCTGATTCAAAATTTTATCAACTAGAAAGTTTAGTTTTTTCAGAATCACAAACTCATAAACATAGGGCGTTATGGATAGATATCTCTCGCTTGAAATCTGGGGAATTCAAATTAGTACCTGAAGTATTTTTTGAATATTTATAAAACATCAGGATAAAACATCTGGATAAAACATCTGGGAATTTACTAAGATTGCTTTGCTGTTAATGATGCTCCCGCACTCAGCAAAGACACAATATATTGGTTGAGACTAACGCCTTCCCGTTCAGAAGTCTCAGCTAAACGTCGATGTAAAGATTTTGGCATTCGTAGTATTAGTTTACCGCTATAGCTATCATTATTACTTGGTAAAGGAATATTATCGCCGGCTTCATAAGCTGTTTCAATCCATAATTCCCGCGCTTCATTGAGATTTGCCATTGTCTCTTCAAGGGTTTCGCCTTGGGTAAGACATCCAGGTAAATTTTTAATTTTGGCTACATATCCACCCTCTGGATCGGGGTAAAGTGTTACAGGGTACTGAAGATTTAAATAATATTCTAACGACGGCTTTTCAATCTGCTGGTTTTTCTGCTTCAGTGTCTTCATCAATCCACTCTTCTAAATTTAATAGTTCAACTATTTGCTGTACATAGATCCGCTCGTCTTTTCATCTATAGCGTTTCCTAATCAAATGAGGTACATCATAGCAAGCTCCTCGCTTGCTCTTAGGGGGTTGGGGGTGGGGTTCTTGTACCTCACTCAACTGAGAACCGCTCGCTATAAATTGGGTATGCGATCGCACTGTGTCGCTATAGCTGAGAGAGCAAGTTGTTATATTCTGCGTGTGAACCAAGCCAAAACCAAATAACGGTATCTCCATCTAACTGTCCAACCGCTCGATAACTTTTGCTAATCCGTGCTGAATAAATTGGTAGTTCTGGATGTACTTTTTTGAAGCGTAAGCTTGGATGGCTCGGATGTTGTTTAAAGAGGCGGTATGCCTCACGGGCTTGCTCTTGAACTTGCTCAGGTAGATCACCAAACCTTTGACGAAACTGAGCGGTTATACGTGACTTCACAATGTATCAGGATCTAACTCTTGGGTTTTTCCTGCACGGTATTCAGCCATTGCCTCGGCTGCAAGGAAAGCTAGTACGTCAGGGGAACTGGCGAAAGTTTCATCCCAAGAGCGTTCATCTTCTAGTTCTTCCAAAATCAACGCCGCGATCGCATTTTGTTCATTGGGAGGCAAAATTTTGAGTTTGGCGATCGCTTGTTCAAGTAGCTCAGTCATAGCTGTTATACGAAAGTCATACTATAAATTATCTCTGCTTGCACGCTGTTCGGGTTATCGGGTGCGATCGCTTTATCTTTATTGCCAACCAGGATAGATGAGTTGGTTAGTTGATAACAGAGCTATTTGTTGCGCCAATGTCCTTCAACATGGGTTCCATCCTTACGACGATAACCTTGAACATAGACAAGATCCTCCCAATTTTCTGCGGTTTATACAATTGAGTTCTTTGATCAGTATTCCCAAGATTCTCAAGCTATCTAACGTAGGTAGAATCAAATTTTGATTCAAATCGGGTATGTAATCCGCGGTAATAGCGGTGTAGCTGCGATCGCCTACAGTGGAAGAAAAGCATAATAGCTCTCCCCAACGATGGTTATTGCTTTCTCTGAAATCACACTCTGCATTCTCCCGAAAGCATCAATAAAATTCTGCAATTGTTAATCTCCGGAGTTTTTTCGCTAGCTGTTTAAGTTCCATGACTTGCAAAAATTGATTTGCAGACACTGGTAAAGTACCATAGCGATCGCTCTCCATAGCAAAAATTGATCGCTTTAATTTGAGACAGTTCTACAATAAAAGCAAAGACATTGAGGTTGAACTAACCTAATGGGTGTACCTGAAATAAACCCAAAGATACCAATGCTTTCACCAAGCCTCTACGAAACTGATTTTTACGCTTGGACACAGGAACAAGTAACTTTACTTCGGACTGAGCAGTGGAGTCAGATTGATCTGCTAAATCTGATTGAGGAGATTCAATCTTTGGGTAAACAGCAACGTCAAGAGCTGCGAAATCGTCTAAGCGTGTTAATTTGTCATTTACTAAAATGGCAGTACCAGTCCCAACGCCGTAGCCGTAGCTGGTTAGCAACACTTCGGATTCAACGCTTAGATATTGCTGAACTGCTTGAAGACAATCCTAGCCTAAAGCCTTACCTAGAAGAAGCACTTGGCAAAGCCTACCTTAAAGGTATCGAATTAGCTGTTGGAGAAACAGATTTGCCCAAGCGGACTTTTCCGGTAGAGTGTCCTTACAGTTTGCTAGAGATTGTGGACTATGATTTCTACCCCGGTGAACCAAGCAAGTTACTAGATGAATCAGAGCAGTAATTTGAAATTAAAGTAAATCTTCTTCAGATAGCTGGGCTATTTTCATCAAGGCTTTTAATGTTCCAACTTTCAAGTCTTGATTGCGGTGAACAGGAATTGACAAGATTTTTTCTACTTCAAGGTTTTCATAAATATGATGACTACCAGTAATTCTTTGCAAAACCCAACCTTTTTGCTCCACAATCTTACAAATTTGTTTACCAGAAATCGATTTCATACAGCAATTTCGACAACTTGATCTGTTGATTCAATTGAATTGCGACTGTTGGCAACTTCAAGCCAACCTTCAATAGCATCCTTTAAATTAGTTATTACCTCTTCTATGGTGTCGCCTTCAGTAATACAACCAGGAAGTGCGGGAACCTCTGCCCAATAGCCGCCTTCTTCTGCTGGATGAATGATTGCTCTAATTTTCATAAACTGATTGTCCTCTATAGGTTTGGTTCTAAATTGATAGAAACTTAAACAAAACTGCTCAAACACCAACCGCCTCTGGAATCGCACCTTGCATTCTCCCGAAAGCATCAATCAAATTCTGCAATTGTTGATCTGCTTTAAATACTCCTAACCCACGTACCGTGACTTTCCCAGGAGAATAGACAAAGCGCGTCTTCAGATTTTCGGGTAAATTCGCCGCCAATAAATTCCAAGCGGGTTCCTCCATCGGCGTTTCTAAAACAACGTGCTGCTTGTTTTCTGGTTTAATCCGACTAAATCCAAGTTTTTTCGCTAGCTGTTTGAGTTCCATGACTCGCAAAAGTTGATTTGCAGGCACTGGTAAACTACCATAGCGATCGCTCCACTCGGCTGCAATCTGCTTTAATTCTGATTTAGATTTAGCTGTGGCTACCGCCCGATAAGCACTCATCTTTTGATCCAAATCGGTGATATAATCTGCTGGGATAAACGCCGTCAGGTTAAGATCAATCTGGGTATCCTCCACTTTCGGAATTTCTTGTCCTCGGATTTCCCTGATTGCTTCTTCCAGCATTTCCATGTATAAATCAAAACCGATGGCATCCATTTGACCGGATTGTTCTGCACCTAGCAAGTTACCCACGCCTCTGATTTCCATGTCGCGCATCGCTAGCTGATATCCAGAACCTAGCTGAGTAAATTCCTGAATTGCTCGTAATCGTTGCCGCGCCGCATCAGATAAAGTCCGTTGCTTGGGATAAAATAACCAAGCATGAGCTTGGATACCTGCACGTCCCACACGACCGCGTAATTGATACAGTTGAGCCAATCCAAAGCGGTGAGCATCTTCAATCAAAATTGTGTTGACTCGGGGAATATCTAAGCCAGATTCAATAATTGTCGTACAAACCAGGATATCTGCATCGCCATTGCTGAAAGTGAGCATGGTTGATTCTAACTCGCTTTCATCCATTTGACCGTGAGCGATCGCAAACCTAGCTCCCGGTAACACTTCTCGTAAATTGGCTGTTGTCTCTTCAATTCCATCCACCCGTGGAACTACATAAAATACTTGTCCACCTCTGTCTAATTCTTGACGAATTGCCGTGCGGATACTTTCAGAATTTATTGGTGATAAATGGGTTTTAATCGCTCGTCTAGTTGGGGGTGGCGTGGTAATTAAACTCATTTCCCGAATTCCCGACAAGGACATATACAAAGTCCGGGGAATAGGAGTCGCGGAGAGGGTAAGCACGTCCACTTGAGTTTTTAGGCTTTTAATTTTCTCTTTCTGGTTTACCCCAAAGCGCTGTTCTTCATCTACTACCAACAATCCTAAATCTCGGAATAGCACACCTTTACCCAAAAGTTGCTGTGTACCAACAACTACATCTAATTCACCCGTTGCCAATCGCTTTTGAATATCACGGCGTTCTTCAGCCGAACGAAAACGGTTGAGTAAACCGACATTTACGGGGTAGGGAGCAAAACGTTCTTTGAGTGTATGGTAATGCTGCTGTGTTAAAATAGTCGTCGGCGCAAGGAGTGCCACTTGTTTACCGGCGATGACTGCTTTGAAAATAGCACGAATCGCCACTTCCGTCTTTCCAAAACCGACATCGCCACAAACTAAGCGATCCATTGGGCGATCGCTTTCCATGTCGCGTTTGACATCTTGGACAGCTTTGAGTTGATCCGTTGTGGGTTGGTAGGGGAAAGAATCTTCGAGTTCCTCCTGCCAAGGCATATCACTGGGAAAGCTAAAACCTTGTTGTTGCGATCGCGCTGCATACAGTTTCAACAAGTCCACTGCCAATTTTCTAATCGCTTTGCGGACTTTATTCTTGGTATTTTCCCAAGCTTTACCGGTCATCCTGTTGAGTTCGGGTGCTTTATCACCTCCGGCGCGGAATCGAGATAAAGCACCCACTTGCTCGGCTGCAACTCTTAATAATCCATCAGCATACTGCACCACCAAATAATCACGGGTTTCGTTATTAATCGTCAAACTTTCCAGCTTGACAAATTTACCAACACCATGATTTCTGTGAACTACATAATCACCTGGACGCAGCTTATTAGGATCAACTTGTTTAGAAGTAGCTTTGTGGCGCTTGCGGATATAGCCGGGAGTCGCCAAAGAATGCTGCCCAAAAAATTCCCGATCTGTAACAATTACCAAACGGTATGTAGGCAGGATAAAACCTTCTAGTTCAGCAAGACCAGAATATTTTAGGGCTATGGGAGTATGGTTAATTTTGAGTTTATCGATCGCTTGATAGTCGCGGGGATTCGGGATAAACTGAGCCGGACAATCATGTTCTTGTAACAGCGAGACAGAGCGCGAAGGTTGAGCAGAAATTAACCAGATCGAGAAATGGCGATCGCGTTCTTGGCGAATGGTTTCAGCTAGTTTAGCAAACTGGTGTGGGGTAACTGGAACAGGTCGGCTGGCAAGATTAATCCCATCATTTTCCTCTGAGAGTTCCGATAAATATAATGTTTTAAACCTGGCAACATGAGCCAAACACTCATCAAAAGAACGGTGAATCTTCGGCAATGTTAGGGGAGTGGGGATAGATTCTTCCCCATTCCCTACTCCCAACTCCCTATTCCCTATTCCCCATTGTTCCTCGGCATTTTCTACCCAGCGATCGCTATGAGCATGACACTGTTCTGGCTCATCAATGGCAATCAGGGTATTTTCTGATAAGTAGTTTAGCAGAGATGCTGGTTGCTCGAAAGCCAACCCCAAAAAGCGACGACTACCCTCCAAGAGCGATGATTTCTCAGTACTAAGTTCTGACTCAGAATTTAACTCATAACTCCTAACTCCTAACTCATAACTATTCTTTAGTGCCGCCATGACGATGGGAGCAAAACTAGTGGGGGTAAGAATTAACCGATCAACTTTATCGAGGGCGGAACGTTGGGTTGCTGGGTCAAATTCCCGCATTTGCTCAATTTCATCGCCAAACCATTCCAGCCGGACTGGAAACTCAGATGAAACTGGGTACACATCAACAATATCGCCCCGTCGGCTCCACTGTCCTTCTGTTTCCACCAAAGGAACTCTTTCATACCCCAAAATAGTTATTTTCTCACTGAAGGTATTCAAGTCTAATTCCATCCCCCGCTTCAAAGTAAGACAGAATTGCCCAAAAGCTTGTGGTGGTGGTAAGTGGGGTTGCAGCGCCCCTTGAGTAGCCACAATTGCTAAATTTGTCATTTGTCCTTTGTCATTTGTCCTTTGTCCTTGGTTTGTTTCTAATGACAGCTGACTAATCACTAATGACTCTTGAACGGCAGTTGCTTCACTTGGGGAGACCCCAAGACCGCACTGCCTCTTTTTGAGCAAATCTGCCAATACCTGCATTTGCCCCCAACTCATCTCAGTTTCCGGGTCAAAAGGTTCGTAGGGAGAAGCCTCGGAGGTGGGGTAAAAATGTACTGTTTGCCATCCCATTGCCTCCAGTTGTGCATAAACGCGTCCAGCTTCTTCCAGAGTGGCGCAAACCACAAACAAATCCTTGCCCGTAGCCTGCGCCAATGCCGAAGCCACCAAACCCTTGGGTAGTCGAGCAACGCCATTTAACCGCAATTCTTGTTGTCGGTTTAGCTTAGAAATAAATTCAGTGGTGAGCGGCGATCGCGCTAAGGCACGCACAATAGAAGAAAATGACATAAGTACTACTAGCGGTGGGAGTCTTTGTGGATCAGAAAATCTTGAGGCAGTTTATCTCAACTATTTTAAAAGTGTTAACAGCCTTCTTATTCTTTCGGTGGAAGAATAATGCACGGCGACTAATAAACTTAAGAAGTATAACTATTACTTTGTGTACAGTAAAAGCATTTATAGAAGCACCTTTAATACTAGATACTAGGTAGTGAGCTACGTTCGTGATAAGTGGCAATTTTAAACATGTCCTCCATAAATTTTGAAATTTTAATCATTTTGGTGCTAATTATTGCCAACGGCGTGTTTTCTATGTCTGAGATGGCGATTGTCTCGGCCCGGAAAGTTAGGCTACAACAGCTTGCTAATCAAGGAGATGCCAAGGCAAAGGCAGCATTGAAACTAGCTGAGTCTCCAAATCATTTTCTGTCAACCGTCCAAGTAGGTATTTCCTTGATTGGTATCCTGACTGGTGCTTTTGGAGGAGCAACAATTGCCAGCCGAGTGGCAGTCTATGTAAAACTTGTGCCTTTATTAGCACCTTATAGTGAACCCCTATCTTTTGGAATAGTGGTTTTGATCATTACCTATTTGTCACTGATTGTTGGCGAATTGGTACCGAAGCGTTTGGCATTAAACAACCCAGAAAGGATTGCATCGATTGTAGCGATTCCTATGCAAGCCTTGGCGGCGATCGCTTCTCCAGTGGTCTTTCTCTTAAGCGCTTCTACAGATTTGATCCTGCGAGTGCTGGGAATTACAGCTTCTACCGAGCCGCAAGTTACCGAAGAAGAAATTAAAATCTTGATTGAGCAAGGCACTGAGGCGGGAACCTTTGAGGAAGCTGAACAGGATATGGTGGAGCGAGTTTTTCGTTTAGGCGATCGCGCTGTCAGCTACTTAATGACACCCCGTCCTGATATTGTCTGGTTAGACTTGGATGACACTGCCGAAGAAAATCGCCAAAAAATGATTGATAGTGCCTATTCTCGGTATCCAGTTTGTCAGGGAGGACTTGACAATGTGCTGGGTGTTATGCCGGTTACCGACTTATTAGCCAGAAATTTTCGAGGAGAAGCACTAGACTTAACACTGGGATTGCGACAGCCCGTATTCGTGCCAGAAAGCACCCGTGGTTTGAAAGTTTTGGAATTATTCAAGCAAACGATCACTCACATGGCCCTAGTAGTCGATGAATATGGCGTGATTCAAGGATTAGTCACTCTCAACGACATTATGAGCGAAATCGTGGGTGATGTTCCCTCAACAGATGGCCAGGATCAACCACAAGCCGTGCAACGCGAAGATGGTTCCTGGCTTTTGGATGGGATGTTACCTGTAGAGGAGTTTTTGGAACTTTTCGGTATGGAAGAGTGGAAATCCGAAGAAAGCGGCAGTTATCAAACTTTAGGCGGTTTTGTCATCACCCATTTAGGTCGTATTCCTGCCGCAGCAGATCATTTTGAATGGCAAGGTATGCGAATTGAAGTAATGGATATGGATGGTAACCGCGTTGATAAGGTGCTAATCGTACCTAAGGCAAATAAATCAGCAGATCCGAATAAATCTGATTAGCATTGGGCATTGAGAATGGGGCATTGGGCATTGAGAATTGATTGTTTATATTTTCCATGCACTATGCCCAATGTCACTTGGTGTGTTAGGCTAAAGCCGTAATTTACCCTACCAGCTTGTCGGTTGGGCATCTTATATTACCCGCCTTAATCAACATAAAAAAATTAAATTATAGATGACTATCTTAAAGAAAAAATCAAGGAAAATCTTAAGATTTAAATTAGAAAATTTTTTAAGAATAAAGCAGTCAAAAATTACCAAATATTAGATGATATTTTTCCTAATGAAAGACGAATACGTTCTCTAATAGGTGGATTAGAAACAAGTCTAGGAACAAGTTTTTGGGAACCTATATCTAAAACCTTAGCTGAAATTAATGGATTTAAATTATCAAAAAGAAAATATTAGTTCCAACTCCCTTTCCTGAAGTTTTGCAGAATGAATTGGATAAATTAGTTTCTGAACGTGAAAACAAGTCTAATAACAGGAGAGTTTCAACAGAGGAATGTATAGGCAGGCTAACAAACGCTGCGGCAAAAACCAATCCTCAAGACATCGCCGCCTACATCTATAAATCTCCTCCATCAGGAACTGGAGTTGATATTCATTTGTCTAAGGACGGAATTGAATATCTTTTTGATATAAAAACTGCACAGCGAAATCTAGCTGATTTTCAAAAGTTTAACAAACAAATGCTACAGTGATATGCTTATCGACTTGCTAAAGATACAAATGCTAAGTTAAAAGCTCGTATTGCTATTCCTTTTAATCCTTTTTCCAAATCTTGGTATGAAAAGCAAAAAGGTAAGTTATCTAGTTCTCCTCTAGATATCGCTCAAGATATATGGGTCGAAAATGAATTTTGGGATTTTTGTTCTGGAACTGAAAATACATTTGAGCAATTAAAGGCACTTTTTGTTGAGTTAGGACAAGAAAACTTTGCCGCATAATTTAGTGATATTTTTTACCAAAATTAGTTTAAATATCAAGAATACTTAGCAACTCTTTAGCTACATACTCAACAACAGGTACAGGAACAGCATTACCAAACTGTTTTCTGGCAATATCATCTTTTTCGTGATATTCAAAATTTTTCGGAAAACCTTGTAATTTACAAGCGTGTTTTGCCATGATTGGGATAAAATTTTTCTGTTTATAAATTTTTTCTAAAAATATATTTTTATACTCATCTGGATTGCTAGCATTAATTGATACTGTTGCTATATAGTCTTTAGCACCAGTAGCAGTTAAAGTTGGCACAATATCAGCAGTAGGTAAAATAATTCTATAAATATCATTAATACCTGTCATATTTTTAGAATTAACAAATTCATACTTATTATCAGCAGTTAATCGGAATATTCCTTTTTTAACTAGTTCATTTAATTCATTTATCTCTATATCAAATATTATTTGTTTAAAATTATCAAAAGATAAGGGATTACCATCTTTCTCTCCATACTTTTTACTTCTTCTATGTTTTAGAAGATTTAAGCAAATCATTTTTTCTCTATCAGTGGTTTCTATAATATCCCAAGAGTGAATTGTTGTATGTCCATTTCTTAAATCCGAAAAAATAAAGAAATCATTTAATTCGTGATCTTTTTGAAATCTAGTTCTGGATGGTGGAATCATACCTTTAAATAAAGTATGTCGATCTAACTTCACTTTTTCAATAAGTTTTGCAGATTTAATATCATCCAAAACATCAAACACTTTTGGATGAATATTCAAAGGAATAGGAAATTTATACTCTTGGCATTTTTCTAGATCATTTCTAATTCCAACAATAAAAACTCTATCTCTATTTTGAGGTAAACCAAAATCATAAGCATTGAGGACTTTCCATTTAACACAATATCGTATGCTTTCTAATTCATGTACAATTATTTGCAAATTATCTATATTTTTCGGGCTTGCTAATCCACTGACATTCTCAAATATAAAGGCTTTAGGTTTATTTTTATTGACTAGTCGAATTACATCAAACCATAACCTTCCTCGCTTGTCTTCAAATCCCTTTAAACGACCTGCGACAGACCAAGGTTGACACGGAACGCCACCAACTACTATATCTACATGAGAGGGAAGCTCACTTATTTTTGTTATATCTCCTAATTCAATTTCATCTTTATTTAAGTAGCTGATAAAATTTTGTTGATAAACTTTTATAGCTTGTTTATCTATTTCAGAATAGCCTAAGCATTGACCGCCTAGTTTTTGTAAAGCAATTCTAAACCCACCAATACCAGCAAATAGATCGATGAAAGCGAATTTATTTTGATAAGTTACTAACTGTAGAGGTAATTCTATTTGTTTTGGATTTTGTGAAAATACAGGTTTCATTTTTGTTAGCCAACTTGATTAACTAACTCTTGGAATGTAGCGACTTAGTATATTTGATGATATACTAAGTTTCTAACCCTCAACTCTGAGATAATCGTTTTACCTCTGCACCCGCTAACATCTGATGGGCTTGTGCCAAAACTTGGGGGATTTTATCGGCGTGGGGATTGCGGGCGAGACATTGACGCAAGTCTAATTCGTCTAGCCTCTGGGCTTTGTTGCCGGGAAACCAATGGCTGGCATTACCAAGCAGGTTGTAACGCATTTTGGCATAGTCTACCAGATCGTAGGCGATCGCTAGATTCCACAGCCACAAAATTACCCGAATATTTACCTCACCAGGGGTTTCCTCAAAGGTTGGTAGATTAGTCTGCCACGATTTTACCCAATCTTCTCCCAAAGTAGCGATCGCTTCTGACTCTAACCTTGCTAAAATTGGTGGCAAAATTTCTGATGCCCCATCTATTAATTTTAAAGTCTTCAGATGTTCATCAAAATCTTCTGGTTTTGCTGCTCCCAAACTTAGGGTATGCACCTCTTGATGACTCAAACAAAACAAATCATTAAACACCATTGGACTCAAAGGAGCGCAAAGATTTACTAATCTTTCTGGTGGTTTATACAATAAACCTCCTTTATCAGAAGGGCTAATAATAAACACCCCCATATCATGGCGTTTAGCTGCTTCAATTGCCGCCCAATTCCATTGATTAATATAGTACCAGTGTAGGTTTACGTAATCAAATTGATTGGTATTAATTGTTTGCACAATCATATCTGTTGAACCGTGTGTGGAAAAGCCAATAAATCTAACTTTTCCCTCTGCTTGCAACTGCTGCGCTACTTCCAAACAGCCACCGGGACGGATGCTGTAGTCTAATGACTCAGCATGATTGATGCCGTGCAACCCTAAAAGGTCAACATAATCTAGCTGGAGATTATGCAATGATTGTTCAAAAGCGTTGCGGAATTCTTTCGCATCTGCCTTTGGAATTATTTTGGTTTGAACAATCAACTTTTCACGGGGAAACTTAGGCAATATTCTCCCTAATTGCATTTCGGAAGTGCCATAACCACGAGCAGTTTCAATATGATTAATCCCAACCTCAACTGCCCTTCTAATAGTCGCTTCGAGATTCGCCTGGTTATCAACAGGAATTTCATTATTGGGAACATCTTCCCATTTAAACTGATATCTCATGCCACCGCAGGAAAAGACTGGCATCTGTAATTCTGTGCGTCCAAATCGTCTATATAGCATCAGTAGATTGTGGATTGCTTACCAACTTGAAATCTAAAAACAACAGCCATTCAAGCCTATATTGCCACAATAACAACATCTGTTTAATCTTGTGACACTAGCAAGATTTATTGCATATTAAGGAATTCTGTAAAATAACTTAAACACTTTTTATGTGAAAACTAGAATCACAAGCGATTTCAGGTAAAACTTATACAAGTTATTTTTAGATGATCCCTAAACTGTCCAGGCTTTGTGGTTATTGGATTGCAACCAGTATTCTAGTTCCATAACCTGATTTTATTCTGTAATATCAATTGAAGCCTTCATAGAAAGCTCTAATTTTTTAGCCATTAACCGGATGCTAGGCTCTGTAAAAATACTAAGGTGATCACCAGGAATTTCATGTATCTCCAATCCTCCATCCGCCAATTTAGTCCAACTTAGTTCAGGCTCATCCTGAAAACGCCTATCACTAGCCATAAAGAGGGTTATACGACCCAAGTAAGATTGTGGTATATACTTGGTTGCATATTCTTCTACAAGTTTGAAGTATGCCGCTCGGCTGACTAGATATTGGAGTTTTTTAATTCTGATAAATTCATTTTTTAGAGCTATCTTGGCATATTTTTGTGACACACGTTCTAGAAAATATTTTAAAAGATAGCCAGGCCCAATTTTTAAAAATTGATCCAAGTTGTATGATAGGCTCTTGGACATCGGCATTCTTTTGATTGTACCTGGTACATAAGAATCAAACAAAGCTAGTAAAGCTATGTCTTGACCTTGTGATGACAATTGTTGAGCCATTTCAAATGCTATGACTCCTCCAAAAGAATGACCTCCCAAAAAATAAGGGCCTTCAGGTTGGAGAGTTCTTATTTCATTGATGTAGCACGATGCTAATTCCTCTATTCCATTGAATCTAATTGGCATTCCCTGTCCATCCCGTGATATTAGGGCATAAACAGGTTGTTCTGAATCTAAATAAGGAACTAGAGACTGATATAAGTTAAATCCTTGACACAAAAATAAAGGTGGTTTAGAACCATTAGGTTTAATTGGTACTAAACACGATAAGGACGGCGAAAACTCTAATTTGCGAAGAATTATGGCTAGTTGCTCAATGGTCGGATTTTGATAAAGAATAGCCAAGGGCATATCTTTTTTAAAGGCTTTTTGGACTTGTGCAAATACCCGTATGGATAGCAACGAGTTGCCTCCTAAATCAAAAAAGTTATCTTTGATGCCAATAGGCTTGATACCTAGTACTTTTTCCCAAATCCTTGCCAGTTTCAGTTCCGTCTCATCGCTGGGAGCCGCAAAACTTTCTTCTACTTGTTGTCTGGTTTGAGCAGGTTCTGGCAGAGAACGACGATCTATCTTGCCGTTAGGAGTCATTGGTAAAGCTTTCAATATCACAAAAGCTGAAGGCATCATGTAAATAGGTAGTTTCTCCTGTAAGAAACGACGCAGTTGCTCAACCTTAACTGTCTGTTCCTGGTTCAGAGTCAGATAAGCCACAAGACTTTTGTCACCGTGAACTTCTTCTCTAATGATGACAACAGCTTCTTTCACACAGGGGTGTTGTCTAAGAACAGCTTCAATTTCTCCTAATTCAATTCGGAAGCCACGTATTTTCACTTGGTGGTCAATCCGGCCAAGGAACTCGATATTACCATCGCTCAAGTAACGTGCCAAATCCCCAGTTTTGTAAAGACGTGCGCCAACTTTAGAACTAAAAGGGTGGAAAATGAACTTCTCTGTTGTTAATTCAGGACGGTTAAGATAGCCTCGCGCTAGACCAATCCCGCCAATGTAGAGTTCACCTGATTTACCAACAGGCACAGGCTGCAAATTTTCATCAAGGATGTAAATATCTGCATTAGCAATAGGGCGACCAATCGGAGCAATGGTATAATTAGTGCCGCGCTGACAAGTCCAGAGAGTGGCATCAATAGAAGCTTCTGTCGGGCCATAGCAATTATGGAAAACATTGTCCAAATTCACTTGGGCAAAAAATTTTTCTATGAGTTCGCTAGGTAAAGCTTCACCACCGCAGGTAATATGCCTAAGAAATCGACAATTCTCAATTCCCTTCTCTTCCAGTAAAACACGCAGTATAGAAGGTACTAAGCCCAAGACAGTAATTTGCCGTTCAGTAATCACCTTGACCAGGTAAGCAGTGTCTTGATGTCCACCAGGGCGAGCTATGATCAATTGCCCCCCGAAGCACAAGGGCCAGAATATTTGCCACACTGAAGGGTCGAAGCTAAAAGAAATAGTCAGTAAAACTTTATCTGCTTGAGTTAATCTAAAGGTTGTTTGCCGCCAGTATAGTTGATTGCAGATACCACGATGAGGGATCATTACACCCTTGGGTTGTCCTGTAGAACCAGATGTGTAGATTACGTAGATCAGGTTATCAGTCGTCGTTTGATTTACAGGATTTTCTTGACTTTTTTGGGTGTTACCTTGCCAGTTTGAGTCTAGACAAACCACTTGCGCCTGATGCGGTGGTAGGTTCTTGACCAATTTCTGTTGGGTCAACAACACTGGTGTCTGGGTATCTGATAAGATGAAGGCTAAACGCTCTGGGGGATATGCTGGATCTAAAGGCACATAAGCGCCTCCAGCTTTTAGAATACCCAGTACTCCTACGATCATCTCCAAGGAGCGCTCCAGGCAAATCCCTACAAGAACTTCAGGCCCAACGCCCAAAGTACGTAAGTGGTGCGCTAGTTGATTTGCTCGCTGGTTTAACTGCTGATAAGTAAGTTGTATATTTTCAAATACTACAGCAATTGCTTGGGGCGATCGCTCTACTTGCATCTCAAACATCTCATGGATGCAAAGATACCGAGCAAGTACTTGGGTATCATTGCATCCCTCTAGAACTTGAGTACCAATGCTGTGAGTTAAGGTATTTAACGGAATATTTTGCTTATACTCTGGAGCCTGGCTATTTATCTGCATTTTCTATATATCAACTCCATCAAAAAATGCCATTGTTTTAATTTATTATTTATTGTAAATGTTTTTATTCAAAATTCTTTGTGAAACTGCATATTAATGAATGCGGAATGTGCTCAGGATATAAAGCTAGCTAGGCTTAAGGGCAGGCTGGTGCGCGAACCGCTTTTGAATTGCAATATCCAGGCTAATTATATACATCTTCAAATATAATTGATTCTAAAAACTCTACCTAATCGATTTTTATTCAACATAAATAATCACCAAATTTTTCCTAAATAAATATTTTATTCTTAACTAAAATTTTAAAATACATTTAAATTTAAAACTTCCCTGACTGCATTGTTTAGTTCCAGTCAGGGACAAGTTTAATTTCCGGCTTACGTTTATTTAACAAATAATTTTTTTGGCTTTTTCCTGGAAATATACGATTTAAATGCAATAACTAAAAATAATTTATCTTTTTTTATGAAAATTTGCTGAATAAAACAATAATTATTACCGAATCTTCATTATGTTTATTCAAATGTAAAAATAGTGTAAAGCTAAAAAAATGATTCTCTCTGACTAGGTAAAAATGTCTATAATGCAGATATCACAAGACTCACAGATATCAAACACTACTGATATTACTCTATGACAAATTCTGTAGAGATGCCCATCAAACTTAGTCAAGCTCAACCACAACAGAAAGTTATGTAAACTTTTGTAACGATAATCAAATTTTTGATGCATTTTGTTATATCTTATGCATGTAAG
Source organism: Nostoc sp. (assembly GCF_036917635.1). GTDB lineage: Bacteria > Cyanobacteriota > Cyanobacteriia > Cyanobacteriales > Nostocaceae > Nostoc. The sequence continues at coordinate 41,737 of NZ_JBALCW010000044.1, forward strand.
TTTTATTAATCAGTAATTATGCGTACACAAACAGAGAACTTCTAAGCAAAGCTGAATTATTCTAGCTAAACATGCTACAGTAATTTCCGAAAGGATATACTTGTCTAGATAGAATTCAAAATCTGCAATTGAACTATATTAGCTCAGTTCAACTGTTACGCAACTTAAAAATCTTTCTTAATATTCGTACCTGACTGACTTGATTATTTACGTCAGGGATTTTATTCAATTATTAAGTTAACTCATAAAGAAATCCAAAAAAACCTTTTATTTGGTATCAAAGCTCAAAATTTCGAGGCTAGACTGGATTCTACCCTGCAACAAAAGGTAAGTATTTGGGTAGTAACCGCACTAAAGCCCACCTCGGAAGATGCTTTTGATCAATAATTTAAATTTAGTGAAAAGATAATGATTAATAGTAGCCTACAAAGTCCAGGTTTCTTTAAAATAAAAATGTGATATCCCCTACTTATCTTAATATAAGCCTCCATCAAATTTTAACTACATCAAGTGTTTCTATATGAGTAATCAAAGCATTACAACAAGTAAATTCAGTGAAGTGCCTTTAGATTTACGTGCATCTTCATTTGCCAGGGTACGCAAGGGTTCGTGGTGGTTGAGATTAACAACATTGTTTTTAGTAGACTACACTCTTTTATCCTTGGCTTGGGTTTTAGCTGGATATGAATCCTCTTATGGGCATTTGACTTCGTATCTACAAAATCATTATTTGCCGATTTTAATAACTATTGCAATTCAAATAGGCTCATTAGCTATCGAGGGTATTTATCGAGAAGGTCAAAAACGCTATGACTATCTCAATATTATAAAATCGCTAACTTTTGCTCATGGGTTAATACTCCTAGTTTGCCTTTTATATAAGCCAGTTATCGATATTACACGCCCAAAATTAATATTATTATCTTGGGTACTAAGTATATTATTTGTTTCCACTGGTAGATACGCGATAAATATTACTCTTGAATATCTACGTAAGCAAAGAAAAATAGTTCGTTCTTCTGTCTTTATTATTTGTGATTCTCAAGACCATGAGCAGATAGCTAGCTTTATAAAAAAAGAAAAACATTATATTGTCTCTGGAACTGCTAAAGCTAATGCATTAGATAGATATCAACGTCAAAAAACATTGAATCAACTTAATGAATTAGGTGTAACAGAAGTTTTTATATCTTGGGATGCTCTAAAAAATAGAATGTTTTTATGCTGGTTATTTCAAGCATCTGGCATCCAAGTACATATTTTGCCGATGGAACTAAAACCAATTTATAAAAACATAGAATTTAATAAAATAGGTGGAATGCCTTGTCTGAGTTTGGATTGTCCGATAATTACAGGGAAAGATTTTTGGATAAAACGCAGTTGTGATTTTTGCTTTGCGACTTTATTTGTGATGTTATCATTCCCTATTTATATAGCTATAGCTATAGCTATAAAACTGGACTCTCCCGGCACAGTATTTTACAGACAAACCCGTATAGGTTTACATGGGCAACAGTTTAAAGTATGGAAATTCAGAACTATGAGGTCTGATGCAGAAAAATTCCAGAAAGAATTAGAAGCATTAAATGAAACGAAAGATGGAATTATCTTTAAAATTAAAGACGATCCTCGTATTACCCGTGTTGGAAAATTCCTTCGACGTTACAGCTTAGACGAATTACCTCAACTTTTTAACGTTATCTTTGGAGAAATGAGTATAGTAGGACCTCGCCCTTTACCTATTAGAGATGTAGATAAGTTTTCTGAACATCATTTTATACGGCATGAAGTTTTACCTGGGATTACAGGTCTTTGGCAAGTCTCAGGTCGCTCGGATATTTTAGATTTTGAACAAGTAATAAATCTTGATCTTAACTACATCGAAAATTGGTCGCTTGGGTTAGACTTTGAAATTCTCCTCAAAACAGTTATGGTAGTTTTGAAAAAAGAAGGTGCCTACTAAGGTAAGAAAAATAAAATCATAGCGGACAGCAATTAATTATAAGGATTGAGACAATTATTGCTGTCTCCATTAAAGCTTCTGTTTTTTACCCATTAAATAAACTCAATTTATGAAATATATAGGTATTGGTAATTCAATATAAGCGAATTAAGGTTAATTATTAATTTAAGAATAGGAGAAAAATATAAATTTATAAGTAATGCTTATTACCAATACATTAGGAATCTTGGGAGGTGTGGCAGTTGTTTCGCAATATTGAGTGAGTTAATAGATGCAGCTTTAATGGCATTATTAATGAATATCCTAGGTTTTTGTTTTAGGCACTTTATTTATTTCACCTATATTCGCCTATTTTCATCAGATTTAGGGTGAATTATGGGACGACGGTTAATAATAAGTGTTGTAATTTTACCTAGATTCGGAATTAGGGCAAAAAATTATTTTGTACTTTATATTGACTACGATTTATTGCTGTTTTATCTAATAATTTGTGCGTTTGGCAGGTTTAGTTTTTTGTGGATAAAAGTTTTAAGAGAGCAAAAAAAATTTTAAAATAAAATCCAAGCAGGAAGACATCCAAATTTGTTGAATAAATAATTGTAGGTGATAATATAATCTTAATTATGATTAAAATTGCGTTATTACATTTTGGTTTTGAAGACTATACCATCGAATTAGCCAACAGTCTGGTTAAATATGTTGATTTAACACTGATTCATCCGCAAAAAGTCTCAGATGTTTGTATCAATGTTATTGATCCTAGTATCCGCGTCATTAGCTTTAAAAAACCACGGATTCGCGACCTACGTAACATATTGTCTATGGGCGCTATGATGCATATAATCAAAGACATACAGCCAGATGTTTTACATGTGCAAGAAACTAACGATCCTTGGTACGATTGGACATTGTTACTCAACAAGATGCCACCATTGGTGACAACTATCCACGATATATTCCGTCACCCAGGTGATAGTATGGCTGTATTCGGTTCAGAGTATACCAGGCGTATTGCTTTCTACCGTTCCCAACAATTGATTGTCCATACTCATCAACTAAAAAAGATTTTAATTGAACAATTTAATTTACCTCAAGAGCGAGTCAATATTATACCGCATGGGGAACTTGGTAGTTTGTATCAGCGCCGAAGTAATCACAAGAGTCAGCCTCGTGAGCCAAATACATTGCTATTTTTTGGACGCATCTGGCCTTATAAAGGATTAAAATATTTGCTTGAAGCTATGCCTTTAATTGCTGAACGTGTGCCTGAAGTGAAACTGATTATTGCTGGACAAGGAGAAAACATTAAACAATATTTCCCTGATGGCTATGATGAGAAACGCTACGAGATTATCAATGACTTTATACCCCTTGAAGAAGTAAGTAATTTATTTCAACGCAGTACAGTAACAGTTTTACCATACATAGAAGCTTCTCAAAGTGGTGTGGCAGCCCTATCTTATGGAATGGGAACACCGGTTATAGCCTCGGAGGTAGGGGGATTAAGTGAAATCGTTCAGGATAAAAAAGATGGGCTGTTAGTTCCTGCCTGTGATAATCGATCCTTAGCTGATGCCATAATTTCTTTATTAAGCGATCGCGACTTGCAACAACGTATGCAAACTGCGGCAGTAGCTCGTTGTCAGGAAGATTTAAATTGGTCAAATATTGCCGCTCAAACTGTTGAAGTTTATCAAAAAACCATAAAAACGAGGCATTAAAAGCACTATCCTCATTACTTTGGCATTTAACGAACATAATAATTAGAAATTTAAAAAACAAAGTATTTGCCAAAATCGACTGATACTAGCAACGACTAATGACTGGCTTGCTTAATATATTTTCTATATGTATACATGATGATAGATATCATAAAAAATGAGAAAATTTTTAATTTCTGGTGAACAAATACTTACATTCGCTTGCTTGATGCTCTACTCAGGAACTCCGCTAGATGCTTTTCTAACGGATGGCTATACTGTACAAGAGGGTGATAGAACTATATTTCGACTCCTTTATACTTTTACATACATAGTTAGCCTTTGCTTCATTGCTCTACGCTGGAAGAAGGTTACTTACGTTTTTAGCAGAGATAAGTTTATTTGGATATTGATTGGAGTTTGTGCACTTTCTAGTTTTTGGTCTTTAGATGCAGGCATTACTTTACGTCGCGCTATTGGTTTGGCAGGAACAAGTATCTTTGGACTTTATTTAGCTTCACGATACACCATAAACCAGCAACTGAAGTTATGTGCATACATGCTTGGCATTTCAGCAGTAATGTGTTTTGTATTTGTTATATTAATACCCAAATATGGTTTGTCAGGCGGTATTGATGGAAATACTTGGCGAGGAATATTCCAAACCAAGAATGTTCTTGGCAAGAGATTTGTACTTAGTGGAGCAGTATTTTTCTTCCTTGCCATGACTACTCAAAAAAATCGCTTGGTTTTATGGGTTGGCTATATTACTTCTGGATTACTTGTAATACTATCAAAATCAACAACATCTCTAGGTAATTTTATAATCATTACAGGTGCTTTTCTTATATATTATCGAATTTTAAACTTAAAGTATAAAGTAATGATACCTGTTGTAACATTTGCGTTAGCATTTGGTATAGCATTTTACACTTGGTTTCTTGCAAATGCTGATACAATTCTTGGCTCAGTAGGTAAGGACACAACACTCACTGGACGTGCAGAATTATGGCCTGCTGTGTTGCAGATGATTGCAAAAAAACCGTGGCTAGGATATGGCTATGGAGCATTCTGGACAGAGAAGGGTGAGTCTTCTATTATTGTACAAACCGTAGAATGGAATGCTCCTAATGCTCACAATGGTTTTTTGGATCTATGGTTAGCATTGGGTCTATTAGGAATTTTGATTTTTCTAATTGGGTTCGTTATTAATTTATTAAGAGGAATATATTTAATCCGATGGAATCAAACATCTCAAAATCTATGGCTTTTAGTCTATCTTACCTATATTATTCTTTCAAATCTAACCGAAACTACATTATTAGAGCAAAATAGCCTGGAATGGATACTTTATGTATCAGCAATATTATCAAGCAAAGTTTCTACACGCACAAATTTGTCAAAATAAAATCAATAAGTTTACTCAATATCAAAAGAAAGCGTGAGCGTTTTGCATCTGGTAAAATCAATCAAACTTTAACTTGTGATTCTTTCGATCATAATATTAATCAAAAATAGACCAAATATTCAAAAATTACAGCTAATGTGTCGAACTAATAGTCTCAAGATTATTATATTAAGTTCTAGCTTAGTCCAGCAGGGTGTTATTTCCCGTTATGAGAAACTGTCATGGCTGAAATTGATTATGTTCTGAGAGAGCACCCCAGGAGCAAGGCAGAATGGAGAAGATTCTTGAGTGGCAATATCAAGCTCCAAAACTGTTAAAGGCTGATGATAAAATTTGGCAAAGTTAGTAGTTACTTTAAATTTCGGAAGGAACTAAATTTGTAACTTAATATAGTCTATACTATTGTCATATTGTCAAATCGCATCACTCTTGTCGCAGTGGTTTGTGCATTCTGTAAGTAAGGGAATTTTTAGTTTCTTGCTTAAAACCTGTACTTTTGAAGATTTATGTTAGAAAAATCTATGGAATCTAGAGAATCTATCGATTTAGACCTTAGTCGTTACTTATTGATATTAAAACGATGGTGGCTACCTGCAACTGCGATATTTGCAGCTACTGTTATGCTCAGTGTTATAGCTACACAATTTATGAAGCCATCCTATGAAGCCGAAGGAAAACTGTTATTTAGAATTCCTTCTTTTAAAGTAGTAGGCTCCAATCTTTTGCCTACTAACACTGAAGGAGGAGATGCAGGAGATTTAAAATCCCTGCTAGCAACTCAAAATCCTATAAACACTCAAATAGAAGTTATTTCTTCACCTACTCTATTGCAGCGAACAATAGACAAACTAGGGCTTAAAGACGAAGAAGGTAAACCTATAGAGGTAGACCAACTACGGAAAGCCGTGATTATGAAGGTTGTTAACGGCACAGATGTATTGGGAATTAGGTATACCAGCCATGACCCTGAACAATCAGCTGCAGTGGTCAACACAATCATGAATCTTTATTTAGAAAATGATATTTTGACAAATCGCTCTGAGGCAGCAGCAACTCGTCAATTTATTGCCAAGCAGCTTCCTAAAACTCAAGAGTCTGTTAATAATGCAGAAGTAGCGCTACGTATATTTAAACAGAAGCATCAGATAGCAGATTTATCAGAGGAGACAAAATCAGCCGTTGCAACTATTGGAAATCTAGACAATGAAATGAATACTGTTAAGGCTCAACTGGATGAGGTAAACGCCCAAACCAATGAACTGCGCCAGAAAGTAGAGCTAAATTCTCAAGAAGCGATCGCTGTGAGTGCCCTCAGTCAGTCGCCAGCAGTACAGGGAGTTCTTACACAACTTCAAGATACCGATCGACAGCTAGCGGTTGAACGTAGCCGTTTCCTAGATGACAACCCCGTAATTATTAACTTAGAAGCAAAGAGAGCTAGCTTAAAATCCCTCTTGCAACAGCAAATTGGTCAGACTGTTGGTAATAAAACACCAATTCCGCAGAGCCTATTGCAGATTGGAGAACTTAGGCAAAACCTGATCCAAAATTTTCTGCAGTCAGAAATACAGCGCTTTGGTTTAGCTAAAAGACTCTCCTCTCTATATAATTCCCGTTCTGCGTACGAGCAGCGAGTGAAACTCATACCTCAGTTAGCACAAAATCAGCGGGAATTAGAACGGAAAGTTGAAGTTGCAGAATCGACATATCAAACTCTTTTGAAAAAGGTTCAAGAATTACAGTTAGTTGAGAATACCAATACAGCCAGTTCGCGGATTATTGTTCCGGCTTTAGTGCCAGATAAGCCAGCAATAGGCAAAAAAATTATTGTTCTATTGCTAGGAGTGATATTCGGTTTATTTTTGGCTACTACAAGTGTTCTCTTACTAAGCATGAGAGATAGATCTTTGAAAACACTTAAGGAAGTCCGAGATGTATTTAGATATACATTGCTAGGAATTGTTCCTTTGTCTGTTAAAAAGGTTCGCTCCCGTTATTCAAATGTAGAAGAAAAAATTGCTGTCAGAGATACGCCTTACTCTTTAACTAGCGAAATGTACCGAATGATTCAAGCAAATCTGAAATTCCTGAGTTCAGATAAAGTCCTGAAAACTATCCTGGTAACTAGCGCAGTTCCTAAAGAAGGCAAGTCTACAGTTTCAGCTAATTTAGCAGCAGCGATCGCTCAACTAGGGCGTAAAGTTTTACTAATTGATGCAGATATGCGAGTTCCTTCTCAGCATCATCTTTGGCAGCTAACCAATGCACTTGGTTTAAGTGAAGTTCTTGTAGGTCAGGCTGAATTTGACGTTACTGTATCTAGGGTAATGGATAATCTTGATGTCTTAACTGCTGGAGTTAGACCTCCCAACCCACTTGCTTTGCTTGACTCGAAACGGATGGCATCATTAATTGAAAATTTCTCATCTCAACATAATTATGATTTTGTAATTATTGATGCTCCTCCCCTGCTTTTGGCAGCCGATGCTTTGACTTTAAGCCAAATGACTGACGGTATTTTGTTAGTAGCTCGACCTGGGGTAATCGATTCTAACAGTGCTAACGCTGCTCAAGAGATGTTAGAAAGATCTAATTACAATGTACTAGGCTTAGTCGTGAATGGAATCATTGATAAAAATGAATCTAGTAGTTATCTATATCACGATCATGAATATTTTAAACCAACAAAGTTGGCAAAAGAGTTTCAGAAACTTGCAAAAAAATAAAACTTTCAAAGGTTAGGAACGACTCCAATAGATATTAATAAACCATGATCCTGATTCATGTGAGAGTTTTAAATGGGGAATGTAGCTTAAAACTTACAGTTCGCCCATTTTATTTTTAATTTTTTAGGGCTTACGCAAGAACCCTCTTAAACTATCATTTCCCCGTGACCTCTGCATCCTCTGTGTTTCGTTTTCCGTTATCTGTGCGTAAGGGGTATAAGCACCACTGGTAGAGAAATGGGGTACTCAGACCCATGTTGCGCTCTCATTCACAGCAGTTCTTCATGGGGGTCATTTCCCCCTACTAAGTGTCCCTTTCAAGAACTACCTCTTGCTTGAAGCAACAGCTAGCTTTACCAGGGAATTACCTATGCCTTAGTGTAGCCTGATATAAGTATTACCTATCTTCGCAAACGCTGAAACTTTGATTATTTACCACCACACTTTTTCTTAGTTCCTAATAAATGAGCGAGCAGTGTGTTATAAAAATGAGTTGTAGACAAAAACGCTGGATAAATTAGGATTTTGCCATACAACTCAATTCCATACTTTTAACTACTACCGCATTTCGTATGCCCCTCTATCGGATCGTGAACCCTTCACACGAGGGTCGCCTAGAAAATCGGTTTTCACACTATTGAACTTCATACCACTATTGATTGCTGCACTGGCCCACTTCAGCCTAAAATCACCAGCCGAGCCATTCATAAACTCTGAATCTGCAATAATATCACTAGATCCAGAAACACTTATCGAGGAACTATTCGCGTTGAGGTTGTAGTCAAACCTAATGTTGCTACCACCCCATCTCCCGTTTATCGGTTTCCCACGCTCAGAATAAAGGATGTTATTGAGAACGTTGATATTATTTGAATCATTAACCGAGATTTGCCCGTATGCAATTTCCGGACTTTGGTTATTCAGATAACTAGTGTTGTAGACAATATCGATATTCTCACTTTGGAATGTATGAATGCCACCACCACCATTTTTATATGAGATGTTGTTGGCAATCAAAGTACGCCCTCGATACGGACTCAATCTTGATCCCTTTTGCTTATTCATTGCGCGATCAATAATAATGCCATTACCGTCTTGGATCTTGCCATTACGCATCCAGGGAACGAGCATTTGATTCTTGTAAACCCTGTTTCTGGTCACAAACATCTTATAGTTTTGGTTGTTGTCAGAATTCCAATTGTTGAGCAGCGAAATGCCACTACAGCCGTAAACTGAGTACCAGGCATTATTGAACACCTCGTTATTCTCTATTGTTAGATAGTCTGATTCAGTCGCTGAAATGCCTCCGCCTCCACAATCATGTACCTTGTTGTTGAGAATTCGTATATGGTGGGTGTGACCATTTTGTGTTCCATCTATGCTGATGCAATTTCCATTGGTCAGGGGGTTTGATTGGTTATACTTCTGACTTTCTCCATAACGACGGGTCATATTGCCATTGTTCCCTGCAACCTCCAACCCGTTAATTTCAATATATGATGCTCCATTGGAAATCCAAATTCCATGCCATCCATTGTGCTGAAGTTTCGGTCTATGTCCAGGATATGCTTTATACCTAATCCATGCCTTTGCCCTTCCAGAGCGTTTAATATCTACTACCGTTCCAGTTGGATATGCATTCTTGTATACCCCGTCCATAATAAGTACCGTGTCTCCAGGGTTAGTCAGGTCTGCCGCCCTTTGAATTGTCCTAAAGGCAGATGAGGTAGTGCGTCCGCTATTTTTATCGTTTCCTTTACCACTAACATAATATTTTGTCGCAGTTGGAACCTCGCTGATCAGCTTGCGGCTTGGTAGTGGCATTTCTTGATCGGTGGATGACTGATGAACATCTTTAACAAAAGACTCTGTGATTCTCTGTCCTTGAACCACACCTGTTAATGCCCAGGGAAGTATAAGAGATGCGCTCAAACTGAGAAAACCTAAACCATGAATCATCATAGGGAAAAAATAGGGTATGTTGCAAAAACTGATTCGTCAACGGTCAGTAACTCTAGCCTTAGTCAGTAACTCAGTATTGGTTACAGTCGTGTAACTGCCATTTGTAAGTTTATACACCGTTTCTCAGGTTACCACCTGAGAATTACCACGTAAATATGGCTGAAAAGCCTTTTTAGCTTGTCTTCCAAAAAATAGCAACTATATAGTAAAAGTACTGAAGGAAAATGATTCAGTATCCAGCGCTACTTCATTAATGGACACCAAGCAAGTGTACAAATGGCGTCATTTCGAATTCGACATTATTGTACTGTGTATACGGGATATCTGTGGTTAAGATACTATATATGTCATCAATTAGTTAATTTAGTTAAATAATTCTTATGATAATAATAATCATTGATGAGTTAATAAGCATATACATAATAGATTTTACACCTACATCTTTTAAAGTATTATCATTCTCATTAAATATTAGAGTAATTAAAACAAAGTTTGAAAAAGCGTATTAATACCAGATTAAAAATTTTCGGTGAAAACTTTAGGTCTATAGTATTTGTAAGCAAGTAATACTACTTAAAAAGATATTAAAATTAGGATATAAAATACAATTTTCGAGGAAGCGATCGCTTCATGTAAGCCAGTTCTCTACCCTAGTCTTGCCTTATCCTGTGGCCTTGACGGTGCATAGGTTTCTTTGCCATAGTAGTACGAGAATAGCTACTCTAACCTAGAAGTTTTTCTTTGAAATAAGAGACGCGTTGCATAGCTTGCTTCTCTGGAAAAATACGGTTCTACGCATCATATTTAAACACATCATTTAAGCAAGTACGCAAAAATAAATAAAACTATAGCGATCGCCATAACGGTTAGGACGCTAGATGTAAGATATGCTACATCGCATCCCGTAGATACTATGGATTGAATCACCATAAGAGCGGAAATCGTAACTGTAGGGTTTAGCCATAGCAAATCAGACCATAGCAGGTCATGATAATACTTTTAGTCTACGTCCTAATAGACTATACGGTTGCTATATTAGACTTATCCGCAAATGCGAAATCCTTAGTGTACAATGATTTTAGCGATTCTACCGCAAGTGCGATCGTCAGCGCTTAATGGACGTAAGAATCAGACTTTGGGGAATAAATCGAGCTAAATCATCACTTGGGAGTGGAAAGATAGGAAAAATCAAATTTTATTTTTATCACTTAAACTTAAGTATTAACAGATAAAAAATATGAGCAATTAAGTCGCAATCTTACAAGTCCAGAAACTGCCATTATTACCTGGCTATAGCGATGACGAGATAAACGAAATCTCTCACTCGCTACTCGAAATATTTTTACTCGGCATATCATATGCTCAACACTAATTCTGCGTGACGATAATTGTTTATTCTCTTCTTTCTGTAGTTGTGAAATCTCTGAGTTTTTTGGTTTCTTATGTGGTGTAGTAATTTTATTTTCTCCGATATAAGCTTTATCGCCGATAAATTTTTGTTCAGCATCGAATTTATGCCGTGTTTCTCTAAATAAACCTATGTCACTTGTTTTACCTAATTGCCCAACGCATACATCAACAATATCTTCACCATTCGGTAGCACAATAAATTGGTTTTTTAGAGGATGCATTTTTTTCTTTCCCGAATAGTATTTTTTCTGCTCTTGATAGTCTACAGGTCTTTGTATGGCTTGCTCTGCGCTATCGACAATTAATTCATATTCACCAAGGATTCGACGCAACTCTTGATATTTTTCACTATCTGCTTTTACTTCTTCTATTTGAGATGCTGGTAAGATTTCTCTGAGGATTCCTAACCAATAATTAAATGTATCATTAGCTTTTGTTTTAGAAATATCAAAGAGGAGACCTAATATTTCAAAAATTGGTTTTTGTCGAAGATAAACTAGGCATAAGCATACTCCTTCTTTTGGAGATATATCCGGTTTCCGTCCCCCACCAGGAGCAATAATACGAATTTTATTTTTTTCAATTTCTGCACATTTTTCAGCATGGTGTTTTTCTGCCAATTTTACTAATGCTATAAATTGCTCATAATCAATACAAATTAGCTGCTTTGCTTCTTGCGGATGTGATTCAATTCTTGCCAAAGGACTTGTCATTATTCAATTCGCATATTTCTTAATTATTCTTTGATTATCCCACAAAGCTTATATTAAGGATAAGTCTATTGGATGAGACTAAATATCTTGATACATCAGGGTTGAGGATGACGTTCAAACTGTATTACACCGAAGTGAAAATCGCTTGGAATGATTAAGTTGCCCGGTCGATTTTTTGCACTTCTTCATCAAATAGTTTCACATTGATAGCTTGGGCTGAGTCTTCAATGCTAGAAACCTTACTAGCACCAGGAATTGGCAAAATAGCGGGCGACTTGGAACGCAACCACGCCAAAACGATATTATATACTGAAACGCCTTTTTCTTTAGCTAAGTTAGCGATCGCAGGGATATCTTGCAAGTCTTGATGGCGACGCTTACCACCAAAGGGACTCCAAGGCAAAAACGTCAATCCTTGTTGTTCGCAATACTTCAACACGCCGTCATTTTCTGGCTGTCGTTGCCAAGGGCTGTATTGATTCTGCACTGAGACAATATCTACCACATCCTGCGATCGCTTAATTTGTTCAACGGAAAAGTTAGAAACTCCCACAAATCGAATTAAACCTGCCTCGACTGCTTCTTTAAGTGGCGCAAGGGATTCTTCAATGGTGTACTTAGGATCGGGCGAATGGTATTGCCAAACATCGATGGGTTTAGTACCACCTAAAGCTTCAAAACTAACTCGAATTGTTTCGCGTAAATGTTCTGGGTTCCCGTTGCTTGTCCAGTTTCCATTGGGACGCATCAAACCGCCCTTAGTTGCCACAATTACTTGGCTAACATCGCCTTTGTAACTACTAAGTGCCTTGTGAATTAGCCGCTCGTTGTGGTGCTTATCTGATTCATCTTTGCAGTAAGAGTCGGCAGTGTCAATAAATGTGATACCCAGATCGAGGGCCCGATGAATAACTTCGATTGATTCCGATTCGGGAGGGCGATTAGAAATTGACATGGGCATACCACCCAAACCGATCGCACTTACAAATATACCAGTTTTTCCTAGCTGTTTGGTTTCCATGCTTCTAGCTATAGCTTTCTGTCCCAATTATCCATCAGTTAACCAAAGCTTTTTTAGCGATCCATCAGAAATCTTCCTTAGTACTTAGACTTGGTGATCAGTAAATGGGCGATGAGGGGAATACTCTACTCAGGGGTTAAATATTCTATATACAAGTACAGATGAAAATTGTAGAGGAAACCCGTACCCGATTGCAGCTAAAGCATCGACCACTCGGATATTGGTTTAGCGGGTGGTGCATTTTTACTGTCTGTTTAAGCTTTTTGATTTACTGCTTATTTTTTGAGCCTGCTTCAGTTAGAATAACTTGCGATCGCATCTCACCAAACCAAATCAACTGTGAATTCAAGCGGTTTAATTTGTTGGGAAGCATGGAAAAGCTTAAAATGTTTGATCCTGAAGAAGCATACATCCTGACAAAGACTGGTAGCAAAGGGCGAAAAAGCTATCAAGTTATTATTGTCACTCCATTTAGAGACTTTGCTTTGCTATCAAATATTAGCTATCAAGAGAATGAGGAAGTTGTATTAAAAATCAATAATTTTATCAACTCTAGGCAAACTTCCCTATTAGTGCAGCAGAATCAGCGTAATTATTTATTTTTCTTAAGTTTATTTATATTGATTATTATGGCGATCGCTGCTTATTTTGCAACCTCGCCTGTAACTACGTGTACCTTCTATAAAAGTATCGATAAGGTATTTATCGAACGTAAAAGTTTGCGTGGCAATCAAATTATCGAACATCCACTAGAAAATATTCTGCGTTTTGATATTCAAGAAAAGCAATATAAATACTCCAAGCTTTACCGGGCTGTAATTATGATGAAATCTGGCGAGGAAATTCCAATTAACCCACAATATACTGATGAAAAGAGCATCAGATATGCAGTTTATAGAATACATTCATTCTTAAAATTTTAACAAAAAATCGTTTCAATACCCATAATTTATGATTTATGAAGATTTTTTAATAAATTATGTATGAAGTAGCTATTAACACTATATTTCAAGGTTGATAAACCTTATTGGCTTGATGTAACTAACCAAAAATTCATTGAATTATGAAACTATTAGCATTAGGTAGTTCCTTGTTAGCTATTGTTGGATCGGTGGTCAGTTTAACACTGCCTGCAACAGCAATCAACGTAGCATACTTTGCCAAGACAACACAGGTTCTTTATTTTCCTCCTGTTGGAGATCAGGAACTCAGACTAGCGGAAATTCTTCTTCCTCGTGGTAAGTGGATAGTTAATTATTCAGCGACAGCTGGAAACAATGGAACCAATGGCATTGCGCGATGCTATGTCCGCGCCAGAGAAACAGGTGAGATTATTTCTATACACGCAGCCGCCCTTGGAACACAGCTGGGTGGATCTATAACAACTACAATCGGTGGGGTTACACTCGTTAATTTAAATCAGCCAACCACAATGGTTCTTATCTGTACCCACGATTATACTAATGGGAGACCTTTCATTGATAGTGGTGCTGAGATAGCCGCTTACTAAGCAAGCCCTTAGAGGTTGTTTGAAAAGTGGTTTGTTGTGCTTTTAATCGAATTATTACCCCCCTTAATCCCCCCTTATAAAGGAGGGAAACAATAAAAAAATCCGGTTCCCTCCCCTTTATAGAACCCATTTGACATCTTTTACTGTGTTGAAGTAAAGTGAGCGCAAAAGTTGTATAAAGTAGTAATGCCATACTCTAGCAGCCTCACAG
>NZ_JBALCW010000045.1:0-1963 GCF_036917635.1 Nostoc sp.
ATATATCAATGATCCTCATCATGGCTGAATAAATTCAGCCGTTCGCTTATATCCCCCGCATGAATGACGCGGGCTTTACGCATCACTCTCGTAAAAATGGGGAATGGGGAAGAAGAAGGGAGAAGAATTTTCCCCTGCCTCAAGAGCAGCACCCTAGCCCTCTGCCTCTTTTCAATGCCCAATCCCCAATCCCCTACTTCAGCAGATTGTAGACAAGTTGCTCAAAAACCATCTATACTTGAGCGTTAACTTTAACTCATGAGGAGGGAATTATTGCTGATCCATTGAATCTAACCGTTAGCCTGAGAGGCACTCGTGAAGTCCGGGATAACTGTCAGCTATTCCGCCTCACAGGTTTGTTAGATGCCTTTTCTGAGCCGACATTTCGCAAGGTACTTGGCAGTAAGATTGACGAGGGACCTAAGCATATTATTTTGGATCTCTCACAAATCGACTTTATTGATAGCTCTGGCTTGGGTGCTTTGGTGCAGCTAGCCAAGCAGGCTCAAACTGCCGAAGGCACTTTACAAATCGTTACGAACGCCCGGGTAACTCAAACGGTCAAGCTTGTTCGCCTAGAGAAGTTTCTCTCCCTGCAAAAATCAGTTGAAGAAGCTCTAGAAAACGTCAAGTAGTCTTGATTGCTTGAACCGAGAGATCAATTCGGCTATCCAGATTCAACATCGGATAGCTTAAATTTTAAAACTTCTGGCAGAAAACCTCTCTCCTTGTGGGAGAGGCACAAAGCCAGTTAAGCTATTATCTTTAAAGTTGAGCAATAATTAAAGATATAGACACCCAGTTCTTGGGTATGTAATTTTTTGCTTCTTATCGGATAAACAATCAAGTCTGAGAAATTTGTAAGAAATACAAAGCCAGCAGATTTGTTTATAGGTAAACTTGACTTGATAGTGTATAGTTAAAAATTGTCGCTTACTAAGTAAGCATGACAATGCGATCGATTAACAGGGTGATTTTGATGTTAAAATTTTACCCTATTTTAGGCACAGACCACAAGTAGGCAAAATTTGGTTTACAGGCGTTGACATGAGGGGGATCTAAAATGCTTTCTTCTCAATCAAAAAGATCGAATTAGTAAGTATTTATGACAGTATTGATTATGCCAAGTATAGGATTATGGCTGACTTCAGAAAAATCAGTCTTTGCAAAGAATGCCTGCCGAATGTAGCCCGTCAAGGAATGATTTATTTGTGAAGTCACAGGAGGAAGAGGTATTAGATGGACAAGATGAAACTCCCAAACAGACTTTATCTTGGACTGAAGGACTCTTGACAACCACAGCGCCATTCCAGCAGATTTCTCTCTCACAAGTGCAACAAATTTCTCCTACTGCTTTAGCATATTTGGGGGATGCAATTTATGAGTTATATGTTAGAATGTTCTATCTGCTGCCATTGCAGCGGTCAGGAATTTACCATAGTCTGGTAGTGGAGCAGGTAAGAGCGGAAACACAAGCGCTACATTTGCGATTGCTGATTCCTGATCTGAGGGACACCGAATTAGAAATTGTCCGACGGGGTAGAAACGCCGCTACAGGACGCCCTAAGCGACTGAATCCCGAAATTTATCAACAGGCAACCAGTCTAGAAACCTTAATTGGCTACTTATATCTCACCGATTACCAGCGTCTAACCGAACTGTTGCAAATGCTTCATGTAAAAAAAGAGTGACAACTGAATTTTACAGTAGCCGCAGCACTAGATTAGGTTCAAAAAATTGAGGAAATTGTGACGATCAACCATACGTTATACCTATAACTCAAATGCAGAATAAACCTAGAAAAGTCAAGACTTCTAACGAATCCAATCGTGGGCAACCCGTAAAAATTCAGGGTAAGCGTCTTGTTACTAATCCGACTCGCAATCCCAGGAAAATAGATAGCAACGCTGTCTCTAGTGCTAATCCGACTCGCAATCCCAGGAAAATAGATAGCAACGCTGTC
>NZ_JBALCW010000046.1:0-18603 GCF_036917635.1 Nostoc sp.
GGCAGGGGAGGCAGGGGAGGCAGGGGAGGCAGGGGAGGCAGGGGAGGCAGGGGAGGCAGGGGAGGCAGGGGAGGCAGGGGAGGCAGGGGAGGCAGGAGGAGCAGGGGAGGCAAAAGTAATATTCTCCTCATTCTCCTCATCCCTCTTACTCTGGGAAAGACTTGGTGCCATTCTACTCTTCCTTGGGTGGCTGGTTTCGGTAATAAATTATCCTTGGCAAGCGATCGCTGTAAGTGGTTTGGGTTTGTGGTTTGTGGGAAGTCGCTTGCGGCAGTACAGTTTAAAAATAGACTTTGCAGCAGTTTTCGTCATTGGGTTACAGACGATTTGGCTCTTTTGGCGATTAGTACCTGATAGCTTACAGAAATTAGCGATCGCAATTAGCACCCAACTCACCAATTCTCAAAATGAACCTTGGGCGTTGCTGGGTGTAGCTTTATTTCCATACATAATTTTGATGGTGGCACTCACAAATAACCTGCATCGTAGCCAAAAGCGAGAATTGGCTAAATTTGGCGAACTACTCACCCTGTTATTTGGAACTTTTTTAACAACGATCGCTATAATAAATCCGGCATTGCGATCGCTAAATCTGCTATTTTCCACAATCACCCTTGCATTCGTCACTCAACGCCGATCCCCCGCATCCCTTCCCCTGATATATCTAACTCACATCATGGGAGTGCTGACTTTTTGTTTTACTATTAATTGGTTATTACCAACCTTGAATCACCAAGTCTGGGCAAGTATTTTATTAGCTCTAATGGTTGCAGAATGGGGATTTAGCCTTAATGAAGGATTATGGCGACGTAGTGCATGGTATCTCGGTTTAGCACTAGCCGCCGCTAGCTTTTTCCTATTGTGGATGAATGCAGAATCAGCTCGACAAGCTCATTGGGGAGTTTTATGGCTAGTTACGCCTATAGCTCTCACGGGTGTTGCCAATGTCACAATTATAGAGCGTCGCCTGACTAGCCGTTACTTGAGTGTATTGGCTGTGGGAACTGCCCAGCTACTGACTTTACAGCTACCAGAAACTAGATTAATCGGTTTAGCCGTGGGTACGGGATTGATGTTTGCAAATACGCGCTATTTGCGAAACCAAATATCTGCGGTAATTACAGAAGGATTTCTTCTGAGTTTCATTGTGGCGCTGTTATGGGCAGGCGTACCTGGTTTACCTCACCTCTCGCTACCAGGTTGGTTTGTCGTCGGAGCGATCGCAATCCTAATTTTATGGTTAACGCGGACAGTTTTGAACCGACGCGGTAACGAATTAGCAATTATATATGCAGCCGCCAATGATAAATGGGCGATCGCATTGTGTGGTTTTGAGTTGTTTAGTTTAACGCTACACTCAATACTGATTTACTCAGGGTTTATTACTTCAGTATTTTTGGATTTAGCTGCCACTGTAATCATCTTGACAGCCATTGTTTATCGCAGTTGGCGACAACCAACAAATTGGGCATTTTATGGCATCGGTTGGTCTTTGGAATTGGTGATTGCCCAAGCGCTGGGATTTGGGGAACGATCAACTGTTAGGATAGCAATCGCAAATATCGCTTTAGGTTTAATCGCTCAACTTCTCGGCGAGTGGTGGCGACGACGACATCAGTTAGAAAGGCTTCCTAGCAGTTTTCACATTTTGCCATTAATTTATGGTGCATTCAGTGTATTGCTGCGGGTGAACACCTTTACCGAGTGGACAGGTTTGTATTCCTTGGGTGTAGCTTTAATTATTATTGGCATAGGGCGACGGCGCGAAAACTTTAAACCCCTGCTGTACTTAGGAATCATTGGCGTATCTATTTCGGCTTATGAACTTTTGTTCTATCAAATGTTACAAGCTTCAACAGAAGCATTAGGTGATGGATTAATTGCCATGTCTGCCCTTGGCGCGAGTATTATGTATGCTTACCGCATTCTGTCGCCAAGGCTTGTAAACTACTTACGCCTAACTCCGCAAGAATTGAGAGGAATTGCCCATATTCACTGGGCTTGGAGTAGCTGTTTATTAATGGCTGCCATTCTTCTTCCCATTGGAGTTAACCGTTTAGTGGGATTGGGAACGGGGGTATTTTTGATTCGTTATGCCATCTTTCAAGGACGATCGCGCACTTCCCCCAGCATCTTCGGAGGAATCACAATCGCCGAAATTTGGGTTTACCTTGGCTTATTAGAGGTAGCCGGGATGAGGATTTATTGGCGCGAGACAGCAGTAGGGCGATTTTGGGCTGGGCCTTTAGTTCCTTGGAACGGTGCGATCGCCTGTGTGGTAGCTTATTTCTTATACATCCTACCTTGGGAAAGTTGGGGTTGGTCTAAAAAACCTTGGCAACAAGCCGCCTACATCATACCACTGATAATTTTATGGGAAACCAGACTGCAAACTTACCCCATTACCTTACTACTCGCAGCTGGATTTTACATCTTCCTAGCCAAGGTGGGTGAAAACATCCGTTTTACTTATGTTAGTGTGGCGTTGATTGATTGGGCGCTTTACCGTTGGTTTGATTCCTTACGCCTAACTGATGCTTTGTGGTATATAACACCCATTGGGTTATCACTGCTTTATATTGCTCAAGTCGATACCCAACTAAAGCTACCGGAGTACAAAGCCGCTCGTCATCTTATGAGAGTGCTAGGTAGTAGTTTAATTTGTGGGTGGGCAATTTTATTTCATCAAAATGCAGCTTGGATACCGGGAATTTTCAGCCTCATCGCCATTTTTGCCGGATTAGCTTTGCGAGTACGAGCTTTTCTCTACATTGGTACAGCCACTTTTTTAATTACTACAATCTATCAATCGGTAATTTTTAGCTTGCAGTACTCCTTTTTAAAATGGGTTGTTGGGTTACTAGTAGGCATCTTACTGATTTATATCGCTGCTAACTTTGAAACCCGTCGCGCTCAAATCACTTCCTTAATTCGTAGCGCCATTGATGAATTTCAATCATGGGAATAGAGTACCGCAAGGCGGAAGTCACGCATTCACGCATTCAAAAGAATTGTATTCCAAGCTCTTGCGACATTTGGAATGGGTGGTTTATTTACGCCGTACTGTACTAGCCAAGAAACTCCCAAGCCACTCTTTGGTAGAGTGATTTCACTTTTTAACTAGTATTTTTGCGGAATCGCCATTTTTACATTTGTAGGTTTGATAAGAATTACGTACATAAGTACCGAATACAAAGAAATGCATATTAGCATCACGGATACCTTGAAGAAGCGATTTCATGCCACCTGCGTCATGCGGGGTAAAAAGATGAGCCAAGTAGTAATTAAACTAATCGAGCAATGGCTGGAAAGCAACGAAGTTACCCAAGCTGGGGAGATAAAGAGGCTATAGCAACTTCCCCAAATTGGATGCTTTGGCTACTGGTAAAACTAGTTGAGTGAGAAATCTTGTCAATTTATATAACTGGAGTTTAGAGGATGAATGAACAAGTCTAATTTATTACTAGCCCTGGCGACTAGAACTCGCGGCTACACGAGACTTTACCCACCTGCACGGGTTATAAACCTTAATTTTTCGTTAGTCCACGTAGGTAGACTTAGTTGATGTAGTAGCAAATTATATTCGCCCATGACTTTTCAAACAACCTCTTAGTAAACGATGCAAACAAAAACAATCTTAATTTTGACAGCAAATCCTAAAGACACTTCACGACTACGTTTAGATCAGGAGGTGCGAGATATTGCAGAAGGATTAGAGCCGGCAAAAAAACGCGATCAGTTCGATCTAAAGTCAATGTTGGCAGTGCGACCGAGGGACATCCAGCGGGCTATGCTGGATATTAATCCTTCTATTGTTCATTTTTCTGGGCATGGAACAGGGGATGAGGGTTTAGTATTTGAAGATGAAACAGGTTCGGCAAAGCTAGTCGATGGAGAAGCCTTAGCGGGATTGTTTGCACTGTTTGCCGAGCAAGTTGAGTGTGTTGTTCTTAACGGCTGTTATTCGGAAGTGCAAGCAGAGGCGATCGCACAACAAATTAACTATGTGATTGGCATGAAAGAGGCGATCGGAGATAAAGCAGCAATTGAATTTGCTGTGGGTTTTTACGATGCTTTAGGAGCAGGACGATCTGTTGAGTTTGCCCACAAATTAGGTTGCGCTGCAATTCGGTTAGCAGGTATTCCAGAGCAATTAACTCCGATTCTCAAGAAGAAGCCAAATATTGATAGTTTTCCAGAGTCCCCGAACAAACCTGTACCTGAGGAACTAAACGACTCTGACAGAGAAATACTTACAGAACTCTTAAAACTTAGTGGACGTGCAGAATATTCGGCACGAAAAGCACTTTGTATAAGAATTGGAATTGAACCAAATCAACTTGGATTTTTAAGACAATCAACCGATGCTGACTTTGCCTTAGAGCTAATTAGCTATTTGCATAGTACCGATGATAAACAAGCTCTTGGGAAAATCTGCAAGGAACTTGAAGTTGTGTTTAGAAGAGGGAAGTACGCGGCTGATTTGGAAAGTATTAAATCAAAAATAAATTGTAAGTGAGTTTTAAATCTTTATGTCTCCAAATTATTTAGAACAATCTGATATAGACACATTAGGAGAATTATTGCTCCGTAGCCAAAAAGTAAGAACACGAGAAATACTATGTAAAAGAATTGGAATCGACCCCCAGGGACTCGGGTTTCTCAGAGATTATTCGGATGAGGACTTTGTTACACAGCTAATTTACTATTTAGATCAGGTAGGCGATCAAGAAGCTCTTTGTAAGCTTTGTTGCCAGGTATTATTTCCGATATTTAAGAAATCAGCAGATACATCTATCTTACAAGAGATTGCACTAAAGCTCAATTGTAATCATGACTTTGGACATAATTATCCAAAAAAGAAAACGATAGAACAGTCAACATCTCCAACACCTAGTTCCGTTCCTGAGTTCGGAGTCAATTACCCTAATCAACTCAATGGTTCAAAACCTGAATCATGGTTTACAAAAATTGGTAATGTTAATAAAAAACTACTTGCAGTTGGTGCAATTATTCTAATTGGGTTAGGAGGATATCCAACTTATAAACATTTTATACAGCCATCTCAATTAGAGCAGGATCAGGTGCTAGCACAGAAAGCCCAACTTGTTCAGTCTGAGATTGAGGGGAATATAGGAGAGCATAGTAGAGGCGGAGTATTAGTTAAACCTATAACAAAGGTAGACCTTCGTAATTTTATTGTTGAAGCCCAATTTGATAACCCGTATGATGGTACAATAATGGATAATTGGACTTATGGTTTTGCGTTTATAGATAATACAACTCCTGATTTTAATCAGCCTAAGCGCAAAGGGTTAGATGCATGGGTTGATTCAAATAAAAAAACATGGGGTTTCAATTCACAGAATATCTCTTTAAACGGAAATTTATCAAATATTAATGTTTCCGAGAAAAGCTCAAATAAATTACGTTTAAGTGTAAATAATAATAAAGCTAAATTTTTTATAAATGATATGTACATTGAAACCTTTGATGTTTCAGAGTTAACGAATAAAGGATCTGTTTTTTTTACAGCAGGGGGTGGAATAAGTGGTAAATCAGTCCAGTACCAATATAAAAACCTTAGAGTTTGGTCTCTAGATAACTAATGAGCATAATGAGCTAAGAGAAAGCTGGAATGAGACTGAAGGTATAATTATTGCAAAATAAGGATTTCAGGTTATTTTTTTGAAAGTCCCTTACGTTGAATAATCTGAAGTTTATCTACGCGATCAAATTTGCGTAATTATTCCACTAACTCAGGGGAATTAAAACACTGTTGACGAACTATGCCAGTGCTCATGTCTCAGATAACAATGTCAAACTCCAACTCATTTTAGACACAGAACGCAATAGACATTTCCAGAAATTAAATATGCGTTATCCACAATCCTTGTAGAGACGTAGCAGTGCTACGTCTCTACATTCAATTTTCGGAGATGTCTAATCATTATCAATGGATGAATGTAGGTTGGCAAAGTCTACGACGGGCTATTCGGCGTCGCAAGCGTACTGTGCGCCAAAGTGTTGCTTTGACTACCAGCTAAGAGCAAAACCCCTATCAGTACGCTTTGCATAACAAAAATGAAGGTTAAAAAGATGAGGGAGATGAAAAAAATTATGAGGATAGTTAATACAACGACTTAATCCACTCCCATTCTTGTGTTAAACCCTCTCTCAAAGAGACTTGCGGCTGATATCCGAGAATTTTCTTTGCTTTAGATACATCAGCAGCCGTGTGGCGGGCGTCTCCCATCGCTTTTTGTATGTGGTTTCTTTTGATTGGTTTCCCAACAATTTCTTCAATTGTATTTAAGACTTCTGCTAAAACCACCCTGCTACCGCCACCGATATTAAAGATTTCTCCCACTGCTTCAGGTGCGATCGCTGCGGCTAAATTGGCGGCGACGATATCACTAACAAACGTAAACTCTCGCGTTTGCTGCCCATCGCCGTAAATTGGGATCGCCTCATCCTGCAAAATCGATTTAAAGAACTTATTAAATGCCATATCTGGGCGCTGTTTAGGTCCATAAACTGTAAAATAACGCAATGTCACAGAAGGTACGCCAAAGTTTTTGTGATATAGTTCACACAAAAACTCCGATGCTAGCTTTGTAATGCCATAAGGAGAAACTGGTTGAGGGCAAATTCTCTCGTGGGTAGGTAATGTTTCCGCATCACCATATACACTTGATGATGAGGCAAACACTAACCTTTTTAGGTGTTTAGCATCCTTAGCTGCTTCTAGCAAAACTTGTGTAGCGTTAATATTTCGTTCTGTATAACCTCGAAAAGCTTTACCCCAACTTGCTCTAACACCTGCTTGTGCCGCTTGATGGTAAACTATATCAACATCTTTTAGGAGTTTTTGCCAATCTAAAAACTGCATATCTCCTTCAATTAATGTAAAGCCAGGTGATTGATGTAAGTGTGCAATATTCTTACGCTTCAACATCGGATCATAGTAATCATTAAATTCATCAATCCCAATCACTTCTTCTCCTTGTTGCAGCAATGTTTCTGCAAGATGAGAACCAATAAACCCAGCAGATCCAGTAACAATAATTTTAGCCATGTTGCCTATTTTTTGATATTTTCATTAATTTCCATATTCACAGGTTAATACTTGTAAGCAATAATCGTCATTACCTGAAGAGATTTTTTTTACTTAATTATTAAAAATGCTTAAAAAACTCATCATAAATACTTAAACATTCTCCTTCTATTAAAATAATTTCAGTATATTTATTTACTTACTGCAATGAATAAAATTTATAATTATACTAATTCACCAACTTGAATTTTAAAAATAAATACAATAAAAAATTTAATAGCTATATTTCTTTCCCCTTCCAGAAAAAGCGGGATAATTTGCCAAGGGACTTCTAAATAAAAAAATATTCAATTCTTTCTTGGAGTTCCCCAACTCCTAAAATTCCTATTCCCCTGCTCCCCCTGCCCCTCAGCCTTTTTTGTCACAAAGGGGCTTGCACAAGTGTAAGAATTGATGAAAAATTGATCCGCGAGAGCCAAATAGGTCATTCTCGTTTCGCAAGGGACGCACGAGGAAATTAGTGAAAGTTTTAGTTGTAGGTAATGGGGGGCGCGAACACGCTCTAGCATGGAAACTGTTGGAATCGAAGCAAATTGAGCAAGTTGTCTGTGTACCAGGGAATGGAGGCACAGCAAGTATGGAACGTTGCCATAACTTGCCCCTAGCAGTAGATGATTTTGAAGGGATGAGCCGATATGCTCTCTCAAATGGTATCAGTTTGGTGATAGTTGGGCCAGAAGTACCTTTGGCAAAGGGAATCACAGATTACCTCCAAAACAAAGGATTGATGGTATTTGGCCCAGTCAGAGCGGGAGCGCAAATTGAGGCGAGTAAAGCTTGGGCAAAAGCCCTGATGCAAGAAGCAGGAATTCCGACGGCACGGGCTGCGGTATTTACGCAGGCAGCAGCAGCAAAATCTTACGTCAAATCTCAGGGAGCGCCAATTGTCGTCAAAGCTGATGGTTTGGCGGCTGGTAAGGGCGTAACGGTGGCTGAAACAGTTGCACAGGCAGAAAGTGCCGTTGATGCAATTTTTCAAGGACAATTTGGCAGTGCTGGCGAATTTGTGGTCATTGAAGAATGTTTGATTGGGCAAGAAGTATCAGTTTTAGCATTAACCGATGGGTTAACAATTAGACCCTTGCTGCCAGCTCAAGATCATAAGCGGATTGGTGACGGCGATATGGGAGAAAATACTGGTGGTATGGGAGCATACAGCCCAGCACCCATTGCTACGCCAGAGTTGATGGCACGCATTCAAACCGAAGTATTAGAAAGAGCGATCGCCACATTACGAGCTAAAGGCATTGATTACCGAGGTGTATTGTATGCTGGGTTAATGATTGCACCCGATGGCGACTTTAAGGTTTTAGAATTTAACTGTCGCTTTGGCGATCCAGAAACCCAGGTGATTTTGCCTCTGTTAGAAACACCCCTAGAAGAATTGCTTCTAGCTTGTGTACAGCAGCGATTAAGTGAATTGCCGCCCATTGCTTGGAAAGCGGGAGCATCTGCCACTGTCGTTGCCGCTTCAGGTGGTTATCCAGGAGTTTATAAGAAAGGCCAGGTTATTACTGGCATTGGCGAGGCAGAGGCAACCGGAGCAACCGTATTTCATGCAGGTACGAAATTGAACCAGCAAAAAGAAGTCCTGACAGATGGGGGTCGAGTATTAAATGTGACTGGAATGGGAAAGAATTTTGAGCAAGCGATCGCCCAAGCATACACAGGTATCAAATATATTCAGTTTGAGGGAATATATTACCGGAGAGATATTGGGCATAGAGTTAAGAGTCATTGAATTTTAGATTTTGGATTTTGGATTTTGGATTGAAGGAGAAATCTAATATCCAAAATTGCCAGAGTCAGGAGTTATTCCCCATGCCCCTAATCCCCACTCCGTGGGGTTACAGAGTTCCCCATTCCCCATCCCCTAACATGTTTGTAAAATTAACTGTTAATTTTTTAGTTGTTAGGCTTTATAACAAAGACTATTAACAACTTTATTTAAGATGCTAAGTCTGTTAAAAACAATTCGACATGCGATCGCTACTTGGTGGTCGGAGTTCACACTCCAGACCAAATTATTGGCTGTAGCCACAATGGTAGTTTCATTGGTGATGAGTGGCCTAACCTTCTGGGCTGTGAATACAATACAGCAGGATGCGCGGATGAATGACACCCGCTTCGGGCGTGACTTGGGACTGCTGCTTGCTGCCAACGTTGCCCCCTTAGTTGCTGAGAATAATCTGACTGAGGTTGCCCAATTTTCTCAACGCTTTTACAGCAGCACCTCTAGTGTGCGTTATATGCTTTACGCTGACGAAAACGGGGAAATCTTTTTTGGCATTCCTTTTTGGGAAGCGGAGGTAGAAAACTCCCTCACGATTAAACGGCGGATACAACTGCCAGAAGATTACCCTGGTGATGGGGAAAAGCCAATGGTGCGGCAACATATAACCCCAGATGGAATAGTCACCGATGTATTTATTCCCCTGATCGTCAATAAAAAATACTTAGGTGTATTAGCGATCGGCATCAACCCCAATCAGACTGCTGTAATCTCCACAAATTTTACCCGCGATGTTACCATTGCCGTTTTTATCACGATTTGGGTAATGGTAATTTTGGCAGGAGTGATTAACGCCTTGACCATCACCAAGCCCATTAAAGAATTGTTGGTGGGGGTAAAGCAAATTGCTACCGGGAATTTTAAGCAGCGCATTGATTTACCTTTAGGGGGGGAACTGGGGGAGTTAATTTTAAGCTTTAATGAAATGGGAGAGCGATTAGAGCGCTATGAAGAACAGAATATTGAAGAACTGACCGCAGAAAAAGCCAAGCTACAAACCCTAGTTTCGACGATCGCAGATGGTGCTGTGTTAATTGATAACAACATGCAGGTGATTTTAGCTAACCCCACAGCAGAGCGAATTTTTGGCTGGGAAAACGCTAATGTGGTAGGTCAGAACGTGTTACATCACTTGCCTCCATCGGTACAAATGGAAATCACTCGCCCTTTGTACGAAATGGCAGCAGGCGAATGTGAAAGCGCCGAATTCCGAATTTTTATTAACCAACCCATCCCGCGAACGATCCGCATTCTCTTGACTACAGTACTCAATGTGCAAAGAGAAAGCATCAAAGGCATTGCGATTACCGTCCAAGATATCACCCGTGAGGTGGAATTAAACGATGCAAAAAGCCAATTTATCAGCAACGTTTCTCACGAACTGCGAACCCCTCTATTCAACATCAAAACTTATATTGAAACCCTGCACGACTACGGCGAAGACTTAGCTTTACAAGAACGACAAGAGTTTCTGCAAACAGTCAACCATGAAACCGATCGCCTAACTCGCCTAGTTAACGATGTTTTGGATTTGTCAAAACTCGAATCTGGTCGCCAGTACAACTTTGATGGCGTGGATTTAGCCCAAGCGATCGAGCAAACACTGCGTACTTACCAACTCAATGCTAAAGATAAAGGTGTTGAACTCATTCAAGAAGTTGCTCCTAATTTGCCGCTAGTAATGGGTAATTACGATCTGTTAGTACAAGTCTTTGGCAACTTAATTGGTAATGCCCTTAAATTCACCACAGCCGGTGGTAAAGTGGCAATCCGCGCCTACCAACTAGATTTTAAACCCAGTCACACCCAATCTTATCCAGTGCGGATTGAAATTTCCGATACTGGAATTGGCATCGCCACAGAAGATCAACATTCAATTTTTGAACGCTTCTTCCGCGTAGAAAACCGAGTTCACACCCTAGAAGGCACAGGTTTAGGTTTATCGATTGTCAGAAATATCATCGACAGACATCGTAGTAAAGTCCATCTAGTGAGTGAAGTCGGCATTGGCACCACTTTTTGGTTTGACTTAGCCGCCTTTGAAGAAAAAGCGCCACCGATACAAGTTGAACCTATTGCAGAAGCATCTCAAATCACCACAGCTTGAAGAATTGGGCATGGGGCATTGGGTATTAGTTATTTGTTAATGCTTTCTACCCCATCTCCCAACAAAAAACAAATCAAGAACTTAATATCACGAACAAAAAACAGACTAATAATAAACCTAATAGCAACAGCAAAGCCTGATTGCGTTTTACCCAACTTTTCACAGTTACTGCAAAACTGTTAGTGTAACGCTGCTGTTGCAAATCTAACTTTGTCTCTTCAGTATTTTGGTAGAGAGTACAGTCTTTGGCGTAAGGACGCTGAGGAAAATTGCAAGTATCATCAACGTGATAGGTGCAGGTGTCGCACAGATACCCTTCCCCAGTGGCGCGGTGCAATGGAATGCCGGGATGACCATAAGCTTTGAGTGTTGTCCGGCAATAGGGACAACTAATAGCTTGTCTATCAACAAGTTGATGGCAGTGGGGACAAGATACAGTAGCCAAAACCTTTAGCGCAAATAAGTTAAGTAAACTCTTTGATTCTATCCATTTACAAAGATAATGGAGAAATACCTACCTAGCCTGTTACTTTTGAATATGGCTAGCTCTCAGAAGTGGTTACTGTATCAGTAAAAGTACTAATTTAATGATGACTGTTTATATTTTTCTAAGTGATTTCTATCACTCCAAATAATTAAGCCTATGCCATAATCTATCAAATATCAGGTTTTATCCCAAGTTCAATAATTATTTAGAGGTAGAAAATATTGCCTTTTAATCCTGAGCTATGCCGTAACGAAAGCGAAGTTGAAAGCAAACTCATAGTGCAATATTTGCTACCGCAGCTAGGTTATACTCCTGACACCTGGCATCAAGAGGTTGCCGTTGGTAGCATCCGCTTAGATTTTTTAGCATTTGCCGCACAAGTGATTCCTTTTGTCTTAGATGCCAACTCACCGATGAGTGTCGTCATGGAGGCAAAGCATCCCAAACAAAACTTAAATAATCATGTCCCCCGACTCAGGCATTATTTAACCAGCTTGAATGTCAGGTATGGATTGCTGACTAATGGCAAAGAAATTAGAATTTATCAAAAATTGCAGACTGATATTGAGCTAGTATTTCAATGTTCTGGGAAAGAAGTTGAGATAAAGTTAGAGAATATTAAAAGTTTAATTGGTAGAGAGAGTCTGAAAGAAGGGCAGGTAATAGATAAACCAGAAGTTCAAGTAACTAAAAATAATTTAAATTTTGAAACAAAGAGGGAACATTCAATGAAAACGATTGCAATCTACCACAACAAAGGCGGCGTTGGTAAGACTACTGTTGCAGTCAATCTTGCAGCAGCATTGAGTAAAAAAGGTAAAAAAGTACTGTTAATTGATATAGATTCCCAGGCAAATACTACTTTTGCGACAGGATTAATAAAATTTCAATTTGATGAAGATGATGATTTACGAGATTCTAATATCTATCATTTATTAGAATCAGGTGACTTTTACTTAATACCCGATGTAACCAGAAAGTCACATTATTTTAACAATCCTGAGTTAGATGTTATTCCTGCACATATTAATTTAATAGAAGGACAATATAAACTGAATCAAATTGATGCTAGTAAAACTAGGTTAGTTACGAAATTAAAAAAAGTAGAGCAAGATTACGACATTGTTATTATTGATACGCCTCCATCCAGAGATTTATATGCTAAAGTCGCACTTGTCGCTGCTGATTATCTGATAATTCCTTCAGATTTAAAGCCATTTGCAAACCAAGGATTGTTAAGTGTCAAAAACTTTATTATAGAAGTTAATGAATTTAGAGAAATGATAGGAAAACCACACATTATATTAATGGGTATCCTGGCTTCAAAAATCTCTACCAATTCTAAATTTTTGCAATATACTTTTCCTAAACAAAGAAGCGTGATTTCAGAACGTTACAATCTGCCTTTGATGGAAGCAGTAATTTATGATAGAACCGTACTATCGGAATGTATGAATCAGACTATAACAGTTGGAGATTTAGAATATCCTGATCCAAAATCTGTTGTTAAATATGCAGAAGAAGTAAAATCAGATGCTCAAAAATCTGCTATGGAATTTGACGTTTTAGCAGATGAAGTGTTAATAGGAATAGGATTACATAAATGATGAATTTTTCTTTGGTAGATGTAAAAAGTATTACTTCTAATGAACCTCGAACAAATTTTTCAGAGGCTGATTTGGAAAACCTCGCAGATATAATTATAGAAACTGGAGGAATTATCAGACCATTAGTTGTGAAGGTGACAGGAGTAGAGAGCTATACGGTAGTTGATGGACATTTTGAATATTATGCTGCTGTCAAGGCACGAGAAAAAAATCCTCGGCAAGCTGAAATGGTTAATGCCTTTGTCATTGCCCCAAAATTAGAGGATTTAGTACTAAAGCAAATTGTATCTCTCCAAGGAATTGATTCTTCTGGTAAAACAGTAACACCACACCCTGAAACGACAAAGTTAGAACCACGTCTGGCAAATCTAGAATTACGTCTTGAGAAGCAATTGAATGAATTTAAGTCAGAATTTATACAAGAAAGACAGAGAATATATAGTCAGTTCAAGGAACTTGAAAACCTTATTCCCCAAAAGGGTAAACAGAGTAATCCGCTTAGTTTATTGAACACTTTAGATAAAGACGAGTTATCTGTAAAGTTACAACGCGCTAGAATTTCTGGTGCGGAAAAACTTGCAAAAGGTATCTTTGATGCTCGACATAAGAAACCGAAGCAAAAGTTTGAAGATTACCGCGATGTAGTAAAATCTGTTAAAAACTTGGGTGATAAAACAATTTTGACTATTATTGATGAGTGGTCAAGAAGTTAGTAGTTATTTAAATAAGTTCTTCCCTGTGTAAAAACCTGTATAGCTTTCTTTACGCCTCTACATGAGACATTATCTACCACGTACTTGATAGAAAAAATGATGCCTGCGGCGGGCTGCGTCAAAGTATTTCTATGGCCTAATTCCGCGCCTGTCGCAATGCATTAAACGCCTTACCTCGCAACCCAACTGGTAACAACGATAATCCTAAACCAGTCCAAGCTTTAGCAGTCGAAAAAGACTGTCCCGCCAAAACTAGCTCTCTGCCTTTTTGCGTTTCACCCTTTTCAATTAAACGCAAACCTAATAATAATTGCGTTTCAGTTAGACGATTTTTCCTGATTGTCTCTAATTTTTCAGACTCAAACTTATAACTTTCTAAATACCGGATTTTATCAGATAAATAAGGAATCGCTCGATTGATACCTTGCTGCTCTGCATGATAGCGATATTCCATCAATAATTCTGGTAAATAATAGCCATTTTTTCCAGCCAAAGCCAAACGCACAAATAAATCATTATCCTCACAATTTTGCAGATTTGGCTGCATATATCCTAATTCTTGCAATGTTTTACGGCGAAATAATGTTGCGCCAACTTGAAAACTTTGCTGAATAAATACAACTTCCAACAAATTATCTACAACACCTGCTGGTAAATTCTTTCTACCCCAGCGATGAGAATTTTCTTGAGTTTTTACCTCATCTCGTACATTATCAATATCAATTATCCAATGGTCTGTACCAACAAAATCAATGCTAGAGTCTTGAGTAAGAATAGCTGCGGTACTTGCGAGAAAATCGGGTGTTAGCCGATCATCATCATCAAATTTAATAAAATATTCACCACTGGCAGCATCAAAGCCAGAGCGCATATTATTACTTTTACCAATATTTTGCAGATGACGGATATATTTAATCCGGTGGTCTGTATATTGTGACATTAATTCAGGTGTGCGATCGCTAGAACCGTCATCACAAACAATTAGCTCAAAGTCTTGCTCAGACTGATTGAGTACACTGTCAATGGCATAAGGAAGGAGATGAACACGATTAAAAGTAGGAATGCAAACAGTAATTTTAGGCATAATATTATATACTAATCTCTAAAATATGGATGCAGGAAAGTTTTCTTGGAATATTTAGTTATAGCCCAGAGCAAACGTTCACGGCTATGTTCTTTCATTGGATTGTTGACGGTAAAATAATTGAAACCTAGCGAAACGCTGATAAACTCGTCCAACTTCAGCTTACGGCGCGGATTGAACCAGGAACGTCTGGGTATAACTGCTGCGATCGCTGTGAACAGGTAATGATAATAGCACCTACTAGCGATCGCCGTCGTCAGTTTTAGAATTTTTTTGGTGGTTGAAGCGATCGATCGTTGTTCGCTGATTCTGTAAGGCTTCTCGGTATTGTAGGAAGGCAATTAGGGGTGATCCTGTACCTAGCCCCACCATTTGCTTAACTTTACTATGATTGCGATCGCCTGGGTTGAGTGCTTGGTGCGATCGCAAGAGTTATTTAATCTACTTTTATGACAAAATTTTTGATTGCAAAAATAAGAAATTTTGTTTTTGTTGTCAAACATTAGCTTTAAATACTTTTATAAAATACCCAAAAGTATCTAACTGGACAAATTAGCTATGATAAATAATTTCCCTAACTGGCAACCTATTAACGCGTAACTTATGGCTACTAAAGATCCTAATGATAGTGTTCTGACAAATAGATAAATAATTTGATATTCGACAAATAAATTAGTGAGATGTATGTTATGGTTTTTATAGGAATCAAAAAAAGAAAACCACAAAAGACTTCAAGAAACTTTGAGGCAAGCTCAATAAAGTTTTTTGCTCTGGTAAGTCCACTTCACTTCGCTACATCTTTTTGTAACAAAAATCTAAAACTAGATTGAGTAGGATAGTAGCCTTTGTAACAACTTGAAGTCAATCAAAATTTATCTGGGTATGAGCCAATAAGAGTTGGCTAACCTAGCTAGAGCATTAGTCACTAAAGGCGATTACTCTTGGAGTCTGGGAAGAAAGACTCTTAGTACAGCCTGACAAATCCATAAAAATACAGAATATTTACGAACTTATTCTTGCGGGAGCAAACATTTTCGACCGCGAACTAAGTTGAAGCAGTTGCTGACTTTTGGAACAAAAACTTCAAGCAATATGGTGTTGTTCCCCAATTTTTAGGAATTTAACCATACTGTCAAAAGTCACCAACATATTATAGCGCTTCTCCCTTCAGTCCAATACAGACCTAACAAGAATAGCCCCTTAAGAGCTAGCGTTGGGGAGCAAGATTCAAAGCCTCTCTCCTTAAACGAAGAGAGGAATGCAAGTGAGGTCAAAGTGTATTGCATCCATTCGAGAACCGCTATATCTAAGTCAGAGTCTTAGAGGTCGCCAATGCTTGCATTATAGTATTGCACCTGTAGCAGCCACTGAAACTTATCCTGCTTCATCAATCACGAAATGAGAAGCGCTATAGAAGTTCTTAGCGACTTGACATCAGCAAAATCAGAGAAGTTGCAGCGACCATTTAGAGTGGATTGCAATTTGGTTGGTTGTGTGGTTCAGGGAATAAATCTGCGTTCATTTGAATTCCTGCTGCAACCACTCTTCAGGCTTGAGCAACCATTTGGGATTCTGTTACAACAACTGACAATGTTGAAGTCAAAGTTTTAAAGACTTCGTTATTAAGAAATAGAGATTTCTCTATCCCTTAAGCTATCACTTCGTGGATAAATATGTTCTGATTTTAACTGCTTTTGTCAGGATGCGATGTCTAGCGACAACAGGCTCTACTTCCCTACGACACCAAGGGTGAACAACTATATTAAGCTTACGACCCATCAATTAAATCATTCTAGGAAACACAACCATGACTGACCCAAAAATTAGACAAATAGCTTTCTATGGTAAAGGCGGTATTGGTAAATCTACCACCTCTCAAAACACCCTTGCAGCTATGGCTGAAATGGGTCAACGCATTTTAATTGTTGGTTGCGACCCAAAAGCTGACTCTACCCGTTTGATGCTACACAGTAAAGCTCAAACAAGCGTTCTTCAATTAGCTGCTGAACGCGGCGCTGTAGAAGATATTGAACTCGAAGAAGTAATGCTGACCGGTTTCCGGGATGTGCGTTGTGTGGAATCTGGCGGACCTGAGCCTGGTGTAGGTTGCGCTGGTCGTGGTATTATCACCGCTATTAACTTCTTAGAAGAAAACGGTGCTTACAAAGATGTTGATTTTGTAAGTTACGACGTTTTGGGTGACGTTGTGTGCGGTGGTTTTGCTATGCCTATCCGTGAAGGCAAAGCACAAGAAATCTACATCGTTACCTCTGGTGAAATGATGGCGATGTATGCAGCTAACAACATCGCTCGTGGTGTTCTCAAATATGCTCACACTGGCGGTGTGCGTTTGGGTGGTTTGATTTGTAACAGCCGTAACGTTGACCGGGAAATCGATTTAATCGAAACCTTGGCAAAACGTTTGAACACCCAAATGATTCACTACGTACCTCGTGACAACATTGTACAACACGCAGAATTGCGCCGGATGACTGTTAACGAGTATGCACCTGATAGCAATCAAAGTAACGAATATCGCATACTGGCTAAAAAGATCATCGACAACGACAAACTCGCCGTTCCTACCCCCATTGAAATGGAAGAGTTAGAAGAGTTGTTGATTGAATTCGGTATTCTCGAAAGCGACGAAAATACTGCAATGCTAGTTGGTAAGACTGCTACTCAAGCACCCGTAAAGTAGTACCAATTAAATAAATGGTTTAGGGTGGGCAAGTAGCCCACCCTTTTCCCAATTTTTGCATTTCTTTGTTTCACCTCATATCCGCTTGATTACTTATCGTAAGCTCAAGGGTTTAAGACCCCTACGGGATCTTGTTTCAGTCGGGGTTTAAATCACCGTCTAAAATTTCTAAAATGTTTGAATGCGTGAATGCGTAAATTGTTATCAACTTACTGGTGTGTACCAAAATCCTGAGTCCAGTAGTGTTTGAACTGAGTCCCATCGCTGAAAGCATACCCAATGCCAATTTCGTGATAATTGGGACTGAGAATATTTTGCCGATGTCCGTCATTGGGAGGCGTTTCATTCATCCAAATTGACATTGCATCTTCAGGCGTTGATTGTCCTGCTGCAACGTTTTCTCCTGCAAATGAGAAACCATAACCCGCTCGTTGTATACGATCAAAAGGCGATGATCCATCCGAACCGTTGTGCGCCATGAAGTTGTGGTCTGCCATATCTTGGCTGTGGCCCTGAGCAGCATTCGTCAACTGAGAATTGAGTCTAAGCGCGGCTAAACCCGCTTCACTCCTCTGTTGGTTGACTAGTTCCAGCATTCGGTTAGCAACATCATTATTAGGTGATGGGGGAACGCCGCTTGAGTCTTTGGGAGGGATAACCAGAACCATGCCAACTTCAATATGACTTGGATCGGTTCCGATGACGGCTTTGTTTGCCTCGTATATCTTTCGCCAAAATGCTTCGCTTCCATCTCCATAAAATTTTTGAGCGATCGCAGAGAGAAAATCACCTGGTTGTACAGTATAGGTTTGACCCGATACGAATGATGCCAATGTCGTAGACATGATAGTTTTCCTTGTGTTGAATAATTAGTTGAGAGGGAGTCGATGATGCCGCTATATTACCCGGATTTCTCACGAGGGAGAAAAAAACACCTGGATTAGCCAGACTTAGGATAAATTAATTGATACATTCTTAAATTCCCCGTAGATTAA
>NZ_JBALCW010000047.1:0-171523 GCF_036917635.1 Nostoc sp.
AAGCTTGGAACAATCGCGGCTATGCGCTATTTTATTTAGTCCGCGATGAAGAAGCGATCGCATCCTACGACCAAGCACTCAAATTTAAACCAGATTATCACGAAGCTTGGAACAATCGCGGCTATGCGCTATTTTATTTAGTCCGCGATGAAGAAGCGATCGCATCCTACGACCAAGCACTCAAATTTAAACCAGATGACCACCAAGCTTGGTACAATCGCGGCTATGCGCTACGCCAATTAGTCCGCTATGAAGAAGCGATCGCATCCTACGACCAAGCACTCAAATTTAAACCAGATGACCACCAAGCTTGGTACGGTCGCGGCATTGCGCTATTTTATTTAGTCCGCAATGAAGAAGCGATCGCATCCTACGACCAAGCACTCAAATTTAAACCAGATGACCACCAAGCTTGGAAGATTCGGGGCTATGCGCTAGATAAATTAGGACGCAATGAAGAAGCGATCGCATCCTACGACCAAGCACTGAAATTTAAACCTGATGACCACCAAGCTTGGAACAACAGGAAAATTGCCGTCATAAAATTGAAATGGCAAAAATTAACTCAGGCTGTGACAGGATTTTTGCGGCTGCTCAGTTTTAGGCGTTGATTTAAGAGTAGCGATTGGATTACAATCTCACTTATAAAAACGGGAGCATCCCAATTTTGCCAAAAGGCACAGGACTGGCAGAAAAACCCTGTATAAACCTCTTTACTTGGCGTCCTTGGCGTCCTTGGCGGTTCGTTATTTCATTATAACAAATTAAAAAGTTAACCTATCTTAAAGAACAAAAACAAAATGTCAGAAACAATCAATATTGAACAAGCGGTATTAGATAATCTGCGAATTCTATCGAATGACAAGCAACAAGAAGTCCTAGATTTTGTTGAGGTTCTTGTAAAAAAAACAGTCAATCATCAACAGTTAGATATTGAAGATTCAGATTCTAGTATTTCATCAAATCTCCAACAGGAACAACGGCTATGGCAATCCTATTTGAGTTGTGAAAAAAAAATATAGATTAGGAAACGAACCGCCAAGGACGCCAAGGACGCAAAGGAAAGAAAGAAGAAAGAGAGATATAATTTTCACGAATGATTTAGGACTGCTATATCTAACCGAGAAATTGCCCAACTACCTGTAGCAGAACGTCACAAAATACTAGAACCTTTTATCGCCGCCACAGCCGAAGATTTTTTGAATGACCCAGAATTAACAGAGTTTGCGGTTCTGGATGGTGAAGACTGGGAAACTGAGAATGACTAATCCCAAAAAAGGCGAGATACTGAAAAAGAGTATCTTTGAGAAAAATACAATTCAGATGCAGCGATCGCTCTTTAGCGCTTCTCCGATCGCACAGCATCTCGTAGAGAATAAAAAAATAAACCCACGCAGGTGGGTTTTATCTGTGTAGCCGCGAGTTCTAATCGCCTTCTACAACTATGTAGCAATCTGTGGTACTGACACCTTCACCAACGCTTTTTTACTAAAAGACAGACCATTTTCATTTTTATCAATGATAATCGTGTCTCCAGAGATAAAAGTATTTTCCAATAACTTGGTAGCAAGGGGGTTTTCTACTTGTCGCTGAATTGCCCGTTTGAGTGGACGGGCGCCATAAACTGGGTCATAGCCTGATTCGACAAGATGATCGCAAGCTGATTGGGATATCTCAAAGAAGATTTTTTGCTCTCTGAGGAGATTTTCTACCCGCTTGAGTTGAATACGGATGATATGCCGCAGTTCCGTGCGACTGAGGGCATGGAAGAGAATAATATCATCAAGGCGGTTGAGAAATTCGGGGCGGAAATGCGATCGCAACGCTTCCATTACCCGTTTCCGCATTGTTTCATACTTGGAATCATCACCAGATACATCTAAGATATATTCGCTACCAATGTTACTGGTCATGACAATAACGGTGTTGCGAAAATCAGCTGTACGCCCTAGTCCGTCAGTAATGCGACCATCATCCAACATTTGCAGAAATATGTTAAACACATCTGGGTGAGCTTTTTCAACTTCGTCTAGCAAAATTACTGAGTAAGGTCTGCGGCGAACAGCCTCAGTGAGTTGTCCTCCTCTTTCAGAGTCTACGTAGCCTGGAGGAGAACCAACTATTCGCATAACAGAATTTTTTTCCATATATTCCGACATGTCAAGCCGGATTATGGCATCATCAGAATCAAAGAGAAACTGAGCTAAAGCAGCGGCGAGTTCGGTTTTACCCACACCTGTAGGACCCATGAACAAAAATGACCCAATTGGACGCGAGGGATCTTTCATCCCCGCACGGGCGCGACGAATTGCGGCTGCTACCGCTTCTACAGCCTCTTCTTGCCCAATAACTCGTTGATGTAAATGACTTTCTAGTTGCAACAATTTTTGCCGTTCTGATTCCAATAGGCGATTGACGGGAATTCCTGTCCACTTGGCGACGATTTCGGCAATGTCAGCTTCGGTGACTTGTTCTCGCAGCAACGTGGAACCTTGGTTTTGAATTTCTAAAAGGCTCGCTTCTTTGGCTTCGCGCTCGTGCTGCACTCCCTCCAATTTGCCATACTTCAATTGAGCAGCTTTATTTAGGTCATAAGCACGTTCCGCCTGTTCAATTTGCACCCGCAGCCCATCTTCTTCTTTCTTTAAGGCGCTTATCGCCTCCAATATCTGCTTTTCACCTTGCCATTGCTCATTAAATATTTGCTGTTTTTGGGTTAGATTGGCAATTTCTTGCTCAATGCGCTGCAAACGTTCTTTCGTTTGGGGAATACCCTTTTCTTCGCCAGCTAATGACAGCTTTTCCATTTCTAACTGCATGAGGCGGCGATCAATGGTTTCCAATTCGGCTGGTTTGGAGGTAATTTCCATTTTCAACTGTGCTGCTGCTTCATCCACCAAATCAATAGCTTTATCTGGTAAGAAGCGATCGCTAATATAACGTGCTGATAGAGTTGCTGCTGCTACCAAAGCCGAATCAGAAATTTTAACGTTGTGATGCACTTCATACCGTTCTTTCAACCCCCGCAGAATGGAAATAGTATTTTCCACACTTGGCTGATCGACAAATACTTGCTGAAAGCGGCGTTCTAGGGCAGCATCTTTCTCAATGTGTTTGCGGAATTCGTCGAGGGTAGTAGCGCCAATACAACGCAGTTCTCCCCGCGCCAGCATTGGTTTGAGTAAATTTCCGGCATCCATTGCCCCTTGTTGGCTGGAACCTGCCCCAACTACGGTGTGCAGTTCGTCAATAAACAGTACAATGTCACCGTTAGATTCTGTAACTTCCTTGAGGACTGCTTTCAGGCGTTCTTCAAATTCACCTCGTAATTTTGCCCCAGCAATCAAACTACCGATATCTAACGAGATCAACTTGCGGTTTTTCAGAGATTCGGGAACGTCACCGTTTACCATTCGCTGCGCTAAAGCTTCGGCGATCGCAGTTTTACCTACCCCAGGTTCACCAATCAATACAGGGTTATTTTTGCTCCGACGAGACAATACTTGAATTACCCGCCGAATTTCGTCATCCCGCCCAATCACCGGGTCAAGTTTTCCAGCTTTTGCCTGTTCTGTCAAATCTCTGCCAAATTTTTGTAAGGCTTCATAGCGCGATTCTGGGGTTTGATCTGTTACCTTTTGGCTACCGCGAACGGTTTTGATAGTAGCTTCTAGTTTAGCTGCGTCGGCATTAAAGCCTTTGAGGATCTTTCGGCCAATGCGATCGTCTTCAGCAAAGGCCAAAAGTATGTGTTCCACCGAAATGTAGGAATCTTTCATCCTGACTCTAGCTTCTTCGGCTCGGTCTAGTAAAATATCTAAATTGCGGCTAAGGTAAAGTTGATCGCTTTTACCAATTTTCGGCTGACGTTGGATAAAGGCTTCTAGCTGCTGCTGCAAGCGGATTGGATCGACCTCAGATCGAGCCAGGATACGTATTGCTAGACTAGTGGGTTCTTCTAACAGGGCAATAATTAAATGTTCAACATCTAGTTGCTGTTGTTGATAAGCACGGACTATATCCTGAGATTTAACAATCGCTTCCCAGGCTTTATCAGTAAATTTATTTGGATCTGTAGGTTGCATCTTTATAATTTTGGAACTTGAATTTTTAGTTTACGGATTGTGGCTTGGGGATTGGGGATTGGAAAAACTCTTCCCTAGTCACTAATTAGTCAAACATTCTGGGCGAATATCCGCGTGTATCTCCGGTGGCAATTTAAAATTGGTAATTTGGTGATAGTTTAATCCATAACCTATTTCTTAATTTAAAACTAAAACACTGTTCTGAGCGGACTTTGCCAGACGGTATTATTGGAGTGATATTTAGGACGAGCTACGCCTATACTCTTAATGTTGCTGATATTAATAGAATTTACGCAGAGGAGATCCTTTAACCCGCCTAAAAAGGGCAGGCAAAACCAGAAAACTTTCGCGCATCTGGCTTTATCGGCATGAAATGCCAATGTCCGGGAAGAATCAATCTCCCTGTATCTTGCCCAGATCCCCGACTTCTTCAAGAAGTCGGGGATCTAATTCCAGCTTATTTAAGAATTACTGAGTCACAAGTTGCTCAAGTGATTCCTGTTTGACTGGTGAACCTTGAGTGACCAGTTGAATCAGTTCAATTTTATACCCATCTGGATCTTCCACAAAAGCAATTACTGTGGAACCATGTTTCATCGGCCCTGGTTCGCGCACGACTTTACCGCCCTGATTGCGGATTTCCTCGCAGGTAGCGTAAATATCATCAACGCCAAGGGCAATGTGACCATAAGCATTACCTAATTCGTACTTTTCCACCCCCCAGTTGTAGGTTAGTTCGATTACCGCGTTGTCGCTTTCGTCGCCGTAGCCAACAAAAGCCAGGGTAAATTCTCCCCCTGGATAATCTTTTCGGCGCAGTAATTTCATTCCTAGAACTTCACAGTAGAACTTTAAGGATTCTCCCAGGCTGCCCACCCGTAGCATTGTGTGTAGTAATCGCATATTGACCTTTTCTCTGTAATTGATTTAGTGTTATTCTCTACCAATATTTTACCTAGCTCAAAATCTGAAGGTAAAAATGCCATCAAGGAAAAAGACAATTTTTGGCATTGATCCCTATCTCCATAATGAAAATCTTCTTTAATCTCAGCCAATAAAGTCTTTTAACAGCATAAGCTAGCGATTGGGTTAGGCAACTGGACTGAATGCGTAACAGACTCAAATAAAGGATAAAGTACAGATGAGTAAATTTCTAGATACTGCAATTGAAGCGATCGCAGCCCGTGAAATTCTTGATTCACGCGGTAGACCGACAATTGAAGCCGAAGTGCATTTAGCCAACGGTGTTGTCGGACTAGCACAGGTTCCCAGTGGTGCCTCTACTGGCACTTTTGAGGCTCACGAACTGCGTGATGGCGATAAAAGCCGTTATGGGGGCAAAGGTGTACTCAAAGCAGTACAAAACGTCAAAGAAGCACTTGCACCAAAATTGTTAGGCTTGGATGCCCTCAACCAAGAACTGCTAGACCGGACAATGATCGCTATAGATGGTTCTGCTAACAAATCCAATTTGGGGGCTAATGCGATTTTGGGAGTTTCCCTAGCAGCAGCTAAAGCTGGTGCTGAGTCTCTAGATATTCCTCTATATCGCTATTTGGGCGGCCCTTTAGCGAATTTGCTCCCAGTGCCATTGATGAACGTGATTAACGGTGGCGCACACGCATCAAATAACGTAGATTTTCAAGAGTTTATGATTGTCCCAATTGGCGCAACTTCCTTTCGGGAAGCGTTGCGCTGGGGGGCAGAGGTGTTTGCTACCCTCAGTCAGGTATTAGATGAAAAGGGTTTGCTGACTGGCGTGGGCGATGAAGGCGGCTTTGCCCCTAACCTAGAGTCTAATCAGGTGGCTTTGGAATTGCTCGTTGCTGCCATTAAGAAGGCTGGTTACAAGCCAGGGGAAGAAGTAGCTTTGGCTTTAGATGTGGCAGCTAGCGAATTTTACAAGAATGGTCAGTATGTTTACGATGGTAAACCTCACGCCCCATCTGAATTTATTGATTATTTAGGACAATTGGTTGACCAATACCCAATTGTATCAATTGAGGATGGTTTGCACGAAGAAGATTGGCAAAGTTGGCAATTGCTCACCCAGAAATTAGGTTCACGGGTGCAATTGGTAGGCGATGACTTGTTTGTTACCAACGTCACGCGCTTACAAAGAGGCATCCAGGAAAAAGCCGCTAATGCCATTTTGATTAAACTCAATCAAATTGGTTCTCTCACCGAAACCTTAGAAACAATTGATTTAGCAACTCGCAACAGCATTCGTTCAGTAATTAGCCATCGTTCTGGTGAAACAGAAGACACAACGATCGCTGATTTAGCCGTAGCAACCCGTGCCGGTCAAATTAAAACAGGTTCTCTCTGTCGCAGCGAACGGGTAGCAAAATACAATCGCTTGCTGCGAATTGAAGATGAACTTGGCGATCGCGCCGTTTATGCTGGTGCTGTAGGGTTAGGGCCGAAGTAGAGAGAGTTTGGAGTTTGGAGTTTGGAGTTTTTAATTCATAACTCATCACTCCTAACTCCTAACTGATTTATGGATAAAACCCTAACTTGGGCAACCCCAAGGTTTCATCCCAGCCCATCATCAGGTTTAGACACTGAATTGCTTGGCCTGCCTGTCCTTTAATTAGGTTGTCAATTGCTGACATGACAATCACGCGACCTGTGCGCGGGTCAGCTTCTACACCGATGTAACAAAGATTACTGCCGCTTGCCCACTTGGTTTGGGGATAAATGCCGCTACCGCAGACTCTCACCCAAGGAGAGTTGCGGTAGAAGGCTGAGAAAATTGTAATTAAATCTTCTCGCTCTAGACCGGGATCGCTCATTGTGGCATATACCGTTGCCAAGATACCGCGTACCATTGGGATAAGGTGCGGTGTAAATTGGATCAGGAGTTCGTGACCAGCTAAGTCACTGCAAATTTGCTCAATTTCTGGGGTATGACGGTGACGGCCGATATTGAAAGCTGCTATAGAGTTGTCTGCTTCAGCTAGTAATAAATTAGTTTGAGCTTGCCGTCCACTGCTAGATGTACCAGCTTTGGCATCGATAATAGCTGTTTCTGGCCTGATTAAGCCTTGCTTTAATAGTGGCGAAAGTGCAAGGAGACTAGCGGTGGGATAGGAACCAGGACAGCCAACGAGTTGAGCTTCGGCAATGCGATCGCGATAAAGTTCTGGTAATCCATAAACTGCTGTAGCTGCAATTGTGCGATCGCTTCTCTCAATGCCATACCAATCTGTATATGTTGTCAAATTACGGAACCGATAGTCTGCACTTAAATCTAGTACTTTACATCCTTTTTCTAATAATTTGGGCGCGATTTGGCAAGCTAGACCATTTGGTAAAGACAAGAAAACTACTTCACAACGGTGAGCAATTATTTCTGGTTCTACCGCCTCTATTGGCAAGTTAGCTGCATGAGTCAGATGCGGGTAGAGATCCCCAAAGGATTTTCCAATACTGCTCTGATCGCCTAAATAAACCAGTTCAACTTCTGGATGATCCATCAGTAGCCTTACCAACTGTACTCCGCCATAGCCCGACGCGCCAACAATCCCAACGGGTACGCGTCTAAATTTGCCCATGATCTGAAATCCTTATCCCATGAATGGTGAATTCGTTATCAGCTATCAACAATATCAGCGACTAGATGCACAGCGGACAAAATACCCCCTCATCTTTTACTGTCGCTGCACTTTATAATGGCAAAAATTGTTGCCACCTTATCAAATCATTGCTAGTCTACTTCTCTGCCTTATAAAGGAGCTACAATCTAAAAGAAGAAATTGTTAAAAAAATTTACGTTGGTAGCTGGAAATCTTTCTGTGTCACAGCCTAATACTAACCAAGCTTTTAAATTTGATTCGATTGATGCCGCCTTAGCAGACCTAAAAGCTGGTCGCGTCATTGTAGTGGTAGATGATGAAAATAGAGAAAATGAAGGCGACCTAATTTGTGCGGCCCAATTTGCCACACCCGACATGATTAATTTCATGGCGGTGGAAGCTAGAGGGCTGATTTGTTTGGCAATGACAGGCGATCGCTTAGACGAACTAGACTTACCCTTGATGGTAAGCAATATTACAGATACTAACCAAACTGCCTTCACTGTCAGCATTGATGCTGGCCCAGAATTGGGTGTAACCACAGGCATCTCAGCAGAAGACCGCGCCCGCACTATCCAGGTTACTCTCAACCCAGCCACCAAACCTACCGATTTACGTCGTCCTGGTCATATTTTTCCGATTCGGGCTAAAGCTGGAGGCGTACTCAAACGCGCAGGACATACGGAAGCGGCTGTGGACTTAGCTAGGCTAGCAGGACTATATCCAGCCGGAGTAATTTGTGAAATTCAAAACTCCGATGGTTCAATGGCGCGGTTGCAGCAGTTAGTCGAATATGCGAAACGCCATAATTTAAAAATCATTAGTATTGCGGATTTAATCAGTTATCGCCTACAGCACGATCGCTTAGTGTATCGTGAGGTGATTACTAAGCTGCCTAGTCAATTTGGCCAGTTTGAAATTTACGCCTATCGCCACACCTTAGACAATACAGAACACGTCGCAATTGTCAAGGGCGATCCAGCTAATTTTAAAGATGAGCCAATAATGGTACGGATGCACTCAGAATGCTTAACTGGTGATGCTTTGGGTTCTTTGCGCTGTGACTGTCGGATGCAGTTACAAGCAGCACTGAAAATGATTGAGTCTGCGGGTCAAGGTGTAGTTGTATACCTGCGCCAAGAAGGACGGGGAATCGGCTTGATTAACAAGCTGAAAGCCTACTCATTGCAGGATATGGGACTGGATACAGTAGAAGCAAACGAGCGTTTAGGATTTCCGCCTGACTTGCGAGACTACGGCATGGGCGCACAAATGCTCATGGATTTGGGCATTAAAAAGATACGTTTGATTACGAATAATCCCCGTAAAATTGCTGGAGTTAAGGGCTATGGGTTGGAAGTAGTCGATCGCGTTCCATTGTTGATTGAAGCAACCGACTACAATTCCTATTATCTGGCGACAAAGGCGAAAAAACTGGGTCACATGCTGTTACAGACTTATCTGGCAACAGTAGCAATTCATTGGCAAGATGACCCGGAAGTTGTGACAGAACGTTATGAACGCTTGGAGAAACTGCGACACTTAGCGAAAAGTAATGATTTATTGTTGCAGGAAGAAGCGCGTCCATTAGCGATCGCTATATTTGACGAGCCATCTTTAACAGTACACTTGGGTTTCGATCAACCAAAAGTTGCTAGCTCTGATTGGTATCAACAAAGTGGTCATCCTTATATACACGCTATCTTCCAAATTTTGGATAACCTCGCAACTTTGCCTTACATCCAGAAAATAGAATTTCTGATTTCTTCTGGTAGCGATCCTTTGAGTAATTTACAAGTCCAACTGGATCGACAGACATTTTCAGATGGTATACTGCCTTCATCGATTAGCGATCGCCTGGAGACACAGCAAAT
Source organism: Nostoc sp. (assembly GCF_036917635.1). Lineage (GTDB taxonomy): Bacteria > Cyanobacteriota > Cyanobacteriia > Cyanobacteriales > Nostocaceae > Nostoc. Next base: position 9,538 of record NZ_JBALCW010000047.1, read on the forward strand.
TTATAGCTTTAGCAAATAAATAGCTTGGTTGAATAAATTTTGCCCTGGTGTGTTAACGCAAAAGCGTAACGCACCATTTTTTATTTACTTACTCTATATATTGGTCTAACCTGACGATAAGTATTAAGTAAGCTGATAAATTTATTCCCATCAAAATTTATCGGGTCAACTTTTTTACCAGAACGGTCTACTAGATGGTGCGTAGTAATGCGATCGTCTGGGACTTGACTTTGAGCAATTAACCAAGCAAGAGAATTATATTGAGCCTCCTTATAGCCGCTATGGTTTTGTTGGCTACTAGCATCATAACTATCTGGCGGTGTTTCCAAAGAGACGTGATAAGCAAAATTATTCACAGACGCAGGTAAATTTGGATTAGTCTGCACAGTTTCCACTCCCTGTGGAGTCTCAAATACTGAGTTAGCTGCACCAAAAGCCCGCTTTTCTGGCGGTACTAGATAAACCACTGTTCCGTCTAACTTAATTAAAGCGTGGTAACTTGCTTGTACACTTTCATCAGTATGGGCTACTTGAAAGAAATTAACGGCGCTGGAAGCAGAATAACCAGTTTCATGGAGGACGATAATTGGTTGATTGTTGACAATAACGCCGTTAACATCTTGGGTGTATCGTTCTCCATAGTTACTTGGGTCAACCGAAGCAACTTGATAATTAGGTCTGTACTGTGCAAAAGCTTGAGTCGTTACGTACCTTGCTACAGGCTTGTTAATCTTGACTGGGGACTTGATAACATTTAGAGATTTATTCTCTGGGTATTTCGCTGATTGAAATTGCGCTTGGGGATATTGACTCCAGGCTGTAACCTGGGGATTGGATGTATGGGATATTGCCGGATTATTGTGTAATTTTGTCGTTCGTCCAATTAGTAATACTACAATTAAAGCCATGAACATCAGCGAGATTAGTAGCACCCTAGTCGCCCAGTCTTTAAACCTCATTTTTCTAATACCCGTAAAACGGTAGATTTTAATTTAGGAACTTCCAAATAAAAAAGACTCAACTACTTTTTGTGGGGTGGACATCTTGTCCGCCCTTGGCTACGGGCGGGCGAGACGCCCACCCCACAAGATTGGATAATTTATTTGTTGGAAGTCCGTTATAGCTAAATGTGCTTGTCTTTTGTAGAGGCGCACTTATGTACACCCATACCGCAGAAGGTATTCAAACGAGAATCACCATAACACCTTAATTCTAGTTAAATATACGTTATTAGTATATGTTGGAATGCTAAGTAATTGTTTTAGATGCTTCCTCTGTCTAGGGATTTATTTAAATGCTCTCAAAACCATTGCCACGGTGAAGTTAGATCCCCGACTTCTTTAAGAAGTCGGGGATCTGGACACTGCGAATTTTTACGTCTCTACAATTCAAGATGACAATTTAAAATAGTTAGCATTTATACTCCGATGCGTGGTGTTCGCATAGTCATAAGTAACTTAGTGGCTGATTCTGCGATCGCCTACCGAAGTTCTCTAACGTTAAAGCTGATTTTAGAGCTAATTTTACAGTGTTCGATAACCTGGTGGTACTTGTCGCGTAACTCTTCACCGAGTTTCTTCAATAATTTGCAACAGTTCTTCGTTTCTCACCTGCAAACCTTACTAACTCTGTAGCAATATTTACTAAAGTAGTATGTTGCAACTAAGTAAGTGGGCGCAAATAATCATTACTGGTTCGTAGTTGCGCTAAAGCGCAAGAGGGCGCAACTACGAACCAAATACAGAGATTTTACTTTTCGTTACATAGTTTGGTTTTATCTTGCCTATCTACTTAAGCATTAGAGACTGAATTAGTGAGTTCATGTGCATAAAAAGGGCTGTAATGTTTAAATTAGCAGCGTGCGATCGCTTTTAATGGTCAAATTAGCTGAGTGCGATCGCTAACTTTCCCAAAACGCTCACTCATTAATAAAGCTCAAAGACTCATTCACGAGTATCAAAGGGTGCGCTAACACACCCGAAGACTACGATCGCTTTATAATTGCGATGTCTACGACGGGCTATTCGGCGTCGCACTTTTAAAACAAATCCATAACTACTTATCCCAATTCTCTTGATGGAGAAACGGTTTCGTTAGTTTGAGAAAATGATTTATTCAAAAAGAAATTCCAGATTCTTTGAATAGCTATTATTAGAAAACCAATCACAATCACTCCTGCTACCACTGGGAAAGCTAGCGCCAACACAGAGAGTCCGATTGCGATGAGCAACTCAATGGTTGACACAACAGGATTGGTTAATCCACCGGAAACGCCAGTAGAACTTATCCGCAACATATTTGTTAAACCCTGAGTTAATCCTGCGGTTCCACCACCAGCAACTAAAGCTAACGTCCATTGCGCCAGGGGATTCATCTCTGGAGCAACAGATGCTGTTACGATTGTCCCGACGATAAATGCCGCAGGAGTGGCTACAATATCCAGCAGATGATCCAACCAAGGAATGTAATAACCGATAATTTCCAGCGAACAAGCGACTGCAAAAACAATTACAGCTTGAGGTGTTTCCACCCAATCAAAGTTAGTCGGTAAATCTAAATGTCCAAAAACTGAAGCCACACTCAATGCTAGCAGTGGTACAAATACTCGAAAGCCAGCCGCCGCGCTCAAACTAATCCCCAGTAATAATTCAATAAATGTATTTAGATTGAACAAAGAATTTAAATCCATAGTAAGACTCAAGTTATACTCCTAATGTTTTTTCCATCTTTGAGCTGAAGGGAGTAACAACTCTAAGCTGTGATTCTAAGATAATAAACTTGGCGAAAATATTTCATCTTACTATGTGTAGAATTTAGTGAAACTGTCACACTCACCGACATCCCGCCCAGAACTGAAGTTCAGGGCTGATAGCTGAAGTCCACTCAAGTGGACTGAATTGATCATTAGACACGTCCAAGTAAAAAAACATCCCAAAACTGACGCAAAAATTCTCTCTATTTCTTCTCTCTCTGTGTTCTCTGCGTCTCTGTGGTTCGTATATTTGGATAATTTCTTTCTTGAAAATCCCTTAGTCCACTTGAGTGGACTTTAGCTATGAGACTCGGAATTCATTCCGAGGCGGGATAGAAACGCAGTGCAAGATTTATTAATCGAGATTTATTAATAAAGATATGGCTGCGGCATTGTGTATACACCCCACCCCCCTCTTCGGGAGGGGAGACAAAGCATAGCTTTGGCGGGGTTTTTCGAGTCTAATAAGCACTCAAGCGACATGATATGAGGACGCTTTTGCATAATTCTGTCATCGCCAATCTTCAGAAATCAGGTCAAAATGAGCGACTGATCAGTTTCAGCAAAACAGATTTTATTAAAAGATGCCAAAAATATCACAATTTTGGAAAATAATAAAGTAAGTCGAGTATCGCAAGACTCACTTGATATCCTCATTTCTTCTAGGAAAATATGACTCATCCTTTCCTTGAACGCCTGCGTAGTCCAGATAGCCCAGTCCTTGTCTTCGACGGGGCGATGGGAACCAACTTACAAACCCAAAACCTGACTGCTGAAGACTTCGGCGGCCCACAGTATGAAGGTTGTAACGAATACCTAGTCCATACAAAACCCGAAGCTGTCGCTAAGGTTCACCGTGACTTTCTCGCTGCTGGTGCTGATGTCATTGAAACCGATACCTTTGGCAGTACGTCCCTGGTGCTGGCAGAATATGACTTAGGAGACCAAGCTTACTACCTCACCAAGACAGCCGCAGAATTAGCCAAGCGTGTGGCTGCGGAATTTTCCACGCCAGAAAAACCCCGGTTTGTGGCAGGTTCCATCGGTCCCACAACGAAACTCCCTACCTTGGGACATATTGACTTTGACACCATGAAAGGGACTTTTGCTGAACAAGCAGAAGCGCTGTGGGATGGTGGTGTGGATTTATTTTTAGTGGAAACTTGCCAAGATGTGCTGCAAATTAAAGCGGCGCTAAATGCTATTGAAGAGGTGTTTGTTAAAAAAGGCGATCGCCGACCGTTGATGGTGTCTGTGACAATGGAAAGCATGGGGACAATGTTGGTAGGTTCAGAAATCAGCGCTGTAGTGACAATTCTGGAACATTACCCAATAGATATTCTCGGTCTAAACTGCGCCACAGGCCCAGACTTGATGAAACCACATATTAAGTATTTGGCAGAACATTCACCTTTCATCGTTTCCTGTATCCCCAACGCGGGTTTACCTGAGAACGTCGGCGGTCAAGCGCACTACCGCCTGACACCGTTGGAATTACGGATGTCATTGATGCATTTTGTTGAAGATTTGGGTGTCCAAGTGATCGGGGGTTGCTGTGGGACGCGTCCAGAACACATTCAACAATTGGCAGAACTTGCTAAAGACTTGAAGCCAAAAGTTAGACATCCTAGTTTAGAATCGGCAGCAGCATCAATTTACACCACTCAGCCTTACGACCAAGATAATTCTTTCTTGATAGTTGGCGAACGTCTTAACGCCAGTGGTTCCAAAAAGTGCCGCGATTTACTAAATGCCGAAGATTGGGATGGACTGGTTTCAATGGCGAGGGCGCAAGTCAAAGAAGGCGCACATATTCTTGATGTCAACGTCGATTATGTGGGACGTGATGGTGTAAGTGATATGCACGAACTAGTTTCGCGCATTGTTAATAATGTGACATTGCCTTTAATGCTTGACTCCACCGAATGGGAAAAGATGGAGGCGGGTTTAAAGGTTGCCGGTGGTAAGTGTTTGCTGAACTCCACCAACTACGAAGATGGGGAACCGCGCTTTTTGAAAGTGCTGGAATTAGCGAAAAAATACGGTGCTGGTGTAGTCATTGGTACTATAGATGAAGATGGCATGGCAAGGACAGCAGACAAAAAGTTTGCGATCGCCGGGCGCGCTTACCGTCAAGCTGTAGAATATGGCATACCACCCACAGAAATATTCTTTGATACCCTAGCATTACCAATTTCCACCGGGATTGAAGAAGACCGAGAAAACGGTAAAGCCACAATTGAATCCATCCAGCGGATTCGTGAAGGATTGCCTGGATGTCATGTGATTTTGGGTGTTTCCAATATTTCCTTTGGTTTGAATCCAGCCTCGCGGATGGTGCTAAACTCAGTGTTTTTGCACGAGGCGACGACGGCGGGAATGGATGCAGCCATTGTCAGTGCTAACAAAATTTTACCGCTATCGAAGATTGACCAACGCCATCAAGAAATTTGTCGCCAGTTGATTTATGACGATCGCAAGTTTGAGGGTAACGTTTGCGTATACGATCCATTAGGAGAGCTTACCACAGCCTTTGCTGGAGTTACAACTAAGCGCGATCGCTCTTTAGATGAAAGTCTCCCCATCCCAGAACGTCTCAAACGCCACATCATCGACGGCGAACGCATTGGCTTAGAAGAACATTTGAAAAAAGCCTTAGAAGAACATCCCCCCTTAGAAATTATCAACACCTTCCTGCTAGATGGCATGAAAGTTGTCGGGGAATTGTTCGGTTCTGGACAAATGCAGCTACCCTTCGTCTTGCAATCTGCCGAAACCATGAAAGCGGCGGTTGCGTTTCTAGAACCGTTCATGGAAAAATCAGAATCAGGCAATAATGCCAAGGGAACCTTTATCATTGCCACAGTGAAAGGCGATGTCCACGACATTGGTAAAAACTTGGTGGATATCATCTTATCCAACAACGGCTACAAAGTGATTAACCTGGGAATTAAACAGCCGGTAGAAAACATCATCAACGCTTACGAACAGCACAAAGCTGATTGTATAGCCATGAGTGGTTTGCTGGTTAAATCCACCGCCTTCATGAAAGAGAATTTGGAGATATTCAACGAAAAGGGAATTAGTGTCCCCGTAATTTTAGGCGGTGCAGCCTTAACTCCCAAGTTTGTCTATGAAGATTGCCAAAATACCTATAAAGGTAAAGTTGTTTATGGCAAAGATGCCTTTTCAGACTTGCACTTCATGGATAAATTAATGCCAGCAAAGTCCACTGGTAACTGGGAAGATTTGCAAGGATTTTTAAACGAAATTGAAACTGCTGAAGTTTCAACAAATGGTCACAAAGAACCAAAAGCTAGAACTGCGGAAGAAACATCTGCCGAACTAAAAGAAGTAGATACAAGACGTTCAGATGCAGTGGCAATAGATATTGAACGTCCCATGCCGCCTTTCTGGGGAACGCAGTTATTGCAGCCTAGTGATATTCCCATTGAGGAAATATTCTGGCACTTGGATTTACAAGCTTTAGTTGCAGGACAATGGCAATTCCGCAAACCAAAGGAACAATCCAAGGAAGAATATCAGGCTTTCTTAGCTGAGAAAGTTTACCCAGTTTTAGAAACTTGGAAACAGCGAATTCTTGAAGAAAATCTGTTGCATCCGCAGGTCATTTATGGTTATTTCCCTTGTCAAGCCGAGGGGAATTCTCTACATATATATGATTCAGAGAACCACTCACAACAGGTTACAACTTTTGAATTCCCCAGACAGAAATCTTTAAGGCGGCTGTGTATAGCAGATTTCTTCGCACCAAAGGAGTCAGGAATTATTGATGTGTTCCCCATGCAGGCGGTGACTGTAGGGGAAATTGCAACAGAGTTCGCCCAAAAGTTGTTTGCTGCCAATCAATACACCGATTATCTGTATTTCCACGGCATGGCGGTGCAGGTAGCAGAGGCGATCGCTGAATGGACACACGCCAGAATCCGCCGAGAGTTAGGCTTTACTGCTGAAGAACCCGACAATATTCGGGATATATTAGCACAACGCTATCGTGGCTCACGGTATAGCTTTGGGTATCCCGCTTGCCCGAATATCCAAGACCAATACAAGCAACTGGAGTTATTGCAGACTGACAGAATTAACTTGTATATGGATGAAAGTGAACAACTTTATCCAGAACAATCTACCACTGCAATTATTACTTACCACCCACTAGCAAAATACTTTAGCGCTTAGTCTATATCCCCTCCCCCTCTCCTCAATCCCCCTCTCCTTAATAAGGAGAGGGGTGCCCGAAGGGCGGGGTGAGGTTACTATATTGTGAACAATGCAATCAAGGCTGGATAAACATTTACAGTTATCTCTTGACCTCACCCTAACCCTCTCCTTATAAAGGAGAGGGGACTGGAATTTGAAATAAAAATGACTAAACTTTATAACAAAAATAGTGAAATAGATAAAAGGCGACACTTACGCCAAAATATAACAAAAGCCGAAAAAATGATTTGGGATAAAATCAGAGATAGACAGTTGGAAAACTGTAAATTTCGCCGACAATATAGTGTGGATAAATTTGTTATAGATTTTTATAGTTCTGAATTAAAGTTAGCTATAGAAATTCATGGCGAAAGCCATTTTCAAGAACATGCTGCTGAATATAATCAGGCAATACAAGAATTTATTGAATCAGCAGGAATTAAGTTTATTAGATTTACGAATAATCATGTGTATGCTAATTTGCCTGCGGTGCTGGAAAGTATTGCTCAGAATATACGAAATTTAAGGGGATAAGTAGGTAGGCGTAATTAAATAATAAGATAAAACCTCACCCTGCCTCCAGCTTCCCTCTCCTTGCTAAGGAGAGGGATTGAGGGTGAGGTTTTATATTTTGACCCACTTACTTAGTAGTTCAACTTCACCCCCAGCCCTTCTGCTTATGAAAGCAGCTACCGTGTACACACAAGTCTCTCTCGACGCAATTTACGGTTTATCGAATAGCCCAAGAAAACCTCACCCTGGTTATACTATGCAAAACCTGTCCCTCTCCTTACTAAAGAGAGGGATTAAAGTCAAGATAGGGTGAGCTTTTGACAGTATTGCACCGAACTGAAAACCCCTATATCTAATTATTTTGCAGCTAACTGATATCTTTCCTTTAACAGATGGGTATTATAAGCTTACTCTCTTAACAACATCTTCATAAATTTGCTTTTAGATAAGATACATTTCCGCAAATTTACTGTGAAATTATGCTATTACCTTTCTCGTATTTTGATTAAATAATTATCAAAAAATCAGTATTTACCGGATAAACTTTAACACTTAATCAATGGTATAACTTTAATAAATTGTCTGTTATTATAACTACTTTGTTAGTGAAACAAGATGTAGTAATTAAATAAATATAGCCTCACTCTCTGCCTATAAAAAACCTTTGCAGGCATAGTTTAAGATGTATGAAAAAGTAAAAAATCCGCTATAAACCAGTTGACAGGGAAGCAGCTATGTCTCGAAAACCTCAGCTAGTCAAGGCAATTAAAAAAACCTTCCAGCAAATTAGCAAGCAGTTTTTATCTGCAATTAACAAGCAAATTATTTGGTTCCTACGGGCTGTTTTCGGCACTCGAAAAAGACGCGGATCAGACAACGCTGGGTTTTTATTGCCGACAGTATCAATGGTATTAATAGTAGTCGTATTATTGACAGCCGCCATTTTATTTCGCTCTTTTGAACGCTCTAAAAATGCCAGTAATGTCCGAGTTAATCAGTCTGTACTTAACGCCGCAGCACCAGCCCTTGATAGAGCTAGGGCAAAATTAGACAAGCTATTTAATGATAGCCGACTACCACGAGCCGTACCTTCAGATAAAGTTTTAGAGAGTACCTTAAGTAGTGCTGCTAATTTGCCTGAATATACTTTTGGAGACGAAACTCCACTAAAACTACATTATAACTATACAACTCTACCAACAGGAGAAACAAATCAGCCAGCAGATATGACAACTGCATGGATGTTCCCCATTGATACAAATAACAATGGGAAGTTTGACTCCTATACTCTTTATGGAATTTACTTCCGAACTCCGCCTATAACTAGTGGCACATACAGCCGCCCTAGAAATCCTCTAGAGGCAAGAACTCCACCCATGACTTCTGGTAGTATAAGCAGCACTTGTAAAAATAGTCAGGGAACAAGTGCTACTTTGGTGGGGAGTACGGGCTGGGTTAGTATTGCTAGTCAGCTCCAAAAAAGCTTTTTTGTCTACACTGCTAATGTTCCCATTACTAACACAACAGCAACTGGTAATTACGAAACTTTTACAGGGAATAAAGGTTTTTCAAGTTTAGAATATCAACAAGACCGTGTACAACTACCGCTAGTTAACAATGCGGTGGTTTATAACGATGATATAGAACTTACCCCTGGTCCCAAATTTAATCTAAATGGACGGATATTGACTAATAGTAACTTCCTCACTGGTGGCAATAATGTGAAACTTTATCAGGTTAGTAGTCAAAATTCCTGTTTCTACAGTGAGGATAATGCCAAAATTATTGTAGGTGGCAATTTAGCAGCTGGTGGTTTCACTGGTAATGCAAGTAACGGTACTCTAGTGGATTTATTTCAAGGACAAGGAGTTACTCCTAGTCAAAATGGTAATACTAGCACTAACATATCAGTCACTGAGGGATCGAATAATATTGCCTACAATAGCCTAGCTTATGTAAATCGCATCAATCTTTTGGTGCAAGCACAGATGGCTAACGCTGCATCTACTGACCCACAACAAGTCCAAGACGGCATTACACAGCAACTACAACTATTAAAATTAACTACAGCTACTGCCACTACAGCGCAACTAACTAGTGTCCGTAATAACCAGTTAACACTTTACTTTCAACAACGTACCCGCCGTGTACCCTATGGTGAAGTTGCTTTTGGTGCAGATGGAATAATAAATCCTACGACTAATATAGATTATACGACTAGTACAGTCTTACAAGGAAGTGGTAAGTCACTTCGTCCACCAGACACTTGGGTTTATCCCTTTAACCCTAATGATGGTAAAACTAAAACTAATTATTCCAATTTAACACTTAACATTAGTAGTTCTAACCTGCTACCTAGTGCTACACAACCAGCTACACAACAACAACTAGGTAAAGAACAATACATTGGCGATCGCATTTTGCTTGGCAATAACCTACCTGCATTGTGGTGGAACGGAACGACATTTGTTGGTCCAGATGCTACCAAAGATACCCAAAATATTACAGGTATTAACTGGGATGCCCCGTCAACGTCAACCTCAGCTCGCACTCGCAGCAGTCGTGTACAGCAACTAGCTGATTTAGGAACTGTTGTTCGAGATGGAGATTGGGAATCAGCAGCAGCTACAGTACCAACTACTGTAAGCTCTCCGGTGGGCGGCTTACGGGTAGTCACTGGTGCAGGAATTTATTTGCCTAGTAATTTGATTGTTAGTAGTCCAAGTTTTGCCGCAGCTGGAACCCGAATCTGGTCAGATATGATGCCAGTTCCTTCGGGAACAGCTACCGTTGGAATAAGCGCTGATACTAGAGGTATAATAGGCGGTTTTGACTACACAACAATTCAAGTATTATTAAATCAACCATATTTACGGATGCGGGCTACAGCAGTGTATCACTACCAAGCTAGTGGCTACAGCTACACTGGTGCAACCCCTACACCCCCTACACCCATTGCTTGTATAAGTAGTTATTACGACCCCACTAGTAGCACTACAGCTAAGAATCTAACAACTCTTCCATATAACAATACTACGGGTGGCAACTCCCATAATGGTATTGTCTACGCAGCTCCAACAAAGGGTGTTTCTGACTATTCAGCTTTACTAACCTACCAAGGTAGTTTAAGGTATCCGAATGGGCGGTTGGTAAATGAAATACTGAGAACCGCTCTGCCAAAAGCAGCTTCCTCTCGGACACTCTCAGAGCAGTCTGCTATTGATGCTGCTATTTGTGCCATCCAAATATTAGATGGTACCATCGGCTCTCCAAGTAATAGCGTCATCCCTCACGGCGCAATTTACGAAACTGCTTTTTTAGATGCCAGACAGATTAAGGCAATTCATAAAGATGCATCAACACTGGGTGTAGAAACATTCACCAACGCTGATGGTGTAAATGGAGATGGAACTGGGACAGTAGCAAACGTACCAGATCCATCTGCCGTTCCCTCGGCATCAGACTATGAACTCGCCAAAGATAATCGGCAACCTCTAGAAATTCGTGCCACTGTATTAGACATTAATCTGTTGCGGGGAAAGAGCTATGGCACAGCAACACCGCAAGAATACTTAATTCCCAATAGCGGTATTATTTACGCTACTCGTGATGATGCACTTTTGGATTTAAGTGCCAGTTCTAGTAATGGCCCAGATGCACAAAAAACAACTAGCCCTGTAGACTTCAAACTTGACCCAACTCGTCGTCCCAACGCCATTATGTTAATCAATGGCAACCCAATCTGGCGTGTTCAGACTTTCAGAGATGCAGAAAAAGGCTTGGTTCTAGCTTCTAATTTACCTGTATATATTAAAGGCGACTTTAATGTACATACCCAACAAGAGTTTAATACAGCTGTAGCTAGTGATTGGGGCAATTTTTACTCTCGCGGTGCAACCTCATCAGACTTTAATCCAAACTTTGCTTGTCGTACTGGTGACCCTAGATTACCAAACTGTACCACTGGGGACGACTGGCGACCTGCCAGTGTATTATCAGATGCCATCACACTTTTGTCTAATAACTTTAATTTGTTGAGCTACCGCAGTGATGGAGACTATGACCTAAATAATAACTTGGGTGATACTAATTCTATTACCGCATTTCAGAACAATGGGTTTGCTACCAACAACGCCAATGTCATCAATGCTGCTTGGTATGGTAGTGATGGCTTGCCCAAAGATTTTAATACTACACTTAGTAGTATTCAAGGTAGTTCTTACCTGAATAACTTTGTTACACCCATCCAGCGAAGGATAAATGATACAAGTAATTTAAAACCAGAATATTTAATGGAAGTATGTCCGAAACTACCTGTTTCAGCTTGCGATCCGGGTGCTGATTGGTGGGTAGCACTACCCGGTGATGTTACTGCATATCCAGCAGGTCTAAGAGCCTCGGATGCTACTGGTAGTATTGGACAGACTTTTTCTCTGACTACCCATTTAGCAGGTACAACAGCACAATCACCGACTAATTCTAAATATCTACGCTATGCTCGGCGTGTTGCCTTTCTCCGTGGGACAATATCAAATCCTGTAACAAGGGGAGCACCTCCAGCAGCTCCAGCATCTCCAACAACTTATACAAATGCAGAACTCGCGCTTGATTCTAGTAATAAACCAACCATTATAGGTATCAAGGGTGGGAAAATAACTTCATTTCCATTCAGTAATTTTAGTTCTAGTAGTCCAGATCCCAAAGCTAATGCTCTATGGTTCCAATCAAACAACAGTAATAATAATCCGCCAACATTTACACTAACAGCATCTTCTACTGCAAAAAGCCAACCAATGTTATCGCCAGTGTTACAAACTAAAGTTGCTTTCAGCACTAGTGATGAAAATGCAAGTGACGTACTGGGTCCTGGCAGCCAACAGAATTCTAATTGGCTACAATGGGCAACAGTTACCACCTTTAACTTAGCCGCAGCAGGGGCAGACACGCCAGCTCGTCCTACAGAAGATAATGGTGGCTTACACAACTTTGTCCGCTTATTAGAAAATTGGAACCCAACTGGCGCCGGAACCGATGCTGTTGTAGCTACAATTAACGGCTCTTTTATCCAAAGAACTCGTAGTGCCTATGCTACTGCACCCTTGGCAGCATTCTTAACTAATTCAGCTCTCCAAACATATCCGATTAATAATAACGGTGGGCGAGTACCTTTTTACCAGCCTCCCTATCGGCAGTGGGGTTATGATGTCGCCTTGCTGTCGCAATCCCCAGATGCATTTTCGCAAAAGTTAGCGATAACGCCAGATAACAAACCCAATGAGTACTTCCGAGAAGTTGGTCGAGATGATACATGGGTGCAAACATTGTTGTGTGCCAAAAAAGCCTCAGACAGTACTAATGCCATCGATGCCGATCAACGTCCTACCTCTGGCTGTAGTTAATCTTTAATTCTTAGAAACTGGTGAGTAACTATGATTAAGCACAAACAACAGCAAGTAAGTCACCCATCTAGTGAGTCTGGTTTCACGATAATTGAGTCGCTAGTAGCAATAATCGTGGTTGCTATTTTACTGGCAGCGATCGCGCCTACAATCATAATTGCAACAGCAACTCGCGTCCAATCAAGACGTGTGCAACTAGCCACACAAGCTGCCAGAACTTTCATTGATGGTGTTAAAACCGGAGCAGTGACTACCCCTGATCCCGCTAACACTAATACCAATATCACTATTACATTGCCTCAATCAACCGTTACAAGCAGGAGTTTAGCTGACAATTTACTTACCACCACAAATATGCCAGTTCCTACAACATCAACATCGCAATATTTATATTGCGTGACAAAAGATCCAAACAATAACCTAGCTATTAGTCCCCCAAACTGTACAAGCAACACAACCAACCTATTTTACATTCAGGTTGTAAAAATTATAGCAACAGGAAGTACTCCAACTAATACTACAACAGGTCAACCAATCGATGGTTACGGTTTGGGAATTCGAGTTTATCGGTCAGATATTGACTTTACTAAAACTGTCAATGTTAGCGACAGTAGTAACAAGAAAAGACAAAACACTTTCACTGGGACTTTAGGCAATATCCAATCTCCACTAGTGGAAATGACCACTGTAATTGCTTCTAAAAACACTTCCTTCAATGCTCTGTGTCAGCGTCTTGCTGTTGCTAGTACTACTCCTTCTTCTAGTAACAACACTTGTAATTAATTCCTACGCAGTGAGGTTGAAAGATATAACTAAACTTTTGTTCGTAGTGAGCGATTTATCGCTCTATATGCTCTATATAAAGTAGGACTTACGCATTAGGTACGAAATGTAGAGGCAATTCATGAATTGCCCCTACGGGAAATCAGGGCTTTCACTACCTTTTTGCGTAAGTCCTGTAAAGTTGTCAAGGGCTTCAAGCCCTTATTACAAATCTTTAGTTCTTCACGCCCACTTACTTAGTTAACTGTAATCGTTAACCTTGTGAATACATAGTAAGTAGGTCGGCGAGAAAAAAGCAAACTATGTAACGAAAAGTAAAATCTCTATATTTGGCTCGTAGTTGCGCTGTCTTGCGCTTTAGCGCAACTACAAACCAGTGATGATTATTTGCGCCGACTTACTTATAACTGTACACCACCATCCGCTATATCTATTTCTATCAATAAGGGACAAACCGTAGTTATGAAGAATGGACTCAAATTTCTTCTCAGCATTCAGCTGAAACACTCTAAATTGGTTCAGCAAGTTAATGGTTTTACCCTGATAGAACTTTTGGTAGCCTTATTGCTGGCATTCCTCGTGCTTACACCACTACTAGGATTTATGGTTAATATTCTCACTACAGATCAGAAGGAGCAAGCAAAGGCAAATTCTGAACAGGAAATCCAGACAGCAATTGATTACATTGCCAATGATTTACAACAAGCTGTCTACATATACGATCAAACAGCACTGACTACCAATTCAAACACTGTCCCAGCAAGCTCAGGAATTCAAGACCAAATACCCCCTGTTAAAAAAGCTGGTATTTGTGATTCTTCTAATACTACTGTTACTTGTAAACCAATTCTCGTGTTTTGGAAACGCAAGTTTCTCACAGGTGCGATTACACTTTCCAGTAGCACTACAACAAACACAACAGATGACACTTTTGTTTACTCCTTAGTTGCCTACTATTTAATCAAAGATAGTAGTACTACTTGGTCAAATGCGGCTCGGATTGCCAGATTTGAAATTAACGATGGAGTTCTCGGTGCTAGTGGTACTACTACTGGTACTACTGGTAATTGTGGTACTGACTATCCGAATGATACGTATACTGACACCAGCCACTGCCCCAATCCAGGTTTTCAGCGTTTTAACCTAAATTTACCAAGTGCCGCAGGTCTAAAGGAGAAAATGAATTCATGGAAAACAGCCTCAACAGCTTACACTCAACAACCTGTAGTACTAATTGATTATATCGATCAAACCTCTATTGGTTCGACAACTCTTACTTGCCCCACTGGAACGCTTAACTCAGGTAGTTTTATGGGCTTTTATACTTGCGTTGATGTTGCCAACACGACAGCACAGGTGTTTTTACGAGGCAATGCACTAGCTCGGTTGCAAACTAGCAATTTTGATTACTCTTCAAATAACCAAACTTACTTTCCAACTGCAAATGTCCGCGTGCAGGGACGTGGATATTTATTTACAAAATAAACTTGATAATACACAGCACAACTAATGATGGGGCATTATGGGCAACCTAACTTTCAAGTTATTCCACACTAGGATGTGTAATCAAAACATCAAAAAGCGGCTTCATTCTCAACAGGATGCTGGTTTTAGCTTAATTGAAGTGCTTACAGTAGTGGTGATGATCGGAGTTTTAAGTGCGATCGCAACTCCTAGTTGGTTTGCTTTTGTAAATAGACAGAAGGTAAATAAGGCTAACGATGCTGTTTTAGCCGCACTGCAAGAAGCACAGCGCGAAGCTAAAAACAAAAAACTTAGCTACACTGTCAGCTTTCAGAAAAATCCCACAACCCAAAATGTAGAGGTTGCTGTTTATAATACCAATGCTGGAAGCCCTACATGGAAACCTTTAGGGGTGGATGTAGGCGTTAGCTCTGATAAATTACTGCTAGGTGCAAATCTCAGTGGCGAAAATACTGCCAATTCTACTACTAATTCTCCTGTATCCTACCCTCCTTCAAGTACGCCAACAAAAATTACCTTTGACTATATGGGGGCTTTGACTTTACCAACTCCAAACTTTGGAACAGTTCCAACAGGTGCAACAGAGCCACCTGGGTTAAAAATAGTGGTAGCAGTACCAAGCTCTACAAATTCTACATTGGCTAGTAGCGTAAAGCGATGCGTCATTGTGAGAACTCTTTTAGGCTCAATGATCGCAGCAAAAGGCTCCCCCAACTGCGATTAAGTCGTTTTTATAGTAATTTTTTATAAAAATACGTAATAATACTGTATATAAAACTGCACATTGATCGCAAAATTAAAACATCAGGTACAGTTTTAATGTTTGATAGATTTATTTCAGAGTCGCTGATAACTTAGCCATTGGTTGAGCAGATAAAAGCGTCCTAGTCAAAATATTCCTTTTGTCAAATGACTGAAAACCTTGACTTTACTGTAGCTATTCCAACTTATAACGGTGAAAGTCGTTTGCCTGAACTACTAGAACGGCTACAAAGCCAACTTCACACCGAAAATTTATCTTGGGAAATTATAGTTGTAGACAACAACAGCACTGATAACACAGCTAAACTTGTTCAAAAAACTCAACAAAATTGGCGGTGTCCTTACCCTTTAAAGTATTGCTTTGAAGCGCAACAGGGAGCAGCTTATGCCCGAAAAAGGGCAGTTGCAGAAGCTAAAGGTAAATTCATCGGTTTTCTAGATGATGACAACTACCCAGTATCCAATTGGGTATCCGCAGCTTATACTTTTGGTGAAAAATATCCGAATGCGGGAGCTTATGGGAGCCAAATTCACCCTGACTGGGAAGTAGATCCACCAGAAAACTTTCAGCGAATTGCTCCATTTTTGGCAATTACAGAGCGAGGTAATTTACCGCTATTATATGAAGCAGCTAAAAAATTACTACCCCCATCTGCTGGACTTGTTGTCCGTAAACAAGCCTGGTTAGAAAGTGTACCAGATAAGTCTATTTTAACCGGTAGAGTTAAAGGCAATATGCTGACCAGTGAAGACTTAGAAATGTTGTCTTATATCCAAAAGTCAGGATGGGAGGTTTGGTATAACCCTGAAATGGAAGTTTTTCATAAAATCCCAGGCTTCCGGTTACAAAAAGACTATTTAATTCCATTTTTTAGAGGTATTGGACTTAGCCGTTATGTAACTAGAATGGTAAATATAAAACATGTGTATAGACCAGTTGCTCTTTTAACTTATATGATAAATGACCTGCGTAAAATCATTTTACACTTACTCAAATATCGAACTAAGCTAAAGCAAGATTTGGTAGTTGCTTGCGAAATGGAGCTTTTTTTAAGTAGTTTTATTAGCCCTTTTTATCTTTGGAAAAATGGATATTTTAAAAAATAAATTATCAAATATTAGGTATTATGTATGACCGAATTAGCAGTTGAAAGTTTAGATATTAGCGTAGCCATTCCTGCATATAATGGAGCAACTCGCTTACCTAAAATTTTAGATAAACTCTTAAGCCAGATAGGAGTAGAACAAATTAGCTGGGAAATTATTATTGTAGATAACAATAGTTCTGATAACACATCTGAAATCATCCAGAATTACCAAAAAATATATCAGGAAAACTGCAATTTAAGATATTTTTTAGAAACCGAACAGGGAGCAGCTTTTGCCCGACTGCGGGCAGTGCGTGAAGCCAGAGGGCAGCTAATCGCCTTTTTAGATGATGATAACTTACCTGCACCTGATTGGTTATCAGAAGCATATAGCTTTGGATTGCAGCATCCTGAAGCAGGGGCTTGGAGTGGACAAATTCATGGTGATTTTGAAGTAAAGCCGCCAGAGAATTTTGAAAAAATTCAAGCTTTTTTAGCTATCAGAGAACATGGCTCAAATCCATATTTATTTGATGCAGACAAATTAAGGCTTCCTCCTGGTGCAGCGCTTGTTGTCAGGAAAAAAGCATGGCTTGAAAATGTACCACAACGACCTAATTTAAGTGGTAAGTTACCTGGTATTTTGGTGCAGGGTGATGACTATGAACCATTACTTTATATACATTATGCAGGCTGGCCAATTTGGTATAACCCTACCATGCATACTTATCATCAAATACCACATTGGCGACTTGAGAAAGATTACCTCCTAACTTTGGCACGTGGCTGTGGGTTGTGTATTTTCCAACTACGTTTGATAAATACTAAAAAGTGGCAAAAACCGATAGTTTTTGTAAAAACTGTCTTAGGAAATTTACGCCGAGTATTACAACATCTCATTCAGTATAGAGGGCAATTTAAAAATAATCTAATTACAGTTTTTGAGATGGAGTTTTATTTGGCTAGTATGATGAGTCCTTTTTACTACTTAAAATGTAATTTAGGCAGAGTACTAAAAAATAAAATGGCTTTATAGTTATGATTAAATCCAGCCAAAGGTTACCAAAAATTTCTGTAATTATACCTGCCTATAATAGTGAAAACACTATTAGTCATACAATTAAATCTGTTTTAAATCAAACTTTTTTTAACCTAGAATTAATTATAATTAATGATGGTTCGCAAGACTCAACAATAGAAGTTATTGCAGAAATTAAAGACTCACGAATAAAAGTATTTTCTTACCCTCATGCTGGCGGTAACGTCAGCCGTAACCGAGGACTAAATCTTGCAGTTGGAGAATTTGTTAGTTTCTTAGATGCAGATGATCTTTGGACACCTGATAAACTTCAGTCTCAGTTAAAAGCTTTGCAAGAAAACGTTAGTGCAAAAGTTGCTTACAGTTGGACTGATTATATTGATGAAAATGGTAAATTTATACTTTCAGGCAAGCGCGTTAATCTAAATGGAAATGTTGATGAAAATTTATTGTTAAATAACTTTCTTGAGAATGGCTCCAATCCTTTAATTTGTAGAAAATCTTTAATTAAATTAGGTGGCTTTGACGAATCTCTAAGTGCGGCTCAGGATTGGGATATGTGGCTGCGATTAGCTTCTAAGTTTGATTTTATATGTGTGCCATCTGTACAAATCTTATATCGCATAAGTGCTAATTCAGTTTCTTCCAATCTTGTCAGACAGGAAAAATCCTGCTTGCAAGTACTCAAGAGAGCTTACAAGGAAAAGCACGCTTTACGACACGCTTTTGCCCGTTCGACACTAAAACATAATTGGAATATAAGCCTAGCAAATTTATACAAATACTTGACCTGTAAAGCGCTACAAAAGCCATTTAACAAAAAAAAAGGTCTAGCAGCTGCTATATTTTTGTGGAAGTATTTTTTTTATGACCCTTCAAGACTTCAGAATATAAATTTCACCTTAAAACTTTCACTGAAAATTTTCATAATCTTTATAGTGCCTACGTTGCTAGACAATATTACTAACCACGGCGAAGTAAAAAGGCCAGAAACTGAAACATTGTTCAACGGCTGGGTAGTTAAAAAGCGATTAGAAGACAAAAATGGATATTCGGGTGCAGTTACTGTTTCTAGTTAATTCCAAAAATCTCTTGAATAAAGACTCCAATAGTGGTTTTACCCTACTAGAAACTTTAGTAGTTGTTTTATTAATTGGTATATTAGCCACGCTGGCAATAGCCAACTGGCTAGGTTTTGTGCAGACTCGCCACCTCAACACTGCCCAAAACGAGGTTTATTATGCTATGCGCCAAGCCCAAAGCCAAGCTAGTAAGGAAAAATTGACTTGGCAAGCTAGCTTTCGCCAACAAAACAGTATTCTTCAATGGGCGGTTCATCCTGCTACAGTAAACCCATCTGACGCTAACTGGAATAATCTAACCGACTTTCCGCACTTCATCGTGTAATATGCGTAGATTTCCCATAGGTGGAAAAAAATGGTTAAATCAACAACATAAATCGCCAATGGTATTCAATATTAATACTTAATAATTTGAACATTATTAGGAATTTTTATTGAAAAGATAGATAATACATTTTGAAGTGCGGAATGTGGGATCTAAATTCTAATGTGCGCTTAGATGAAGAAACAACCCTCTCAGAGTCAAATGGCATCAGACAAATCCAATTTGATCACAGAGGTAATGTCAGACAACCGCCACTAGGACGGATAACACTATCAAGCAAGTATGGTGGTAAAGCTAAACGTTGTGTTGTTGTTTCTACGATTTTAGGGGCAATGCGAATGGAAAAAGACCATGCCACAGCCGAAAACGATAAGTATTGCTATTAAGATATTTTTAGTTTATTCAAATAAGGTATTGTGTGCTGAACTTACCAACAAGCTCAAAACAGCACCTGATTATTTTTACTCGCTATCCAGAACCAGGGAAGACTAAAACCAGACTGATACCTGCTTTGGGAACTGTTGGTGCTGCCAATCTTCAACGGGAAATGACTGAACATACAATATTTCACGTTCAAGAATTGCAAAAAGCCATTGCCATATCTGTGGAAGTGAGATTTGCAGGTGGCGATTTGCAACTTATGCAAGACTGGCTGGGCTTGGATTTAGTTTACCAGTCTCAAGGTGAAGGGGATTTAGGTTCGCGGATGGCGCGATCGCTTTTCGAGGCTTTTGAATCTGATGCAACAAAAGTAATTATCATCGGTACAGATTGTCCTGGAGTCAATGCCCAGATTCTAGAGACAGCCTTTGAGAAGTTACACACCTTTGATTTAGTACTTGGTCCTGCGATCGACGGTGGATATTACTTAATTGGCTTGCGCCAACCCATCCCGGAGTTATTCGTTAACATCGAGTGGGGAACTGCTCAAGTATTCCAGAAAACCGTGGACATTGCCCAGAAACTTAATTTATCTCATGTGAACTTGTCACCTTTAGCTGATGTTGACCGACCGGAGGATCTGCCGATTTGGGAACAAGCCCTTGAGGGAAAGGTGGGAGGATGAGGGAGATGAGGAAGATAGTAACTCAGATATTGCACTTAGCCTTGGCGATTACAAATCACAGGTATAGAAACTAAGGCACTTACTGGCGCAAACTAATGTAAAATCAAGAATTTGAAACCCGCGTAGGCGGGTTTTGTCTGTGTAGCTGTGACTGGAAGTCGCTTGGTGCAATATGTGAGGTAATCAATAAGCCGTAGTCCCCAGCGCCGCATTAGCTTCGTATCTTAAAACACCAAGAATTTCCTGAAGACACTGTACATAACAAATGTTACTCTGGCCTAGTTGAAAACCAAGAGGCAGATAGCCTTTACCAATATTGAATCTGCTTTGTGTTTCTATACAAGAGTCACGGTCATAGGCACAATATTCAAGTAGCTTGAAATATGAAAATCACTCGTATTCACCGCCAGTTCAAAAAACTATGGTCAACCGTTTTACTTCCGTGAGTACTACCCTCACACTTAAGGTAGTTGGAATAATTTGCATTTTGTCATTTTTCGTTGACTTTTTCATTCTGTTGTTACCCTTTCAACCGACTGATAGGGTATGGCAAATCAACTTGGCAACAGCGCTAGTTGATCGCGGAATTGTGCCTCTAGTCGGTTTGGGGCTGCTGTTTGCTGCCTATTGGATTGATAGTGCTGATGCAGCAAGCGATCGCCCCCAAGGGATCGATTTAAGATTTCCCGCCGTCATCCTCTCAAGTATTTTAGGGTTGATGTTCTTGCTGATTTTTCCTTTGCACCTTAATAACGTAAATCAAGCTAAGACTCAAACACTTAATCGCATTGGCCAAGAAGCAGATCAGGCAGAAACTCAACTCAACAATAGGTTCTCGCAATTGCAAGCACAACTCAATACTGATCAAGGAAAAGCTCAACTAGATCAACTGCGAGCCCAAACCAAAGCTCAGTTTAGTGAAATCCTCAAAGACGATCAAAAATATAAGCAAGCGCTTGAAAGCTCTCAAATTCCCGCAAATATCAAAGATTTGCTGACGAAGGCTAAAACAAATCCCCAATTACTTGACAAAGCTATTGAACAACAAACAGATATTCAGACGCTGCGAACTCAACAACTGAGCCAAGTTCGCCAGCGCAGAGACGAAGCCGAGAAACAAGCTAAAGATACTGCTTGGAAGTCTGGGCTGCGGATTGGGATTAGCAGTTTGCTGTTGTCGATTGGTTACATTATCATCGGTTGGACAGGCTTAAGAGGTAGGGGTGCTGTACAAGGTAGTAAACCTAGAGCAGCTGCACGCTAATCTATTATTGGCATGGCAGTAAGAGGTATCCAAAAATTATTGACGGCTGATACTGCCATGCGCCTAATAGCTAATAACAATAAAAAGGCAATTATCACTTAATAAAATCGCTATAAAACTTGGGTAATGTTCTCAATTTACATCCTGACATATAACGAAGAGTTAGATATTGCTGCTTGTATCGAATCGGCGATGCTATCGGATGATATCATTGTTGTGGATTCATGCAGTAGCGATCGCACTGTGGAAATCGCCAGTCGCTATCCCATCCGTGTCATTCAACACCCTTTTGAAAGCCACGGACGCCAACGCACCTGGATGTTAGAGTCTATCCCCCCGAACCACGAATGGGTTTACATCCTTGAAGCTGACGAGCGCATGACACCAGAACTGTTCGCGGAATGCGAAAAGGCAAGTCAGAGTCCTGACTACATCGGTTACTACGTGGCTGAACGTGTCATGTTCATGAATCGTTGGATTCGTTATAGCACACAGTATCCCCGTTACCAAATGCGCCTCTTTTGCCACGGTAAGGTCTGGTTTACAGACTACGGTCATACTGAACGGGAAGTTTGTGAGGGTTCAACTAGCTTTCTAAAAGAGACATACCCACACTACACTTCTAGCAAAGGTTTGAGTCGCTGGATTGACAAGCATAACCGTTATTCTACAGACGAAGCTCAAGAAACGCTATATCAATTAGAACAGGGAAAGGTCAACTGGCAAGATTTATTCTTTGGCAAATCGGAAGTCGAAAAACGCCGCGCCTTGAAAGATTTGTCTTTGCGTTTACCCGCGAGACCGTTGCTAAGGTTTGTATATATGTATTTTATCTTAGGCGGTTGTTTAGATGGACGCGCCGGATTTGCTTGGTGTACATTGCAGGCATTCTACGAATATCTGATTTTGCTCAAAGTCTGGGAAATGAAGTATCTACCAAAACCTAATTTAGATGCAACAGCAATTCAGGCACAGGATAGTACACAACACTTACAGCGCGCGGATTCGGAAACGACACAGGCTGATGTGGTGTAAAATTTGAAGCAGCGATCGCTATGTCTAAACTTGGAAACAAGTTGAGATAAGTCGGCTAGGATGAACCAAGAATCTCACGCTTTGAAGCCGTGGGAGAGTCAAAAAGAAAAATAATATCCCTTAAAAATAACCAGTCGGCATCAGATTGGTTAATGTCTATGTGTATGCTTGTAGGAAAATAGCTGATTTCCAGCAACAAGTAACGTGTTTTGGCGTCAGCAGCCAAGCTGCTAGCGTTTTGGACAGTTACTTGCGGTAGAAACTGCCTAAAGTTAAAGTCTTCGGAGTTTGACAATCTGCTGGTATGAATACCAATAACAAAAGTTCCTCTAGCTTAAAACAGGAGAATCGGGGCTTGGTAATCGATCGCCTAAAACAGGACTTAAAAAACGACCTGATCGCTGGTTTGTTGGTAGTAATTCCCCTAGCAACTACTATCTGGCTAACGATTACCATTGCTACTTGGGTAATCAACTTCCTCACCCAAATTCCCAAACAACTGAATCCCTTTGATGGGTTAAACCCAATTTTAGTAAATTTACTGAATTTATTAGTAGGGTTAGCTGTACCACTACTAAGTATTTTATTGATGGGCTTGATGGCTCGCAATATTGCTGGCAGGTGGTTGTTAGATTTTGGTGAACGATTATTACAAGCAATTCCCTTAGCGGGACAGGTATACAAAACCCTCAAACAGCTTTTAGAAACAATCCTAAAAGATTCTAATGGCAAGTTTCGCCGGGTAATTTTGGTAGAGTATCCCCGCCGAGGAATTTGGGCGATCGCCTTTGTTACTGGTGCAATCAGCAGTGATATCCAAGTCCAGATGCCTCGCCCCGTGCTAAGTGTTTTTATACCCACTACGCCCAATCCGACTACCGGATGGTACGCAGTAGTTCCTGAAGATGAGGTGGTGAACCTCTCCATGTCGATTGAAGACGCCTTTAAAATAGTTGTATCAGGTGGCATTGTCGCCCCCAATACGCCCTTGGTTTTCCCCAAATCCACAACATTGGAAGTGAAACACAACGAAATCAAGCAGCAGGTTATTCCCGTTGAAGAAAATTAAATTGGTGACTCTTTATTGGGGACTAGGAACTGGGTACTGGGGAAGATGAGTATGTGGATTCATACCCTAA
This sequence comes from Nostoc sp., assembly GCF_036917635.1. Taxonomy (GTDB): domain Bacteria; phylum Cyanobacteriota; class Cyanobacteriia; order Cyanobacteriales; family Nostocaceae; genus Nostoc. The sequence continues at coordinate 33,491 of NZ_JBALCW010000047.1, forward strand.
GCAAATCTTAAAAGAATTTCTTCTTTAGTATCTAGTACCTTCTTAGCGTAATGTTGTTTGACTGTACCAAAGTTGATATAATTGCAAGTTTGTCGCGTCTAGTTAATCAGTTCTGGCCCTATCACCCCTCAGTTTTATGCAACCTCGTAAACCCCAGCAAATTGCTCGTGAATTGGCGCTTTTAAGCCTTAGCCAATTGCCAGTCAACCCAAAGAAATTAGATAAGTTGGAAGACGATCAACTAGTATCCAAGTTGGTGCTAGGAGCAGTACGCACACTGACTTCAGAAGTGCAAGATACCCTCGATAATGCCGCAGGTGAACTGCAACGCAGCAACGATCGCCTTTTAAGTAGCCAAACTAGGGCTTCCGACCTCAATACTGCCAGGACAATGCTTCAAGAAGCGATCGCCTGTACCCAGACAGCAATCAATCAGTTAGGTACGGCAGTTGATTTCCCCGTATTGATTCAGTTAGCTAATCAGGATAAGGGAGTCCGTAATTACGCTAAAGAGCTTGTAATTACCGTCAACGAAAATCGACAAATTATAGATGAACTCCTTTCTACTGCCTTAGTAGATTGGCAAGTAACTCGCCTTGCCCAAATTGACCGCGATATCTTGCAAATCGCTGTGGCTGAAATGAAGTTCTTAGGAGTTCCAGACAGTATTGCCATCAACGAAGCTGTGGAGCTAGCCAAACGCTACAGTGGAGACGATGGTCATCGGTTTATTAACGGTGTTTTGCGCCGAGTCACTGAGCAGAAAAAGACAGCATAGCCTTTTTTACTTGCCAAAGTGAGGGGGATGAGAAAGCAGGAGGAGCAGGGGGAGCAGGGGAAGCAGGGGGAGCAGGGGAAGAAGAACTATTGATTATTGCCCAATGCCCACTTGCCCTGAGCGACTCGTGCCGAGCATCTCGAAAAAGCGGACATGGAGCCGGAGCCGAGGTAAGCCGTTCGCGTAGCGTCTCCAAGAGTTGGGATGCCCAATGCCCCAAGTTAAATTAAACTCATAACTTATAACTATTAAACTCATATAACCAATACTGCTGCAATGGTTTTTAATTGGTTCCGTCGTAAATATAACGATTCCTCTGACACTCCCTCTGATAATAAACAGGAAGAAATTCCTGCACAAGAACCTCACCCAGAGGCAGCGGAAACGTTAACACCAACTGCTGAAACTGCTTCAGACACAACGACAGACTTGTTAGCGTTTGCTAAAGCTGCTTACAAAAATATTCAGCAAAAACAACAAGCCGAGGTAGTAGAAACCCCAGGTGATTCAGCAGATGCCTCAATAGCATCAGCACAACCTGAACCCACAGAAACGGCAATTGCGGAAATTACCGAACCAGAAGCAATTGAGGAACCTGTTAGTACAACCGTAGAAACATCACAGCCAGAAGTTATTGAAGCTGTTACTGAAGAAGAAAGTACAAAAGATTCCTCAGTAGCAGCAATTGCCGATCAAGATGTCAAAAGCCCAGAACTCACGGCAAATGAAGCTGAACCAACGCCTACCGAACCAGTAGCTACGCCAGAGGCAACACAGCCAGCACTATCGTTTTTAGAACGGGCGGCGGCAGAACGGCAAGCCAAGCTAGAACAACTAATGGCCACCGCTATTGAAGTTCCACCGGAGGTATTACAGCCAGTAGCTGCAACTTCAGAGACAGGAGAGGAAATTCCTGGACTGGTATTTGATGATGGGTTTGTCTGGTCGGCGAAAGTTTTAGCTGCTCAAGGTAGAAGTGCAGAAGACGTTTCTATTGAGGAAATTACCTGGCTGAAAAAGCTCCGCCAAGGGTTAGATAAAACTCGTCGTAGCATTCTTAACCAACTGAAGGCGATCGTTGGTCAAGGGCCGCTAAACCAAGCTGCTGTGACAGAAATTGAGGCATTGCTCCTGCAAGCTGATGTGGGTGTAGAGGCGACAGACTTTATTATCAATGCCCTACAGACCAAACTTCGAGAAGAAGTTACTGCACCAGAAGAAGCGATCGCTTACCTGAAAAAAATCCTTCGGGATATGCTGGATGCGCCAAGTAAAGCATCCCACAAAACTACCTTTACCCTAGAAAAAGAAACCTTGAATATTTGGTTAATCACTGGGGTGAATGGTGCCGGTAAAACCACCACCATCGGCAAAATTGCCCATCTGGGACAAAAATCTGGTTATAAATGCTTGATTGGCGCAGCAGACACCTTCCGCGCCGCCGCCGTGGAACAGGTGAAGGTTTGGGGTAGTAGAAGCGGTGTGGAAGTAATTTCCAATCCGGGAAAGAATACAGATCCGGCAGCAGTTGTATTTGATGCGATCGCAGCCGCCCAAGCGCGTCAAACCGAATTACTTCTGGTAGATACAGCTGGGCGACTGCAAAACAAGAAAAATTTAATGGACGAACTTAGCAAAATCCGGCGAATTATCGACAAAAAAGCCCCAAATGCCAAAGTAGAATCTCTTTTAGTTCTAGATGCCACTTTAGGGCAAAATGGACTACGGCAAGCCGAAGTTTTCTCCCAGGCTGCCCAATTAAGCGGCGTTGTTTTAACTAAGCTCGATGGTACAGCCAAAGGCGGCGTTGCCCTGGCCGTTGTGCAACAGCTAGGTTTACCCATTCGGTTTATTGGTGCTGGTGAAGGAATTGAAGACCTGCGCCCCTTTTCTAGCTATGAGTTTGTCGAAGCTCTCTTGAGTGGCTAATTTAAAAATTTGGAGTTAAATATTTTTCTTGACAACTGATAAATTTAGGGATCACCGATCTGGTATTATCACTTGAACTCATTAGAAACAGATCAAATCCTCTAAATCATAAGTTTGTCACAATAAATGGATAAGTTTTGCTAAAATCTCAAGCTAATGCCTTTTTTCACGCTCTGAATGGGGATTTAGTTGCAACACACAAAACCCCGGAAGCTTCCATCTTGCAGTAATTTAAAGGGCAAGCGAGACGCTCACCCCCGCAAATGCAAGATTGACAGCAGTCTGAGCGGTTAGCAGTGCTTTGGGGTGCTGGCACCTCACAATTAAGCTTCCGACGATCGCAATTTCGGAAAATCGTCCACTATGGACTCAAAAAACGAATTGGTGTAAGTAAGCTGATTCAACACTCCCAGGTGTATTCTCAGTTCCTACTTGCGAAAGTATCTACAAATATTTTCTCTAGTAAATCAAGGTTTTCACTCAAAAAACTTCCAGTCTCCTAGTTGCCTCTGCCCAAACAGTTACTCTGAAAGGGTTATGAATTATTCTTTTAATAAAGTATTTTTATGACTGTAGAGATATGCTTTGGTAATTAAGTTATGAAAAAATCAAAAGCTTTCTTAACTCTGACTGAAAATAGTAATTTTTACAGATTGGTTTTTGGCTAAAAATCCATGATTTGAAATTACAAATATTCCATCATAAATACAATAAGCAAATAAAATACTGATAAAAGTTACCTGTTACGTCTTTATACTCTTGCTAAAGTGACAAGTCTTGTCTAAATATGGTTTAGCAATGCCTTAGCCAAAAGATTTATAAGTAATCTAAAATCTGCCAATATAAAGTGCAATAGTACCTGTGCCTGTGTCTCAACTGCCCTCTCAACCCATTGACAACAATAGTAGTGCCGCGACAGATGTCACACCAGTCGTAGCACTCAAAGAACTCGTGGCAAGGTTGCACCGGGAACAGAACAAAATTCAAGATTTGCTCAGTTCTTTAGGATTTGCCCTAAGAAGTTTCAATAATTTGAATCAGTTTTTGGAACTGATCCCCCTGATGGCAACAAGAGTGACAGATGCAGACGGCAGCGCCTTGTTTCTCTACAAACCTAACGGTCAAGTAAGATTAGAGCAGTTACATTGGCAAGATAGTGGCCAGCGAAAAAATATCCGCAAAGCACTAGAAATAGCCAGCAGTCAAATCACGCTTCTACCCAATGCTGCCCCTCTAGCTAATGCGACGGGGATTTTGGATGACCAAATGCATCGCCATTTGGGGCCAGATGTGCAAATCTTTGGTACGGCGATTCTGGTGAAGCATACAGAACGGGGATGGCTCTATGTTTTGAGCCGCGATCCAGAATATAGTTGGACAGAAACTAGGCAAAAGTTAGTTAGGTTAGTAGCAGACCAAACAGCCGTTGCCATCGAAAACGATGAACTAGCTGTAGAACTAAGAAAAAAAGAACGTCTAGACCAAGAACTAGAAATTGGCGCAGAAATTCAACGGCGACTTTTGCCACGTCAATGCCCGACAATCCCTGGTGCAGTCTTGGCGGCACGTTGTAAACCTGCCAACCGTGTCGGCGGAGATTACTATGACTTTATTGCTACCAATCACAATAAGATTCAGTCCAAGACCAAAGACAGCACGGAAACGAGTCGCTGGGGTTTGGTTATTGGAGATGTCATGGGTAAAGGTGTTCCGGCTGGGCTGATTATGACGATGATGCGGGGAATGTTACGGGGAGAAGTGCTACATGGTAATTCTCCATCTGGAATTCTGCAAAACTTAAATAGAGTTATGTATGCGGATTTGGAAAATTCCCACCGCTTTATAACGCTATTTTACTCAGAATATAATCCCCATAGCCGAATTTTGTCTTATAGCAATGCGGCACACAATCCTCCCTTGTGGTGGCACGCAGCCACAAAAACTGTCAGCCGTTTAGATACTCTAGGGATGCTAATCGGTTTGGATGCTAACAGCCAATATGAAGATGCCCAGGCACAGTTAGAGCCTGGGGATACAATTATTTACTATACAGATGGTTTGACCGATGCTGCTGCTGCTAGTGGCGATCGCTTCGATGAAGATAACTTTGTCGCTGGCTTCAATACGGCTTGCAAGTACTGCAATAGCCCAGAGGAGATTGTGGATTACTTATTTGACCAAGTTGAGCAATTCATTGGTGCTGATAAGCAAAATACTGATGATATGACACTAGTTGTTCTGCAAATTTTATAGTCATTAGCGATTTTTGCTTGCTCAAGTCATGATTAAACCGATGTGGTTGGGGATTCACCAGAGTTATTATACTAAATTTAATTTTTTATTTTTTATTTAACTTGCCGTAGCGATCGCCTAAATGGTCGCACATCAACCTTTTTTGGTGAATTGTTTGTATTTAGCCTTTAAGATAATACATCAAAAATGATCCTTAGAATACTTTTATCTTCAACTAAAAACTATATATTTTGCACATCTAGCACAGTAGGAAACGCCAAGGGGGAAACTAGGTAAAATGTACAAGGTAAAAAGTAAAAGGTAAATTTATTTCTTCATTTTTGCTTTCTTTCTATCCTTGTGACGCAAGCATTTCGCCTGCTACTTCTTAGCGTTTTAATTTTTCCTTTCTCCGCCGTAGCAAGTTTACAACAGCTACGACGGAGTTTTGCTTTCTTCGTTTCTTGCCCCCGGACTTGATTTTTTAAATGCCTATTCTTGCGTCCCAGCTTTTTGCAGACTCTGCACCACATTTTTATAACCATTAAATTCTGCAATCATTAAAGCAGTATAACCACCCCGGTTTTTCAAATTCACATCTGCCCCAGCTTGCAGTAATAACTGCACAATTTCGCCGTAACCTGCTGAGGCAGCCCACATCAATGCTGTTGCCTTCGCTGAGTCTTGAAAATTCACATCTGCCCCCTTTGCCAGCAACAAATGTATTATCTCTGTGTGCTTGCGTTCGGTTGCCTTGATTAAAGCAGTTTTGCCATCATCGCCCGGAGTGTTGGCATCAGCACCATAATCTAACAGCACTTTCACTGTTTGGGTGTGTCCCTGTGATGCAGCCAGCGTCAAAGGTACTTCACCGAGGTTTTTCTCAGTAATATCTGCCCCGGAACGCAACAATGCTTCGACGATATGGCTGTGTCCCTGCAATGCTGCTACAAGCAGTGGCGTATCACCCAGGTGGTTCCTAATTTGGACATCTGCACCCCTGTTAAGTAACACTTGCACAACATCAATGTAGCCTTCCACAACGGCAAGGTGTAAGGCTGTTTCACCATCTTGGTCTTGAAGATTAATTTGGGCATCTCGATTTAGTAAAGCTGCTGCGATCGCACTGTGTCCAGCTGCTGCTGCCGATAGGGCAGTTGCACCATCAGCGTTTTTCAGATTCACATCAGCCCCCGCCGCTAGCAGTGTTTCCACAACTTCTAGATGTCCCAAATCTGCCGCTAATGTTAAGAGTGTCTCACCCTCGTCATCTCGGATATTGACATCGACACCAGTTTGGAGAATTGCTTGTAAAACTTCTATTTGTCCCTGTTTAACGGCGAGTTTCAAGGCAGTATCATCATCTTTATCTGCGATATCCACCTTTGCACCAGCAGCCAATAAAACTCGCACTACATCGACATGACCTTTAACTACAGCTGCCATTAAAGCTGTGCTGCCATCTTCATTAGTGGCATTGACATCAGCACCTTTAGATAGTAAAAGCTGCAAAATGTCAAGCTGTTTGGCACTAGCCGCCAACATCAAAGCCGTCAAACCATAGAGTTTTCTTTTCAAGTTGATATTTGCCCCAGCATTTAGCAGCGATCGCACAATTTCGGTGTAGCCTAAATTGGCAGCAAACATTAACGCCGTCGTGCCAAGGCGATCGCCCGCGTTTACCCTCGCACCAGCAGCCAGTAACGCACTCAGATGCTTAATATCCCCATTTTTAGCTGCTTGTAGCAGCAAAGTATCGTTGTTTTCAGTCATGGATGAGATCCCACACAGGGGGTTTTGTTCGTCTACCCTCAAAATTTAGTCTGAGATTGTTTATCCACTTTGGCAAGAGGGTTATGCAATTCAAAATTCACTTATTCTAAATTCAAATTCAATAAAAGCAGTCTTGGCAAACATTCTGGCTATTGGCTTGATAAAAATTCTTCTCTTTCTTAGCCTCTTTTAGTTTGTGCAACTTTAAGCACAGAAAATAGAATTATGCTAATTTTTATGAATATTTAATAATTGGGCGAGAACACGATGAGTCTGGAACTTTCTGCGTCGGTGAAATATTGGCTAAATTTCTTTCATCCGGTGCTCATGTGGGCGCTATTAGTACTTTCAATTTATGCTGCCTACTTGGGGCTAAAACTACAGCGTACCAGAAATGCTCAGGGGGAAGAAAAGAAAGAACTGATTAAAGGTAAATATAACGTCAGACACTACCAAATCGGGTCTATACTCCTAGCTTTGATGGTTGTAGGTGCAATTGGCGGGATGGGTGTGACTTACATCAATAATCAAAAGTTATTTGTCGGGCCTCACCTGCTGGCAGGATTGGGTATGACGGCTATGATTGCATTCTCTGCTGCTTTGTCGCCTTATATGCAAAAAGGGGCAAATTGGGCGCGGGCAACTCACATTCTGGTGAATTTTACCCTTTTGGGGCTTTTTGCTTGGCAGGCTGTCACCGGGGTGCAAATTGTCCAAAGAATTCTCACTAAAGCATAGTTAAGTAGTGCTTTGTCATTTGTTATGAATTTTTGACAAATGACAAAGAACTGTTGACTTACCGCTTTTGCTTAGAATTAGCAGGAAAGGGTATTTCTAAAGATTTATGAAAATCTTCCTGAACTTTGCGAGTTAAACGGCGAGAGACTTGGCGGACAATTTGGTTAAGTAAGCGATCGCCTGTAGATTGAATTATAGACTTGGGTAATCGCTGAATAAACCTGGGAAAGTGCAAATCAACTATTAAATCCAATTCCCATTCAACTCTGGTAATTTCACCAATACTACTGGAAGCATCGGTTTCTATTAACTGTAGAGATGCCCAATAGTCTACGTCATAACCAGGCGGTTGGTAATCAGGAATGGGGATTGTACGGATGCGGTAAATACCCTCGTCTGGAGGCAACAATTCCAAACCAATTTTAGGTTCTACATCATAACCAAAAGCACCAAAACGACCAATTACTAAAGCGTAGCCATTTTCCCCAAGTGATTGCACCTTCATGGGTTCAGCGCAACGCGAAAACCATGAGGCGTGATTATTAAGATACTGGGCAACCTTCTCTGCTGGGGCAAGCATTTCCATAAAATCTTGATAACGTCCGGAAAATTTTGTGACCGGTGCTACATTTCCTTCTGTTAATTTGTCCTCGGCTGCTTCTTGGCTGGAGGCTACAGGTAAAACTGCTTCTGTTATTTCCCAGGATTTATATTCGCTGTTTGTTGAAAGCATAAATGGATTAATGTATATTTTAGCGTTCGTCTATATTAATAATTCCCCATGTTCCTGGGTCATTTCACACTAATATTCCATTTTTACCGAAACCTCATTAATCTACCATCAACTCCATAGAATTACTAAAATAAAGAACTGAACAAGCACACAATAGTTTCCCAGGATAGCATTTCTCATGAAAGCATTTGTAGCAGGGGCAACGGGTGAAACAGGTCGCCGGATTGTGCAAGAATTGATAGCGCGGAATATTCCCGTCCGCGCTTTGGTGCGGGATATAGAGAAAGCTAGGGGTATTCTCTCTCTTGAAGCGGAATTAGTTGTAGGCGACGTATTACAACCAGAAAGTTTAACTGCTGCGTTGGGAGATAGCACAGTTCTGTTGGTTGCTACTGGTGCAAAACCTAGTTTTGATCCCACTGGCCCCTATAAAGTGGATTTTGAAGGGACTAAAAATTTAGTAGAAGCTGCTAAAGCAAAGGGAATTGAGCATTTTGTCTTAGTTTCTTCTTTGTGTACTTCGCAGTTATTCCATCCACTGAACTTGTTTTGGTTGATTTTAGTGTGGAAAAAGCAAGCTGAAGAGTATATCCAAAAAAGTGGTCTTACGTATACGATTGTGCGACCTGGTGGGTTGAAGAATGAAGATAACCTCGACGCGATCGTGATGCAGAGTGCTGATACACTGTTTGACGGTAGTATACCCAGGCAAAAAGTCGCCCAAGTTGCTGTTGAGGCGTTATTTGAAGCAGATGCACGCAATAAAATTGTCGAAATTGTTGCCAAACCGGAAGCTACTTCCAAAACTTTTGGGGAATTATTTCAACAATGCTGATATTCCACAGGATTCTACTCCTCAAAATTATCGGCTCAAATCTTCATGGAAAAGCGATGCCTATGCCTACGCGCTTTGTCAAATAGCTTTGCTTCATTTAAATTGACCGCCCCTTGATTCAACTGCAAGGCTTAATCCCATCCCACAGGCAAAAGGGTTTAGCAATGCTAAACCCCTACACTGATTTATGATAGACGATCGCTCTGTTATTAAACATCTCCAAAAATTAGGTTTTCACCTAGACAGGATAAGGGTTTGAGATTATTTTTTGGAGATGTCTATTACTTTTATCTTCATAAAAAGCGATACAAAATCACTTTTATTCTGGAAAGTACTCATTATTGAAAATATCTTCAGGAGTAAAAGGGCATTTTTCTGGAAAAACTTCAGGCTGTAAAGCTGTTTTTTGAATTGCTTGTCTTCTGGCTTTAATATAAACTGCATCTAAGCAGTTAAGAGAATAATTATAAAGTGTTTTGGAACGAAAAGAAAATTCTAGCTCATCACGGAAATTAGTTATTTCTATTTGCCAGCCTCGCTGACAATCTTCTTTTTCCGTTTCCCAATAACGATAAAGTAAAAGATGAATTAATAATTGTTTTAAGTAACTTTCTACTTTTCGTCTTTGTTCAATTCCCAAAGCTTCAATTTCTTCTGCTAGATGTTGCCAATCCAGATTACCAATATCTTTATTTTCTAATTGTTTAAGTGTTGTTTCTACCCATAAATAATAATCTTCCTCGTAAAGGGTAGGTTCAACAGATTTTAATATTCCTGTTGTCATAGCTAATTACTCAGAAAATTAATTATTTAATTATAACATAGGTCAGCGATCGCACTATCCCACACTCAAAATGCAGGGATTTAGCAATGCACCAGTTTTAGAAGTGCGACTAGAAAACAGCACGATTTGAGCGAGGAAGCGATTTATTACCGGAGGTAGGATGCTATAAGAAGCAATTGAGTTTATACTTATAAGATTTACGCAATAACTCTCTGAAACTCTTATTTCTCCGTGCGCTCTGCGTCCTCTGCGGTTCGATTTTACGTTATCTGTGCGTAAGTCCTGACTTAGTTGGTATTGTTATAAGTATCTCGCTTTTTATACTTATTTATGGTCATTTTTCCTAATTTTAAAAATCTGGAGCAAATCGGGAATAATAACTAACAATCAGGTGTGAACTTTACTGGAATAAGTTCGTCGATGATTTTTGTTAGCAAAAAGAGCAAATTTTAAGGAGTTGGATTCTGAAAGGCTTTGAATTCAAAGGTGTTGAAAAACTTATTGGGCCAATAGCCGCGCTTCTTGGCTTTGTGTATTTGTTGCAATGGTATATTGGAGACTTGCGATCGCCTTCTGATCCCATCTTTGCAGTTCAACAACCGCCTCTAGTCATGAAAAAGGGCGACCCCTATATCCGCGCTTTAATGCGAACCATCTCGGCGAGTGAAGCTAGTGGTAATCGTCCCTATTCGCTGTTGTATGGTGGACAGCAAGTCAACGACCTGAGCCGACATCCTGAGATATGCGTCACAATTGTCACAGGCCCCAACACAGGTAATTGTTCCACTGCTGCTGGTAGGTATCAAATTATTAACGTTACTTGGTATCGTTTAGCTTCCCGTTATCATCCAAAACCGATGCAGATGATGTTTTGGACTGCCTATAGTTTTGAAGCAGAATATCAAGATATAGTAGTTTACCGTTGGTTAAATGATTCTAAAGTTTGGGGAACTGATATTTCTCAACTGTTGCGTCAGGGAAAGTTAAATGATGTTTTGCGGCGGCTCTCTCCCACCTGGACAAGTCTAGGATATGGTATAGAAAATAATTCTGTTAGTAGCTCTTTACCTAAACTTTATCAGAAAATGCTGCAAGAGGAATTGACCGCAGCTAATCATCCAACAGCCAGGGTAACACCATCGCCAACTCCTTCTAGTAAGGCAGTAAAGAAGTTGCCACAGTGAGGTTATCCTAATTTTTAAGCTGCATAGAAAAAATCTTTGATATTATCCACAAATGCCAAGGTATTTTCAAAGTGAATATTATGTCCAGCATTACTAATTATTTTTATTTGGGCTTCACAGAGTTGAGCCATTTCTGTATTAATAGATATAAATTTTTTATCATATTCACCCACTAGTAAGAGCAGAGGAATTTTATTTTCTTGTAGCTTTTGCCACAAAGAAGGTTGATATCCAGTTCCCATGAAGCGCAATGATTTATCTAATTCGTACGGATTATTCTGCAACCGACTTTCTATCATGCGATCGTATTCTGGATGATTTTTTATATAACCAAAAATTGGTTGATTGTACCAATTTGAAAGAAAAGCAGCAAAATCAGTTTGAATAATACTTCTGCTTAATTTTCTAGCTATTTGAGCATCACGTCTAACTCGTTCTAATCGTTCTGCTTCTGTTGCTAAACCTGGGGAAGCTGATTCTAATACAACTTTAATAAAACGTTCTGGAAAATCTAGAGTTAGATATAAAGCCAATCTTCCGCCCATTGAATAACCAATTAAGTAGCATTTATCTATTTTTAATTCATCTAATAAATTAATTATTGCTTGAGCAGTAGGTTGTATTTTATAGTATTCATCACTTCCTAAAAGTTTGGTTTTACCATGTCCGGGTAAATCAAGGGTGAGATAAGAAAAATCTTCATCTAGCACTTTTAGAGCTTCATCAAATTCATTAATGTTTCCCATGAAGCCGTGCAATAAAAGAATTAGAGGTTTGTTTATATTGACATTTAAAGAATAGTTAAACTTAGATAATGCCAAAACGTCGCCTTTCTAATACACGGAAGATACTTATGTTCATTTTGGCATAAATAAACCTCTGCCTAAGTCAATACACCAAATTTCGCATCTTTACAAAATGCGTAGTGGTGCTAGTTAATTTTTTATTTTTCTAATTCTTAAGGTAAAAATCGATCTAAAGCAGCTTTTAACTGTTTAATTTCAACGTCAATATTACCCTCTTGTGCAGCTCTAGCAATACACTCAGTTAAATGTTCATCCAAAACAATTCGCGCTACCTTATCTAATGCGCCTCGCACTGCCGCAATTTGCAGTAGAACATCAGGACAAGGGCTATTTTGCTGCACCATTGTTTTTATGCCACGAACATGTCCTTCTATCCGCGATAATCGATTGGCAATTCGCCGTAATGACTCTTCGCTATGGACGTGAGCATGAGCCGATTCTCCAGCGTCATGAGTATGATCTGTATGCTCGTGGTCTGTATCGTGATGGTGCAAATGTTCTGCTTGTTGGGATATTGGCAAGGATTCCTTGCCTAATCGCTTTGATCCATTCATGGGTTATCAAAAGACATGTATTACTAAAATCCTAGCCTAGTGGTTGTGGGGAGTGGGGAATCGGGCATTAGACCTCTTGCATAAATCAAAAATAAGAACCTCACCCCGACAAAGCGTACCTTTGTCTCCCCTCCCCGATGCTTTGGGGAAGGGTTGGGGGTGGGGTATTAAGGAATTTTGCAAGAGGTCTATTGATTATTAATTCTTCTCCCTCACTCCCTCATCTCCCTCTACTCCCTCATCCCCCTCATCCCCCCACTCCCCACTCCCCTAACTCTACTGCTGACGATTGGCTCTTTCTTGGGGAATGATTTCTGTTACTACCCTACCGCTAGAAGTGCCGCCTTTAACAACAATATTTTCTGTTTGGAGATTACCAACGGCTGTTTCACCTGTAAAATTTAACGGGGGGTCAACTTGTCGATAAACTACATTTCCCTGAGCTTCAACTAACTTATTGTCTAAATACCAAGTTAATGTATTAGATTTCAAAGACTGGCGACGCTGACCAATGGCGTTGACGTTACCTGTTAAATAAACCGTTTTTTGCGGTATTTTCATTTCACCTTGATTGGCGGTGACGGTAAGATTTTCGGCACGCTGGAACATCCGCACGGGGGAATTGGTAGTGACACTTTCTGCGTTCATGTTCCAGGTCATAGAGTTACTAGTTATTTGCACTGGTGGGTCTAGTAAATCTAATTGAGCATTTTGTTGAATAGTGGCAATTTTCGTTTTTAAGTTGACTACGCCAGAATTTCCTTTGCCGCGATCGCTAATTTTATTATCTTTGTAACGGTCGATTTGTAAAGGGCGATCGCCAATCAGTTTTTGTTGTTTAATATTCCAGATTAAATGTTCGGTTCTTAGTTGTAACTGGGGATCAATGGAATTTGCTATTACCCCTCCAGAAAATTCCATGCGCTGTTCGCGGGTTTTGACTCGCGCTTCCTGCGCCACAGCTTGTAGTTGTTTATGACTACCGTTAATCTGCTTGCGGACAATCAACAAATCTTCTTGGGGTCGCCATTCTAATTCATTACCTTGCAATACAATTCCATTACTGGGATCTATGGCAAATATCTTACCTTTCAGAAATAACTGCTTCCCATTTTGTTCAATATCTGCGACATCTGCCTTAATTTGGTAAACTACTTTGCCATCTTGATATAGTTCACCATAAGGACTTTGAGCTTGACCGATTTGTTTTTCTTTGGTGTATTGTGCGGTTTTAGCCCTGACTTTCCAAATCGGTCGTCCTACTTCATCTGCTTGTTCTAAGGTGACATCAAAGAAAGTCAAATTGCTATCTTTGTTAGATGAAGCCGCAGTATTTTGTTGAGAAGCTGTGGGAGATTTCCCCCCACAGCTTACTAAACCAAATATCAAGAAAAAAATTAAAGGTAAAATAAGAAAGGGAGGAGTAGAGGAGAAATTTTTAATTTTTCTCTCGCCCTGTCTCCCCCTTTGATGAAATTGATACGCCATTATTCTTGAATTTCTAGATGTCCATCACTAGTTCTTGGGTCTTCCAAAAAACCGATACCAGATAACGGGCGGTATGGATAGCTTTGGCGAGGGGTTTTTTGAATATCTTCTTTAATTGCTTCTAAATCAATGTAGCGATCGCTTACATTAATTAAGCTGTCGCTGGTCATCGAACGCAAGCTCACCACTTCTACCCGCACGCCGCGATAGCTGACTGAATTTACCGCATAAGCTAAATCCCCATCACCGCTAACTAAAACTGCGGTATCATAAGAATCTACTAGCGCCATCATATCGACTGCTATTTCTACATCCAGGTTAGCTTTTTTAGAGCCATCTGGTAGCTGCACTAAATCCTTAGCAATGACTCGATAGCCATTGCGACGCATCCACAAGAGAAACCCCTGTTGTTTCTCGTTTGTCCGGTCTACACCAGTGTAGAAAAAAGACCGTAGTAGTCTAGAACCTCCAGTTAATCGACACAACAGCTTCGTGTAATCGATTTCAATCCCTAGTTGCAGTGCAGCGTAAAATAGATTTGAGCCATCAATAAATATAGCGACTCGGCCCCGATTCTCCAAAACCTGTTCTGGCGTAAAGATTGAATCGGTTTCAAAATTATTCAACATCATTGTGATACCTCAATTATTATCCCTGTTATTTTTGATACAAATTACCAACTTTTAGATGCTAGTCACAGCGGCTTATGATAATGTTCCGGGACTAATTTAAGTTCAGCCCCGATAAATTTTTTGAGAAAATAAGAAATTGAACAAAATCAGAGTTTGATAAGGATTAATCGTTTTTCGGGGGTTCTATTTTTTTAAAAATCGGCTGGGCTGTACCCAACTGTTGTTTACTAGATAGTATCCCCCATGTTGCATGGGTGGTAAAAGGAGCGGTAATTGAACTTTGTATTTGATCGTTAAAGTTTATTCCAAAGCCCAGTTGCTGATAAATATCGCTACTGATGTTGGGAATAATTGGGGAAAGCAGATAAGCTGCTAGTCTAACCGATTCTAGAACTGCGTACAGAACTTTTTCCACCGATTCCTGCTGTCCCTGTTTATATAATGACCAAGGAGCTTGTTCATCAATAAACTTATTACTGGCTTGCGCCAGTGAAAGGATAGCCTCACAGGCTTCACTGAAAACTAGCTCTTGGTATGCTTGTTTTACCTGTTCCCCTAGACGTAAACCAATTGCTTTCAAAGGATTTTCGTCAGGAATTCCTTCATTGCCGATTGATGGGACATTATTCTGGGCGCAGTATTTCTTCACCATGCTCAAGGTGCGATTAACCAAATTACCTAAATCATTTGCCAAATCTGCATTCAGAACATTAATGAACCTTACTTCATTAAAATCTCCATCCTTGCCAAATTGGATTTCCTTAAGGAAGTAATAACGAACGGCATCACTACCATAGCGCTGAACTAACGCCACAGGATCAAGGGTATTGCCCAGACTTTTGCCCATCTTTTGACCATCTTTGGTCAAAAAACCATGCCCAAATACTCGATTTGGCAAAGGTAAGCCGGCCGACAACAGCATTGCTGGCCAGTAAACTGCATGGAAGCGCAGAATATCCTTACCAATTAGGTGCAGGTTGATTGGCCACCATGTTTCTAAAGCATTTGCTAAAGTCGGTTCTGCATCTGGTTCGAGTAATGCGGTTACATAACCTAACAGCGCGTCAAACCAGACATAAAGGGTGTGCTTGGGATCAACTGGTACGGGAAAACCCCAATCTAGATTTACGCGCGAAATTGAAAAGTCTTGCAGCCCCTGATTTACAAAGCTGAGAACTTCGTTGCGCCGACTTTCTGGTTGAATAAAATCCGGTCTAGATTGATAAAATTCTGTCAGCTTGGTTTGATATTTGGATAAGCGGAAAAAATAGTTTTGCTCGTCTCGCCACTCCACTTCTTTGTTAATATGAATCGCGCAACGGTGTCCTTCTAGCAGATCCCGTTCTTCTTTAAATTCTTCGCAGGATACGCAGTACCAGCCTTTTTGTTGTCCTTGGTAGATATCACCAGATTCCCAGACTCGCTCAAAGAATTCTTTAACGATCGCTTCATGACGAGGTGCAGTAGTCCGACTAAAGCGATCGTATTGAATATCCAATAATTGCCACAAATTAACGAAGCTAGGGACAATTTCATCGCAAAACTCTTGTGGTGCTTTCCCTAAACTTTCTGCCGATCGCTGAATTTTTTGCCCGTGTTCATCTGTACCTGTAATTAGTAATACCTGATCCCCCAAGAGCCTGTGAAATCGCGCTACTACATCTGCTGCGATCGTCGTATAAGCACTGCCTATATGCGGCACATCGTTTACATAATATAGGGGTGTTGTTAGTGCAAATGTCAATTCTTTTTTATTCACTAGATCCATACAAAATAAAAATTAACTTATAAAACGGATTACTTTTTTTGTCGTAAAAACCAAGCAATTATACAATATTTTTTCTATTTTTTCCAATAATACCTTAATAGTAGCAAACTTTTCAAATCAAAAATTGTTTTGTAATATGCATCAATTCAACTCATTTTTGCTTACAAGAGCGAAATTAACTAATTATAATTTTTTTGAATACTTTATATTAGAAATTATTGTGATTGAGAATACATAATCCCGAATCCGGAAAATCTATCTAGTTATGTGGATTAGATATTTCTATCTTAAGACGGTCATGGCAGTAGTAAAGAAATGTAAAAATTAATTTAAGATAAACTGCCATATTCACCGGAAAAATATATTGATTAGGTATGAGTCGAAATAGCCCACTGGAGATTTCTCGCGCTTTGGTGGCGGCCCTTTCAACCCAAATGTTTCGTTATTACGAAGATCGCATTCCCCAGGATGCCAGCGTTTTGGTAGTTAGCAATCACCGCAGCTTTATGGATGCACTAATTTTGATGGCGGCGTTATCGAGTCCGATTCGCTTTGCTTGCCATCACTACATGGGACAAGTGCCAGTAATGCGGGAGATTGTCACCGGTCAATTGGGGTGTTTTCCTTTGGAAGAAACTCAAAACCGTCAGCAAAGCTTTTTTTCGCAGTCGCAGGCGCTATTGCAGTCGAAACAGATGGTGGGAGTATTTCCAGAAGGAACTGTACCAATGGTGAAATTTACTGTGCCAAACATGCTAGGTGAGTTTCAACGGGGATTTGCCCATTTGGCATTACGGGCTGATGTGCAGGATTTAGCAATTTTGCCGATCGCGATCGCCTCCTTAGAAGAAGTAAACACTTCTGGCTTCCCCTTAAGGCTTTTGAGTCTATTTGACCCTTCAGAACCTTTATTTAACCAAGGCGGTTGGCATCCGTTGGTACTTTATCGTCGGGTTGCAGTGTTAATCGGTCGCCCTTATTGGATTACGCCCCAACATCATCAAAAATATCATGGCAAGCAAGCCAGAACTGTTGTGGCTGAACTGACAGAACACTGTCATGGTGAAATTAGCAATTTACTGCGTCAAGGTTGCTATTAGAGCCATTCGATTTTGGATTTTTAATTTTGGATTCTCTGCACGACTAACAGTTAGCTTGTTCTGAAACCTTTTTTATTTTTGCTCAAAAGTACCGAAGCTCGTAACAGCAACAATCAGCAATCCAAAACTTTTATACCATTGACTAATGACTAATGACCAATGACTATCGAAGAAGTTGAGCTAAATCCTTGTTTTCTGACTCCTAAAAGAGTAAAGCCAGAGTATCCCTTGTTGGTATATTTGCCAGGAATGGATGGAACTGGTCAATTGTTGCGATCGCAAACGGCTGGATTAGAAACTGGCTTTGATGTCCGTTGTTTAGCGATCCCACGCAAAGACCTTAACAGTTGGGATGTGCTAGCGAAGAGTGTATTGGACTTAATCTACGCCGAATTAGAAAAAAGCTCCCAGAGGCCAGTTTATCTGTGTGGTGAGTCCTTTGGTGGTTGCTTGGCAATGAAAGTAGCGATCCAAACGCCGGATTTATTTAAGCGAATTATCTTAATTAACCCAGCTTCCTCCTTTCGCCTTCGCCCCTGGTTGAATTGGGCATCTCAACTGACTTACTTGGTGCCATCAGAGTTGTATGATGTTGGCGCACTGGGGTTGTTGCCGTTTCTAGCATCTTTGCCACGCATTTCTCAAAGCGATCGCCATGAACTGCTAAAAACTATGCGTTCTGTACCGCCAGAAACCGTTCATTGGCGGTTGTCTTTACTGCGAGAATTTGATATTGATAACGAACAGTTAGGTCGCTTGACTCAATCAGTTTTGTTGATTGCCGGTGGTAGCGATCGCCTTTTACCTTCTGTAACTGAAGTGAAGCGGATAGGGAATATCTTACCAAATACCAAGATTGTGGTGTTGCCCCATTGTGGACATGCTTGCTTGCTTGAGCAAGATATTAATCTCTATGAAATTCTTAAGGATAACGACTTTTTAGAAAGTAATACTGATATAGGTAAAGGGCTAGAGGTGAGAGGATAGGATGAGGCGCGATGCCTACGGTGGGCTGGGACTACGCATTTATACGAGTGCAAATCGCCAAAAAGGTCACTTCAAAGGGATGAAATCTGATTGCTGTGCAATTTTTTGTCCTTGAGAAGATAATGCTAAATCTACAAACTGTTTGATCGCAGGACTATTCTGTTTCCGAATTGCTAAGTAAACATTGCGACTAATGGGGTACTTGCCATCTTGAATTGCAGTTTTGTCCACAGGTGAAACCCCATTAAGGGGTACAACTCTTACCAGTTGTTGGTTTTCAACCTGCGAAACCGTAGCATAGCCAATTCCATCGTTGCCTAGTAACCGAAGTATTCCTGTAGTTTCATCATTAGGAAATGTAATGAAATTAGCACTATCAACTGCGAAAGGCTGACCTAACAATACCACACTCTGAAAGAAGTCTCTAGTACCACTACTAGCCCCACGATTAATTACTTTGATCGGAGCATCTGCACCACCAAGTTGTGACCAGTTATTAATTTTACCTTGATAGATTTGACCTAATTGCTCTTGAGTAAGACCGCCTTTAAAAGGATTGTTAACACCTACTACAACTGCTACTGCATCACGAGCGATCGCCACTACTTGAATTCCAGCTTGTGCTTCTTTTGGCTTTAAAGGACGAGAAGTTGCTGCCATAATTACAGAGTTATTCATTAAGGCTTCAATACCTTTAGTTGAGCCTTTTGGAAAACCATCAGGTTGCCCATAAATAGTAGGAATATTAGGATTAATTTGAGCATAAGCATTACGCAACTTCTGCATTAAAGTAACCATAGTTGTGCTACCGTCCATAGTTAATACAGTTGGATTAGGTAGTGATATATCAATAGGCGCAGCAGTAGATTCAATAGTATTTGTAGGAGTTGATTGAGGTTCCTGAGGGCTAGGTTGATTAGTTATTTCCTGTGGTTTAGAAGGCTCTGAAACTGGACGATTAGGTACAGCAATAGTAGATACGGAAGGAGTTTTAGGTATTATTTGAAAAACAAAATATCCACCTGCTACAACTATCAGTCCTGCCAAAGCTACAAAAACAAACGGAGGAACTGATGATTTTTTCAATGGGTTGCCACAAATCTCACATTTACGAGCAGTTGAAGCATTCTGATCGTGTCCACACTTAGAACATTTAACATTGTTATAGCTATAGTTTTGAGTCATAAATACCTCTTCAATTTTGACGATTATTTAATACATTAGATTCTGCTTTAATACCTGCTTCAATCTTGGCAATTTGCTCATTACTTAATCCTAATTCCTCTTGCAGATCAAGTAAATGTGCTTGCTCCTCTAAGTCTATTTGATGATCATTTTCTAAGAAAGCTTGATACATTAAACTATATTCTTGAATTGCATTTTCTATATCTTTTTTAGGAGTATATTCAGCAATAATTTGCTCGGAAATAGTTTGAGAAATATCATATTTTTGACGGAATTTCTCTACAATCTGTAATTCTGTAGAAGAAGGAGTACCGCTTTTATAACAAGTTATAACTAGCTTTCTAAACTTCTCTAGTTTTTCATTATTTTGGGGAATCGCTGAAATTGTATTAGTTTCCGTTACTACTGAGGAATTCAGTGAGGGAGAAATAATCATCAGATTATATTGCTTGATATATTCCTCAAGTGCTACTTCACCCTTATAATAATCAGGATTATCTTTACCACCAATAAACGTATTTTCTATTTCTTTCAAACAACCGATTAACTTTTGATATAACTGCTGCTTTTGTGGTTTAGTCGTGGCATTTTCGCCAATTTTTTTCAGAGAATCGGCTAAAATATCTCTTACTTTCCGATTTTGATCATTTAAAAGGTTTTCCTCAGCTTTTTGCCAAGTTTCCCCTAAAACTTGTACTTTATCGATACCTGTTTGTTTATCCTGATAAGAAAAACGGATTTCATCAAATCCTGTAACTTTATTTTCATGTTGGATTATTAATCCTAATGCTTTGGCTAAAAGCAGATTTTGCTTAACTTGCACCTCTTCTTGGCTTGAGGGCATAATGTCTTGAAACTGACGGTAATCTTGATGAGTATGCAAAGGATTTTTATCAGCTTGGGAAATAGTTCGATAAATAACTCGCATCTTTTCCATCCCTTCAATTAATCGCAAGGGAAAAGCGCCAACTTCTTGAACAAAGAAAATATGATGGGGATCATTTAGAGGTCTAATATCTTTATCAGTAAGGGTACTAGACTTACGAATTTGAGGTAAAATTGCAGCAACAGCTACATCAGTTGGCTTATTACCACCTTGAATACCAATTAGAGTTTGACGTTTTTCTATCTTATTCTCCCATCCCAGATTTACCTGTTCTTGGCTAAAACGTAAGAAAGGCTCACTTTTTTCAAAGGTAGTTTTTATCTGGGCTTCTTGCTGTTCTAATGTCGGATAGTGTTCTAAAAATTTTCGAGCAGTTGAAACTTGTAATTCTGATTGATCAATAAACTCATCAACAGAACGATTTAAAAGTCTTTCAAATATATCTTTAACTTTCAGTGGGTCGAATGAGTATAAATCAAATAAGTGAATCCCTAAATCTTGTAATACATCTTGAGAAACTGTCTGGAATATTGTCTCTATTTTTCCTTCTAACCGACTTTCCGCACTTCATCGTGTAATATGCGTAGATTTCCCATAGGTGGAAAAAAATGGTTAAATCAACAACATAAATCGCCAATGGTATTCAATATTAATACTTAATAATTTGAACATTATTAGGAATTTTTATTGAAAAGATAGATAATACATTTTGAAGTGCGGAATGTGGGTTCTAAGACTTGGTTAAATGCCTGAATTACGTCTTTAGGATTATAAAGTAATATTCCATTAACAGTTAGTGTACCAGTTTCCCCTATATAAGTTTGTTCTCGATCAGTTAGTTTATTTTCCAGTGTTTCCAATACCTGATCAAAAGCAGTTAAATCTACAAGTAAGCTATTAATCTCTTCCTTCATAGCATCTAATAATAAAACTCCTAAAGTTCGGGATTTTATTTCTACTTTAGAAGTGTATATAGATTGAAGTGCTTGCATAATTCCGTTGAAATCTTCTTCGATCGCTGTCTTTTTATTCAGGGGATTAAACTGTTTAGCATGATTGTCTATTTGTTTCAATAAAACTTGTAATGCATTAGCCGCAGACTCTTCTTTAGGAAGGAAAGTTTTTTGTCGTTCTTGGTCAAACTGATTCCGATAACTATTAAATACTTTTAACAGAACTTCTAGAAATTGACGAACAAATTTAGGGCCTCGAAAACGGTCTTCAATCATCTGACGCACAAGCTGGCGAAGCTCTTGCCTCTTTTGAGTTTTTAGGTGATTCAGATTGTCCCACATCTTTTGAAAGTAATCACTCCAACGCCTGGGATCGGTATCGCCATCATTAAAGTGAGGGCTGTATTTTTCTTGTTCAACCGAGACAAAGCGTTGTAAATTCTCAAAAGGAATATTTAAATCGTTACGACGTTTGCGTAAACCAGCTACCCAATCAGCAACTTCTTTAGTGTAGGGTTTCATGTTATTACCTAGACTAATGCTATCAAGAAGTTGGTGCTGGCTGTCTGATTCAGATAAATTAAGACTAGGCAGAATTTCTGTTTGAATTAAATCCCGCATAGCTCCTGGGGCTGGTGTGGGATTTTGCAACCATGTGACAACACGCCTTGCTAAACGGGATGCACAAGCTTGAAGTACTCGTTGAATAGGAAACTGAATACTAGCTAATCCGAAAGCGATAAAACTCTGGGGATAACCAAGAGAGTCAGGACTTGCCCATTGTTTACGGATATTATCTCGTACCAATTTTTTGTACTGGCTAAATCCTGAACTAAAATCTAAGAATACATTTTGAGCCACCATTTCCAATACGGAATTTAAACTAGGTAGGGTGACTTTATCATTACTATTACCAACAAGATAACAGAAGTTGAAAGGTACATCCTGGCTACTTTGGGAGGTGATCCGATCTGATGCGTTACTACTATATTGGCATTCAAAACGAGTATCATTACGAGAATAATGGTTGAGTTCCATCAAAGCAGCATAGGCGTTTGCAATGACGCGATCGCCTAATCCTGAAAATGCTCCAGGTAAGACTAGATAAGCTGATGTTTGGGGCATGGCTGAAGGTGGAACCCAATCACGCAAGTTATAAGCTAGATCAAGTACCATTCCTGAACCAGTACCACCTGATAGGGAACAAACGATAAAAATGTTCACTCCTTTATCAAGCTGTAATCCGAGTTTATCTAACAAAAATTTTTCATGTCCAACAATCCTTCCTAAAGCATTGTTAAAACTATTTTTGATAGTTTGATAATTAACAGAAAAGGCAAATTTGCCCAAAGATCGAATTTGCCCTGCTCCTGCCAAAATCGAATCTGTGCCTCTTAACTGGCTGGGGAACCATTCTGCTAAATAATCATAGGAAGAAAGTTGATTTAGCATTGCCTTAGCATTCTCTACCTTAGCCCAGACTTGCTCAGAAGGTCTGAGAGAAACATTTTGCTTGAGAACAGTTTGCGCTTCTGAAACTTTGGCATTCTGCTCTGTATCTATATGTAAAAAAGATACAATAGGCAAAGCATCTAAAGAGCCATAAGACTCCACAATCATCCGACGAATTTTTATTAATATTTCTTTTCCAGTTCCACCTAGTCCTATGACTACAGTCGGTGTCATACCTACATAATCTGCCATAATCTTTAATTAGTAATAATTTTTTGTTATCTCAGCAATCAATAACCTGATTGTGTTATGTATTGTTTTGCGTTTAAATTGCACAAAATAAGTATTTTATTGACCTAATAGGGCAAATATTTCGCCAACAAATCCTGCCCTTGAGCGCCCATTTTCTCCAACATCTCCTCAATTTTTCCCATCGCTAGCGGCGAGGGTTTAGAACGTCCATTTTCCCAACGGTTAATTGTAGTATAAGTAACACCTAGAGTGGCTGCAAACTGTTCTTGCGTTAGCCCAGCCAAAAGTCGCAGATCACGAATGATTTGCCCTACCTCTGGCTGATTGATAGCCAAGGGTTTTTTTATAGTCATTTAGATTTGAATCTTTACCTTCTAGTTTAAATAGCTGATGCTATATTATTTGTTACATACTAACAATGCAAAATTGCAGATTTCATCAGTTAATATACTGAAAAGCTATTTTTATAGTAAAAATTTTAAGTGATGTTAAATTTGAATTGAAGCGAGTCAAAATTGGGAAACAGCGTAGTTTACCGCCGTAGGCATTGCTTCAGCTTCTCCCATAACTGAAGTGCGATCGCACGGAATTTTCCACCACTATCATCACCATTCCTCTAACAACAAATTTACGTCGTGCGTCTTTGCCAACCTGTTTATTAATTGAAACTGGTGAAGGTGGATTAGAACGAGATTCAGTTGCTCTTTGCCACCAATTGCGGGTAATTGATAAAACAAGATTACAAATAAAATTGGGCGTTCTGACTTTAGAAAAACTCACTATTTTAGAAGGTAAAGTATTGTTGACATTAGGTTATCAGTTCTAAAATTAGAACCTATGTCACCATTCGCATGTCTATAGTTAAGGCTCAGAATAATTCCTATTAGCTCTGAAAAGTTGTACTTGTCGGCAGATGTCAAGCCACTCATACTTTCGCTACAACTAAAAGAGAGAGGCTTTACAAGCAAGATGGTATCAAGCTATGACAGACAAATCCCAAAAAATAGAGGTGAATAAATCAGTTAATTCACCCAGAGAAACTTCAGAAGTAAAAATCCAGGCTCAATCATCAGTAGAAAATCAACCGTCTATAGTAGAGTCTTTTATCAAAACTGTTGCTGAAACTGGCAAAGCAGTTTTAGGCACAGCAGTAGGGGTGGGAGAAGCCACAGCAAAAGAAACACACAAGTTTCTTGAGCAAACAACTCAAAGTAGTGGTCAAGTTGTCAATAGCCTGAGCGAAAATTGGCTGATTAGAAAACTATCTGGAGTATTAAATCTAAATTGGCTAATTGGTACTACTAACGCTGTTGATTTGGAAAAAGCAGAAGTTGCGGTAAACAAGCTCAAGCAAAAATATCCTAATGAATCACCCAGCCAGATTGCTCACAGAATTATGGTGGAAAAAGCAACTCAAGCAGGGACAGTTGGATTAGCAACAAGTTTTTTACCAGGAATCGCAGTTGCATTGTTCGCAATTGATTTAACAGCAACAACAAAATTGCAATCAGAAATGCTTTATCAAATTGCATCTGTCTACGGGTTGAATTTAAAAGATCCTGCCCGTAAAGGTGAAGTTTTGGCAATTTTTGGTTTGGCTTTGGGTGGAGAGCGTCTTTTAAAAGCTGCGGGATTAGGGTTGCTGCGAAATATACCCTTGGCGGGTGCGGTAATTGGAGCTAGTTCAAATGCGACGATGATCTATTCATTGGGGTATGCTGCTTGTCGATTTTATGAAGCCAAGCTAGATGAATCAAGTTCGCTCTCATCGCCACAGACTCTGGCAACATTAAAAGCAGAGAGTGAAAAGTATTTAGAAAGTGCGATCGCTCAAGAAGCCGTCATGGATCAAATTTTAGTTCACATGATCCTTGCTAGTAATCCAGACAAGACTTTGGAAGAAATTTTGCCAGAATTACAAGCTGTAAAACTCAGTCCTACCTCGTTAGATGCGATTGCCCAAAATATCAAATCACCTAAATCTTTAAATATACTGCTCAATCAGCTAAATCGTGATTTTGCCATGCCGTTGCTTGCTCAGTGTAAGAAAATTGCCCAGCTTGACAATAAGACTACCCCACGCGAGCAAGAAATAATAGAGGCGATCGCCAGCAAATTTGATATTGATACAAATGGAATTGGGGCATAGAACATAAGGCATTGGGCAGAGGAGGTAAAAAAGTGGAGTTATCAGCAAAGTTCACGAGTATCATACACAGAACTAGCCATTTTTAATAACTTTAAAGCCTGCTAAACTCCAACGGCTTGGCAGGCTTTTCTAGTGTTTTACTAAATTCATGTTCTATCATTAATCTTTCCAAATATAACTACCTCTCTTTTTTTAAAACCTTTTCCTTTTCTAACTCAAATAAGTTGTTGTTTATCTAGTAAGAGTTTTTGCCTAGTTAATTCCTGAGCGCAGCTTTCAATTTTAATTTGGCTTTCTATTGGCTGTTCTTTAATTTTTTCTCTTAGGCTTTTACCCATTATTCTTACCCTTCGTTTTTTAATTTTTTAAGATGACTCTTATAGCGTGCATCAGCCTTTTGAATTAAGTGTTTATAAAAAAGTTTTTGGCTAACACCGCATTTGTCACCTATAACTAATAAAATGGCTTGTCTCAATGGATCAAAAGCAAACGCCACACGCCAAACACCACCAAAAGCTGAGAATCGTAACTCTTTCATGTTTCCGTACTTCGACCCTTTGAGTGTATCAAGATGAGGACGTTTTCCTTGTAGCCCAAACTTTTCTAAAAACTAAGCCGTAGCAAGCAACTCATTTTTTACTTATTGAGGTAGAGTATCGAACTCAGACTCGAAATCATCATGAAACTCAACTTGCCATTCCACTAATTTATTATGGTTAAAACTTCATGCATTTTCAAGCGTATTATCGATTGACACTCTTAGCACTAACATTATAGCTACTGACCCCTGCTCCCTCATCTCCTCCATTCCCCATTCCCCAGTTGCCTTATACTGAAACAAGAATTTTGAGCAATACTGGTACAAGAAGGAATATTTACACAAAATCCCAACATGACAATTCAACCTAGTGATAAGCCTTTGCTAGAGTGGGCAGGCGATAGTTTGGCAATTGGATTATTTGAAGATGCAGTAGAGTTAACTGGAGAATTGGCAACTTTAGATCAAAAGTTTTCCGGGGTATTAAAAGAATTAATTGCTGAAGAAGAATTTAAAGGTAAAGCCAACAGTACCATTTTCACTCGTGTGAATCCTGGTAGCCCAGTGCGTAAATTGATTCTGGTAGGTTTAGGTAAACCAGATGAACTAAAACTCGACACTTTGCGACGCGCTGCTGCTGCTGTAGCCAGGGTAGGAAAAAAGCAAAAAAGCAAAATATTGGGATTT
Organism: Nostoc sp.; assembly: GCF_036917635.1. Classification (GTDB taxonomy): domain Bacteria; phylum Cyanobacteriota; class Cyanobacteriia; order Cyanobacteriales; family Nostocaceae; genus Nostoc. Next base: position 59,914 of record NZ_JBALCW010000047.1, read on the forward strand.
AGTTTCCCATTGTGGAATAACGATCCAGCCGCAAGCGCCCAAGCGATCGCAGAAGGTGTAGAATTAGCGCTTTACCAAGATATTCGCTTTAAATCAGAACCAGAAGAAAAAGGTTCACAAATAGAAACGGTAGATTTACTAGGATTCGGTGGACAAGAAGCAGCGATCGCCCGCGCCAATCAAATTGTGTCAGGGGTAAACTTAGCCCGGGAGTTAGTAGCAGCACCAGCTAATGCAGTAACACCAATTACTTTGGCAGAAACTGCTCAAGCGATCGCAAAGGATCATGGTTTACAAGTACAAATTCTAGAACGAGAAGACTGTGAAAAGTTGGGTATGGGTGCTTTTTTGGGAGTAGCGCAAGCTTCCGAATTGCCACCTAAATTCATTCACCTGACTTACAAGCCAGAAGGTACACCCAAAAGGAAACTAGCAATTATTGGCAAAGGTGTAACCTTCGATTCCGGCGGACTCAACATTAAAGGTGCTGGTAGCGGCATCGAAACCATGAAAATTGATATGGGCGGTGCAGCTGCTATCTTGGGCGCGGCAAAAGCAATTGGTCAAATTAAGCCAGATGTTGAGGTTCACTTCATCTCGGCGGTGGCTGAAAACATGATTAGCGGTCGCGCTATGCACCCTGGAGACATTCTCACAGCATCAAACGGCAAAACAATCGAAGTTAACAACACCGACGCTGAAGGACGTTTAACCCTAGCAGATGCCTTAGTGTATGCCGACAAATTGGGATTAGATGCGATCGTGGATTTAGCCACCCTAACCGGTGCCAACGTCGTTGCCTTGGGTGAGGATATTGCTGGTTTGTACACTCCCAACGATGCTGTAGCTTCCCAGATCGAAAAAGCTGCCCAAACTTCAGGAGAAAAGATTTGGCGGATGCCAATGGAAGAAAAATATTTTGAAGGGCTAAAGTCTGGGATTGCGGACATGAAAAATACCGGGCCGCGTCCAGGTGGTGCCATTACTGCTGCCCTTTTCCTCAAGGAATTTGTTAAAGAAACCCCTTGGGCGCACATAGATATTGCAGGACCTGTGTGGACAGATAAAGAAAATGGCTACAACGGCGCAGGGGCAACAGGCTACGGTGTTCGGACACTAGTTAATTGGGTAGAAGGGAGTGGGGAGTAGGGAGTAGGGGAGGCAGGGGAGGCAGGGGAGGCAGGGAGCCGAGTTTTTCCCTCTGCCACCCGCACCCCGCCCCTCTGCCTCTTTCCAATCCCCAATCCCCAATCCCCAATCCCCTATGCCCAAATTCGTGCTATCTTGAGCTTGCCAGCAAAAATTGTTGCGATAGTAACAGAAATAATTTGGCGGTCAGAAAGTTAAGCTTTTTCGGCAAAGCCATCTGGTAAAATTTGTAAGGTTTCTAGAAGCTGTGAGCAATGGGATCGACTCGCGTAAGGATCGCAATTGACGCAATGGGGGGGGATCACGCACCCGGTGAAATCGTTGCTGGCGCATTGCGAGCAAGGGAAGAATTGGGTGTAGATATATTACTAGTTGGTGATCCTCAACAAATAGAAGCTGCCTTGCCGCCAAAAACGAATTTAGGGCAGGTGGAGATCGTGACTGCACAGGAAGCGATCGCTATGGATGAGGAGCCTTTAAATGCAGTTAGACGCAAACGCAAGGCTTCTATCAATGTGGCGATGGATTTAGTCAAGCAGCAAAAAGCAGATGCCGTATTTTCTGCCGGTCACTCTGGGGCAGCTATGGCATCTGCTTTGCTCCGATTAGGACGATTGCCGGGAATTGACCGCCCAGCCATAGGGACTGTTTTTCCCACGATTATTGCTGGTAAGCCAGTGTTGGTACTTGATGTCGGCGCAAATGTAGATTGTCGTCCGAAGTTTTTAGAGCAGTTTGGCGTCATGGGATCGGCTTACAGTCAATATGTTTTAGGTACAACTGAACCGAAGGTGGGTTTGTTGAATATCGGTGAAGAAGAGTCTAAGGGCAATGATGCAGCCGTCCGCGCCCACCAAATGCTCCGCGAAAATTCTCAAATTAATTTTATTGGCAATGCCGAAGGGCGTGATGTGCTTTCCGGTCGCTTTGATGTGATTGTCTGTGACGGCTTTGTGGGCAATGTATTATTAAAATTTGCCGAAGCCGTCGGAGAAGTGATTCTGCAAATTCTGCGGGAAGAATTACCCCAAGGATTACACGGTCAAATCGGTTCAGCACTCTTAAAACCAAACCTGAAGCGGATTAAGCAGCGCATGGATCACGCAGAACACGGTGGCGCTTTGCTGCTAGGCGTGGCAGGAGTCTGTTTTATCGGTCACGGTAGCTCACAAGCTCCTTCAATATTTAATGCAATTCGCATGGCGAAAGAAGCTGTTGACAACCAGGTGATACAACGAATTCAGTCCCAATATATCCTAGAGCGCGAAAGCGGTTAGTCATTAGTCATTGGTGAGCCAGTGCGGTCTTGAGGGTTTCCCCCATGAGCAACTGGTGAACCCGAAGGGTCATTAGTCATTAGTCATTTGCAATTGGACTTTGGACAAATGGCAAAGGACAAATGACAAAGGACAAAGGACAAAAGACAAGAGACAAAAAGCTGATAGCTTGGGAGATTAGGAGTGCAAAACTTAGGCGTAGCAATTACCGGAAGCGGCTCGGCAGTACCAGCAACTTCCTTACACAACCAGACATTGAGTGAAGTAGTTGAAACATCAGATGAGTGGATTGCCAGTAGAACCGGAATTCGTCAACGGCGATTAGCCCTGCCATCTGAGTCCTTGAGTGTGCTAGCTACTGCCGCCAGCACTCAGGCGATCGCAGCTTCGGGAATTAAAGCAGAAGACCTAGACCTGATTCTGCTGGCGACTTCCACCCCGGATGATTTGTTTGGTAGTGCTTGTCAAGTACAGGCGCAATTGGGAGCCACCAACGCAGTAGCTTTTGACTTGACCGCAGCCTGCTCTGGCTTTGTGTTTGGTTTGGTTACAGCAGCCCAATACATTAGAACAGGTGTCTATAAAAACGTACTTTTGATCGGGGCAGATATCCTCTCTCGCTGGGTAGATTGGGAAGATCGGCGCAGTTGTGTATTATTCGGTGATGGTGCAGGGGCAGTAGTATTACAGGCTTCTAAAAGCGATCGCTTGTTGGGATTTGCCCTTAAAAGTGATGGCACTCAAAACCATCACCTCAACCTTGCATACACAGGCGCTTCCCAAGAACTCCTCCCGAATGTAAATATCACTAAAGGCGGTTACCAACCGATTACTATGAACGGCAAAGAAGTCTACCGCTTTGCTGTGCAAAAAGTGCCAGAGATTATTGATAAAGCCTTATTTCAAGCGAACCTCAGTATTGACAAAATAGATTGGCTGCTATTGCATCAAGCCAATCAGCGAATTATTGATGCTGTTGCCCAACGACTGAATGTGCCAGAACATAAAATTATAAGTAATCTCGCCCACTACGGCAATACCTCTGCTGCTTCCATTCCCTTAGCTTTAGATGAAGCAGTGCGGGAAGGTAAAATTAAACCCAATGACATCATTGCTGCATCCGGCTTTGGTGCTGGTCTTACCTGGGGTGCAGCAATTTTTCAATGGGGAAGGTAAATATTTAGTTTTTTGTGATTAGTCATTTGTTAATGACTAATGACCCCTGACTAATGACCACTGACTAATGACCAATGACCAATGACAAAAACTGCATGGGTGTTTCCCGGACAAGGTTCCCAAGCGCTGGGAATGGGAATAGATTTATTAGATATACCATCGGCTAAAGATAAGCTTGCCCAGGCTGAGGAAATTTTGGGCTGGTGTGTAACCGAAATCTGTCAAAACCAAGAAGAAAAGTTATCACAGACGCTATACACTCAGCCAAGTCTTTATGTGATAGAAACTATTCTTGCCGATCTTCTCCGAGAACGAGGACACCAGCCAGATTTAGTGGCTGGTCATAGTTTGGGAGAATATTCTGCCCTTTATGTAGCGGGTGTCTTTGAATGGTCGGCTGGTTTATATCTAGTAAAGCGTCGTGCAGAACTCATGGATAATGCCGTCGGTGGTATGATGGCAGCTTTGATGAACTTTGACCAAGAACAGTTAGAAAAAGTCATTGCCGAAACGCCTGATGTGGTGATAGCAAATGATAATAGTTCGGCTCAGGTGGTAATTTCAGGCACTACTGAGGCTGTACAAGCGGTAATGACTCAAGTCAAAGCAAAGCGGGCGATTCCCTTAAAGGTTTCTGGAGCATTTCACTCACATTTAATAGCACCAGCATCTGCAAAATTCCAAGATATTCTACAATCTGTTAAATTTCAGCCAGCTATTGTGCCAGTGTTGTCTAATGTAGAACCAATTGCGTCTATTGATGCCGAGACTTTAAAGCAGCGCCTGAACAAACAAATGACTGGTTCTGTAAGATGGCGAGAAATTTCTCTGCAATTACCAGCCAACGGCATTCAGCAAGTAATAGAAATTGGCCCTGGTAAAGTTCTAACTGGTTTAATTAAACGTAGTAGCCCTGAGTTAATATTAAAAAATATCCAGAGTGCTGCTGATTTGCCTGATTAATTCTTGATGACCGAATTTTCGATTTTAAATTTTGGATAATGGAATTGAAGATTAAAAATCCAAAATTAAAAAAGGGTTACAAGCCCCCGAATTTAAACGCGCAAACAAATCTAAAATCCAAAATCTAAAATTAAATGACTTACCCCTGACTTGATTGCTGCGGCCAATCTAAAATCTAAAATCCAAAATTGTTTGGCTTGATTGCCATAGTGTTATTCATACTGCTAAATCCTAATATTTTCTGGACTTAGTATTTCCAGATGAGTGAAGCAATTCATCTTTACAGTTTTTTTGCGTTTGTGGGTCTGGCGATCGCGTATGCTAAATTCAGTCTGATTGGAATTATCTTCTGTGGACACAAACCGCGAACCGTTTATCAGTCTGGCACTTTACCACGCTTTCAAATGGTCAGTCGTTAGCCCCATGCTTCACGCTTACTTTCGGGGCCAGATTTATGGTACGGAAAATGTCCCCCAATCAGGGCCGTTGTTGGTAGTGAGTAATCACGCTAGTTATTTTGACCCGCCAATTGTCTCTAACTGTGTACGTCGTCCAGTGGCGTACATGGCGAAAGAAGAGTTATTTAAAATCCCAGTTTTGGCGCAAGCGATTAAATTGTACGGCGCTTACCCGGTGAGTCGAGGAAATGCCGATCGCAATGCCATCCGTTCTGCCCTAGAATATCTCAATAACGGTTGGGCTGTCGGTGTTTTCTTGCAAGGCACTCGCACCCCAGATGGTCGAATTACAGACCCCAAAAGAGGCGCACTGCTACTAGCGGCGAAAGCAAAAGCCCCAATATTACCGGTAAGTGTCTGGGGTACTGAGGAGATTTTACAAAAAGGATCTTCCCTACCTCGTGCAGTTCCCATCACCGTGAGAATTGGTAACTTGATTGATGCTCCAAGTTCCACTAATAAAGAAGAATTGGAAGCTTTAACACAAAAGTGTACCAAAGTAATTAACGAAATGCATGATTTAGGAAGATGAATTAAAAGAAACTACAGATATATGCTTTAGAAAGGTAAATGTAAAATAGTTTAAGTAAGTGGAAGTGGGCGCAAATAATCATCACTGGCTCGTAGTTGCGCTTTATAGCGTTTCTTAATCAGATGAGGTACATCATAGCCCCTTCCTCGCTTGCTCTTAGGGGGTTGGGGGTGGAGTTCTTGTATCTCACTCAATCGATAACCGCTAAAGCGCAAGAGGGCGCAACTACGAGCCAAATACAGAGATTTTACTTTTAGTTACATAGTTTGGTTTTATTACAAATTGAGGAATGATGTCGGATTTAAGAGCGGAATTAACAGAAATTTTGGATGAGGCAGAGTGGGAGTGGCTAATTCCTCATGTACAACGAGATGCAGTAATTTTGGTGGCACTTGAGCTAAACTTGGTGGATGTTGGAGTAGCGATCGCCAGTGATAATATACCATCAGTAGAACAGTGGATTGATAAACAATTGATTGCCAAACCCACGATAGTACAGGTGGGAGAATGGAATGGCGATCGCACTAAACGATTTAATACTCTCATTGTCCAGCCTTACGTTTTGGCACAAGAAATAGCGGCTAAAATCCAAAATTGATTGACTCTTGACTAAAGCAAAATTTTCTCCTCTAATATTTAGCCATCTAGGAGCTAGAATTGTTACGATAATTTCAGATTAGATGTTGAAACCTTGATCCAATCTGAAACCTTAGAACTATTAGAATGGCATCGGCTCTGCCAGCACCTTGCCACCTTTGCGGCAACTAAGCTGGGGGCGACAGCTGCGCGTCATCTGAAAATACCCGATTCTCAGATCCAAAGCCAAGAGTTGTTAGAGCAAACCAAAGAAGTCTACCAACTGGAAAGCCTAACCACGGGACTGTCATTTGAGGGAATTCAAGATATTGGCGATTCCTTAGAACGGGCAGAACGCAGTGGAGTTTTGGCCGGAGATGAACTGTTAGCGATCGCCACCACCCTCGCTGGTGCCAGAAATTTGCGCCGTGTAATTGACAATCAGGAAGATTTGCCCATACTGACTCATTTGGTTGCCGATTTGCGGACTTATCCAGAATTAGAGCAAGAAATTCATCGATGTATTGATGAACGGGCCCAGGTAACTGACCGCGCGAGTCAAAAACTGGGAGAAATTCGCACAGATTTGCGGCGATTACGCACTCAGATTACTCAAAAGCTGCAAAATATCTTACAAGCAAAATCTGGAGCAGTTCAAGAACAGCTAATTACACAACGGGGCGATCGCTTTGTCATCCCCGTAAAAGCACCCCAAAAAGATGCCATCCCTGGTATTGTCCACGATACCTCTACTAGCGGTGCTACCCTGTACGTGGAACCGAATTCAGTAGTGCCTTTGGGCAACCAACTGCGGCAGATAATTAGAAAAGAGCAAGCCGAAGAAGAAGCAGTTCGCCGTGCTTTGACAGAACTTGTAGCCGCAGTCAAACCAGATTTAGAAAGGTTGTTAGCGATCGCTACCACTTTGGATCTGGCAACCGCTAGATCGCGGTATAGTTACTGGCTAGGAGCGAATCCGCCGCGATTTATCCAGCGTGAAGATAGAGAAATCATTACCTTGCGGAATTTGCGACATCCTTTGTTAGTGTGGCAGCAACAGCACGAACAAGGGCAACCAGTAGTTCCTGTAGATTTACTGATCAGTCCGCAAATTCGGGTAGTGACAATTACTGGCCCAAATACTGGCGGTAAAACTGTAACCTTAAAAACCTTGGGATTGGCAGCATTGATGGCCAAAGTGGGTTTATTTGTCCCCGCCCGTGAACCAGTAGAAATACCTTGGTTTGATAAGGTGTTGGCAGATATTGGCGATGAACAATCCTTACAGCAAAGTTTATCCACATTCTCTGGACACATCCGCCGCATTAGTCGGATTTTGGAAGCATTAGGGAATCGGGAAGTTGAGGGAGATGAGGGAGAGTCCAATGCCCCATGCCCCATGCCCAATTCTCTAGTTTTACTCGATGAAGTCGGAGCAGGAACCGATCCAGTTGAGGGTAGTGCCTTAGCGATCGCCTTGTTGCAATATCTCGCTAACCACGCCCAACTAACGATCGCCACTACTCACTTCGGGGAATTAAAAGCCCTGAAATACGAAGATGATCGGTTTGAAAATGCCTCTGTAGAATTTGACGAAACTACTCTCTCGCCTACTTACCGTCTGCTGTGGGGCATCCCCGGACGTTCTAACGCCTTAACTATTGCCCTCCGCTTAGGATTAAAACCAGAGGTGGTACAACAGGCGAAAAGCCAAGTGGGAGAGGCCACAGATGAAGTTAACCAGGTAATTGCGGGGTTAGAAGCGCAACGCCGCCGTCAGGAAACGAAAGCAGCCGAAGCCCAAAGTTTGGTGCAGCAAGCGGAACGTTTATACAAACAAGTATCCGCAAAAGCCGCAAGTTTGGAGGAAAGGGAAAGCAGTTTACGGGCTTCACAGGAAATAGCTGTCAAAGAAGCGATCGCTCAAGCAAAAGGTGAAATTGCCCAAGTGATTCGCCGTTTGCAAAAAGGTACGCCCACAGCCCAAGAGGCCCAGCAAGCAACCAATGCTTTGAATCAAATTGGCCAACTTTATCAGCCAGCAACGCCAGCAAAACCAAAAGCTGGGTTTATGCCCAAAGTAGGCGATCGCGTCCGCATTCCAAAATTGGGACAGATCGCGGATGTGATCGCCGCCCCTGATGAAGATGGCGAGTTAAGCGTTCGATTTGGGCTAATGAAGATGACTGTGAAGTTGCAAGATGTAGAATCTTTAGATGGTCAAAAAGCCGAACCAGTTGTCAAACCCAAGCCAGCCCCAGCAGCAGTAATCCGGCCACCGCAAAGTGTCCCAGAAATTCGGACTTCCCAAAACACCATCGATTTGCGTGGTAAACGGGTAGCTGATGCCGAATACATTTTAGATAAAGCCATCTCGGAAGCTACAGGCCCAGTTTGGATTATTCACGGTTACGGTACTGGCAAACTGCGACAAGGTGTTCACGCCTTTTTGCAACAGCATCCCAGAGTGAACAACTACGAACCAGCAGAACAAGCAGACGGCGGCAGTGGTGTTACCGTTGCTCACATCAAATAAAATCGCAATAAATATAACTAGTACAGCACAGCGTAAATCCAGCTACCGTATAGCATATCTTATGCTATACGGTATTTAAGAATTTAATACATTGCCATTAATAAAGAGGAGGTAATTTCCCATGTTACTTGAACTCAATCAACTAATTGTTAGAGCGGGTCATCAGTTGTTGATTAAAGATGTCTCTTGGTCGGCATACAAAGGAATTTTAGCAGAATTGGGAGACAATCGCAGTTCTCGCATAGGTTACAGTCAAAGGATGCTGGAAATAATGGCTCCATTACCAGAGCATGAAGTAGCTAAAGTTATTATTGGGGACTTGGTAAAAGTTTTATTAGAAGAACTTGATCTGGAATTTTGGAGTTTGGGTTCTACGACTTTTGATAAGGAAAGTATGGATGCTGGGGTAGAACCCGATGATTGTTTCTATATCCAAAATGAAGCTAGAATTAGGGGCAAAGATAGAATCAATTTAGAAACCGATCCGCCTCCAGATTTGGCTATTGAAATTGATATCACCTCCCGGACTCGTTTCAATAATTATCAAGATTTGAGAGTACCGGAACTGTGGCGATGGAATGGAATAAAACTGAAAATAAACGTGCTGTTTAATGGTAAATATCTAGAATCAAATATCAGTTCTATTTTCCCCACTTTTCCAATTCAGCAAGTAATTCCCGAATATTTAATGCTGAGTAAAACCAATGGCAGAAATGCAACAATAAAAGTCTTTCGTGCGTGGATAAGGCAGCAAATTAGTAGCCAGGTTTAGTTCAAATTGTTAGAATTAGCTACTCCAAAAGGTTGTGGATAGTGGTATAAAAGTATTGTTAGCTTCGGGGAATTAAAAGCCCTGAAATACGAAGATGATCGGTTTGAAAATGCCTCTGTAGAATTTGACGAAAGTACTCTCTCGCCTACTTACCGCCTGCTGTGGGGCATCCCCGGACGTTGTAACGCCTTAACTATTGCTCTACGCTTACGATTAAAGCCAGAAGTGGTACAACAGGCGAAAAGCCAAGTGGGAGAGGCCACAGATGAAGTTAACCAGGTAATTGCTGGGTTAGAAGCGCAACGCCGCCGTCAGGAAACGAAAGCAGCCGAAGCCCAAAGTTTGTTGCAGCAAGCGGAACTGGTCAAAAAGCCGAACCAGTCGTCAAACCCAAGCCAGCCCCCGCAGCAGTAACCCCGCCACCGCAAAATGTCCCAGAAATTCGGACTTCCCAAAATACCATCGATTTGCGTGGTAAACGGGTAGCTGATGCCGAATACATTTTAGATAAAGCCATCTCGGAAGCTACAAGCCCAGTCTGGATTATTCATGGGTACGGCACTGGTAAGCTACGACAAGGAGTTCACGCCTTTTTGCAACAGCATCCCAGAGTCAATAACTATGAACCAGCAGAACAAGCAGACGGCGGCAGTGGTGTTACCGTTGCTTATATAAAATAAAGTGGCAATAAATCTGAAGGCTGCTACTACCGCAGGGCAGTTATTGTATCCACCCCTACCTTAGAATAACCTTGAGCATCCCCCCAATCAACTCAGTTTATGGTCTTGAAAGGCGGGACGCAAGGAATAGGGGGAGTAATCCCACAGAATGAGATTTCTAATTTTTTAACTTTTATAAAATATCTAATGTTTAGTAATTACAAAAAGAGCGATAATTAGTGAGTGTTACGATACTTTTTTGCTAAAGCTTGATATTCCTTTTTGCTTGACAAAAGGGGTAATAGCCTCTTTGTGAAATGCGATGAGGGTTTAGGCGATAAGGAATATATTTAATAGAAAAGTATTGATTTTTAATGTAAATGTGATTTAAGCGAATTTTTTGAGAGCAGTTATACCAAAGGAGGTTGAGATGAGTCGTCTTCTTTATGAAAATTCAGTCTCATACAAAGGATATCTCATCATTCCATTTGTTTTTGGGAAGCTTGATAATTACCAGATTTATTCGTATAAATTGCTATCGGAGGTTGGACACACAAGCCAATTTCATAAAGCAGAAAATCCAGCAAAAATCTATGGAAGTAGCGTTAGTAATATCATTGATATTGCTAAAGAACATATTGATCAAAATTCAACGTTTGTTAGTAAGAGAGATAGTTTTAAGTCTCGCTACATTTACCGAAATAATTTGATCATCATTTTCCAAGAAGGAGACAAATATTTTTATGACCATTATTTACCAGACTTATTGAATAATATTGCAGCTCCAAAATTATTCAAATCCGAATATGAATGTCTGAGTTGGATTAAGCAAGGGCTTAATGGGCAACATCTGCGCCAAAGAGCTATTTGAAGAAAGCAGGAGTTAGTCCTTAAAACAAACTTATTCTGGTTTTGAAGACTAACTTCTGTACCTTAGTAAGTTAAAATATGCTATGGATTTTAACTTTGAAGAAGAACCAGCACGAACCGAAGTTATTTGCTCCACACGTTAGCAATTAAGTATTTATACTGCTGCGATCGCTATCTCAATGGAGCCTCAATTGAGTTTATCAGCCTTGGTTTTGCTCTATTGAAGTGGGATATTATAGCTGAATTCGGACGGTGAAACTGATGTTCTTTCGCTACCGCACAGGGAATGTTACTCAACGAATTGAACGAGCTATGCAAGAGTTAGACTTTCCAGTTTTAAAAAAGTTATTTAAAAAGTTGTTTAATAACTTGTTTAACAACTTCACACATTAGGCTTAGGGTGATATAAGTGGTGAATTATCAGCATCAATTGAGCCTGATAGACAGGTATAAAATAATGCTCAAAATATCTATCAAATCACTGCAAATAGCTTATTTGAGCATTAGATGAGCATTTTAGGGGAAGTAAAAGCTGAAAATGTTGATACTATAGTTAATTTTTTATTCCATGAAGAATGATTAAGTGAAACCAGTATAAACAAACATGATAAAAATGCTAGCTGAAAACTTGATGGGAATTAAGACAATATTACAAATTAATTGGGTTTGGTTAAATGCCAGCTTGCAGTTTGTTAGTTGGGGACTTTTTTCACTTTTACTCGCTGAGGTGTTGAGAGACAGCTACCATGCTTTGTGTCACCAAGTCAATTGGCTTGCTAAATGGCACAACAAGCACCATAGCGCCTATCGCCGCGATTTATCAATAGTTTCCCTGAAAGTTTACCAAGAATCCCAGCTCTATCACGACATTTTAGAATCGACTCTACTGCTAGTGGTATTGGTAGTCATTGCCTTAATTGTCCAGCAACTGGGTTTATGGCTGGGAGTAGCTTATGGTTGCACGTTCTTGTATGGCGCGTCTGTGCGATATTTCCAGGGAAAAATTGATACAGACTACAACCATCTACCCGGCCCTTTAGAGACAATACCATCCATTTGGTGGGTGAATCGGTCTTACCATTGGCGGCATCATTTTGATGATGTCAACGCTTACTACAGTGGTGTCTTTCCTGTAGTGGATAAAATTCTTGGCACAGGACTGTCTCTCAAGGGTAAAACCGTCGCTTTAACGGGTGCATCAGGAGCGTTAGGGCAAGCATTAGCGGCTGAACTTGTCAAGAATAATGCTAAAATTGTGGCCTTAACCACTAATCCCGAAAAATTAGTAGAGCAAGTTGGGGTAAAAGTGGTTCCCTGGCAGTTGGGTAATGAAGCCAATTTGAGGGATAGTTTAGAGAAAGTAGATATTTTAATTATCAACCACGGCATCAATGTCTACGCCAGCCGCACACCAGAGGCGATCAATTCCTCGTATGAGGTGAATACCTTTTCAGCATTACGGTTGATGGATATATTTGTGACAACTGTTACAGGACCACAAGCAAAAGCAACCAAAGAAATTTGGGTAAACACTTCTGAAGCTGAGGTTTCTCCAGCTTTGAGTCCGGTTTATGAACTCAGCAAGCGATCGCTTGGTGATATAGTTACTCTCAAGCGTTTGGATGGGGATTGTGTAATTCGCAAGTTAATTCTTGGCCCGTTTAAAAGTCAACTTAATCCCTACGGTGTGATGTCTGCACAGCAAGTTGCTCGTGCTATTTTATTTTTGGCTCGGCGAGACTTCCGCAATATTATTGTGGCAATAAATCCCCTTACTTATCTGCTGTTTCCCTTAAAGGAAATTAGTACGTCATTATACTATCGAGTCTTCAGCCAGACAGCGAAAAGTGAACAGGATTTACCAAAATAATAGCCGAAATTCTTATTTTCAGGTAGGGGCAATTAATCAATTGGCTCTACAGAGTGTAGTTTGCGTAGGCGTAGCCCGCCGCAGGCATCGCTCCAAACAAATACTGATTATTTAATGTTCAAGAAAGCATACTTTTATGCACTTTTCAAGTGAAAAAAGTAATTATTACTCTAACATAAAACACTGACGGAGTAAGAACGAATTGCCGGGTCTAAAGTTACAATTGTTAAATTATGTTGTAAAGCTTGAAAAATCAGCATTCTATCAAAAGGATCGCGATGTAATAATGGTAAATTCAATAGTTGAGCAATACTTTCTTCATCTAAGTTGAGACTGCTAATTAGATGCTGCTGACGCTGTTTAGGAAGGTAGATTTCAGGTGATTCTGGTAATGGTAATTTACCTAGCTGATATTTAACAGTTGCTTCCCAAACAGAAATGCAACTTAAATATACCTCGTTATTTAAATCAAGAATGCTATTTTGTAAGTGAATTGGTAATTTTTGATCGCCACTAATAAACCATAAGAAAATATGGGTATCTAATAATAGTTTCATCTACCTTCAAAACTATTCAAAATTTATTCAGGTAAGGGACTATCAAAATCATCTGGAACAATGAACTCTCCAGCACATAAACCATAAGGTCTGATTTGTTGAGAAGTGGCTGAAACTGGTTTAATTTCTGCAATAGGTTTACCTGCTTGCGTGATAATAATACTTTCTCCTACTGCTACTTGGTGAAGATAGCTAGTTAAATTTTGCTGAATTTCATCAATTGTTACGGTTAACATGAGATTTTTATCTAAGAATATTTTTAGTATATCAATTTGAAAGTTTGAAGTTATGACAATGCCTATTCAAAATTTAGCAACAGCTTTTAATGAGCAGACTCATAAAATACCGTTAATGAAAGATAAATCATGAATATCTAAATTAAACCTGAATTAAAGCAAATTATCCTAGACCATAAAATTTAGACTTAATTAAGTAACGGCAAATTCAGTATGCTGTCTGATATCGGCTGGTTGGAAGGCGAGAACAATTTGATTTTTAGGAATACCAGCGTTAACAAGTTCGTTGGCTATACCGTATTCTGTACCGTCTCTTTGAATCCAGATTTTATCATTGATAATGTCAATATGGACTAAACAACCATGCACCCGTTGATTATTTTCCCAGCCTAATGTTAGTAGTAGGTAATGGTTGGCGGTTTGGTCTATAATTAGTTGTCTTTCTAGTTCTCCGTAAGCGTAGGGGAGTTGGGCATATTCGTTTAATATTTTTTGAAGGATTTGGCGATAATTATCTAAGGTATCCATTGCATTGCATTGTATTATTTGTTAAATTTTATTAACAAATAATAGTTAATTAATCTAAATCTTGTGAAAACTTTATCAAATACAAACTTGTTAAGTTATATATTTGAAATACCACATACTTTAAATTATTACATAAATCATGAAATCTAGTTTTAAACAATTAAACTTATTTGAAGCAGAACTGACTCATACAAGTCCTGAAACAATAGTATTACCAAAAGGCTACAAAGGATTAGCTGCTTTTCATAAATATTGGGGGAAGAAACCAATTGAATCCCTAGCATTTATAATTGAAAATTTAACAAAAAAGGGTGACATAGTTTTAGATCCTTTTTTAGGCTCAGGTTTAGTAGCTCGTGAAGCAGCAATTAGGAAAAGACGGTTTATAGGTATTGATATTAATCCTATAGCAATAGAATTATCGAATTTATTAATTGCTTTACCAAGTCCAAATCTTTTAAAAGAAGCAATTCATGAATTAGAAATAAGTGTTAAATCACAAATCTATAAAACTTACTTACTAGAAGATGGAAAATTTGCGACTCACTATTTATGGAATGGAAATAAACTAAATTCAGTCTGGCATTTATCACGAAAAAGAAATGAAGGTGATAAAAGGTTACCAACTAACTCTGACTATCAACTATTGAAAGAATTTGAAGCATATCAACCTCAAATACCTCGTCCAATTAAGTTTTTTCAAAATAGCCGAATAAATACAAATGATTCTTTAACACTGAAAGATTTATTCACAGGTCGCGCATTATATAATATAGATTTACTACTTGATGCAATTCATAAACAACCAGATACAATCAAATCTGCATTATTGCTCTCATTAACATCTGCTTCAGGTCAAATGTCTAATATGGTTTTTGCAATTACAGGAAGAGGTAAAACAAAATCTCAGCCAACAAATAAAATAGAAGTTGGTAGTTGGGTTATAGGATATTGGAGACCAACACTACATTTTGAAATCAATGTTTGGAATTGTTTTATTAAACGTGCAAATAGCTTATTAAAATCCATTGAACAAGATGAATTTGAAAAAAATTATCAGGTATCTAAAAGACTAGAAGATGTTATTTATAACAAAACTGAAGTAGCGATTATTCAAGGTGATAATCGAAAAATTCTCAATAATTGCCCTGATGGAACCATTTCACTTATATTAACTGATCACTGTGGGGCAAATTAAACAAGTTGATTTTTTTATTGACAATATACCTTTTGACCTAAAAGTAACTTATTTTCCTAAAGGTTTCATGGAAAATAAAAGAAGGGCAAGACAGTTAAAAATAAAAGAAATATCTGATTTAAAAGAGGGAGCAAAAAAATTTGGTATTCCTTTTGATAAAACTCGAAACGAAAATGATCTATTAATTGATTTGATTACAGCTTTTACGGAAAGCTCAAATCAAGATATACAAGATTTTTACAATAATTTTGTTAAAATCAGAAAAGATATTATAAATGAAACAGTAGAACAACCTGATGAGCTTTTACGTTGGCTATATGAGCAACAAGGTAGTCAGAGATTTGATGCAAGTAATCGCTTATTTTTAATTGTTGTCGATACTATACTAATTCTTTAGAAGATAGTTGGAAGCTCAAAAGAGATTATACTCTGTTAAAACAGAAAATTGAGGAATATCTAAATACACGTTCTTTTAATAAAGATAAACTCTTATTAACTTGGTCATTTAATAACAATGAATACCAAAGTTATGCTGATGTTTTGTTTATACTGAAGTAACACTAAATAAATTATAAAAAAAGGGATAAGCCCAAAAGCCTATCCCCTAAAAAATCAATTAATCAATGTATCAAGTTCCACTTGTCCAAGAATTGATGTACTCAATTTGATCTGCTGTCAAGCTATCAATTTTGATTCCAATAGCTTCCAACTTCAACCGAGCAATTTCTTGATCGACTTCAACAGGAATTGAGTGCAAACCTGGTTCCAACTTTCCTTTATTCTTCACCAGGTATTCACAAGCCAAAGCTTGGTTTGCAAAACTCATATCCATAACTGCGCTTGGGTGTCCTTCAGCCGCAGCTAGGTTAATCAAGCGTCCTTGTCCAAGAACGACAACTGATTTACCATTTTTCAATTTATACTCTTCAGTGAAAGGACGAACTTCTTTAACTTCCTTCGCTTGTGCAGCCAAGTATTTCAAATCAAGTTCTAAGTCGAAGTGACCAGAGTTACAAACGATCGCACCATCTTTCATGACATCGAAGTGTTCACCACGAACGACGTGCTTGTTACCAGTCACAGTGATAAAGATATCACCTTCAGGTGCAGCTTTAGCCATTGGCAGGACGCGGAAACCATCCATTACGGCTTCAATTGCCTTGATGGGGTCGATTTCGGTGACGATGACGTTAGCACCCATGCCACGGGCGCGGAGGGCTGTACCTTTACCACACCAGCCATAACCGACGACGACAATATTTTTACCAGCCAACAAAATATTTGTGGCGCGGATAATGCCATCTAGGGTTGATTGCCCAGTACCATAGCGATTATCAAAGAAGTGCTTGGTATCAGCGTCGTTGACGTTGACTGCGGGGAAGGTGAGAACGCCTTCTCTAAACATGGCGCGTAGTCGCACGATCCCGGTGGTGGTTTCTTCGGTGCTACCAATCAAATCAGCGATTTGGTGTTGGCGTTCTTGTATCAGAGTTGCAACCACATCGCTACCGTCATCAACAATAATGTTGGGGCGATGATCTAAAGCTATTTGAACGTGGCGGTTATAAGTTTCGTTATCTTCGCCTTTTTGAGCAAAGACGGGAATTTCATGATCCAAGACGAGGCTAGCGGCTACGTCATCTTGCGTTGATAAGGGATTGCTAGCAATTAAAAGCGCATCTGCACCACCGGCTTTCAGAGCGATCGCCAAATGTGCTGTTTCTGTTGTAATGTGGGCGCAAGCTACAAGGCGTAAACCAGCGAAGGGTTTCTCGATGGCGAAGCGATCGCGGATTTGCCGCAAAACTGGCATTTCGCGTCCAGCCCATTCAATGCGCTGTCTTCCCAAGGCTGCTAGGGCGAGGTCTTTAACCTCGTGCTTTAATCGGGGAGAAGTTGCGGTCATCAAAAGTTACCTCAAAATATTAAAAAAGCTACGTAAATTTTACGCACTCTACTAGGTTATTCTACGACTGGCAATTTTTGCTTAAAATAAAGCAAACTACTAGCAATAGCCCTCAAAACTAGCTTGACGTTTGATCGGCATTATGTCAACTTCATCTCCTAGTTCTTCTTCTTTGTTTTATCTTTTCGTCAGAATCAGACTATTTTCAGCTTTGATACCGAATTTTCAGGATATTGTCATCTGTCTAAAGATATAAATAATCAAAAAATCTCAAAATTAGTTAAAGGTAAAACCTTAACTTAAGATAAGTACATCTACCCAAAGTAATTGCAGAGGATGATTAGAGAAGTCGTCAATAGTAGATTTTACTCAAGGAGGTGTATGAGTGCGATTTCAATTTTTGGCGATCGCTAGTTCAATGGCCATAGCCGTTGTCTCAGTGCCAAAAGCCACAGCCCAAATTCCTTTTTTACCGCAACTGCAAGCTCCCAGCAGTGTGAGTAATGAGTCAAATAATCGAGTTGTTTCCGGTTGGATTTATTTAGATGGTCGTCGATTATTTCAGATAGCGGCATCAAAAGCCAACTTTCCTGAGCGTTCAGAAAATATTCAAAAGAAGTTGCAAAAAATTGGTCAAAATTACTTTCACTCACCAGCAAAAACAGCAGTTAAAGTACAAGTTAGGAAAGTAAATGAATTACCAGTAATTTATGTCAATGGTCAATATTTGATGACCATCACTTCTGAGGATGCTGCACTGCGACAGGTAGATATATCGACATCGGCAAATCAAGTCGCCGAAGCCTTACAAGAAGACTTGGAACAAGCAAAGCAAGAAAGACAAACTCCATTTTTAATCGACCAAGGTAAAATTGCTGCGGGTATCGGACTGGCAATGATTATCATGAGTTTGGGGGTATATAAATGGGAGCAGCGTTCCAAAAAGGATTTAGTAGATCCCATTGCCTCCCAATCCGCCACAGACCACCTAAACTCCCCAATTTCACCAGCAGCAGCTCAACCAATTACAACACAACTGAATAAACAGCAAAAGCACCATCTTCAAGAAGTCAAAAGACGATTATTTCAGCTAAGTCAAGCTGGAATTTGGGCAAGTGGAAGCTTCTTTATTTTGGGTCTATTTCCTTATACACGAGGGTTTCAGCTAGGAATTATCACTGCCGCCCAATTTCCTTTGCGATTAGGTGTCGTGTTCCTGGGAACCTATGTAGTGATCCGTTTTACTTACGCCTTAGTTGACCGCTTTACCACCACTCTGATCATTAGTGGTGCTTTCTTAACCCCAGAAAGTTCTGAACGGCTGCAACTGCGAGTTTCCACATTTTCTGGTGTGACTAAAAGTATTGCTACTCTTATCTGGGTGGGAGTTGGAATCTTGCTAGCACTGGTGTCCTTGGGGATAGATATCGTTCCCTTGCTAGCGGGTGCGAGCTTAGTTGGTGTTGCGGTTTCTCTGGCCTCGCAAAACTTAATTAAAGATGCAATTAACGGTTTTTTGATCATTCTAGAAGACCAGTATGCTTTAGGCGATGTGATTACTGTAGGAGACGTGGGAGGCTTAGTAGAAAATCTGAATCTGCGGATGACCCAAGTGCGGGATTCAGAAGGGCGGTTGATCACGATTCCCAATGGTGAAATTAAAGTTGTTGCTAATCTTTCTAGTCGTTGGTCACGAGCCGATTTAACGGTTCCCATTGCCTACCAAGCGAATACAGAAGAGGCTTTGAAATTGATTGAAACTGTTTGCGAGATGATGAATCAAGAAATAGAATGGCAGCATAAAATTTTGGAACCGCCACAAGTTTTGGGAATAGATCAATTTGGCGATCGCGGTTTAATTATTCGTGTCTGGATTAAAACACAACCTCTGAAACAATGGGATGTAGCGCGGGAATTTCGCCGCCGCCTGAAAGTTGCTCTAGATGAAGCCGAAATTTCCATTTCTGTGCCTCAACAAGCGATTTGGGTGAATGACGATCAGGTGTTAAATTTTCACGGAAATGGGAAATCTAATTAGAAATAAAGATATTGTTAATCTGTAACTTATAAATATAGGGTGGATTACGGCAAGCTGTGATCCACCCTACGAGATTACAAAAGACTTTCAAAATTTGGCTAACGGTAAAACACCACTGTCCAGAGTTAAGATTGTTCGTGGCTTGTTTGATGATAATGGCGAGGGATATTTGGATGCAGAGCGCACACTCACTGCCAAGCTGGTTTAACCCAGAGGATATTTACAACCATTTCAACGGTCAGCCGATTGATTGTGATGCTTAATAATTTTCAATGTTTTACAGGAGTCGCCACTACTTCAGATATATTATTAACCTCATTTGCATCTAAATTCTGATTTCGTTGTTTAAACTCATTCAACAAATTAAAGAACTTTTCAAAACCAGCCCTTTCATCGTGACAGTAAAGCATAATCATTTTCGCCCAAGAGCTTACCGTTGTTATTCCCAGCTTTTTCTGTAACCAAGGCTGAAACTCTCCATAAAAATCTTCTTCATCCTCAGTATTTTCAATTTCCAATTCACTCCGAGAACATTCATACCCAACCAAAAACATAAATAAATCGCTCACAGAAGGACGACCAATATACATCCCTGGTTTGGCTTGAATTTTTGCTAAAATTTCATACACTCCGCTCATAATATTTTCTCCTTCTCGTCTGGCTTGATATTTTATAAATTATCTAACTCTTCTAAATAAAATTCCCCACTTCGACAGTCAAAATCATTTATCCATTCATCACGGGGTAATCCTTGAGGTGAAAGATTATCAAAAACCAGTCCGTAAACTTCTACACCGTAATGAATGCCATTATCAGTAATTGACTCACTATCACTGTAACGATTACTAATTATAAAAAAATCATTTCGCTTTTTAGTTCTGAGCTTTATAATTTTTCCCTCCATTCCATTAGAATCGCTCCATGACTTCAATGCTATGGCACATTTGTCACATTCAAGATTTTTAAATTGAGAGGAAATATTGCCAAGTGCTTGATAAATTTATTCAGTGGATAACCTGCTCAATCATACATCCTAAAAATTGCTCGCTTGTCACATACTAAACCGTGATTCCTGCAAGTCCAAACTTTTATTAAGCTGAATTTTTCATCCTCTCTATAGCGATATCACAGTTTCAGCAGATTGTCCCGGCGCGTGATGAGGGCGAAGATGTAAGGTGATTTCCGTATCGAGTCGCTTGAGGAAAATGAGGAGTTTGCCCCATGCCCCATGCCCAATTTTGGGCGATCGCCAACACTAAACCTTAATAAATTCTTATATTAATAACAAGCTACTACCTCAATGACGAGTTTTGACCTTTTCCTTTATTGCTTGATTTATGTTTGTCAATACCTTCATCAGACGGCCAGTACTAACGACGGTCTGCACGTTCATCATTTTGCTGCTGGGAAGCATTTGTATTCCGATCCTTCCCATTTCTCAGCTACCAGACCTCGCCCCAGTGCAAATCACCGTTAGCTCCAACAATACTGGTGCGGATGCTCAAACAACAGAAAGCACTGTCACCAACATTATTGAGCGACAAATTAATGGTGTTAAAAATGTATCCTATATATCTTCTAATACGGGTAATGATGGTTCCAGCAATATAACTGTCTCCTTCCCAACTGATGTCAATAGCGATATTGCTCAAGTAAACGTTCAAAATAAAGAAGGACTTGCTTCACCTCAATTGCCAGATACTATTCAGCGAACAGGTGTCACCGTTGAAACGGCATCAAGCAGTCTGCTTCTGGTCTATGGGTTTTACTCAGATAATAATGAGTATGACAACATTTTTATCAGCAACTATGTCGATCTGTATATTCTCGATCAGGTTAAACGGCTTCCTGGTGTAGGAAAAGCTACGATTTTTGGGGAGCGCAAATATGCGATGCGTCTTTGGCTTGATCCTAACAAGCTTGCCCAACATCAACTAACTCCTCAAGATGTGACAACTGCCCTGCAAGAACAAAATATACAGGTGGGTGCAGGGGCTATTGGTAAGGAACCAGCACCAGATAATCAAAGCTTTGAATTTGCTTTACGGGCAACCAGTCGATTTAAAGATGCGGCTGAATTTGAGGATATGGTGCTGAAGGTGAGTCAAGGTGGCACTAATGGCACTACTAATAGCACCAATAGCACCAATAGCACCAATAGCACCCTAGTTAAGCTCAGAGATATCGGTCGAGTTGAACTAGGAGCCGAGAGCTATCTGGCTGATGCCAAATTTACCATTCCAGGAAATGCTCCCAAGCCAGCCGTCGGTTTGGGGATATATCAACTTCCCGGTAGTAATGCCCTGGATGTTGCCCATGCTGTTGAAGACCAAATCAAAATACTAGAGAAGAATTTTCCACCTGGACTCAAAGGACAAGTGGCATTTGATACGACTCCATTTGTAGAAATTTCTTTAGAAGAAGTTCTCCAGACTCTGGTTGAAGCGATTATCCTGGTGGTCTTGGTAATTTTTGTCTTTTTGCAAGACTGGCGTACCACGATCATTCCCACTGTAGCGATCCCCGTTTCCCTGGTAGGGACGTGTGCGGCTCTGTTGGTTTTAGGATTTCAGATTAATACACTAACTTTATTTGGTTTTGTGCTGGCGATCGGTCTTGTTGTCGATGATGCCATTATTGTGGTAGAGGCAGTTGCAGTCAAACTGGAGCAGGGGTTGAGGCCCTTGGAGGCTGCGATGGAAGCCATGAAAGAGTTAACTGGGGCAGTCATTGCTACTTCACTTGTACTCATGGCAGTATTCATTCCAGTTACATT
Source organism: Nostoc sp. (assembly GCF_036917635.1). Lineage (GTDB taxonomy): Bacteria > Cyanobacteriota > Cyanobacteriia > Cyanobacteriales > Nostocaceae > Nostoc. The sequence continues at coordinate 81,991 of NZ_JBALCW010000047.1, forward strand.
CATTCCCGGTACAACTGGGATTGTCTACAAGCAATTTGGGTTAACGGTTGCTTGCTCTATTGCCATTTCGACCTTCAATGCTTTAACTTTCTCTCCGAGTATGGCAGCCATCCTCATGCGCCCTGCTCAGACTCCACGCGGGCCTTTGGGGTGGTTTTTTGGGCTGTTTAATCGGGGATTTAGCTGGTTTACACGCCGCTATGTTGGGTTTGTTAGTTACCTTACCCATATCAAGCCGATTGTAATTGGGGTTTTCATTGCTGGTTTAGTAGCAACGGTTTTCATGTACAAAGCAGTTCCGACTGGGTTTATTCCAGAGGAAGATCAGGGGTACTTCTTTGTAGTTGTCCAAGGGCCTGATGGGGTTTCTTTGAAATACACCGAATCTGTGATGGAGCGGGTTGCCAAAGAAGTAACATCGATTCCCGAAGTTAAAGTTAGTTTTATGATCAGTGGCTTTGGTTTCGATGGCAATGCTTCCAATTTAGGCATTGCCTTTGCTAACCTGAAACCCTGGAAAGAGAGAACTGAAGAATCTCAGTCTGTCTATGGAATCCTTCAGAGGATGAACAAAAAGCTCTCTACAATTACAGATGCTAGAGCGATCGCTGTGAATGCTCCTCCAGTTAGAGGATTAAGTAGTACAGGTGGTTTTGAGTTTATCATTCAAGATAAAACCGGAAGTGCGCCGATTCAAACCCTGCTTGATACTGCTCAAAAATTTATTGGGGCGGCCAATAAAAACCCTGCTCTGCAACGAGTCTTCACTCAGTTCACCGCAGACACTCCTCAGTTTGACATCCAAGTGAACCGCAACCAAGCCAAAGCTCTCGGCGTTGAACTCAACGACATCTTTGGGGCATTGCAAAGTTACTTGGGGTCGCAATATGTGAATGACTTTGTGCAGGGACAGCGACAGTATCGAGTATATGTCCAAGCAGATGGAATTTTCCGCTCTAATCCAGATGATATTGGCAAGCTGTACGTTCGCTCTGCAAGTGGGGCGATGATTCCATTGAGCAATCTGGTGAAAGTTACTCCCTTTGTAGGGCCGAAAACTATCTCCCATTACAACTTATACAGGTCAATCAAAGTCCAGGGTTCTCCGGCTCCTGGCGCTAGTTCTGGACAGGCGATTCAAGCAATGGAGAAACTAGCAGCAGAGGTCTTACCTCAAGGGTTTGGTTATGAGTGGACTGGGACTTATCTCCAGGAAAAGACATCTGGGGGATCTACCGGCTTAATTTTTGCCTTCGCCTTCGTTATTGTCTTTCTGGTGCTAGCGGCTCAGTATGAAAGCTACATTGACCCGATCATTATTTTGCTGACAGTTCCCCTCGCAGTATTGGGAGCAATGACGGCGATTTGGGTACGTTCTAATATTTTCATGGCAGGTAGCCTCTTCCCCAAAGTGGTGGATGATATTTATTGCCAGGTAGGTCTAGTGACTTTGATTGGTCTAGCCGCAAAGAACGCGATTTTAGTCGTGGAATTTGCCAATCAGCAGCATGAGCAAGGCATGAGCTACACACGGGCGGCGGTGAAAGCGGGGCAAGAACGTCTGCGACCCATCTTAATGACTTCCTTTGCAGCGCTGTTAGGATTTTTGCCCTTGGTGATCTCTCAAGGGGCTGGAGCCAGCAGTCGTTGGTCTTTAGGAACAGCGCTCTTTGGGGGGCTGATGCTTTCAACGTTCTTAAGTTTGTTCTTAGTGCCAATTTTGTATATTTTGGTTAAGAGCTTGGCTGAGGCTATATTTTATCCGAAGCGATCGGGTGGCTCAAAACCTCCAGATTCTCCAAATGGAGCTTCGGGATCTGAACATATTTTGCCTGCTGGCTCAAGTCACCCAGAGACACAGTTCAGGTCTCAGCAAGATGGGATAACCTAATTTTTGTCCCTACCTAAATCTCTCTAGCAAACTGCCTAGTTTTGAAAAGTTTGTAGTAACGACTTTAGTGCTTAGAAAATAAAGACTTAAAGTCGTTACCCAACAGGTTCGTTAGTCGCTCATGGGGGAAACCCCTTTGAGCGACTAACTCACTACGAACTTGCTTACCCAGCAAACTTAAATTGACCCCAATTGACCTATGTACACCCAGACAGACAGCTTATATTCATAACATCCTCTAACTCTGATACGATTTTCTGTAATTTCCTGCTTGCTAAAAAAATTAGTCGAATAGAAATTAAGTACTTAGATAAGGAAAAGTGAAATGGGACTGAGTGAGGGACTTTTGAACCCGACCAAAAAGGCTATGGTCATAGATGACTGTTGCAACATGATTGAAGGACAGCTTGCATCCAAGTCAGGCATCAGTGGCATCGCTTTAAAAACTGCCTTCGCCGCCCTGAAAGGGGTTAAGCCAGGGTATATCCCCTACGTGGTTGAGCAGATTTTACCGCAGTGCTTCACAGCACTTGATCCCATCTGGAGTCAAGGCGTACAGAAAGGCGATCCAATTGAATACCTGAATGCAAATCGTTCTCAGACGGCAGACGCGCTACTGGGTGTCACCGATGCTAGAGTCAAGAACGCCAAGCGTCAAATCGTGCGAGGAACCTATGAAAAACTTCGCGGTTCAGCCAAAAAGCACGTAGAAGAAGCAGTGCCAGAATTAGCCAAAGTAATCAATAATTACACTAAGTCCTGAGCCAGAAGGGAAGAATCACAATAAACGTATGCCAGCGTTCGATGCGTCGGTGGCTGGCATACAGTAAAAAGATTATACTTGTAGCGCCAAGGTGTTATATCTGCTAAATTTCCTGATATTTACCGAGTCAGCTTGAAACAGCAAATAATCATGAATTGCTGAGTTTCCCGCATCCCGTGTATTCCTATGAAAAAAGTTACCCTTTATCGATACCGCACTTATGGACTAATTGGGTTAATATCCTTAACCGCCGTATTAAGTACAAGTACACCTGCCTTAACACAGTTAGCAGACGATTCTCCAATTAAGCAAACTCCTATCCCTGCTTCTAACTTAATCTGGCCGACTCAAGGGTTTATTTCTCAAGGCTTCCGCAAATATCAACATGAAGGAATTGATATAGCAGGGGCATCTGGTACTCCAATTGTTGCTGCTGCATCTGGTACAGTCATCAAAGCCGGTTGGGATAATTGGGGATTAGGCAATGCTATAACTATTAAACATCTTGACGGCAGTATCACTGTTTATGGTCACAATCGCCGTTTGTTGGTGAGGAAAGGTCAAGAGGTCATTCAAGGTCAAATTATTGCTGAGATGGGATCTACAGGCAATAGTACAGCGCCTCATCTGCACTTTGAAGTTCATGCAAATGGTCTAATAGCAGTTGACCCCCTTCGGATGCTAACATCTTTAACTGCAAGTGTTGCATCTGCTGCTAAACAGCAAGTGGATAACCAGAACCACCCAGTCTCAACACCCCTACTAGCAAAACAAGTTTCACCTTCACAGCCAATTCCAATAGGTTTTGCACCTGTTAGCAGTGATAATAAATGCAATGGAGTTACCATTATTCAGGGTGAGACTGCAAGTATTCGTGTAAAAGTCTGTGAAGAAAATGGTCAGTTATTTTATATTGGACAGTTGAAACAAGACCCTACCAAGCCTATAAAAATTGCAGCTTTAAATATTGGCAAAGGCAGATATCGAGCAGATAATGGTAGTTTTTATTATTTAGTTACCCCTGAAAAAGTGGAAGTTTGGCGAAATGGCACTCAGATGCGTTCTGACAAGTTTTATAATTTAACAAAATCGCCATAAAGTTATCATAAAATATTTGACTGTAGTGCAAGCGATCGCTTGAGTTGATCAATTTGCTAACTCAGTCCATTTGAATTGTCATTGCTTCTTTGTACTGTCCAGTTTCAATCCCTAATAGGGATTTTAGTTGATTGCAATTTCCTTTAGTATGGACAATTCCTGCCTTTTCATGGTTTCAATCCCTAATAGGGATTTTAGTTGATTGCAATCGCTGGCGTCTGAAAGCCCTGTGTTATTTGGTTTTCAAGGTTCAATAGCGCGAATAGGAAAATTATAACATGAGAAGTGGCAATTGTGCTAAACGAAAATAGCTGAAAGGCAGTCCACATAAGGTGCGCGGATAGTTTAAAGATTCTACAGCCGTCAAATGTTGCATACACGGCAATTCAGGCATTTTTGTAGTCACCTCTTCACCAACACCTACCCATTCGCGCACTGATCCAAAAAACTAGTCTGATTGAAAAGCGGTTTTTTATCCATGAGCTTAGTACAGACTTTCTTTGATTTCTAGCGAAAGCAATTGCCATCTATTAAACCTCTGCGTTTCACTTTTAACCCTTAATTCGTGATAAAACTTAAAATTTTTCCTTAGCAGCTAACATCTGTAAAATTTTTTCTACATGATCCAACTCTCCAACGATTCGCCGAATTGGGTGTGGCCAAACTTTGACAAGGGTAGGAGTTGCAGAAACCTGATTGAGTTCTGCTTGTTCTGGATGAGTTAAAACATCAATCACTTTTAGAGTATAAGGATGTCCCAGCGATCGCTCCAACAATTCGTGTAAATTTTGCAGAATGCGTTCGGTGGTACTGCTATGTCCAGCAACAAACAATCGCAGAACATAACCTTGTGTGATGGCTTCCTTTTTTTGTACAATTACTGGCTGGTGGTATTTTGGCACAGGTTCAGAAAGGTCTAGACGGACAATTAAATCGTGATCCTCCCAAAGCTGCGGGAATGACGAACGATAACTTGTTAATACCATGCGATCGCACAACCCCTCTTGCCAAGGAGCTGCTTGCCATACTAACTCCCCTGTGCCAAAAATGGCATTAAGTAAAGCTTGATGTCTAATGACAGCCGGATAAGCTTCAGCAAAAGTACGCACTTTTTGAGTACGTGGATCTAACCAATGGTCAATAGTCGCAGTATAACAAGGCACTAAAAAGTGCGGTAGCTCTGGTAAATCTAGGATTTCTTGCAAAGCCGAACACAAATGCAAATGCCATCGACCTTGTTTGCTAGGGTCGATGCAGTAAATCAAATCTCCTCCAGGTGTAAATAGGGCAATGCCTTTAAACAACTGGGGTGTAGATAGTTTGTTTGTCGTCAAATTATTCACAGAGGTTAAGAAGCTAAAAGTAAAAAATTCTCTCTTTTACCTTTTACCTTAGCTATAACCTCAACCAGGATGAGAAAGATATTTGGGAGTGGGGAGTGGGGAGTGGGGGATGAGGGAGCAGGGGGAGCAGGGGGAGCAGAGGAGAATAATTAATAACCAATGCCCAATGCCCAATGCCCAATGCCTAATCTTAAACTCGACCTCGGAGAAACTGTGCCATTTCGTTTGGAGTTGGCGACATTTCTAAAGCAGTCTCTTCAGTGATGCGACCGTCTTGATAGAGATTGAGCAACGACTGATTCATAGTAATCATGCCGTCAAAGCTAGCTTGTTTCATCAACTCGCCAATTTCATCATACTTACCGTCTTTGATCCATTCTTTAATAGCCTCAGTATTAATCAGCACATCGTGGAAAGCAGCCCGCTTTCCGTCAGTTGTGCGGCACAAACCTTGGGCAATTACAGCCACCAAAGACTCAGAAATTGCCACCCGCATTGCATCCTGTTCGTCACCAGAGTAGAGATTGAGAATCCGCTCAATGGTTTTGACAGCGCTATTGGTGTGCAGGGTTCCCATAACTAAGTGACCAGTCTGAGCGGCTTTTAGGGCGGTGTTAACTGTTTCCTTATCCCGCATTTCCCCCACCAGAATCAAATCTGGATCTTCCCGCAAAGCTGCTTTCAAAGCGTTGTCAAATTTCCGGGTATGCATTCCTACTTCCCGTTGTTTGACTAAAGACTTGCGGCTTTGATGGATAAATTCTATCGGGTCTTCAATGGTGATGATATGCTTGGCCATCTCCTTATTGATGTAGTCAACCATCGCCGCCATTGTGGTGGACTTACCAGAACCAGTCGGCCCAGTCACTAAAATTAAACCTTTGTGATGATGGCAAATATCCCGAAAAATTGGGGGTAATCTCAACTGTTCCATAGTTAAGATTTTTAGCGGAATCAACCGCAACACCATCGCAGGTCCTCTAAGGGTACCAAAAACATTAATCCGCACGCGAGCAAAGTCATATTGAGTTGCTCCGTCAAATTCTAAGTGTTCTTCAAAGCGCTGAATTTCTACCTCACTCATCACCTCCCGCAACCAATTCATGAAAGCTTCTTTATCTGTTTCTGGATAATCCCATGATTGAATTTCTCCTCGGCTGCGGAAACGGGGTACTTCACCTACACCCAAGTGCAAGTCAGAATATCCCTCATCGTAAGCTTCCCTGATTAACTTCTCTAAAGTAGGCCCGGCACTGCTGTTTTTAGAGAGAACTGAAGTAGGTATTGGCGGTGGACTAACCGGACGATGACCTGCAACCGGCGGGTTAGCACTCCTATCTGACATATCCAATGTTTGTGTCATCTGCCTCTGGGTACTAGAGGTTGGCGGTGGTGGCGGCGGCATTGGTGGCAGGTTACGGGGAGCAGCAGAGTTAGAATTTGATGGAGACTGTGATTGTGTCATATATCTTCACATTTGGCAGTTAAAAAGTTGAATTAACGAGAAGTCAAGTCACTTACTTTGATGACTTTTGGAGAGTGGTTGCACGCCAGCTTTAGTGGTGATAGGAGGCGATTGAAACTCTTGAACCATGTTCAATCCATTTCATCGACCTCAATTTGTATCTTTTTTTCGTGAAATTCCACTAGTCAGATTATTTAGATAAATTATTTAACCTATCTACACTGGTTTAACACACGGAAGGACTCAAACTCCTTCAGAAAAAATACAGAGATTGTTTCGTAATTTATAATACTTATGAGTAAACATAAATATTCTGAGCTTTTTAGATGAGAAATTTATCCCAGGCATGGACACGAATTGCCAGCAATTAACAGCACAAACACCAGCAGATAATTTATTCAGACTATCTAAGAATTATGAGAACCAATACTAGTTTTTATAAGAAATGTTAAGTTGAATAGGAGTAATATCGTGGGGATCAAGGTTAAAAGCTCATACCTTTTAGCTTATATACCTGAAGGCAGATGCCGAAAACAAGTTGTTTGATATAGATATAAACGTTGACTTTTAATTCATAATTAGAAAAAATTAACTGTAAAGTTTAGTAAATAAATGCTCATTTTCCCAAATAGTTTTTATATACTGAATTTCACGTAGAGAAACAAAATCAGTTTACTCGCCAAAAGCGAGAGATCACTGAAAATTAAAATTCGTTGTGTATTTTTGGGAGGAAAAGTCATGGTTTCTGCTCAAAGCTCTAATCTAGGAAAGACCTACTCCTTGTTGATGATTAAAAGCTTTTTAATATGGACTTTTACATTAGCAGTATGTTTGTTGGTTGTCGGTTTTCCACTAGTTGTCTTGATGGCTACGGTCGGATGTCTGTTGTCGATCATCTTACAATCTGTGATGCCTGTTAGTGCTGTTTTGCTTGTAGCAGGCGCTTTAATCATGTTTAATGTCATGGCAGTTGTCTTAGCTGCGGGTGTACTAACTCTTAAAGGAGTTCATCCCAGTGAAGTTAAATGGTTAAGCTGGTTGCATGGAGAATCAGACCAAATGCAGACTACTGTTTACGCTGCTTGCCCTTTAACTTGTGAGATTAAATAATCGTTACAGGTGAATTCGACAAACAGTGCGTCTGCCCGGTTAAGCCGGGTTTTTTCATGCTGTTTGTGATTTTACTTATGATATCAAAATGTAGTATATAGATAAATTCGATAAACAGTGCATCTACCCGATTAAGGAATGTGAATTAAATAACATCCAAATATGGTTTTTAACCTCACCCCGCCTTTGACGAAAGTCAAAGTCTCCCCTCTTTGAACTCACGGAGAGGGGATGGGGGTGAGGTTTTGTACTTTATTAAATCCGCGTTCCTAAGCCGGGTTTTTTCATGCTTATTGTGGGATTTGTGCTTTTATATTTATGGTTTGTGTGATGATTGCTCGCTAACTATTGACTATTGACCATAGACTATTGACTATAACCATTGGCAAATGACAGATGACTAATGACTAATAAAAAACGTGTTTGCATTATTTTGGGTACTCGTCCAGAAGCGATTAAATTAGCTCCTGTGATTCAGGTTTTCCAAAAGTCTTCAAGTTTTGAGTCGCAACTAATTCTAACTGGACAGCATCGAGAGATGGTTGAGCAAGTTATGCAGCTGTTCAACATTAAGGCAGATTATGACTTGGAAATTATGCAGGTTCAGCAATCTCTAAATGATATTACCTGCCGTACTTTACAAGGGTTAGAAGCGTTATTTAAAGAGAAAAAACCAGATTTGGTGGTGGTGCAGGGAGACACTACTACGGCTTTTGCCGCAGCTTTGGCAGCTTTTTATCAAAAAATCCCTATCGGTCATGTAGAAGCAGGTTTAAGAACTGATGATATCTTAAATCCTTACCCAGAAGAAGCTAATCGGCGGTTGATTTCTCAAATTACTCAGTTGCACTTTGCACCGACTCCTTGGGCTGTGGAAAATTTGCACCGTTCTGGTGTTTTGGGTGAAATTCACATGACGGGTAACACGGTAATTGATGCGTTGTTGAATGTAGCTGCAACCCAAGCAGTTTGTAATGTACCAGGCTTAGACTGGGATTCATACCGCGTTCTGTTAGCAACAGTTCATCGTCGGGAGAATTGGGGAGAACCTCTGTTAGCGATCGCTCAAGGCTTTTTACAGATATTAGACAAGTTTCCTGATACAGCAATGCTATTACCATTACACCGCAATCCGACAGTGCGAGTTCCGTTACAAGAACTTTTAGGGAATCATCCCCGAATTTTCTTGACAGATCCTCTAGATTATGGAGAATTGGTGGGTGCAATTGGGCGATCGCATCTTTTGCTGACTGATTCTGGTGGCTTGCAAGAAGAAGCCCCCAGTTTGGGAAAACCAGTATTAGTTTTAAGAGATACCACTGAAAGACCAGAAGCTGTTGCAGCCGGTACAGCCAAACTTGTAGGGACTACGAGTGAGAACATTTTTGCAAATGCTGCTGAGTTACTTAGCGATGCAGATGCTTATGAAGCAATGGCAAATGCAATTAATCCCTTTGGGGATGGTCATGCAGCAGAGCGCATTTTGCAGATTGTACAAAATTACCTGGGTCTTTCATCAGAAATATCAACTTAGGAACTTAGATTAAACAAAATGCAAAATTTCTGTTTTTCAAGGTGCATAAAATTGGTTTTTCTGCCAGTTTTTTTTAATTTAAGACTTCCTTAGCTTAGATTTCTCTCTATCTCACAAGAAAATAGTACAGGACTTACGCAAACAATTCAAGTAAGGGCAATTCATGAATTGCCCTTACGATAAATCTTCTATATGTATCAGGATTTTCGTGAATTGCTATAAGTCCTATAGTAGAATCTAGAAACGAGATTTTCAAAAGGTGACTTTTGGCTAAATACCCAGAGAGGCTCGTGTTTCTGGCCCCACCGTACCATCTACAAGTAAAGCTTTACTTGCCTGAAAGCTTCGGACTCGGTTAACAGTTTCTTGACCGTAAATTCCATCAACTTTGAGATTACCTAAAGCTGTCTGAACGTCTCTGACAAGCAGACCTCTAGAACCAGGGGTAAGAATCACCGAACCGCCAACACCACCAGGTCTAGTTACAGGAGGATTGTTAGGTCTATCACCAACCCATCGAGCAAAAACGTATCTACCCGTAGAAAGTCTAGCAAAACCGTTTTCATACCTTTCAATTGCTGGAAGTGTTGCGCCATTTGGTACACAATCCACATAGGAGTAGTTAGAGCTTGGGCCTGTACGGATACGTAAACAACTGCCGTTAGTCTTGACAAATGCAGCCGAACTAATTTGAATTTGGGCAGCAGCAATAAGTAATACACCAATACCAGCTAAAGCTAACCAAGCTGAAGATTTAAGAAGTTTTTTCCAATTAAATTTAGCTTTGGTGATTCCAGATGCCTCTTCTTTAGTAATAACTATGTCAGAAGATGTAAGAGGTTTTTTGCTATCTAATTGAGATTTAGACGGATTATATTTGGTGTTTCGAGATGCCTCTTCTTGAGCAATAAACATTTGAGAATAAGCAAGATATTCCATAATGCACCCCAATATATGAAAAAATGAGTCCTCACAGAGAACTACTTCAGTCTTATCTGTATTTATTCTTAGTATATTTTATATCCCTGTGTTTTAAAAAGGTTTTTGCTGGTAGCGCAATTAAGAAAAGATAAAATCAACGTGAGTTCGACAAACCTCTCCCTGCGTTGAACTTTAGTTCAACGCTGTCCCTCTCCGACTCGGAGAGGGACGATTTTGCGTAGAAAAATCAGGGAGAGGTCTTTTTGATTGAGCTAATTAAGCGGACACTATATAAGCCGTCGAATTCACATTGAAATCAGTTAAAAGATTCCTACAAAAATGCGATGTCTACCACGGACTACGCCAAGGCACTGATTTATGATGAAAATCACCAGGCGTTGACATAATCCGTAGTAGACATCACATTTTCAAAATAAATAAAATTTAGTTAAAACTTTCTTGTTTACAGACTCCCCCCTTAGGCATGCAAATACGTCAAGCGTATTGTTCGAGTCTAGTTAAACTAGCAACCATAGCAGCTAATTCGTCTAAGTCTATCGGCTTGCAACGGTATATATCATAGCCTGCTAATAAGGCACGATTACGGTCTTCGTCGAAAGCAGATGCCGTCAGAGCAATAGCTGGAATGTTTCTCCCTCGCTTTGCTTCCAATTTTCTGATCTTCGTGAGCAGTGAGCAGCCGTTCTCATCTGGTAAATAAATGTCACTAATTAGGATATCTGGTTTAAAAAATGACATTATTTCTAAAGCATCACTTGCCGAAGCAGCTGTAATAATCTCTGCTCCGTCTAATTCAAATAAAAAGGTAAGTAAGGTTCTGGTATCAGCGTCGTCATCCACAACGAGCAATCGCAGACCTTTAAAAGATATCGACTGATTAGACATTATTCTCACCGCCGTGGAACTAGAACACTTGGAGTTGCAAATGCATCAAATGGGATGTATTTGTAAATGCCATTTGATGCCTACTTTACTAAATATTAATGGAACTAACTGGCAAGCGTCTGTCCGGTTCCAGACATTGTAAGTTAATATTATTCACTAGCGATCGCGCCTTGGCTGATTCCCCAGCAACCGAGCAAATTCGTTTTGGATAACTCGATAACACTCGCAAGAAGTTGCTTCCAAATCTTCCCGGTTCAGGATGTTAATTTGACCACGCTGATAGCGAATCATTCCGGCTCGGTTCAGGGCGCTAGCCGCTACTGTCACACCAGAACGCCGTACACCCAGCATCTGGGCGATAAATTCTTGCGTGAGGGGAAATTCTTCTGATTCCAAACGGTCAGATACTGTGAGAAGCCAACGAGCCAGCCGTTCTTCTAGTGTATGAAGACGGTTGCAGGCACATGATTGTGTAAGTTCGGTATATATACCTCGGACATAGCGCAGCAGCAGGTTTTGAATAGCTCCGCCCCGATTGAATTCGGTTCTCAAAACATCTGCATCCATTTGCATTCCAGCGCCCGCAACTTGGACAAACGCTTTTGTGGTTGTTGTGTTGCCTCCTAAAATTACTGGGATACCCACCATGCCTTCATTACTCACTATCCCAACTTCCACGGTCGATCCATCTTTCATACTAGTGACTATAGAAACCACTGCGTGTTGGGGAAAATAGACTTGTGTAATGGGTTCTCCTGGTTCGTAAATGACTTGCCGAGTGGAAAGCGAAACTAACTTCAGGTGCGGAACAAGACGCTCATAATCACTAGTTGGCAAAGCCGCCAGTAACTTATTTACTTGCGGCTTAAGAGTGTTTTGGCTCACTGAACATTAAAAGAGAAATTCAATCACAATACTTTAAATCAAGTCACTTTTGCGAGTCTGTCCGGTTTCGCACACATAACTCAAAAAAATTTTCTGGCTCGGTTACTGGGCTTCATGCCCAGTAACCGAGCAAATTCGTTTTGGATGACTCGATGACACTCGCAGGAAGTTGCTTCCAAATCCTGTCGGTTCAGGATGCTAATATGACCACGTTGGTAGCTGATCATTCCGGCTCGGCTCAGGGTGCTAGCTGCTACTGTCACACCGGAACGACGTACACCGAGCATTTGGGAGATAAATTCTTGCGTGAGTGGAAAATCTTCTGATTCCAAACGGTCAGATACTGTGAGTAACCAACGAGCCAGTCGTTCTTCTAGTGTATGGAGACGGTTGCAGGCAGCACCTTGCGCCAGTTCAGAGTATACAGCTTGTACATAGCGCAGCAGCACACTTTGAATAGCTCCCCTCCGATTGAACTCGGCTCTCAGGACATCTGCATTTATCTGCATAGCAGCACCAGAAATTTGCACAAAGGATGTTGTGGTTGTCGTGTTATCTCCTAAAATTACTGGGATACCCACCATGCCTTCATTGCTTACTATTCCAACTTCCGCCGTTGAGCCATCTTCCATAGTGGTGACTATAGAAACCATTGCCTTATCAGGAAAATAGACTTTTGTAATGGGTTCGGCTGCTTCGTAAAGGATTTGCTGGACTGGGAGCGGAACTAGCTTGAGATGGGGGACAAGACGTTGATAATCACTCGCTGGTAAAGCTGCGAGCAGCTTATTTGGTGGTTGCTGAAAAAGGCTTTTATCTAATGGCATTAAAAGTCACTCTCCTTAAGGTAGGTGACTTTAGAAAACCTAACTCAGGGCACAAGGAAAGAACTTCGGAATTTAATCCTAATGTCGAAAGGTGTATTCTCTAAAGGAACACGGGGAAAATCTAAAGAATCTTAAATGAACAGACTCTCAGAAGTCTGTACGGTTTCGTACATAGAAGCTTCAAAAAAATTATTTTTGCCGTTTATTGGGCTTATTGCCCAATAAACGGACAAATTCATCTTCTATAATCTGATAACATTCGCAGGAGGTTTTTTCTAAAGCCTCTCGATTCAAAATGTTAATCTGACCACGGTGGTAGCTGATGGTTCCGGCTTCGCTCAGGATGTTAGCTGCTTCGGTGACACCAGCACGACGTACACCGAGCATCTGTGAGATAAATTCTTGCGTGAGTGGAAATTCCTCTGATTCTAGACGGTCAGAAACTGTCAGCAACCACCGAGCCAGCCGCGCCTCTAATTTATGAAGACGATTGCAGGCAGATCCTTGTGCTATTTGCGTGTATACAGCTTGCACGTAGCAAAGCAGCAGGCTTTGAATAGCTCCGCCCTGATTGAACTCGCTGACGAGTATATCCGCATCCATCTGCATTCCAACGCCTGCAACCTGCACAAATGCTGTTGTGGTTGTAGTGTCATCTCCTAAAATTACTGGGACACCCACCATGCCTTCATTGCTCACTAAACCAGCTTCTACAGTCGAGCCATCTTCCATAGTGGTGATTATAGAAACCACTGCCTTATTAGGAAAATATACCTGTGCGATCGGTTGGCCTGCTTCGTAAAGGACTTTCCGAAGTGGGAGCGTAACTAACTTTAGATGGGGGACAAGACGCTCATAATCACTGGGTGGCAAAGCTGCCAGCAGATTATTTGCTGGTTGCTCAAGGGCATTTTTGTTTAATGACATTGGGATTCTCCTGAATGTAGCTGTCTCTAGAAAAGGCAACTCGCAGCATAAGGAGAAAATCAAGAATCTCATCCTAATGTCAAAAGGTGTATTCCCTAAAAATGATTTTAATAAAACGATTCTATTTTTATACTTATATATAATATAACATAATTAAATTAGGGATTTACAGTAGCAAATAAATCCTGATGTAAATCAAAAAAGTTGGTATAGCCTGCTAAAGCATCTATCTAAAGTTTGAGAGCAAAATAATACATGCATAGCAAAATAGCCCGCCTCAGAATTCATTCTGAGTCTAATAGCAAAAGTCGTCTTTAGACGACTGAGAAAATATTATAGTCCGTTTGAACGAGCCTTATGATAGATATTCCTATGCGGTGCATAGGAACGAATTACGAATTTGTAGTGAGCGTAGCCGTTGGCGCAGCCTCTCCAAGAGTTGTATTACGAATTACGAATTACGACTTTCCCAAAGTGAGCCGCACTTTTGAGGTAATGATAAGCTTCTCGCGCTTCAATGAAGGGGAAAACTCGATCAATAATCGGTTTGATTTGATGTTTTTGCATCGCCTGATTCATCGCCTCAAACATTTCCCGACTGCCAACATAAATGCCCTGAACTGTTAAACTTTTAAAAAGTATTGGCATGGGGTCAATTTCATTTCCTCTACCTGACAATACGCCAATCAAACTAATACGTCCTCCAATACGGACTGCTTGTAGTGATTTTGGCAAAGTGCCTGCACCGCCTACTTCTACTACATGATCTACACCTGTGCGATTAGTCAATTGGTAAACTTGTTTTTCCCAATCTGGTGTTGTTTTGTAGTTGATTATTTCGTCAGCACCAAGCTGTTTCGCTCGTGCCAATTTCTCATCACTGCTGGAAGTAATAATCGCTCTAGCACCATGTATCTTGGCGAACTGGAGAGCAAAAATCGAAACTCCTCCTGTACCGAGTAATAAAATACTATCACCTGCGTGAATATTACCTTTTGTGACTAGTCCATGCCAAGCTGTGACTGCCGCACAGGGTAAGGTTGCGCCTTCAATGTAGGTTATGTGGTCAGGTAATATTACTAAACCATCTTGGTGTAATACGACATACTCAGCTAGCATTCCATTGATACCTCCTCCTAAATCAGATTTCATTTTCTCTTTGGTTAAAGAGCCATAAATCCAGTCTTGGAAGAAAATACCAGCAACGCGATCGCCTATTTTAACTCGTGTCACACCTTCCCCTACCGCCACGACTTCCCCTGCACCGTCAGACAGGGGAATTAAGGGATATTTCTGTCCAGAACCGTAAGAAGCTTCAATGAGAAGCAGATCGCGGTAATTTAGGGATGTTGCTTTGACTTGAATGAGAACTTGTCCCGCAGTTGGTTTTGGTTCAGGGCGATCGACTAATGCAAGAGTATCAATCCCGGCGTTGCTTTGAATTTCGTAAGCTTTCATTGGCGGACTCCTTTTGCCAAGGATAATAGTGTTAGAGAAATTTTGTGCTGCTTTTCTAGACGAAAATAATTATTGGTAGCAATTATGTATGAAGATGCGCTAAATCATATTTAAGTACAAGAAAGAAAAAAGAAAAACGAACCGCAAAGGACGCAAAGGACACAAAGAAAGAAGAAAGAAAGAAAGAAAGAAAGAAAGAAGTTAAAAGGGTTTGGTGCAGCCTCACAAAGAACTGACAATTCAGGTCATCTGGAAAACCTCACTTCTATTTCTCTCTTCCTTTGAGGAGAGAGAAATAGAATTTTCCCCCCTCCCGCTACGAGTTGGGGGTTAGGTGTTTCGTGGCTTTTCTGCATAACCTGAATTGTCAGCACAAAGAAATGCTATGAGGAGGGAAAAATTTATAATTAAAAAGCAGTAGTTTAATATGAAATTAAACTACTGCTGTTTATTGTAATAGATAAATAGTGACTACTCTTAGTTGATAGTCATTTTGCCTTATGAGCTTGGTTGCTGATCGGGAAACATACACTTATCAGAATCGCAACCACTAGGGCCAGCCTCTGACATTTCACCTAAGTCGTAGCGGCTTAAGACTGCACAGAAATCATCTGTTTTACGCCGTGCTTTCACTTCTTGATTTAAGCGATCGTAGGTTGCTTTATCTATCGGTTCAAATGGCAAACGTGGAAATGATTGCAAATCATCAAAACGAGCTAAAAGAGCGGCTGAAATATATCCCTCATCATTCTCGATAGTTTCGTAGATCCTCTGTGCTAAAGGTTCAATTTCATCAGATCGAAGTTCTAAAGTAGCTGATGTGTTGTGAGTCACATACCAACGTTGAACCTGGAGGACAAAATCAAATTGGGCTAAGACTGAAAACTTAGAAACATCAATTTCATCAGCCCCTAGTAAATCAGCCCAAGATACAGAAACAGGAATTTCTACTAACCACTCACTCACCCGTGAATCAAAGGGATCGTTGAGCAAATTGCCCTGTTCATCTTTATCTGATTGAGAGGGAATGACGTTGTAACCGTAGTCAATACAAGCTAAAGCTACTGGGTCATTTTTGCCGAAGGTAATACGGCGAATAAATCTTTGCGCTTTCGGGGGATGCCATCCTGAACTAGCATTAGTTAATAATGCCTTCGTGCCACTTGGTTGGACTGTGGTACAACGATTTGGACGTTTGAGATTGTGGCGATCGCAATAATCCCAAACTACCCGATGTACAATATCTTTCCAGGAACTTAGATATTTTTCTTCCTCACGCTTAAAAGCTAATCCTTGTGCAGTTGCCGGTCTTCCTTGTTCCCACCAGCGCAGCCAATCAACACCAAAAGCATGGACAAAGAAATCAAATAAACCTGTAAAAGAAACTCCTACAATCGGGTCTAATTCACGGCTGTATTGATAGCGTGGTTCCAGGAATTTGTGATTTAAAAGTGCTGCTACAGATAGCGCCCCAGCAGTGAAAGCTTCCTCCTGTTCTTTGTAGTTATGTGGGTCAATTTGATTTAGGTGAACCTCTGACAAATTGCAGTTGCCAGTTAGGGTATTACCAAATACTCCTTTGTGATGTTCCGGTTCATTAAAGCAATAAGTATCGTGTAAACCTGGTAATTCTTCCACACCTCTAACTATTTGCCATTTACCTTTGTATTTGGCGTCACATCCTTTGCTCACATCCAAACGCTGGCAAGGAATTTGTCCACAGTCAATGATTTGCAAGTAGTATAAATCTTGACTGCGAACACCATAGTTAGTTACTGACCCTTTATGAGCGCAGAGATTTAAAGAAGAACGGATACCGCATTTAGTTAGCAATAACTGCACTCGATACGCACGTTCGTAATTAGAGATGTAAATTCTAATGCCATTGCTATGTGTATTTGTGCCATCTGTATCCGCTAAACCAGCGATAAATTGCAAAATTGCTTGGCGATTCCAACTAGCAATTACATTCAGTGACTCTGGATTTGTTTTTAAGCTCTTTAAAAATTCTCCAGAAAAACCTAAGTCTGTTACATCTGTAAAAGTCGGTGAGTAGTCATAGTTTCTTTCAGGAGACTTACTTCCTATTACAGATAAAGTTGCTTTCTGTTCATAGAGTCTAATTTTGGCATTACCATTTTGGTCTGTAGTTCCATCTCCTACAGCTATCCCCAAAGTATAGGCATAACTTGAATCGATGTTTAATCCATCTTCATAGCCAATAGTAAAAGGCTCAGTATGAATGTCATATCTACTAACATCCATCAAATCCTTTGTTTGGACTTCTTTGTATTCTTTATCAAATCTATCTTTCACAAAGAAGCGATGATATTCGGTGACATCCAAGTAAGTACCATCTGCAAATTTTACTCGATATAGCTTGCGTTCGCTACCAGTTTTAAATGGTGTTACCTGGCTCCATTTTTGACCATTCCAAATCTCAATTTCATCTCCAACAACATCTTTGATTTTAGGCATTCCATCTCTAGTGATCAGTAAGGTATCACCGCTCACACAATGGAAGTTAGCGCCTACTATTTCACCACACGGATTTAGCCCATAGCGAGCTAAACGATGTTCTAGCTCATTAGCATCAAGCTGAGGATAGCGTTCCTGTAACCATTGTTTTGCTATTTCTTGTTCATAAGCTTGTAAAAACTCAACTTTCAAAGCTTGTGTTGGCAGCAAATCAATGTTCGATCGCGCCACGGCTTCACCAGCCCATTGAATCGCTCCCTCGCCACTATAATATTGTTTGCGGACAGCATCAATGCATTCTTCTAAAGTTGGCTTGCGGTGAAAAACTCTGGTGTGGTTTGCCATCCTGAGTGCATCACGCTCTGGATCGATTCGCCAGTTGCCACTTTCATCTTGCTGCCATAAATTATCTTTGGCATTGGCGAATAAACTATCTTCGCTAGAACCTTGCCTCATACCAGCACTATTGTGTGTCAGATAGCCATCACAATAGAAACAATGAGCTTCTTCGACTTCAATATCGTAAGTCTGGACATGATCATAACTGCCCAGTCCTTTAACACTGATTGGAATATCTAACGAGATATCAGCTTCAACGATATAGCGTTCATAATTAGCATCAACACTGCGAGAACCTTGAAATCCCATATCTCGCATCTCGCTATAGGTGTAAGCTTCCCGCATGATTGCACCAGGCACGGTGAAACCATACATTTTCAGCCCTTGGCGGAGTTCTCGCTTAACTGAGTGAGGTGCAATAAGAGCGTTATAACGTTCTTTTAAGGCTGGAATTGTGAGGTTGTACTTAACTTGCCATCCCGACTGCTGTGGATGAGTAATGCTAATTCTGCCAGCGATACCCAAGCTGGATAAAACTGCACTAACTTGTCTAATAAATGACCGATAGACTGAGGTAACTAAGTGAGGGGGTCGGTTATTGACAGCACCATTACTGTCCATTAATCCAGCTAGGTAAGCCGTCCTGATATCTACTGAACCCTGCAAAATAAAACTAGGAATTGCTAGGCGAATATTAGGTTGCTTGATATAGCTATGGAAGTACTCAGCTAGTCGAATAGATGAACAGATTGATTTGGCAGTGTTTTCGCCATTGATGATCCCATGAGTAGCAGTCAATCCAAATAAAGCTAAAGCAGCATCTATTTTGGCTTGAATTCTAGCTGTGAGTTCCGTATCTAAACTGTTCATTGTCCATTCAACGCGGCCATACGGCTTATCATACTTATTGCGACCCAGAGCAACATAGCCGTCACCGTGGGTTAAGCCAATTAGCCAAGCAACCTCAGCTGTTAATTCGGGAATTACAAATGACTTAGCTGTGCGACTGTTTGAGGGTCGAGATTGAGTAAAATCAGGGGGTAGATGGGTAACTGTACCAGGTAGAACTTGTGTGTTGTGCAGTAGGCGATCGCCCTCAACTAGATTTGCAATTGACTTCCAAGTAATTCCCCCTTGAGCATCTGCAAGAACTGCTTGTCTGTGGTTTAAAGTTGCTCTAGGGTAAGTCGCATTAGTTTCAACTTCATAGACATCCTGAAATCCTTGGTCGAATTTATCAACAACTCGCCGAAATCCTAAAGGAGTTTGTACTAGATCACCTACTTGAACATCGCAAATGGGAACAAGACCTTTGGAAGTATGAACTAAAGCATCTTCAGGTAGACAGCGCCGAATGTTGCCAGCAACAATTGTGACAGCAGCTTGGTCGATTAATAGACAGCATTCAACTGAATTTAATTGTCTTCCTCTAGCTTTATTCAGGATGGAAGCACAACGCTGATAAAGTCCGGGCAATTTAACAGGATTAGCAACTCCTCCAAAGCCGTTGAGAGTTTCTCCTGCTTTTCGGACATCGCTGATATCAACTAATACTTGTACAGACGCAAAATTTTGCGTCTGTACCTTGCCAAATTGTTCGTCAGTGGAAAGTTCTAAGAGGGCTTGATATGATTCAACCCAACCTTCACGGCTATCTCCAACGTGAATAGTGACGTTGTTGCCTTCTATATGAGTTTCAGTATATTCACGCCGTTTTTGGGCAGGAGTGCTGCCAATTTCGCCTTGTACAGTGACATTCAGTTGATTACGGATGGGGGGCAACTGGTTAATAAATTGTGCTTCTATGACGGCTCCAGTACCACAGCCCATCATTGCCAAATCCATCATTAATCCGAACGCGCTCCAGTCTTGGAGATTGGTAGAGGTGCAATTATAAGCCCCGGAAAAATTCTTTGGCTTGGTTATCCAGTCTGTACCACCTACCCATAGCCAGCGCCCACTGGGCATAGCTTTCAAGTTGCGCTGCATCTTATCGAGTATGACAGCTTCTTCTGGAGTGAGCTTTCCTAACTCGACTAAGCCGAGTAGAGTGCGATCGCATACCTCATCCCATGTTTCCCTTAGTCCCGCCTTAGTCCGGCGGCTATAGGTTCTAAAAAATACGGGATTAGCAGCCGGTGCAGTTTCGGGAAACTTTGCACTCTGGCGTTTTCTTTCGAGTTCTCGAACCATATACTAAGTGTCTTGCGTTCTTGTTGCGTGCGGACAGATTATGACTATACGCCAAGTGGTTTGAGTATTAAAGATTGTCAAATTGTCCACTTTACGCTAGCTATAAGCCGTACTCTTTGCGACAGAAATTTATAATGTATAATGTCCTTCACCCTTGGGGCGGAGCTTGCTATTAAGTTTTAATTAGTACATATCAATTCTAAGTAATTTTAAAATGATCAATATCCGTTGTGAAACTCTGCCAAACAGTAATAGCTGATGCGAATACATTAGCCTTTGGGCAGGAAAACGAGGCTAAACTTGTGGAGGAAATTCGCCGTTTTGACCACTATATTCCAGAACTTTCTCTGGTTGCAGAGCTTGAAAATGTTGTGGTCTGTCATATTTTATTCAGCTACATTGATTTAGTGGGTGAAGAAAAACTACAGATACTCGGTTTAGCACCTTTGGCAATTCAGCCACAGTTTCAAAGACAAGGTATTGGCAGCACACTAATAAAAGTAGGGTTATAAATAGCAGAGGCAAAGAAAGAAGCCATAGTGATTGTCTTTGGTCATCCCCACTTCTATAATCGTTTTAGCTTTCAGCCTTCTATTGTTTATGAAATCGAGTCTCCTTTTCCAGTACCAGAGGATGTCTTCATGGTTAAACCACTGCAAAGCTATCAAAAAAGGTACAAGGGAAAAGTTGTTTACCCATCAGCTTTTCATGGAGTATAATTCAAGTTTATGAAAGTAAGAATTCTTTGGTAAGAAATTCTCCGGCAATTTTTCTATCAGTCGGTAAGTATATGGAAACGTGGATATCTAAATTTTTTAAATATTTGCACATTAGTAGGCCAACATCAGATCATTCCAAATTACCTAGTCCGCATCCTAAAGCAGGCATTGCTAAAGATTTAATACCTTCTTTTTTGTAATTATCTTGAACCCATTTTAGTCCTTCTTCAATTCCATCGATATCAGCATTATTTTTCCAATGCTGTTTTGTTGGAAATAACAAAAACCATGTTTCTCCATTTTCAGACGGCAAAGATGTTGTTTCTTCTGCTAGTTGATTAAATATTGAAGATTCACGTTTATGTAATTTTGGTTTACCCATTTGTAAAATTTTATTCTTGCATAAATCTTCATAGTGAACATACATATCTGGGAATCTATATTTAGCTGTTGATGCTAGTCCTTTTCCCATTACTCCAACGCAGTTGACACTTATTGTAAGTGTTTGCATTCTAGAGAAAAACATATCACCTTCTACAATAGAAACTGTGTTTGTTAGAGCTATTCTGTTGTAAGGCAAGAAGAACATAGTTGGCTCTATGCTCACTGGTGGTCTGGGTAAATTTTTGTACTCAGAATTTTGTATAACTTCTTCTAGTTTTTTTGCAGTATTTTCTGTTGGTACATAAATTGCTTGTATACAATCCGGTGTCACTGTCTTAGGCACTAAACACTCAGCCATTATTTTTCTTTTTGTCCCATCTTCTTCTTTCCACCATTCAATATCTATACCTTTGATTATTTTAGCGATAATTTCTTTCTCTTTCCAGCTACTTGCAGGTAGAATTTGTGATAAGTGGCTAGCCGCATTTCCAGTTGTTATAAAAGCGTCTTTCCGATTGAGTATACTTGGTTGTATTGACAAAACAACAATTCCATTATCTTTATTTTCATTTATCACCCTGTATAACATCGGGTTTCTTGGCTGAAAATAAAAATTAGCATATTCCCATAAACTTTTGCCATCTGGTGTGTTTTTGCTACTACGGTTAGCAACTATTTGTTGGTCATATACAGGTGTACGTTGGATATTCTCTTGTTCAACAATTGCATGAGATAAAACTCCTTTTTTTAGGATAGATGGTACATTATAAAGATGTGTAATGTAATACAAGCTATCGATTGTCTTTTTGCGTTTCATTATTATTTCATCAAATATTATTGATAGTATTATTGTACTAATTTGATTCAAAAAGAATAATATTTATGTATTAAATAAGACGTTTACCTGTACTACACCTTTGTCCTCTAACGCAGCCGCAACCCTTAAAATTAACGCTTCATTATATGGTGCTGCTATTAATTGCACACCCAAAGGTAAAGCATTTTGACGCTGAATTGGTACTGATAAAACTGGTAAACCAATAAAAGATAATGGTTGAGTAAATAATCCTAAATGAGGACGGACAAGAATTTCTTCCCCATCCAAAATCATGGTTTTTTGACCAATTAGCGGTGCGGAAATTGGTGTAGTTGGGGCGAGAATTACATCGACATTTTGAAAGACTTCCCGAACGCGATCGCGGTACCATCTTCTAAAGCGTTGGGCTTGCAGATACCAGCTACTAGGAATTAACGCCCCAGCTAAAAAGCGTTCGCGTGTCGCTGGATCAAAATCTTCAGGACACCTACGCAACTTATCCAAATGCAGATTTGCGCCCTCGCTAGCTGTAATCACAAACGCCGCAGCCCGGGCGCGGTGTGCTTCTGGTATTATTACGTATTCAGTGACTTCTATTGCATCAGCTACCTTTTGCACTGCTGCTAAAGCTTCCGGTTCTGCGCCTTTGGTGAAATAATCAGCTGCAATAGCAATTCTGATATTAGAGATATCTTGATTGAGTTGTGATAAAACCAATTCAGGCGGACGCTTTGTGCAAATTGGATCGCGATCGTCTTTTCCTTGAAGCACATCAAACACCGTAGCGATATCCTGTACCGAACGCGCAAAAAGGCCAATATGGTCAAAACTGGTAGAAAATAAAGCTACCCCAGCCCGAGATAACCTTCCGTAAGTCGGCTTCAAACCAAAAACGCCACACAACGCCGCCGGAACGCGAATTGAACCATTAGTATCAGAACCCAGCGTTAGCGGTACTAACCCAGCAGCAACAGCCGCCGCCGAACCACCCGATGAACCACCAGCAACTCGCTGTAAATCATGGGGGTTGTGAGTAGCCCCGTAATGGGAGTTTTCCGTCACAAACCCATAAGCGTACTCATCCATATTCAAAGCGCCAACCAGCACAGCACCCGCTTGTTTCAGCTTTGCTACTGCGGTTGCATCTTGACTAGCTGCTGGGTTTTCTGCATTGATTTTTGATCCCGCCAGAGTCGTTAAACCAGCGATATCGAAGAGATTTTTCACCGCAAAAGGCACACCAGCAAGCATTCCAAGATAATTACCTTGGGCAATTTCCTTGTCAATGCGGGCTGCATCTGTTAAAGCTGTCTCAGCAGTGACAGCCGTAAAACAGTTGAGTTGATTATCCCACGCTGCTATTCGTGCTAACGCAGCCTTGGTAACTTCCACCGCGCTAACTTTGCCTTCGCGTACAGCAGCAGCTATCGATACAGCATCATTCATGGTTCAAAAACTGGTGCAACTTCAATATCCTGCGCGAGAGGAAAAGAATTTACAAGATTAGCGATCGCATTAATTCTCTCAAAATTTGCCACCACACCATCACGATACTCATCTCTTAGCTGCAAATTCAATAACAACGCCATTTGATCAACATACTCACCCACATCAAACTCTTTTCTTGCCATCTCTCTTCTTTTGCGTCCTTTGTGAAAATTATATATCTCTTTCTTCTTTCTTCCCTTTGCGTCCAAGGCGTTCAACTCTTGGAGACGCACTCGCGTTTGCGGTTCGTTTCTTATCTATATTTTTCACGAATAAAATAGGACTACTATAGCTTTTCGCGCTCAAATGAGGTACATCAGAGCAAGCAAGGAGCTTGCTCTTAGGGGGTTGGGGTTCTTGTATCTCAACAGACTGGAAAACGCTATATAATTAAATTGTGCCAATTATTAGCAAGATATGTTGCTGATAATTGGCACAATCACTATCTGAATATTTTGTAACTTTAAGCAAGGAAACCTGCAAAAAAGTCCAGAGTTTCTTTCAGTGCTTTGATGAAAATATCAATTTCCTCGCGGGTATTGTAGAAAGATAGACTTGCTCGTGCGGTTGCAGCAAGACCTAAGTAACGGTGTAATGGTTGAGTGCAGTGGTGTCCAGAACGGATAGCAACGCCTTCTTGATCTAATAATGTAGATAAGTCGTTGGCGTGAACTTCTCCGGCTGTGAACGACGCAAGAGCGGCTCTACCTTCACCTTTAGCATTTGGTTTGGGGCCGTAAATTCTAATTTGGGGAATTTGCTCTAATTGTTGGAACAAATAAGCTGTTAATTCTGCTTCGTAGGCGTGGATTTTATCCATACCGATTAGCTTAAGATAATCTATTGCAGCACCAAGTGCGATCGCTTCTCCAATTGCAGGTGTCCCAGCTTCAAATTTATGGGGTAATTCTGCGTAGGTAGAATGGTCTAAATACACTTCTGCAATCATCTCACCACCACCAAAAAATGGTGGCATTGATTCCAATAATTCTAACTTGCCATACAGAAATCCTATCCCAGTTGGCGCACACATTTTATGCCCGGAAGCTACCAACCAGTCACAATCTATTTTCTGTACATCAATCGGGAAGTGGGGAACACTTTGGCAAGCATCAACTAAGAATTTAGCACCGTAACTGTGAGCGATCGCACCAATTTCTTCTACTGGATTAATACAACCCAAAGCATTAGAAATATGCACCACTGACACTAACTTTGTTTTTTCAGAAATCAGTTTTTTAAACTGTTCCAAATCAAAACTTTCTTCTGGTGTTAATTCTACAAATTTCAGTACTGTACCCGTTTTTTGTGCCACCAATTGCCAAGGCACAATATTACTGTGGTGTTCCATCACCGAGAGAATAATTTCATCTCCCGGCTGCAAATTATTCATTCCCCAGCTATAAGCTACTAGGTTAATCGCCTCACTTGCGTTGCGCGTGTAGACGATTTCCTGACGCGATGCAGCATTAATAAATTTGGCAACTTTATCTCTAGCACCTTCATAAGCATCAGTTGCTTTAGCACTCAGAGAATGAGCACCTCGATGCACGTTAGCATTATATTGTTCGTAATAATCCTGCAGGGTATTTAATACGAACAAAGGCTTTTGTGATGTCGCAGCATTATCGAGATAAACCAGGGGTTTATCGTTGACTTTCTGATGCAATATCGGGAAGTCAGCGCGAACTTTATCAGCAAGGGTTTTGGTAGGAGTAAAAGTCATTGGTAGATTAGTTATTAGTCATTAGTCAGAGACTTAAGATTATTGACTGTGTTTAACAGGATTTCTCGCAGAGAAGGAACTGGTATTTGGTTGATGACTTCAGCCGCGAAGGCGTTAATTAACAACTTCCGAGCATCATTTTCATCAATTCCGCGACTTTGCAGATAGAATATTTCGTCATCTTCCAATTGGCTAACGGTAGCACCGTGAGCGCATTTGACATTATCCGCAGTAATTTCTAATTGGGGTTTGGTATCAACTCTGGCTTTAGGTGATAACAGCAAATTGCGATTCAACTGGGCTGCATTTGTCAACTGCGCTAGTTTGGGTACAAAAACTTTACCATTGAATACCGCATGAGCGCGATCGCCTACAATACATTTATGCAATTGATCGCTTGTACCGTGAGGATAGTTAAGTGCGATCGCACTGTGAGTATCAGACAACTGCTTACCAGAAATCACCGTCAACCCATTGAGAGTAGTTTCTGTTTGCTCACCAGTTTGCAAAATTTCTAAATTGTGCCGCGACAACTTTGCCCCTAAACTTATGGCATGACTTGTATATCGACTATCACGAGCTTGCAAGACAGATGTTTTACCAATATGAAAAGCCTCTGCACTATCACGTTGGATTCGAGTATGGTTAACCTGGGCATTTTCCTCAATCCAGATTTGTGTAACTGCGTTAGTAAAGTGAACTGCTTCCCCAAGTTCTATTTGCTCTGGATCTTCTATGTTTGTTGGTTGATACAGATAATCTTCAATGAGCGTAACACTACTACCAGATTCAGCCACTACTAAAGAACGAGGTTGTGATAGTATCGGTGAATTACCAGGAATAGACAGGAATAGTAAATGAATTGGCGTTTCTACCACAACATTTTTTCCCACCCATACTACAGATGCATTTGTGAAAGCAGCGGTATTCAACGCAGTGAATACTTCTTCTGTACCCTGTTCTTGGACTGAATAATAATTCTCTAGGCGAGAGCGATATTCTAAAGGAAGTATAGGTAAATCTTCCACCCATATACCTTCAGGCAAATCTGCAACAGATGAGAGTTCCGGCGCAAAAACTCCGTTGACAAACACCAACCTACTATCAACAGCTTCTGGTAAAGTCAGTGGTGTGATATCAAATTTTATAGACCAAAACTCTCGTGTCTCTACATTGAATTTTACTTGCCGTAGAGACGACAGATCAGTAAATCGCCATTCTTCCTCACGGGTAGTGGGGATAGTTGAGTGACGGACAAAATTAGCAGCGCGATCGCGCAGTTGTTGTAACCAAGCAAATGTTTCCGGCTGAGGAAGTTCCTCCAAAATCAATCCCTGAAATTGATTTAACAACTCACTCAGGTAAGGATCTCCATTTACCAAGGTGTTGGAAGCCTGACTTTGAGATACTTGAATACTCATTACACACCCACCTCAGCAGCTGCAAATTCTGCCAGTACCCAATCATAACCGCCAGACTCTAATTTTAATGCCAGTTCCTTACCACCACTGGTGATAATCCGCCCCTGTGCCATCACATGTACAAAATCAGGCACAATATAATCGAGTAAGCGTTGATAGTGAGTAATCAAAATTGTCGAATTTTCTGGAGTTGCCAATTGATTTACCCCATTCGCCACAATTCGGAGCGCGTCAATATCCAAACCCGAATCAGTCTCATCCAAAATTCCTAACTTTGGTTCTAGCAGCGCCATTTGCAGAATTTCATTCCGCTTTTTCTCACCACCAGAAAACCCTTCATTCAAACTCCGACTGAGAAAACTGGGATTCATCTTCACCACATCCAGCTTTTCCTCAATCAAATCGTCAAAATCAAAAGCGTCTATTTCCTCCAAACCTTGCGCCTTACGCCGGGAATTATACGCCACCCGCAAGAAATCCAAATTGCTCACACCGGGAATTTCTAACGGATACTGAAACGCCAAAAACACACCACTTCTAGCCCGTTCCTCCGGTTCCAACTCCAACAAATTTTGCCCCTGAAAAATCACCTCACCACCAGTCACCTCATATGCCGGATGCCCAGCCAACACCTTAGAAAAAGTACTCTTACCAGAACCATTCGGCCCCATAATCGCATGAATTTCACCGGATCGCACATCAAGATTCACACCCATCAAAATCGGTGTCCCATCAACATTAGCCGTCAGATTCCGTACTGACAGCACAACTTCACTATTTTCAATAATCATCTTCTCTCTTCTCTCTGCGCTCTCTGCGCCTCTGCGGTTCCTTACTCTTCCAGATAAACACAGAACACCGATGTCTCTGTGTTTATCCTTCCTTCCATTTATCCCACACTGCCTTCCAACTTCAAACTCAACAACTTATCAGCTTCCACAGCAAACTCCATCGGTAGCTGATTGAAAACATCCTTACAGAAGCCGCTAATCATCATCGAAATCGCATCTTCAGAAGAAATACCCCGTTGAGCAAAGTAAAATAACTGATCTTCCCCAATTTTAGAAGTAGAAGCTTCATGCTCCACCTTCGCACCGTTATTTTGCACCTGAATATAAGGGAAAGTATTCGCATGGGCATTATCCCCAATTAGCATCGAGTCGCACTGAGAATAATTTCTCGCCCCAATAGCTGTCGGATTGACTTTCACCAAACCCCGATAGCTATTACTAGAATTACCTGCGGAGATTCCCTTAGAAATAATTGTACTACGAGTATTCTTACCTACGTGAATCATCTTACTGCCAGTATCGGCTTGCTGCTGATGATTTGTCAGCGCCACCGAGTAGAACTCACCCACAGAGTTATCACCCACCAACACACAGCTAGGATACTTCCAAGTAATTGCCGAACCTGTTTCTACTTGAGTCCAAGAAATCTTGGAATTTACGCCCTGACATAAACCGCGCTTGGTGACAAAGTTGTAAATACCGCCTTTACCGTTAGCATCGCCAGCGTACCAGTTTTGCACAGTGGAGTATTTAATTTCGGCGTTGTCGAGGGCGACAAGTTCCACAACGGCGGCGTGTAGCTGGTTGCTATCATACATCGGTGCAGTGCAACCTTCGAGGTAAGAAACATAACTACCTTCTTCAGCGACAATTAAAGTCCGCTCAAATTGTCCCGTATCACCAGAGTTGATGCGGAAGTAGGTAGACAGTTCCATTGGACATTTTACGCCTTTAGGAATATAGACAAAAGAACCATCGCTAAATACGGCGGCGTTCAATGCGGCAAAATAATTGTCCGCGATGGGAACAACGCTACCCAAATATTTTTTGATTAGTTCTGGGTGTTCTTGCAATGCTTCGGAAAACGAACAGAAAATAACGCCGTCTTCCGCTAGCTTTTCTTTAAATGTAGTAGCGACAGAAACGCTATCGAAAATTGCATCGACGGCGACATTTGCCAGCCGCTTTTGTTCAGATAGAGAAATACCTAACTTCTCGAAGGTTTCTAAAAGGGTTGGATCGACTTCATCCAGACTGTTTAGTTTTTCTTTCTTGCGTTTTGGTGCTGAGTAATAAATGATATCCTGATAATTAATTGGCGGATACTTGACATTAGGCCAAGTTGGTTCCGTCATTTTTTGCCACTGGCGATAAGCTCTCAGGCGAAAGTCCAGCATGAACTGCGGCTCGTTCTTCTTAGAGGAGATCAAGCGGATAACGTCCTCGTCTAGTCCACGCTCAATTGTGTCGGCTTCAATATCTGTAACAAAGCCGTACTTGTAGGGTTGGTTGACTAAGGTTTTGACAGTGGCACTCATCAGTAATAATCTCTCGTGTTCTGAACTCTTTTAGGATGGGAGACGGGCTGCGGCTAACCGATTCCCATTTCCCGTTACGGAATGGTTACACGGCTGCTAGAATAGTTGTGGAGAGTAAAACAACAGCTATGTTGTTTAATCTATCTTCATTTTACGCTAAATTAACAACAACAATGTTGTCAAAGTCAAACAATTTTGGATTTTAGATTTGCAATTTTAGATTGAAATAAACCAAAAGGGTACTTGGCTCAAGGGTTTTAGATTGACGATCGCGCACCCTCTTGTTTACCAGAGGCATAAAGTAAGTGGCATCTGGGCATGTACCAAAAAACTTTTTTAATCCCAAATCCCAAATCCCAAATCCCAAATCCCAAATCGGTACAGTCAAATTTTCAAATAAATTTTTGGGACGTTCGCTGAACGTCTTGCAGCAACCATAAGATGGCGACTACCCACCAGTCCTCAACCAAGCAAGATATTCTAGAATATCTGCACAAACACGAAAAAGCAACGGCTTTAGAGCTAGCTGAACTTTTAGAGGTTACCCCCCAAGCGATTCGTCGCCATCTCAAAGATTTGGAGACGGAGGAGCTAGTTTTGTATGCGACATCAGTACAGGCGGCGGGAATGGGGCGTCCGCAACACCTTTATCAACTGAGTCGTCAGGGACGCGATCGCTTGCATCGAACAATGAGCGATCGCTTTGGTGATGCAAGCGGCAATTTTGCGGTTTCGTTGCTAGACACCTTAGCCGAAACGGTAGGACACGATCAATTTAAATCGATTTTAGAGAAGCAGTGGCAGAGGAAAGCCAAAGAATACCGCCATCGCGTGGGTAACGGTTCACTGCGAGAACGTGTAGCCAACTTAGTAGAGTTGAGAAAAGCGGAAGGCTTCATGGCGGAGTATCACCCTGTTGATGTGAATGACTGCTTTGAGAGCGATCGCTTTATCTTAATGGAGCATAACTGCGCCATTTCCAACGTTGCCGAGTCTTTCCCCAGCATCTGTGGTCATGAATTAGAAATGTTTGCAGCCGTCTTACCAGATTGTACCGTAGAACGCACCCACTGGATTATTGATGGCGAACATCGTTGTGGCTATTTGGTACAAATTCGTCATTAGTCATTCGTCATTAGTCATTTTCTAATACCGAATTGCCAATCCCCAATCTCCAATCCCCAACTAAGTTTGAGATAGCATTTCATTTATGGATGTACCAACCCAGCAACCATCAACACAATTTTTAACTCTCGAAGAATCAGCAAAAGTAGACGCAGCTTTGTTGTCTTCCCCAGAAAAGTTTTTAACAAGATTGACAATTTCATCACATAAGCTTTTGAAACATATCGCTCAAGAGTACAGTGTTGCTATTGAAGATTTAACAGCGCAGCAAGTAATTGCCTGGTTTGAAAAAGATGGTAAAATTCGACGTGAACAGGGCATTGAAGGTTCATACCTGAAATGGTAAAGTTTGGATTTCATTGATTTTTATAAAATAGCCATAGAGAATATCTCGCTTCTAAAAAAGTCTCATTTCAATGAGAGACGCAGCATTGCCGTATCCCTACGAATAACTATGTTTATCTGTGATTAATTATTTTTTTCTGTACTTTATACCATTTCTTTGTGAGGCTACGCCAGACTCTTTTAACTTCTTTCTTGGTGTGCTAAACTTCGTATGCGCCCTTTGCGGTTCGTTCTTCTTTCTTGTACTTAAATAGGTTTAGCGCATCTCAATACTGCGTATGTTTTGAATCTTCGTAGGTTGTATGTGGAACCGCTATAAGGGACTTCCAAATAAAAAAATGTTCCAAAACTGACGCAAAAACTCTCTCTATTTCTTCTCTCTGCGTTCTCTGCGTCTAATAAGGTTCGTTTATTAGATTTATTTCTTGGAAGTCCCTAAATAAAAAGCACCTTTTCCAAGGTGCTTTTAAAGTTAATAACATTTTGTTTGTCAAACAATTATTTAAGCATTGTAATTGTTAGCCCGAGGACTACGAGCGCCAGTTACGGCTCCAATCATTGAGGCTATTAAACCCAACAAAGAACCAAACACAAACCACCACAATCCCGAACGTAAATTAGCTGCTGCATCACGAGCTTGTTGGGCGCTGATGTTTGCTTGTGGTACATTAACACCACCTTGCTGTTGTACCTGGTTTATCACTGCCCCAGCGTTAGAAGCAGCAACACCAAAAGCACCAGATACTCCACTTGCTAACAGCCATGAGCTAACTGCTAAGGTCGTTGCCCAAAGAATTGCACCGTTAAGAAGAGCTGTATTGCGGTTCATCGGGCCACAAGCACGGGCTGTAACCCAACCACCTGTAAATAGGGAAATTAGTAAAGCGATAGTTGACCAAAGCCCCGCATTACCCGCAGCGTTAGAGGCAATTGATCTGGGTGCACCTGAACCTTCAACTGCGCCTGCCGCAAAAGCACCAATGATAGCGCTCAAAATTAATTGAGTAGCTAAAGCAACCAACAAACCAGAAATAATCGGACCCCAGCGAACAAGATCATGATATTCAGCTACTCGGCCTGCTACCACAGGCTCAGTAGCAATACCTTCATTACCTGTCCGATTTACGTATGACATAGCTTATGTTCTCCAGTGCTGTTTCAGCAAAGCTTATTTCAGGTATATTTATGCTTTATGTTTAAAATTAAATAACTAAATCATCTGCTTTTATATCTATCAATAGAAAGAGTTAATAGGTATATCTTTAGTGAGAAGAAGCAGATTTATTTAACAAAAATCTATACATCTTAGTATTTATTAAAATATTAATAAATTTTTATAAAATAAATTTTAAAAGTTTAAAATTAAAACACAATTAATTCTTAAATTTTATGATAATCTAGCTTTAATTATGTACAGAATTAGACTTAAGAGAAAATTTTGTAACGATTCTCAAAAGTAAGGATAATCAAAAATTAACGCATCCTCACAGCAGTACCTGTGGCAGTAATCAGCAAAAGAACTCCTGACTGGTCAAGATTGATTGTGCCAGTATCAATTTCAATCCCAATCACAGCATTTGCTCCTAAACGTTGCGCTCGTTGTTCTAATTCTTCTAATGCCTTGCGTTGACCCTGCTCAAATAGACGCTCATAGCTACCAGTCCGTCCACCAATAATATCTCGAATACCCGCCAAAAAATCTCGCAAGAAATTGCTGCCGTAGACTACTTCTGCTGTCACAACGCCTAAGTAGGACTCAATAACGGCTCCTTGAATTACATCAGTGGTAGTTATAATCATAAATTAGCCTCTCAGATGGTATATAGGTTGATATTTATTATTAAAATACCCAGACAAAACTAGTTGGTATTGATATAAGCTTGATAAACATTCTCTCACACTATTTTAGATTGCGATCGCTCGCATTTGCGCTTTCACTTGCTGGCTAAAAACTAGTATTTGAAAAAACATTTAGCTTGTTAAATTTATCTTACCGTGTCATGTCCCATAAGGATATAAACACCTGGATAGAGGGTTACTAAAGGTAGTATCATGTGAGCAATTGGACACAGACTCAGTAAATTATTAAATAAAACAACTTAAATTGGCGGGTCGCTTTCTCAAATTAAGCTAAAGGCCTGTTGGATTCTGAGTAACACGTATAACTACTGACAAAAAAAGTGTTATTTTGCTAGCTTACTGATTTATATGTAAGTAACTTCATCTAAGCTTGATATCTTACACTTGATAATTCAGTAAAAACTCTGTAATGTGTGCCATTGTAAAAGAAAAAGTCAATGAATTATTAACATCTTAATCAATACGAAGAAATACAGTTTTCAAAAGGCCATATTTTTGTTTTAATGTACAAGAAAAAAGTCCTCTAAAATTTCAGGAAATTTACTGTGTACAAGTCAACATCAATTGTGCTGAGTGTGGTGTTATTAGGATGTTTTTCCTTGACTATACCTTCTGTGGCTCAGTCTCAGGTATTAGTAGCGCAAGGCAAAAACCCAGAGTTAAAGCAATTACTAGAAGAAGGACGGAGGTTAGTGGATACGGGCGATTATGGTGGTGCGATCGCAGCTTATCAGCAAGCAGCTAGGCTAGATCCGAAGAATGCTAAAATCCATTCAGGTATTGGGTATTTATACGCTCAACAGGGAAATTACCAGGCAGCATTAACATCTTATCGTCGTGCGATCGCCATCAGCCCTAACAATAGTGATTTTTACTACGCCGTGGCTTACATCAAAGCGAATTTGGGCGACACGCCTGGGGCAAAAGAAGGCTACCGTCGGGCTATCCAGCTGAACCGTAACAACGTTAACGCCTATTTAGGATTGGCTGTAACCCAATCTCGGATGGGAGACTATAATGCTGCTAGCTGGGCATACCAACAAGCAATCGACTTGGATAAGAACAACGCCCAGACTTATGAGTTAATGGGTTCGATGTATAAACAGCGACGACAAACCAAACAAGCCAACAGCTTGCTTCAGAAAGCCCGTGACTTGTACAAGCGGCGCAATGACTCAGATGGCGTCAACAGAGTAGAAGCCATGCTGCGACAGTTAGGAGGATGAAGTTAATAAAATTAAATAATTCGTAATTCGTAATTCGTAATTAATTTTTGTGACGGGGATTTAGACCCCGACCCAAAACGTTCTGCCGTCATTAGGCAGGGGAATTAAACCCCTAAACTTTGTTAAATTTTTGTCAGCGATTGATCTGCACAAATGGCTAGTAGTATCAATCAAGTCTGCTAATCCTTGATATTACGAAGTATCTAAATGCGCTCAGAGCTTAATTTACCTTGGCAATTATATCTAGAATGACTGCAATTAATGCGTCTGGGTCGATTGGCTTGGCAACGTGCTGCTGAAATCCGGCGGCTAGAGCTTGTTGGCGATTAACTTCTCCAGCATAAGCCGAGAGAGCTAAAGCCAAAATTTGCCCACCTTGTTCGGCTGGCATGGCTCGAATTTGTCGAATCAGCATATAGCCATCCATATCTGGCATTCCAATGTCACTCAACAAAATATCTGGTGGTGATTGCTCTACCGCTTGCAATGCTTCTATTGCCGATGTGACAATACTAACCTCTGCTCCCGCCTGCTCAAGGACAAAGCCCAAAAAATCACGGATATCTTCATCATCATCAACGATTAATACCCGTATTCCTGTCAGAGGTGAGGTGTTAAAAGTAAAAAATGAGCGGTTTTCTTCTGCTTTCTGGCTAGAACGTTGTGCTTTCATCAAAGGAAACCTGACATTAAAGATGGCTCCCTGTCCTTCTCCACGACTGTCTACTTGAACAGTACCGCCATGCACTTCAACTAGATGACGGACGATCGCCAGCCCTAACCCTAGTCCGCCAAACTTCCTAGTTGTTGTCGCATCTGCCTGACGAAAGGATTCAAACACGTAGGGGAGAAAGTCAGGATTAATACCTTTACCCGTGTCGCTAACAGTAATTTGAGCCTGGGAGTCTCGGCACTCTAAGCGAATTTCGACCCGTCCACCAGCGAAACTAAATTTTACAGCGTTAGTAAGCAAATTCCAAAATACTTGCTGTAACCGAGCAGAATCTCCCAAAATCTGCCCAATATTTGGGTCAAATACTCTCTGAATTTGAATTGACTTCGCTTCTGCTGCTAAACGCACAGTTTCAATAGCCGCTTCAATGGTCGATGCTAAGTTAACAGGAGCCATTTCTAAATTGAGTTTGCCAGACAAAATGCGAGAAATATCTAACAAATCTTCAATTAATTGTGCTTGGAGTTTGGCATTGCGCTCGATTGTTTCCAAAGCAGTAGCCGTTTTTGCGGCATTTAATGTCCCATTGCGAAGCAACTTAGACCAACCCAGGATGGGATTGAGGGGCGATCGCAATTCATGTGATAGCACTGCCAAAAACTCATCTTTAATTCGATTCGCTGTCTGAGCTTGTTCACGCGCAGCTTGCTCACGCAATAAAAGTTGTTCGCGTTCTGCTTCTGCTTGCTTTTGCTTTGTGATATCGCGGGAGACGACTAAGAGTTGTGCAATAATTCCTGATGCATTTCGCACCGAAGTAATAATTACATCCCACCACTTCGGCTTACCCTTTGTTGTGGGGCAATAACCCTGAAATTGACCGACATTACCTATTTTGGCCGCAGCGATCGCCACTTTTGCATTTTCTTGGTCTTCGCCTTGCCATAAATTAATCCACTCGGTGTTAAGAAAGGAAGCAGGATCATCAATATCTAGAAGATGTAGCCCGCCTTTATTCAAGTAGAGGACCTGCCCATCTAACGTTAAAACTTTGATACAATCATGAGTGCTGTCCAAAATTCGTTGCTTTAACTCTTCACTTTCTCGCAGAGCTGCTTCGGCAAGTTTGCGATCGCTGATATCCTTGAAAAGGACGGCGACTTGTCGCTGCTGCGGCTGCCCAATGCGGAATGCATAAACGGCAACCCTTGCCAGTAATTCCCGTCGGCTGAATGGCTTCACCAAATAATCATCTGCCCCAGACTCCAATCCTTCCACTGCCGATTCTTCTCCAGCGCGGGCAGACAGTAGCAGAATGGGAATTTCACGCGTTCTTAAATCAGCCCGTAACTGCCCCAGCAACTCAATGCCATCCATTCCTGGCATCATGACATCGCTGAGGATCAAATCAGGCGGATCGTTATACGCGGCAGCTAGAGCGGTTTCACCATCAATTGCCACGTCCACTTTGTAGTACTCGCTAAGAATCCGTCGCAAATAATTCCGCATATCGGTGTTGTCATCCACCAGCAGAATCCGGGCAGAAGAAGCAAGGGGGTGAAGGAACCCAGGAGAGAATTCTTCCGGCTCTTGAGTTTCTTTCGGGAGCCACCCTAAAGCTTCCTCAACATAAGACATTGCTCTAGAAGCGGTAGAAACACTGCTTTGGCTAGCATTAAGGCAATCTACTGGTAAGTGAGCTTTTCCAGTTGGCAATTGCACAGTAAAGGTACTGCCTTGACCGAAGGTGCTGTCAACGGTGATTGTCCCACCATGCATTTGGACTAATTCTTGCACTAGCGACAGCCCAATGCCCGTACCCTCAAAGGTGCGACCTTTGATACCTTTAACTCGATAAAACCGCTCAAATAACCGGGGAACCTCATCTGCCGGAATCCCCGTACCAGTATCACGTACTACCAATACAACCATCATCCCAATTGGGTGCAAAGAAACTGCAATTTCTCCAACAAAGGTAAACTTCAATGCATTGGAGAGCAGATTTAACACAATCTTCTCCCACATTTCACGATCTACGTAAACGGGTTCTGCTAGGGGAGGACAATCCACAATTAATTGCAGCCCCGCCGAGTCAGCAGCAGACCGGAAAATACTTGCTAGTTCTGCGGTATACGTGGCTAAATCAATTGGCTCATAACTAGCTATGGTGCGTCCGGCTTCAATGCGTGAGAAATCTAAGAGTGTATTAACTAGCTTCAGCAGCCGTGTGCCATTGCGCTGCACCATCTCCAATTTTGCTTGGGCTTTGGCTGGAAGAATTCCGTCTAATTCGGTTAACGTCTCTTTCAGTGGCGACAGCATCAGCGTTAGGGGAGTGCGAAATTCGTGGCTGACGTTGTTGAAGAAGGTTGTTTTAGCTCGATCCAGTTCTGTTAGTGCCTCCAATCGCTTGCGTTCTTCTTCATAAGCATAGGCATTAGCGATCGCAATCGTCATGTTACCTACCAGCAAATCGAAGAACTTTCGGTACTCTTCTTCAAAAGCCAGGTGGGGATTGATACCCAATACCAGCAATCCAACAATTTGTTTTTGTCCAGCTGGAATGAGCGGTACGACCCAAGCAGCAGAGGGGGGTTTGTCCCAAGCTCCTGTGGGCAGAGCTTCAAACCGAGTTGTCAAATCATCAACGATTGCTGCTTCGCCGGTATGATAAACTTGTGTGAGTTTCCATGCATCGCTGTGTTGAGTTAAATTTACCCTCGATGGAATTGCTTTTGTTTCCTCGATTGGAGTAGTTGTAACCAGCTTTGCACTGGTGCCATCTGCCTCTACCTGATACAGCATGGCAAACGGGATGTCATAAGAATTGATTGCTAAGGCTTGAATTGCAAACAAACAAGCTGCTTCTACGGTCTTTGCTTGAGCCTGCCTACTTAGTAAGCTCAGGGTTTGTAAACGGCGATCGCCCAGCACTCGTCCTGTTGTTTCACTAACAATGCAAAAGACTCCGCCAACTTTCCCGCTTTCATCTCGCACGGGATCGTAGGAGACATCGAAGTAAGTTTCTTCAATGTAACCGTGTCGATTCAGGAAAAATAAATGATCTTGCGCCCAAAATGCAACTCCTGTCGCCACAACTCCCTTGAGTAAAGGTTCTACAACATTCCAGACTTCGCTCCACGCTTCATGAGCAGGGCGACCGAGAGCCCAGGGATGTTTTGAGGCAAGGGCAGGGCGATAGGCATCGTTATAAATCGTGATTAATTCCGAACCCCAGAAGAGGCAAATCTGAGCTTTAGAAGCCAGCAAGATGCTAATGGCACTCCGTAAGCTCTGAGGCCAATCAGCTACATAACCTAAAGCAGTCTGCGACCAATCGAGCGATCGCATCAGGCTGCCAATTTCGCCACCTTCAATAAAAACACTGTTAACAGCTATACCTTCTTCAGGTGCCATCGCTGCTAGTCCTGATTGCTAAAGTATTTGGTTAACAGGTTCTCACCTGGTTCTCCAATATTATTATGTAACAATTTTTCAATCTGCTTGAGTGCTAAGGGTATTGCTCTGTTTCGTCCATTCTCCCATCGATTGACACTCTGAAATGACACACCGATTTTGCTAGCAAACTCAACTTTAGACAGTTGCAGTAGCTGCCGAGCTTCCCGAATCAACGCTGCAATTTTTATATCTTCCAAGGCTGCCATCAAGTTAGGCTTTCTCAATTAAACTGTCTAGACTATAACAGATGTGATAGATGCAAAAATATCCGCAAATAGAGTTTATTGCCAATGAAGGCTCTTTCTTACTAGTACAGCTTGGCGTAAATCAAGCTACCATTTTAAAACTTGCAAAAGCCTTGATATACAAACCTTTTTACTTTTGATTTTTGCATGGCAGTACTAGTACTCTGTCTCATTAATTCTGAGGCGCTGTACCAGAGACGACAGATGTGGTTTTTTAAAACACTCATATTTGGTCTTTCCTGTCAATGTGTAAGCTCTACTTAGTCATTCGTGAACAACAAAATTCCCGACTTCTTTGAGAAATCGGGAATCTAAAATTTCAATTTTCACAAATCAAATAGGATTCATATAGCGATTTTGATAGTAAGCCAAAATTTGGTGAACTCGTTGCCGACTTTCTGAACCAGAGTTTGCTGTACAAGAGATAGACAAACCACCAATTTGACTTTGATTGTAATCAAACTCTTGGGATAACTGGGGAATTAAATCCACTTCTACCCCTTCGACTTGATGTAAATGAGCTGCTATCTCTCTATAGACAGCTAAAGGCAAACCAGCGAATTCAATTTTTTCTTTAGTCTCCATCTTTATGAAGCTCCACCATTAAAAGGATTTGAGGGGGGCGTTGTCACTGAAATAGGATTGGCGGTAGCAGATGCAGCTGAGGGCGTTGAATTGACAGGACCTTCCCCTACCATTTTGGCAACTTCAATACCATATTGTTCCAGAATCACAATGGGGTTGTAGCCCTGATTCATTTCAATCCGTTTAACCAGTACGCCATTTGCTAATCGCTGTCCTGCTTGCACATAGCGACTTGTCGGCTCATCCGGTACTTTGATAATTGCTTGTGGTTCCTTACTAATTAGAACTACACCAGTCACAACAACTGCCTTTGCTAACTCAGGTTGTGCTGGCGGTGGCAATACAGATACTAAAGCTGGGTTGGGGACAACTTGAGGCAAAACCTTAGGTAAGACTGAAATCAAAGTAGGATTGACTTTTTTAGCCAAAATAGGATTGACTTTTTTAGCCAAAGTAGGATTGACTTTTTTTGGTACAGAAGCAATCTTATTTTTATTCTGATTTAAAGCTATAGTCCGTGTTGGAAGTTTTCGGACTGCTATCGATGGAGTAGGTAGCTTAGGTAACACGGGAACAGGTCTTCCAGATGTTTTAGGTATTCCAGGAACCGTCTGCCCGAAAAGTTGTGCAAATGGATCAGCCCGGTTTTTTGATACCTGAAGAAAGCGTGCCCGCTCTGTAGCATTAGTGGATTGAATCAAGTTAGCAGATGCAGGAGTAACTTGTGAAACCTCTTTGGCAGGTATCACTGGATTCTTAAAGGATTGAGTCGTTGATGGCGAATTTGCTGCTATTTTGGGAATTGGCGCAGGATTGAGCGCTTGTGGTGTATCTTCAGAAGCACATCCAGCGATCGCCAAAGTTAAAATAGCTGCAATTGTAATTTTTAAATTTCTGCCCATGAGCTGTTCTCAAAAGCCATTGGAAAATTTGAAAGTGGAAATTAACATGCCTGAAATTTGTATCAAAGGCAAAGTATGTTCCCTTTATAGCCTAATTTTTTACATTTTTAGGGTTATTTTTAGCACTGCCTACTCAGCAGAACTGCGGCTTGGTGTTTATTTACAGTCAATCTTCTGCCACACCCATAAGCTCCTTCATCGAATCCAGACCTTTTTTAACTCTACGGGAAACTGTTACGACACTGATTCCCAGATGTTCTGCAACTTGTTTTTGTGTTAAATCTTGTAAAAACACACATTCCAACACATCGCGGGTGCGTTGTTCTAGCTGAACCAATGCTTGTTGCAAACGAAGTTGGTCTTCTTGTACTAGTTGAAAGCTCCGATAGTGAGGATCTGGAACTAAATCTCCCAAACAGGTAGAGCCTTCTTCTCCATCTTGGATTGGTACATCAAGACTCAAGGGAGCGCGATTTACCCACGCTAATTTAATTTCTTGCCATTCGTTTGCAGAAATTTCTAGTGCTGTTGCTAATTCCGAGTCTGTTGGTTGGCGATTATGCTTTTCACGCCAAGAACGTGACACTCCTATTGCTTGCTGTTGCAGTGCTAACCACTTGCGAGGAATTCGCACGGTAACACCTTTATCTCGGAGATAGTGTTGAATTTCACCCCGAATATAGGGAAGAGCATAGGAACTAAAAGCATGTCCCTTGGAAAGTTCAAATTTTTCAATCGCCCTGATTAAACCCAAACATCCAACCTGGAGCAAATCATCGTAGGTTTCATGACATTGATTCGTCCAGTAGTGAGCTTCTTTTCTCACAAGTCCAAAATTTAGTTTTACCAGCTTATTGCGAACATTTTCTGACGGAAATTGCTGATATTCTCGCAACAACTGCCAAATTTCATGTTTCAGTTCATTGGTGGTTGTGGTAGGCATAGATGTTTGTTTATTAAGTAAATCAACAATTAATTTTTGTCTTTTAAACTCATCTGCGATCGCGTACCGGCCTTTTTTGGTGGCGATCGCACGATATCAAAGATAATGTCGTACATGCCGGGAGCAAATTCTCTAGTAGATAACAACGTTTTTCTAAAGAAAATTTTATAGACTTGCTTGACAATCGAGCAAAGCTTAAATAAGCAAAATTGGTATTTAGTTGCTTATTGATCTTCGGTCTAATCTGTAGCTGTTTTTAGAACTACATAGAAATAAAATATAAAATTAGTTACCAAATATCAAACCGAGATTGTACTTAACTTTAATTAATTAATGCTGAAGCTAATTTCTATAAACAAAACAACAGTAGCCGGAATTTTATTAGATAAGCAAAAGTTTGATTTACAGTAAAATTACGTGTTCATTAAACCGAAATCCATCGAATAATTAAAATTT
Organism: Nostoc sp.; assembly: GCF_036917635.1. GTDB lineage: Bacteria > Cyanobacteriota > Cyanobacteriia > Cyanobacteriales > Nostocaceae > Nostoc. The sequence goes on from NZ_JBALCW010000047.1 coordinate 122,832, forward strand.
ACTAATAATTTTCCGATATTATAAGTAAAATTACGCAAAAAAATCCAACAAAAGGTATCTCGCCCTTTGTTGGATTTAACTCAATACTGCGTAGGTTTTGAATATTAGTAGGTTGGGTTAAACATTCGTGTTACCCAACAAAGCTTTGATTATGTTGGGTTACCCTGCCTTGCGATGACTGATGCTTACCTAACTCCAGAGAGTTTAGGTACGAGCCGGTTCAACCCGTGCAAAAAATAGACCGCGAATCTTAACTTCTTTAGGTTCGCCAGCACCTAAATCAGTATCAGATGGCTGTTCGCTCTCAAAAGTACCAGCAATTTCACCACTAGAGCTATCGATTTTAGCGATTTGCAAAGAAATCTTGCCATTAAGATTTTCAGCACGCTTGACGTTAGTGCGGGTAAGTTCTTCATCATCTGCTTGGGCGGGGAGAGCCACAGCATTATCGTAGCCACTGACGACACCACGACCTTTGGGATCTAGGAAGGCAGCACCACGATAGGAAGGAACTTTGAAGGTGCCTTCAAAGTCCGTGGAGGTGTTAATACTGCTCAAACTGGGTTGGGTTTGAGCAACTAAGTTTTTGATGGTGAAGAGGAAAGGTACTCGCTCACCACCAGGAAGTTGCACAGTGATGGCTTGGAAGTCAAGACCATCAGTTTCCACAAAGGTGAGGCTATTATCTGGGTTGATTTTTAGATTGCCTTGCACCTGGTCAATGGTGGAAGTGTATCTGGTCAACAATTTGCCAGCAACAAATTCTGCTTGTTGGCGTTTATTAGCAGGTTCTTCTTTGATGAAGAAGCTAGTTGGTTCTAAGCAAAGTTCTTTGATGGTGTATGACTGGCTAGAATCAATGGGAATGGAGCCACGGCTTGTTTCAGCTAGTTGGGGGCATTTGTTAGCCAAACCAGTGCCGCGAATTTGATCGTAAGTGAGTACATCTCTACTACTAGTAGCAGGAGCATCACTACAAGCAGTTATTAGCCCCAGGCACAAAGCCAAGAATGCAACAATTAAAGCGCGATACCTCATGGTCAACCTCAATCTCAAAAATTAATATCTAAGTTGTAAAACTGCATCGAAGCTTTGATTTCTGACGATAAGCCATCCTTTATCGGACACTGCATTGCTCTGATTCTTGAGTTTAAACAAGTGTCCGGGCGTATAGGTTGGCTAGTCGCCACTCAAACTTTTCTCTGCTAAACGTACTTAAACGTGTCGCTGCTTCGCACTTTGCTCTTGCATATAGCAAAAGCGGCGTCGCCCAAGTCTTTTTGTATCATGTATGTGACGCCACTACATACAGCCCATTGTTTGATGGGTAAATCAGCCAGATCATACGATTTTTTTTAACTCAAAATCAAAGTACTCAAAATCCAAGAAAGTCTCATCCCGATCGCATCTAGCTGCCGTGGAGGCTATGGTAAAGGTTACTACGCTCTTTTACGAGCGATCGCAATTGCTTTTGATAAAGATACAAATCTAGTTATATTCACCCCTGACTTAAGGAAGAGGCAGTTCTTGCTGGGGAAATTCTTCTAGAAAAAACTCATTTAGAAGCTTACAGAAGGTTCATTTTCTAGAGCAACTATTGCCAAACTAGGGAAAATTAAAAATCTCCGGTAAATTTGAGTTGACCTCATTTATACGGAAAGGATGGCATGAACGATAAGAAAAATCTTGAATTAGGGGAGTTGTCTAGTAAACTACAAGCGATCGCAACTGTGGTGGATGATGCAGTTCAAGATTGTCAAGGCGATAGTGTAGCTCTTTTGGCAATGCTTAGGCAATTGGAGCATTTACATCGAGAGATCCGGGATGGGGTTTTTCAAGAGAGTTTGCCTGTTAACCGTCGGCAACTCTACTCACTGCTGAAAGATATTGAGTCTGAGGGAGGCTGGCCTTATATTGAGCGCATGAGACTACAAGCCTTTTTAGCGAATTTGCCACAAGAGGCTCCAGCAGAAAATAATCAAGAAGTTTTGGAGAGCGATGGCTCATGCGGCTGATCGTCTCGAAATAAATTTCTAGCTATGAATTAACAACTCCGATCGCCTCATCAACCGCTAAACCAAGAGCGGTTGCCCATTGAGGCTTCAAGCTAATTCGTAATTCTTCGGCTACCCTCAGTACAAGTTCGTAATTCGTAATTAAAAAGGGTTTGTATTAGTACAGCACGGCGGAAATAAACCACCCATTCCAAATCAACGAAACCCTTCTGCTGTATTCATTTTTAATTTTTAATTTTTAATTTTTAATTCCGCCCTGCGGTACTAGTTATACCATCACAAAGAATGCGATCGCGCTTTTCAAGATTGCGGTTGTGTTTAAGATAATCGCCCACCCAGTTGCAACCACGAACAAGCAGATCATCAAGATGTAAATTCCACAGAATGATCGTGTTGTCATCACTGGCTGAGGCTAGGGTTTGACCATCTGGGCTAAAACTGACACTTAATACCGGAGCGCGATGCCCATTGAGACTTTTAATTAATTTGCCATCACGGCTCCAGAGTTTCACTGTACTGTCCCAACTGGCGGCGGCGAGCAATTGACCATTGGGACTGAAAGTCACGGCATTGACGCTATCGCTGTACCCCTTTAATAAGGTTTTTAACAAAGTACCATCCCGTCGCCATAATTTTACGGTATTATCCCAACTGGCAGAAGCCAGTAACTCGTCAGTGGGACTAAAGCTAACGCCTAACACCCAACTGTCATGGGGTGAAAAAGTTTTGAGTAAAGTACCATCCGGTTGCCACAGTTTCACAGTTTGGTCATCACTGGCGGAAGCTAAAATCTGACTATCAGGACTAAAATTTACATTATTTACCCAACCCTGATGCCCCACTAAGGTTTTGAGCAACTTGCCTTGACGGTTCCAAAGTTTCACTGTTTTATCTTTGCTAGCTGATGCCAAAAATTGACCATCGGGGCTGAAACTCACACTCATCACACTATCAGTATGTCCGTGGAGAGTCATGATTAAAGTACCGTCAAGTCGCCAAAGTTTCACAGTTTTGTCATAACTTCCTGAAGCTAGCATTTCACCTTTAGGGTCAAAACTGACACTAGGAACTTGATTAGTATGCCCCACTAAAGTTTTGTAAAGTCGGGTTTTGACCTCACCTCTACTGGTGTATCGTTGCCAAAGTTTGACAGTGCGATCGCGACTACCAGAAGCTAGCATCTGACCGTCGGGACTCCAAGCAACGCTCAAAACTCGCTTCCGATGCCCTTGAAGAATAGACGGTGTTGGAGCATCTATTCTCCATAGTTTCACGCTTTTGTCATAACTCGCTGAAGCTAGAAATTTATTATTTGGGCTGAAAGCGATGCTGACAACAGCATCGCTGTGTCCTTTGAAGGTTTTGAGTAAGGTACCAGTGATACTCCAGAGATTTATGATATTGTCATCACCTGCGGAAGCTAACTTTTTACTATCGGAACTAAAGCTCAAACTCCAGACTGTACCGTTATGCTGCCGTAAAGTTTTGTAAGGAAAAAAATTAAACCCGTCTGTGCTGTTACTTTCTTGTCGCCAAAGTTTCACTGTCTTATCTCGACCTGTTGACGCCAACAGTTTACCGTCTGGACTGAAAACAGCTACAACCACACCCTGCTGATGTCCCTGCAAAGTTTTAACGAGGCTACCGTCCCGTCGCCAGATTTTCACTGTTTTGTCGTCGCTGGCCGAGGTGATGAATTGACCATTGGGACTAAAGTTTACCCAGTTAACCCACCCTTGATGTCCTGTCAGTATTTTTACTAGGCTACCGTCTTTGCGCCAGAGTCTTACGGTTTTATCCTTACTGCCAGTAGCTAACAACTGGCCATCAGGGCTGAAATTAACGCTATAAACCCAATCTTTATGTCCTTTGAGGGTTTTATATGGCTTGGAGTCAAATTCACCTGTAACCCGGTTTTTGCGCCAGATTTGTACTGTTTTATCGAGGCTGGCGGACGCTAGGGTTTGACCATCCGGGCTGAAACTTATACAGCTGACAGCATCAGTGTGACCTTTCAGGGTTTGGAGTAAGGTACCGTCAGGACGCCAAATTTTCACTGTCTGATCTCGGCTACCTGATGCTAGCAACTGACCATCTGGGCTAAAAGCTACTCCCCAGACAATATCAGCGTGTCCTTCTAGGCGGTTAGCCTCTGTTACCCCATAAACTGCCTGTTGGAGGGCTGTCACCACCCGCATTCGGGTATCTGGCTGCACTCCATCAGCCTGTTTAAGTTCTCTCCAAGCCCGCAAACTTTCTAATAGGGCATCAAATTCTTTATTAGAGGCAAATAAAGCTTCACTAGCAGCCGCGATCGCACTAATGTTCAAGTTGCTTTCACTGTGTTCGGCTCGTAGAGTTTGGCGGATTGCGGCTGTTTTTTGCAAGTCGGCTTGCCACCATAATGCTGCTATTGTTCCCCCCATGATTGCCAGCACTGCACCTGCTATTCGTGCTTCCCGCAGTCGCCGTTGCAATATCAAATTGAGTTGCTTTTGACTAAATTGTTGGGCAACTTCAGCTTGAGTTTTTTCAAGTTTGATTTTTTCTAATTCCGCGAGCATACCATAATTGTTTTTTTGGCGAATTGGTTCAACTAAATAATCGTGAACTAGCTGGTAGCGATCGCCTAACTCTTCTCTAACTCGCAACACCAAACCTGAACCCACCAATATTTCTAAAATTAGTTCCCCAACTGTGTCAAAGCTTGATATTGTATCTATATCATGATTATTAACTAATGCAGCCGCTAAATCAGCTTTAATTTTTAACGGTCGCGTCCCTTTTTCGTCAGTTAACTCAAATAATAGTTTCCAAGTTAACTCTTCATTCTCCTGACCACAATCTTTAATAACCTCCCCAAGCCAGCGTTCCACCAATTTTGTCGAGCCGCCGCAAAGCTTATATTGTGCAAGTGTGGTAATGTTTTCTATTTGTAGTTGAGCGCCAACTATTTGTAATTCAATTGGATGTACTTCGTCTAGTTCTCCTGTTAAATCCTGGACTAATCGGTTAATTAATTCATCACTCAGTTCAGAATGGGAACGCTGAGTAAGACTATGAATTATGGCTTTAGCATCCTGGCTAGAGAATTTTCCTAGATAGTAGCGAATATCCTTATCAAGAATATTTTTATTAATTACGCCTAAATCATATAGACCAATACTATTTTTTTGGCTCAACCGTTCAAATTCTAGTAAATAATGTAAATAATCTTCTCTTAATGACAAAATAATTTTGACATAAGAAATGTTTAAGCATTCGCTAAAAAATTGATAAAATTCTATTCGTTCTGTGGGAAGATTACTAATAAAAAAAAATTCCTCAAACTGGTCTAAGATGATAATTATTGTGTAATTGCGCTCCGTTGCTAACCGAATTTTTTCTAGGAGTATACTGGGTGTAGAGTCAAGATTAACCGATATTCCTGTGGGTGCCAGCACTTGATTTAGACTGCTTATCAAGACTGTGAGCCAATCAGTGTAAACAGACAAAACAATAGGTATAGGAATGCGTTCACCGATAACTTTACCTTTCAGTGCTGGGACTAAACCAGCTTTGAGAGTTGAACTTTTACCTACACCGGATGGGCCATAAATTACTGTGAGCTTGTAGTCTGCACGAGTAATTCTTTCAATCAAACGATTGACATCTTGCTGCCGTCCAGAAGCAGATATTTCTTGGGCAACTCCCTCAGGAATAAACGGGATTTTTTGAGGTTCTAAGGCTGGGTTAATTTTAGAGTGTTGCGGCTGCAATTGGCTTGCTCCAATAAAAGCACGAAAGCCATATTGATGTTCTATTTGAATTTTTTCTTGCTTGAGCTTAAAGGCTTCTGTATAGTCATGACGCTCAAAAAAGTAAAGCGATCGCAGTTCCTCTAAAATCTCTAAATAAAGAGATGGCTGATGTTGTAGCTCACAAACTATCCTCGCCCATTCCAAATTATTGATAGCCTCCTCTGGCTCACCTAGATGCCTCTGTGTCCGGGCGAGCAAGAGAAGATACCAACTTTCTTGTCGTCGTCTTCGCAAAGCGTCTTGCAGAGAAGCTTGTGTTACTTCTTCGGAGATAGAAAGTGCTGTATTCGCTAATTCATGAGCCAGTACCCAATTAGACTCAGAAACTGCCACATTTGCCAAAAATCCATAATCTTGAGCAACTTGTGCAGGACTTCCATAGGTTTCATGTAGATGTAATGACTTTTGAGCTAATTCTTTTAAGTCATCCCAGGTTTGTGAACGTTGCAACATTTCACAAGCAGGCAAAATAAATTTAGCAACTAAGTCTTCTCTTTCTACCTCCTCCAATATTTTTAGGCATTGTTTAAACCACAACAGAGCATGTTCGCAATAGCTACTATTACTATTTTGGTGTAAGTCTGCCATTCGGTGATAACACAGCCCCAGATGGAATAGTACTATTGCTTGCTTCAGTAAAGATGAGGCAGGGCTAGGGTGAGGATATGATAGGCGTAAAGAAGAATTACTTTCCCATCCTGCTACTTTTTTTGTTTCTTGCTGCCACAATGCTAGGCTTCTTTGATAATTGGCTAAAGCACCATTAATTTGATCGTTGGCATATTTATCTCGCCCTAAAACAAATTCTAAACTAGCTTCTAATCCTGGTGTTAATTGAAAGCCGTAAAGGCGCAGCAAATCATTACGCGCTGATTCTATTTCGTGGCGGTGTTGAGACTTAGGATCTAAATCTAGGGAGGCGTTAGATAAAAATGTTTCGGCACCTGCTTCTAAAACTTTGGCAAATAATGATTCTGCCTCTTGGTTGATCAAAGCAATTAAATCTGCTTTTGCCATTTCAAATTTAATCGTGGTTGCAGCCCAGCTTTTAAAATCAGGCGCTAATCTTGAAAGCAATGATGCAACTTCATCTTGTAGCCATAACACCACTGGAAATGGAAAAGTCGCGGCATAGATATCTCGCGCTTGGTTGATGCCTGTAAGTAAGTTTTCCAGGTTCATAGTTGACTCAATACCGAAAACCATCACAGCAGATGGCAAAGAGTCTGTAAGGACAGCAGGATTATCTAAAGATAGTTCTGAAACTATTGTGTTGTGTAAGGAAGTCGTTGATGGATTGAGAACAATTTCTCTGATATATATGTCTTTGGTGATGGAACGAATATTTTCTAACATTTGCTCACGTAATTGCCCATAGTTACACCGAACTAAAATTAGGGCAAATTGACCTTCAGAAAGTGCGATCGCTCTAACCAGTCTTTGCAAAGTATGCTGATTTTCTTTTGTATAGACTTGTAACTGCTTGTCAATATTCATTGGTTATTGGGCATTAGGAATGGGGAATGGGAAATTGGCATTAGTTATTAGTCCAATGGCAAAGAACAAAGGACTAATGACTAATGACTCACCCAGCACTGTTACTTGTTTTTTTGCCAAGCTAAAACTTTTTCTGTTTCTGCTAACGCTGGACTGATGCCGAACCAGCGCCCCAAAGGATCGCGATATTCAAACAGATACATGCTTCTTAGTAAGCTCTGATAGTCAGACTCACCTTTAACTCTCTGCTGCTGCACGACTTCAAACAATAATTCCCACTGGGATTCATCAATAGCTAATAGCAAATCGTCGCGGTAGTCCTTAATCACGGCTTCTAAGCAGTCCCTAGAAAAAGGCGGATCTTGTCGTTGCAGGCAGCTATAAAGTAAACCTAATAAATTACGAATGTGACCACCACTAACGCGACATAGACGATCCAAAGTTTGGGAGTGATCGAATAATTCTGTAATCAATAAAAACCTTTCACTCAAAGGAACTTCTGGAAAAGCTCTAGCTAGAACTAACTGGCGCACTAATGACATCCCTGGTTCGTAGTCACTGGTATCTCTTTGGCGCACTAATACCATCGGTAATACTTTTGGCGCAATCCCTCCCCCCAGGCGATTTTTTAGTGTCTCGTACTCATTGGAAAAAATTAACGTTAGGGGAATGGTGTAAACTAGATGGCATTTGAGTCGGCGTAGCTGTTCGCCTCGGTCGATAAAAAGATATTCTGGTTGCGATCGCCCCGATGCTAAGGGACGCATATCCACTCGATCCAAATTATCTACAATTACTACCAATCCTTTTTGACCCCGCTGCTTTAGCTGTTCGACAGCCTTTTCTAAAATTTCTTCGTTAATCGCTTGCAAAATACTATTAGTACGTGGTTCCAGATATTGCCTTAGTTGATTCCGCATCTGGGTGCTATCTTTGGTTTTAGCGGTAATTTTGGCAATACCCAACGACAACTCTGCTTGCCCAGAAAGCTCTATGGGGGTTTGCAAAAAATCGCCTACTTCTTTAAATAAATTGGTAAAGTAACCAGGTTTGAGTTTAATGCTAATGCCTTCTAAACTGGCGCTGACTTGACGGGCTACACTCAGCAAAATATCGCTGATATCAATATCCGCCATATCTAAGTCTTGACTGGACTCAAAGTAAACTACATGAAATCCCGCCAATTCTAGTTCTGTCTTGAGGCGCTGCAATTCCGTTGACTTCCCGCAGCCAATGTGACCTGTAAATAACTGGCAGGTTGGCTCATCAGGAGAAATCCGAACGATAGTCCGTTGCAATTCTTCGACAATCTTGCAACCACGGACATCAGCAAAATCTATGTAATACTGGCGATCTAGCACGTTACTTATATTAAGTGTGTAGCTTGGGTTACATGCTTTATAAAAACGTGACAAATTTAATGTCGTTTTCATGTACGTAGAGGTGTGTAGATGTATGTGTCGATGCAATTAACTTGTATTTTTTATACAAAAAATCTCTAACCTGGATGTAAGCACAGGATTACTTCGCAAGTTGGTAGTATCTTGCAAAAGACAGCACTTATTACAAATCGCTGTCAGTAGTATGGTAGAGATTTAGTTGACCCTAGTAGCGCAAGGCAGAAGTCACGCATTCATGCATAATTGTATTCCGAGCTTCTTGCGCCATTTGAAATGGTATGTTTATTTACGCGCCATCTGTACTAGTAAACTTAAGCGTATCTGTCCTTTTTACTCCTGCTATTGAGGTTTTGACAATCTGTAGCTTTTGTTTGATCTGGCACAAACCTTGTAGGCTTGAGTTAATCAGTAAAAAAAGCTACTAGATCATATAGTTCCCAATTTGTATCGTTAATGATAAGGACTGGTATGAATTATAGCAAGCTATACAGAGATTTAGAAAATTTTTTATATCATTTTATGTTTTTTTTGTCAAGAAAATATTAAAAATATCTAAATTAATATTTTGTAATCTTTAAAGACAAAATATTTGACGATCGCTTGTCGAAAAGACAACAGTAAGTTAAGAATGGACACCGGAAACTTTAATTGTAAGGATGACTAGGCCACGTTCGTTGTGTAGTTAATGTAAAGTGTTACTAAAAATAAAAAAGTCTTGAGGAGAGCGGCTAACAGATGCCGACAGCGTTTACTGAGATTAATAATGACTTGTAAGTAGGTCAAATTAAATATAAAACCTCATCCTACCTCCGGCTTCCCTCTTTGTGAGTTCGGAGAGGGATTGAGGGTAAGGTTTGATATAGATGTTTAATTACGCCTACCTACTTAAGTAAGTGGGCGCAAATAATCATCACTGGCTCGTAGTTGCGCTAAAGCGCAAGAGGGCGCAACTACGAGCCAAATACAGAGATTTTACTTTTCGTTACATAGTTTGGTTTTATCTTGTCTACCTACTTACAAGCGCGTCAAGGAATTTGGATTGTAACCAGAAAGGGGTTTGAATGCCTGGCATAATATCAGTTTCCCGCACGGATCTAGCCCAGCGTCGTCAGAAATTACGTCGAGAGAGGCAGATGAGAATTATTCAAGCTATTTGGCGAACTTTTGCCATTACCAGTTTTGCGGGTGGATTGCTCTGGCTGGCAGTCCAACCAGTGTGGGTGCTAAAAAGTTCCAAACAAGTAGCGATCAAATCAGGCAATCAGTCCTTGTCGGATGAGACAACTCAATCACTGTTGGTGCTATCTTACCCCCAATCTTTGTGGCGGATTGAACCGGCAGCGATCGCTAACTCTTTGAAGAAACAACCAACTATTGCCGAAGCGATCGTTAGACGCCGCTTGTTTCCTCCTGGATTAAACATCGAAATCCAAGAACGAGTTCCTGTAGCCGTGACTCAAACACCAAGTGGGCAAAATCAAGGACCTAACAAAAAAGTCACAATCGGCTTACTAGATGCAAGCGGGGCCTGGATGCCTTTAGAAAAATATACATCACTTAATCCCACTAAGAAATTACCCAACCTCAGAGTAATTGGATTACCCAAACAATACTGTCTCTATTGGACTCAACTTCATCAAGCTATAAGCCAAAGTCCGGTAAAAGTGATGGAAATTGATTGCCAAAATCCAACGAATTTAATTTTGAAAACAGAACTAGGAAATGTGCATCTCGGCGTTCCAGGCCCCCAAGTGTCTGAACAAATTAAAGTACTCGCCCAAATGCGCCCTTTAACAGCAAAACTCAATTCCGGCCAAATAGAGTATATTGATCTGAAAAATCCCGAATTTCCATTAGTACAAATGAACCAAGAAAAACAAAAATTAACTTCCAAAACCCCTAAAAACATTTAGCGTGTTTAATGTATTGATAGCTCTTAGTAAATTAAGAAGCTTTATGCTGATAAATATATTTATTATTTTCAGTTTTCGAGCAAACCGCACGAAAATCGGCATTAACTTCTAATTAAAATGAGAAAATAAATCCTAAAATCTCTATTACGAGTAAAACACTTTCAATTATGACCCCTAACATCTAATAGTAGGGTGCAAAATGTCCGACAATCTAATGATGGGCGATGGCGTGCAAAACGCCTTCTATTCCAAAAACAGTTTACCTTTATTTTCAATCTGTAAAGGAAAATGCCGCCCAAAGTTGCGTAAGCATTGCTTCTGGGCAATCAGTTTAGACTATTCTGTACTGTAATTCCTATTGGGTTACGAAACCTCTGGAAAAATCTTGATTTGTTGACCACAGTAGTGAGGGTTCTCGTAAGATAGACTATTGCTCAAGCAAAGTGTCCATTAAGACCCCCCAAACAACAAATTAATCAGGTATAGTCTGACAAGTAAATTCTTGCTTACTTCAACCTTAGGGATAAGTAAGTAGAAAGTAAATTTTGTGTCTAAAGTTGCAGTTATCCCCAATGGTGAAATCTATTAACAATATTATTGAGGTAGATAAGATGCGCTATGGTGTGTCTTTACAAGGTCTGCCCTCTACTGAGAATAATCAAGCAAAGAATGTCTCTTTGATGTTACACATCTCAGTTTTAGATAAATATAGGTATACTTCTCTAGAATTGGCTGTGCGATCGGCTGCCCTGAAAGCTTATCCCATAGCAAATTTTCGCACTGCCAATTCTGTTAGGCTTGGCAGTAGTGAAAACAATAAAGAACAATGCCCTAGTATTGTGGCATTGTCAAACTAAAGTTGACTCTTAGGTGAATAACACCTGAAAAAGTCGTTTATCTACCCTTTGACAAATCCAATGACACTTGATAATAACCAAGGACTTAACTATAAAAATTCCCAATCTACGGGACAGCCGGGGTTCTCTCTGGCAGTTAACTCGACCAATCCCTTTAATAATGGGTTGAACTTCGGACAAAATCACGATAGTAAGAAGATTTCTCCGGAAAATAGCCGAATTGGCGAGATTGTTCCTGGCCGGGTTGCCAACATAAAAGTGATTGGTGTAGGTGGTGGCGGTGGCAATGCCGTTAACCGCATGATCGAATCTGATGTCTCTGGGGTAGAGTTTTGGTCAATTAACACTGATGCCCAAGCTCTTACCTTAGCTGGCGCTCCCAGTAGATTGCAAATTGGACAGAAGCTAACGCGGGGTTTAGGAGCCGGTGGTAATCCTGCCATCGGTCAAAAGGCAGCTGAGGAATCACGAGACGAAATTGCTACAGCTTTGGAGGGGGCAGACCTAGTATTTATCACTGCTGGGATGGGGGGTGGCACTGGGACAGGTGCAGCGCCGATAGTGGCAGAAGTAGCAAAAGAAATGGGCGCTCTAACTGTTGGTGTCGTCACACGTCCATTTGTCTTTGAGGGACGCCGCCGTACCAGCCAAGCCGAAGAAGGTATTCAAGGACTAAAAAGTAGAGTAGATACACTGATCATTATCCCCAACAACAAACTGTTGGAAGTGATCCCCGAACAAACACCTGTGCAAGAAGCTTTTCGTTATGCAGATGATGTACTGCGTCAAGGGGTGCAAGGTATTTCTGATATCATTACGATCCCCGGTTTGGTAAACGTTGACTTTGCTGATGTCCGCGCTGTGATGGCAGATGCGGGATCGGCATTGATGGGAATTGGCGTTAGCTCTGGAAAATCTAGAGCCAGAGAAGCTGCGATCGCAGCTATTTCTTCACCTTTACTAGAATGTTCTATTGAAGGTGCTAGAGGCGTTGTATTTAATATTACAGGTGGTACTGACCTGACTTTGCATGAAGTGAATGCAGCCGCAGAAGCAATCTATGAAGTAGTTGATCCCAACGCCAATATTATTTTTGGGGCTGTAATTGATGACAGACTCCAAGGCGAGGTAAGAATTACTGTAATTGCCACCGGATTTACAGGTGAAGTGCAAGCTGCGGTACAACAAACCGTGGCTAACGTTCGAGTAGCACCTAATACCTCGAAGCGACCAACAACACAGCAACCAGCAGTTAATCCCCCAACCTCAACTCCAACTTCAACTCCAACTCCAACTCCAATTCCAGAACCAAAAGAAAAACCTGGATTGGATATACCTGATTTTCTTCAAAAACGACGTACACCACGGAATTAAAAGATTTTGGATTTGAGGTTTTAGATTAAATTAGCAGTCTCAGGTAAGGTTGAGTACTGTATAAAATCTGCTAGTTTCAGGGTTTTACTAAGGGCAGGGGTAAGCAATCTGTTGCCATCCCCGATCTTGCTAATGGGTAAAAAACTCGTTAACGCTACTTTATAAAAATAGAATGAACTTGGGCAGGAGTCTGCTGGCTCACATGTCCAGCTATTCTTTTGGAAAAAATAAAGAAGAATACCTGCCCAACTACAGATGCGAAACTGATAGCCCGTCGTAGTGATCGCTACATCTACCCCCGCGTTTCATTAAACTCATATACAGTAAAAGTAAATACATTTACTTAGAATGGTTTGCGTGGGTAATTCGTCCACACAAGCGTCCGAAGGAAGTCTGTTTCTGGGAAAATATAGCAAGGAGTTCTCATTTGCATGAAGTACATTTTTAAAACTCACTCCCAACCTCTCTCCTTGGCAAGGACAGGAGAGTGTTTATGTAAGCAAAATACTGGGTGAGGTTCAGACTGTATTGCATTCAAGTGAGAACTGCTATAGGACACGAAGCAAAAAATAAATGTAAATTATTTTTTGCTTTTTATTGTCTGTTCAATCCATTCAATAACCTGATGACCAAGGTGAGTCCCATCTAGGCGATCAATCTCACGAATTCCAGTAGGACTAGTGACGTTAACTTCTGTTAGGTAGCCACCAATAACATCAATACCGACAAAAATTAAGCCATCTTGGCGTAAGCGTTCGGCTACTTGGGTACAAATTTCATCCTCTCTTGGGGTGATTTCGGTTTGAGCGACTGTGCCACCAGTAGCCATATTATTGCGAAAATCAGTTCCGCTAGAGAGGCGATTGAGCGCACCAATTGGTTCGCCATTGAGTAGGATAATGCGCTTATCTCCTGCTTTTGCTTCCGGTAAATAGGTTTGCACCATTACAGGCACTCGACCTTGGAGGGTACTGAGTTCGACAATCGAGTTAAAATTGCGATCGCCTGATTGCAAAAATAAAATTCCTTCCCCAGCTTTGTTACCCAGTGGTTTGAGAACCGCAGCTTCCTTTGCTTCGACAAATTGTCGGATAAACTGCTTATCAGCACTGACAATCGTTTCTGGAATCGCTTTAGTAAACTGGAGGGCGTACATTTTTTCATTTGCCCCTCGGATGCCGCTAGGACTATTAATCAGCAGGGTTTTATTTTGGTCAATGTAATCTAGAATGTAAGTGGCATAGAGGTATGAATCATTTACAGGTGGATCTGTCCGCATAAATACGGCGTCCATTGTCTCTAAAGAAGTTAAGCCGGAATCGCTCAACTTATACCAAGGATTCACCGCTACCCAGCGTCCCTCCACCAACTGCACTGGTATAAGTTCGACTCGCTGTAGGACAGCCCAAGCTTTGCTCTGGACTACACTCAGCAAATTTGCCTGAGTCACCCAAACTTCGTGTCCCAGGATTTGCGCTGCTTCAATTAGGGCAACACTGGTATCATGACACGGGTCAAGCAGATGTATGGGATCAATGATAAAAGCCAGTTTCACCCTTTATACCTCAATCACCAAGAAATTAAATGGTTATTCAATTATTATCTCTTGATGCTCTCCCCAATTGACGTATATACAGCAGAATTCAGAATACATAATACAGGATTTAGGAGTAAAACAAGCTTTATACCTGGGTAACAGACTTAGGAATAAGAATTAAATAACATACAATTTATGTCCGACAGCTTACCTCACTCTCAATCCCTCTCCGATATATTGTAGCGACTGCCGTGTGTAGCGGCTTGTCGCAAGCTTCTAGCAATATTTTCTGAAACTACACACTCTTGCTAGAAGTTAGTAGCTCATCTAGCTTCCCTTGACTGTCTAAAGCGTGGATATCATCACAACCACCAATATGATCGTCATTGATGAAAATTTGCGGTAAAGAACGGCGTCCATCTGCTCTTTGAGCCATTTTATTTCTAGCTCTCTCATCTCCATCAATGCTGTATTCAATAAATTCAACTCCCTTGTTCTTCAGCAAACTTTTGGCACGAATGCAAAACGGGCAAGTTCTCCAAGTGTAAATTTCTACTTTTGCGGCCATAAAGTCCTCAAATTGATTTCATGCTTCTTAATTTTAGAACTTTGCCACTGATTGTAGCTGCTCTATCCCGTTTTGACCTGATCTTTAAAAATCGCTAACTGGGTTTACGATGCTTGATGAGAGTGAGTTCACTAGAACCCCATGATTTAAAAATCCCACGGCTATAAGCCGTGGGAGTGTCCAATAAATTAGTAATATAATACTTTAATGTGTGGTTAATAAGTAAATTTTATAGTATTGAGGGAGACACACCTGATCCCATGAGGAGATGCATCTGGTGTCTCCCAGTAAAGCTTCTAGGCGACTGTCATTCAAGCTGATACTAAAGGTTTTTTGTTGGCTACTTTCAGCGCACCCACAGCAAATAGACCAAGGGCAACTACTGTAGTAGGTTCAGGCACTTGTTTAGGTGGTGGTGGTGGGGCTGTGTAGTAAGATGCTTGTCCTTTGAGTTTGCTACTTAGGTTACGATTGCTTCCAGAACCGACGCTCATTAGGCGCACTCCAAAGTTTTGCTGAGAAAACTGAGCCAACGTCAAAGCTTTGGAACTATTGGATAGGGTAAAGATGGTAGATTGAATGTCGCCTTTTCCTTGACCTATTCCTTCCTGACCAATTTCTACTCCAGCATCAAAGAAGCCGCCACCACCGTTTAGATTGTTACTACCGCTACCAACAGAGTTAATTGTTCCAGCAGGTCCAAATTGTTTATTTGTGACATCTGTACCGGCTACTTGCAGACCACTGAGAAGCGTATCGTCTAAAATGTTGAAGAAAATGCCTCGGATGTCAGCAATTGTGTTGTTACCAGTGGATAAATAATCTACTTTAAACTGAACTTTGCCAGACCCTGCTATTGCGTCATCCAAGGTAAACTTCACCTGAGTATCCGCACCGGTGAAGTCATTGATAGTAAAATTCATCGAAGCGGCGTTAGCAGGGGCAAAAACAGAAGATGATATCACAACAGCAGTAGCAGCTAAGAAGGAACGTATTGCTGCGTTGGAAAATGGATGTTTCATGTTATATCAATGTTTGCAAAACAAAATGGTAAGATTCAATTGCTAATCATGGGAATTTTGCTGTTTGCTATCCATGTAAAATTAGATGCATCCAGTGACAGGCTTTTACTACTCTAGAGATTCAATTGGAAGTTGTCTATAATACCAGCCTTAGTTCAAAAAGACTTTATTTTTGGCTTTATATAAGAAAAAACTCAGTACTGCTACTGAGTTTTTTTAAACTAGAAATTATTTGAAAAACAGTATTTACCGATAGTCAACGGCATATTCAATCAGCTGGGCAAGACGCTGACGTAAGGTTTCTAATCCCAAGCGCTGACTCGCAGAAATAAACACCGCTAGGGGGAATTCTTCTCTAGCTAAAGCTAGTGTCTCGCTATTGGCTTGATCAATTTTGTTAAAAACAACCAGCGCTGGGCCTGGAGTTATTGGCATTTGCGCCAAGATTTCTCTAACTGAGCGAATATGGCGTAACCAAGCGGGGTGAGACAAATCGACCAAATGTAGTAGGGCATCGGCTTCTGTGACTTCTTCCAAGGTGGCGCGGAAGGCATCCATTAACGATGGAGGTAGTTCATGTATAAACCCTACCGTATCTGTAATCAGAATTTCTTGAGGTTTATCAGCTTCGCCATGAGGAATTACCAGACGGCGGGTAGTAGGATCGAGAGTGGCAAATAGCTGGTCGGCTGTATAAACTTCTGCATTCGTGAGAGCATTCAGCAAAGTGGACTTGCCAGCGTTAGTATATCCAACCAAAGCCACTGAGGGAACTTCTTGATGCTGTCGTCGCTGCCGTAACCGCGAACGATGCGCCTGTAACTGGGTCACTTCTTTTTGGAGTCGGGAAATGCGCTGCCCAATGGCACGGCGTTCAGTTTCTAGTTTGGTTTCACCAGGTCCACGAGTCCCAATACCACCACCCAATCGGGACATGGTGCGACCTCTACCAGCGAGTCGCGGCTGCATGTATTCTAACTGTGCTAGTTCTACTTGCAATTTACCAGCTCGGGACTGAGCGCGTTGAGCAAAGATATCCAAAATTACTTCGGTACGGTCAACCACCCGGATACCAATTTGCATTTCTAAGTTGCGGACTTGGGAGGGTGAGAGGTCGCGGTCGAAGACGACGAGATTAACTCCTAGTGTTTGGGCGGTTAGGGCAATTTCTTGGACTTTACCTTCGCCAACTACTGTCTGAGGATGAATGCGCGATCGCTTTTGTTGTATTGTCTGTAATACATCTCCCCCAGCTGTATCAACTAAACGTGCCAATTCTACTAGGGTGTCTTGGAATTGTAGGGGAGTTATTTCACTGGTCATCAGCCCGACAATTAGGACGCGATCGTGGTCAGAATCTACTTCCTGGGCGACAAATTCCCGTTGAAATTCTGCTTCCAGGTTTTCTACCAAGTCTACTAAATCCTGGTCTGCCAGTTCATCCAAGCTCAGAGGTGGCGAGATATTCCAACTTGGGGATTGGATTTGTTTACAGTGAGCGAAGCCGAATTGGTTTTCCTCTAGTTTGACAACAGCAGGACTAGGAATCAGAGTGCGAGACTCTTGGGGTGTCAGATGAGCTAGATAAGCTTCTTTGACATACCCAGTCGCACCACCTCCCCGTCGTGTAAATCCCGTTCCGGTAATGTTTAGGACAACTAGGGCATCTAAGCGTTGCAGTGCCATAGCCGTGAGTGCCGCCTCATTTGGCGGTTCTGCTTTAAGATGGGTGGCAATGCAACGAATACCACTGAGTCGTTCTGCACCATAGCGGGGCAATTCCATCAGTGGTATTTGGGTTTGACGCGGTGTGCCTACCCCGACGCGAATCACTTGTCCGCGACGGTTGATGTAGGCGCACACAGGCTGATTGACTTCTGTGCTAATTGCTGCCAGACGCTGGGAGAACTCGGATGTGGTGATGCGATCGCCCGGTATACGCTGGTGATACAGCCGCTGTAGTTGTTTAAGCTGGCTGGACTTCAGACCTTGGAGATTTCCAAAAATAGTTTCTATAGGCGTTTATGACCAGTTAAATGGCCCCCCGAATCCTTATATGTCTATTTTATAACAGGGTTTAGGCTCCTATATCTCTCCTTTTAGGGATGCGTTGTCAATGGGAGCATCCGGTCAGGTGCAAAAACCTTGATAGCCCTCATCCCCTAACCCCGAATCCCATCATTGATAGAAGCATATAAAAAAGTTGCAGCAGTATGAACAGGTATTTACTATAGCAATACAACAGCAGTATCCTGTTGGTGAAGCAAAGCGTCATAAACTGCTGCAAGAACAGCAAACACTTAAGTTTAAAAGATGAAGATATTGCTCCAATTGAAGCTAGAATTACGGCTGAGGTTGAAGCTTATCTACAAAAATTACAGCAGTATGAACAAGCATTTATAAAAACACACCAACTCTAGCTAACACTAATAATCCCGCAGTAACTTCCTCAGTTCCATCAAATTCAAAACCTTTGCCAGCAACAGTATTGCTGGACTTCTCCCAACTAAAACGCTTTGGTGTCTCTGTTTTACCAGAAGATGCACCAAGTCTATGTACACCTGTCACACAACCGCCAGTTACTCAACCACCCGACGACAGCAGTTCAACTTAGTCAAATACTCAATACAACTACAGGCTTGAGTAGTGTATAATTTCAATTATTTTATTAATCACCTCTGTTAATTTTTCAAGTTTTATTTTACCTGCTTGATATAAAACAATTTGTTTGTCGGCAGTAAAAATACGATTTGGTCTGATATTACTTGGCTGATTTAATCGACCGGAGCTAAAATCACTGTTATCTAGTTGAATAGCATAGATATCGGCAATAGATTGGCTAGTAATTTGGCAAATAATCAGGTCATTTGCCTGAAGAGTAGCAATAACTAAAGCAGGTCTGCATTTTGTTTCAGTTAAGTCTTAAAATGGAAATGGAACAATAACGACATCTCCTTTTATAAATCCTGCCATGCTGAATCTTCCTCTGGAGTTAACTAATCTTTTTGCAGTAATAATTCACTCAGAATGGTGATTTCTAAAATTTTCTTTTTCTGGTATTTGGCTTGTGAGAATTGAATAAAATCTAAAATTTCTTGTAACAGAGGCTCAGGTAATTTTTCTAGTTCTTGTGTAATCTGTTTATTAAGCATAATTGTCTCCTTTTGTGTTTCGGCAATATCTAAAATAATATTTATTATATCGGCTTCTGAATAAAAATATAAAACCAAACAAATTCTACATCTGGAAAATTTTATATGAGATAGCAATAGCGATCGCCACTAATCACCATACTTATCATACTTGCGATCGGCGTGCTAATCTATCAAGTCCTGCTCACTAGAGGATTCTGACTAAAAATATTATTATGACTTACGCATTAAGTACGAAATATAGGGGCAATTCATGAATTGCCCCTACGGAAAATCAAGGCTTTCACTGCCTTTTTGCGTCAGTTTTGATTCTGTTAAATTTGTACCTTATGAATGAGCCTCTTCAACCTATAGCAGGAGTGTCATTTTCAGTTAAGCAGCTAATATGAATAACTAGGAAATCCAATTGCAGTATATCTGCCTTTCAAATTATGGACTGGAAGTACAAGTGGAAAAATGGCTATCGACCAAGCCGAGATGAAGCGGCAAAAAACCGTCATTTGTTAGATGAGAGTCAGTTCGATAACGAGCAAGATCGAAAGCTAGCTGAAGAATCTGCTAGGAAGCATTTGGGCATATCGGCACCAACTTTAGACGAATATCAGTCAATACTACCTCATTAGCTTTGCCTAACGAAAAGGCTTAATAACACCATTTCCAAAAATATTTGCAACAAATTGATTGTAGGGGCGTATATATAATCATTGGTGTCAACAAAAGTCTAGAAATGGTTTATCTGTTGGCTTTCTCACCCGCCCTGAACTGAAGTTTATGGCTCATAGCTCAAGTCTACTGAAGTAGACTAAAGATTTTTGGGGAGGGAGATTTAGTCATTAAGAGATGACTTGAGCCATAAGAGAAGTAACTAAAGTTGCTTGCAAGACAACGCTTTCACGTTAAGTTGACACGTATGATATATAATATGCCCCCTCCGGATGTATCTGGAACAGGAATTTGGTGAAATAATATAACGCTTGGGCATTTTTTGCTTATCTTCTGCTCCGCACTATCATAAAGTAAGACAACATGGAAATTTATCAACTTTTCAACCGATTAAACAATCGGAAATTTACTAAGTTATTCACTCAAACAGTAGCTTTAGGTATAGGTGCTATTGTTTTACTTTCAAGTACTAATGCTAATGCTGCCGAGCAAGTTTTTTTAAAATATGGTGATTTTCAAGGGCAAATATCCGTTCAAGAATTAACTCAGTTTACAGAAACTGGCAAAACTACCCCGACGTTAAGGGCTTATTTACAAGCGGCGCAACAAGACCCCGCAGTAGCTCGTAAGGCATTGAAAGCTTCGATAAAAGCCAATCCTGCCTTTTTAAATAGCTTACTGTCTAGCTGGGCAGGGCCAGTTTTGGTTAACCAAATTGGTGAGGTGGTTCACCCTCCTGGAGGACAATTAAATCAGCAGGCGCTGCAAAGTGCTTTAAGTGCATCTATTCAACAAAATGGTGAAGTTACACTGCTTGGAGCGATTCAGAATTATCCAACTAGTTCTGTTGAACTTCAAGGAGATCGTCTCATCTCTGTTTATGAACGCCTAAGTAATCTTGCACAGCTATTGTGAGGGTTAGGTCATCAGATGATTGGTTTAGCGTCTCAATAGCGGTGAATTTTAGTCACGATCGCAATAAAGTTAATACTGATGAGTCTATCTTAGGGTTCATGCCCTGTTACCTAGAAATTCCCTAACCTAAATGTAGAGTTGAGTCTAAGAATAGGGAAAAGATTTGTATGACAAGCGATGTTTCTAAAGAGATTAAGAAGGATGTTAATGGGTCACTGATAAGTGGCGTTATTTTGAGTATCCTGGGGGTTATTGCGATCGCAGCGCCTAGTCTCTCGACCTTATTTACCGAGACTTGGATTGCGGTGATTTTGATTTTCGCCGGATTTACAAAACTAGTTTATGCAACTCAATCCCGCCACCAAGGAGGTTTTATCTGGAAACTTCTATTGAGCGGACTTTATATTGCAACTGGCATAATGCTGTTTGTTTATCCTTTTACAGGTATTCTCACACTTACTCTGTTGCTTGGCAGCTTTTTACTAGCTGAAGGCACATTCGAGTTAATTTTGGCATTCAGGTTACGTCCGCAAGAAAATTGGACGTGGATTCTAGGTAATGGGATTATTACGCTGGTTTTAGGGGCAATGATTTGGTTCCAGTGGCCCTTCAATGGGCCCTGGCTTTTGGGTACACTAGTTGGTGTCAGCGTTATTTTCACTGGAATTTCCCGCGTAATGCTGTCATTGAATGCGCGTTCTACCTTAAATCCTACTAATGAAGCTACAAATCCTACTTAGTAGATAGGGAATGGGGAATGGGGAATAGCAATTACCAATGTCCAACGCCCCATCTTCAGTAGTGATTTACTAATATATTGCAGCAGCGTAGGCGCAGCCCGCCGCAGGCATCGCTCTGATATTATTGCTAAATTAGCTAAGGAAATCAAAATCGAGGCCAGCTAGCTGCAATAAACAATGGTATCTATTGCTACTCCCTTCTCGGATATTCAAAACCATTGGGCGCGGTTATTTATTACAGCCTTAGCTCAACGTGGTATTGTCAATGGGTTGCCTAACGGTACTTATCGCCCCGATAACTCTGTTACCCGCGCTGAATTTGCTGCTATCATCGCCAACGCATTTGGGACAGTTTCCAAGAAACGGCAATATGTCCCCTTTGTTGATTTACCCACTAATTATTGGGCAGCAGCCGCCATTCAAGCAGCTTACGAAAAAGCATTTCTTAGCGGGTTTCCTGATAAAAGTTTCCGTTTTGCTAACCGAATTACTAGGGTAGAAGTTTTAGTTTCCTTGGTAGGAGGCTTAGAAATTGCCACCAAGGTAAAACCTGACCTCCTCTTACAACTCCCACAAATTTATCAAGATTCTGTTCAGATTCCTGAGTATGGTAGAAATCAGGTAGCTATTGCCACCAGCGCTGGATTAGTGGTTAGTTTTCCAAATATCAAATTACTCAATCCTAATCTCGCAGCCACCCGTGCAGATGTGGCAGTGATTATTTATCAAGCTTTAGTGTATTTAGGTCAGGTAGAAAAAATTGCCTCTAGTTACCTAGTGCAGCCGCCAATACCAACGCCGATACCCACACCAACACCAACGCCGACACCCGCACCTATCGGTAGCGCTAGGGTAAATCATAGTCGGGAATTCCGGGGGGCGTGGGTAGCATCTGTGTGGAATAGTAATTGGCCTTCCAAGTCAGGACTTTCTGTTGCCGAACAAAAAGCTGAACTCAGCGAGATTATTAGTAAATTACAAGCGCTAAACTTCAATGCTCTTATCTTCCAGGTGCGACCGGAGGGAGATGCTTTATATGAATCTAAATTAGAGCCTTGGAGTGCTTGGATTACAGGAACTCAGGGTCAAGCACCAGAACCATTTTACGATCCTTTAGCGTTTGCGATCGCAGAATGTCATAAGCGCAATATTGAACTCCATGCTTGGTTCAACCCCTACCGCGCCAGCACTTCCACCGACCCAGCTAAAACAGTCCGTCCCCACATAGCAGTTACCAATCCAGAAAGCGTTTATTTGTGGAAAACTCAACGCTGGATGGACCCAGGACTGAAAATAGTTCAAGACAGAGCTTACAACGTAATTCTCGATGTAGTGAAGCGCTACGATGTTGATGGCATTCACTTAGATGATTATTTCTATCCATATCCCATTGACGGACAACCTTTCCCCGATGATAGAACCTATGCTGCATATAAGGCAGCCGGTGGGATATTCAGCCTTGGCGACTGGCGACGAGACAATGTTAACAGAATGGTACAGCGCCTCTGGCTGGGAATTAAAGCAACTAAACCTGACGTTAAATTTGGTATTAGTCCCTTTGGGATTTATCGCCCCGGACAACCCACTGGTATTACTGGGTTGGATGCTTACAACGTGCTGTATGCAGACTCAAAGAAATGGCTAGCAGAAGGCTGGATTGATTATATCGCGCCTCAACTTTACTGGCGAACAGATCAACCACAACAAAGTTATTCCGCCCTGCTAAAGTGGTGGACAGAGGTAAACACAAAGCAAAGACACGTTTACGCTGGTAACAATCTGACAGAACCAAGCAACAAGAGTCGGGAGAGTGATGAGATTGAAAAGCAGGTGAAAATTAGTCGTAGCCAAGCTGGACATTTGTCACTGGGGAATATCTTCTTTAATATCGGTGTTTTGACAGAAAATAGTCAGGGCATAGCTGATAAATTCCAAAGTTTGCTTTATAACAAACCTGCGCTACCTCCTACTTTGTCTTGGCAGGATACGACACCGCCGCCTTTGCCTATTCAACTACAAGTCAATAACCGCAAACTGAGTTGGCAGCCCGGAGATAATCAGCCTGTTCGCTCCTGGACACTTTATCGACAAACTGGCGATACTTGGACAATTCAACGAATTTTGTCTGCTGGCACAACCTTCGCTACCGTCCAACAAGCGGGAACCTATGCCGTATGTGCGGTGGATAGATTGGCGAATGAGAGTGTAGGAACAGTTATTACAGTGAGTTGAATAAAAGTGCTGTCTATGAGTGCGTAGGCGCAGCCCGTCGTAAACATCGCTGCGGCGAGCAATGCGATCGCTGTTATGCTGTTGTGTAGTATGAGTGCGATCGATCTTTATAGCAACCGCCAAGGCGGTTTGAGCATAAACTGGAAATAGTCCCCTTCCTTCTCCTGCTCGCGCGCGATCGCTGTACATATGCCCAAACCCTACAGTTACGACCTTCGTCAAAAGGTCATCCAAGCCATCGAACTTGATGGCTTAAAGAAAAGCGAAGCAAGTCTTTTATTCAATATCAGTCGCAACACCATAAACTTAGGGAGCAATGCGACTCTCCGTTACAGGCGACTTCCAAGCCTTGCCCAATAAGCCTCCTGGTAATGGTCATAAAATCACCAACTGGGAAAAATTCCGTGAGTTTGCTTCATCTCATGGGGATAAAACCCAAGTTGAGATGGCAAAACTCTGGGAGGAGCAGATTAGCGATGCCTTCGGCGAGCTACGCTAACGCACGATCTCACGGGCATTGCAGAAAATTGGCTTCACTCGAAAAAAAAGACTTATGGCTACCGTGAGCGCGACGAAGGCAAACGAGAGGCTTTTGTAGCACAGTTGTCCACCCTAGCCACAGAGAAAATTGTCTATCTTGATGAGTCTGGGATGGATAACCGAGATCAATATGATTATGCTTGGAATGAGAAAGGGCAACGCTTCTATGCACTTAAGTCAGGCCGTCGTGAGGGTCGGGTGAACATGATTGCAGCGCTGTGTAACCAAAAGCTCATAGCGCCTTTCACGGTTGAGGGGGCATGTAATCGAACCGTCTTCGAGACAAGGCTTGTAACTTGTTTGCTTCCAAAACTCAAGCCGGGGCAGGTTGTGGTGATGGATAATGCCACATTCCATAAAGGTGGGCGTATTCAAGAACTGATTCAAAGTGCGGGGTGTGAACTACTGTACCTACCGCCTTATTCTCCAGACCTTAACAACATTGAGAAATGCTGGTCTTGGTTAAAAAGTCGAATCCGCAAAAAACTAGCGCAGTTTGATTGTTTACGAAATGCCATTGAGCACGTCTTACATTTTGCGTCCTAACCACCTTGGCGGTTGCTATAAATACTAGTGCAAAGTAATCAACCTGAACCAGTTAAGTCCGATTGGATAGTCAGCCTTTTAGGAAGAGTTAAAGCTCTGGAAGTAAATCCCCATGAAGAAGCATTAACCTCCATTCTGGTTGAGCAAGCTTTGGAAAATGCCAAACGCACTGCTACCAATCCTGGTATATCACTGGCAGCAGCTTTTGATCTGATTGTAGCTGCTGAGTACTATACAAAACTAACCAATAAAGGATGGCTTTATTGTCCAGTAAATAATATTCCTCTATTAATTTACCCATACACTAATGCTTGCCCAAGATGTGTTTTACAAGGTAATTTTTACTATCATCAGGCAAACAAATTACCATCTGGAACTATTGGCAAAACTACAAGTCGTTTGCTGTGTGTATTTCTAAAGCATTTATTTAAAATTAATTCGAGGAATTTAAAAATTTATCATGGTACTGAACCCGTTGATGTAATAATTCATGATGAAAAAGAGAGTGTAGTCTTACTTGCAGAAGTAAAACCCGCACCATTGGCAACACTTGCTCTAGCAGCGAAGGTTGAGGTACAAACCGAGATGGGAGAAAATGGAGAACCAATACCTTGTTCGCACTCTCCTACAGACAATTCCTTTCTGACATCATCTAACTTGCATATAATTCTGCCCAAGTTAGAAGAAGATTCCTGGAACTATGAACTTGTGGATTTAGGAGTAAAAGCAAGCCATAGTTCTCCGACATGGGCATACGAACAAATTGGCAGAAGTTTTGGCCTGGATAATCAACTATTTTATCGATATTTTCAGTTTTGGAATATTGCCTATTCTGCGTATAATAAAGCAGCACGAGGTAGGGGAACTATACCTGAACCTGTTTATTGGTTAACAAATGCTTGTGGACAACCTACTCCTAGACCTTTGACTTGGCCAGTGAGAAAGAGTGGTGATGGGTACGAATCCGTCTCTGATGGTAAATCTAGCGTAGGAATGGACAGAACTGATGATATTAAAAAAGGAATTTATCAAGTCTTAAAAATTGCTGCTACAGGAAAGCCAAAACATAGTCAAATGGCAGTAAAAACTGCTTTGCTGTCTAACATTCATGCTGTGCGTCACTATAATGATTACCTGCTCGAACTTCAGGATGTTATATGGACACTAGATGAAACAGGAAAAGCGAAAAAAGTTGCAGACTTGCCGCCTGAAAAAGAGATTTACAATCTTTTTGATGGTATAATCACCTTCACCCAAAGCCATGTGAGAGATGACTGGATTTCAGAAAATTTCCAATTTTAATAGTCCGTCCAAATTGGTTGCAAATCACATTGCTAGACGGGTTGGTTCAGATGTACAAAAGCGGATCGATGCTTTAAAAATTGGGCAAAAAATGCAGGATTTGCCTGAAGAACTTTGGCACGATAGCTTTAAATTTTATCTCAAGGACGATCCAAATCGTCAAGGCGGCCCAAATTTAAGAATAATTCGTCTTGACCCAGATAAACCCTCGTTAACAGTGACGGGGTACATTTTCAATAAATTCGTCCATCCATATAAAAACCGATTTATTACTGTGCGAGAGGCAGCGCGTTTACAAGGTTTTCCTGACAATATAAAATTCGAGGGAAGCCTAACAAGTACTCAGCTTCAGGTAGGTAATGCTGTACCTGTACCGCTTGCAGAAGCTGTGTTTAAATCTTTAGTTCAGCAAGCAAACTCACTAGGATTTGAAAATCGTTCCCTCAAAGCTTTCAGCCTATTTAGCGGCGCAGGAGGTATGGATATTGGTGCTTATCTTACAGGTAGTATAGAAACTAAGCTAGCTCTCGATAGTTGGTCAGATGCTTGTGCAACACTGCGTGGTTTTTTTGGTGGTCATATTTGCGTTTTGGAAAATGATATTTCCACTGTAGAAAACCCGTTAAGTCTATGGCAAAAGTTTTCCGGTGAAGTTGAGAAACCAGATATTGTATTTGGAGGGCCACCCTGCCAAGCCTTCAGTCAGGCAGGTAAACAAAAAGGTTTTCAGGATGATCGAGGCGGTATTATTTATGAATTTTTACGTTTTGTCGAGTACTTGTACCCGCCCTTTTTCGTTATGGAGAATGTATCTAATCTCAAAGGAATTGCAGGTGGCACACTATACCAGCAAATTTGGGACAAGATGGCGAATTTGGGTTACAACATCTCAGTCGGTGTACTTTTAGCTGCTGATTTCGGTACTCCCCAGTTAAGGCGGCGATTATTTTTTCTTGGTTGCCGAAAAGACATTGGTAGTATTAGCTTACCTTTATCTACTCATAGTCCTAAACTTGAATTATTTGGGCTACTACCCTACGTAACTGTTGGTAAGGCTTTTGTTGAGTTGCCAGAAGCAGAGTTCAGCCGTTAATTTTCTAATCAAAAGCTTGACAAGAAAGACTCTAAAGGGATTGAGCTACAGTCAACTAGCTGTATCATTATTACTCACATATTGACTGACTCAGGCAGATCATCGACTTTGGGCGGTGGAATCATCGGTATCCCAGCATCACCAAACTTTGTCCATGATAACTTGATGCAAAATTAGGGATTCACCTTTCGGTAGATTTAGAGGGAATCATCAAAACTGTATATTTGGATGGAGGTAACACATAATTTGCCACAAAACCTCATGCCAAATCAGTAATTTCCATATCAACAGATTAAATATTGATTGAATTCTAGTTAATTTGTTCCTTAAGTTCCTCATAAGCCATGACATCCCCTGAGCCTCAAACTGATTATGGAGACAAAACTCCACAAACCTCATTTGAGCCACCTTCTGGAAAACGGCGGTGGCTTTGGTTTTTAGTTGGACTACTATTGTTAGGGGGCGGACTTTGGTTAACCAAAATAAAACTAGATTAATCTATGGCATCAATAGCCGGGAAAGTTGCAATTATTACTGGTGCATCGCGGGGAATTGGACGAGCGATTGCACTAAAGTTAGCTGGTAATGGCGCATCTATTGTCGTTAACTATGCGGGTAATGCAGGCAAAGCACAAGAAGTTGTTGCAGAAATTGAAAAGTTGGGAGTACAGGCAATTGCCGTCCAAGCTGATATTAGCAAAATACCCGACATCAAAAGGTTATTTGAGCAAACACTTGAGCGCTTCGGTAAAGTGGATATTTTGATCAACAACGCCGGAATCGCCTTCTATAAACCAATTACTCAGGTGAGTGAAGAAGATTTTGACACGATTTTTGCCATTAACGTCAAAGGCACTTTTTTTGCTTGTCAACAAGCCGCGCAACACATGGCAAAAGGGGGACGGATTATTAACTTTTCCTCATCAACTACGGCGATGATGCTGCCAACTTATAGTGCTTATGTAGCAACCAAGGGTGCTGTTGAACAAATTACACGGGTACTAGCTAAAGAATTGGGTGCAAAGGCGATCGCAGTTAATGCTATTTCTCCTGGCCCCACCGATACAGAACTGTTTCGAGAAGGCAAAACACAAGAACAGATAGATCGTTTAGCCCAAATGGCTGCGTTTGGCAAACTGGGACAAGTGCAAGAAATTGCCGACGTAGTAGCATTCCTCGCTAGCGACGAAGCTAGGTGGATCACTGGGCAAAATATCCGTGTAAACGGTGGAATCGCGTGAGGCGATCAAAGCTTTCCTCATGAATGTGATATTAAACCTCAGCCAATAATGTGAGCATTACTAGTCCTGTTAGGGTAGGGTTATTTCATTTTCATCTAAATATCTCTGTGTGATTGAGTGAGTTTTTTAGATGGGGCAAGGGAAAAGAAAGGATAGGTTTGTTTTTGTCAGTCGAAACAATGGCATTGTTAAGTAGGTAGGCAAGATAAAACCAAACTATGTAACGAAAAGTAAAATCTCTATATTTGGCTCGTAGTTGCGCTAAAGCGCAAGAGGGCGCAACTACGAGCCAGTGATGATTATTTGCGCCCACTTACTTAGTCGATACAATTGAATATTGGACAAATACGTTCAGGGAGTGAAAGTGTTCTCAATGCGACGGTCAGGAATAAGCCACATAACTGCAACCAGAACGTATACTATACAGGCAAACCATGAGTTCACAAAGGCAAGTGGAATTGCCACTGCATAGAACACCAGCGATATTTTTCCTTTGAAATCTTAGCCCACTGCGATCGCTAATGTCGAATCCCTACCGTGGTGATAAATGAGGGCGCGGGTAAGGATGAAGTAAGCGATCGCTTACCATCTGGCGTAGCCAATCACAGTTTGTTATGCTATATTAAACGTAGTCGTTATGAGTTCGTATATTTTCATGACTAATCCCACAGTAGAAAACTTGGTAATTATCGGTTCTGGCCCAGCAGGGTACACATCTGCTATTTATGCCGGACGCGCTAACCTGAAACCCGTTGTATTTGAAGGTTTCCAAGCCGGGGGATTACCTGGTGGGCAACTAATGACAACGACGGAAGTTGAGAACTTTCCGGGGTTTCCCCAAGGGATTACTGGGCCAGAACTGATGGATCAGATGAAGGCTCAGGCGGAGCGCTGGGGGGCTGAACTATATACTGAAGATGTTATATCAGTTGACTTGAGTCAGCGTCCATTTACAGTGCGATCGCAAGAAAGAGAAATTAAAACCAACAGCATTGTGATTGCTACGGGTGCAACAGCGAAGCGTTTGGGTTTACCCA
This sequence comes from Nostoc sp., assembly GCF_036917635.1. Taxonomy (GTDB): domain Bacteria; phylum Cyanobacteriota; class Cyanobacteriia; order Cyanobacteriales; family Nostocaceae; genus Nostoc. The sequence goes on from NZ_JBALCW010000047.1 coordinate 152,276, forward strand.
ACGAACACGAATTTTGGAGTCGGGGTATCTCTGCTTGTGCAATTTGCGATGGTGCGACACCGATTTTTCACGGCGCAGAATTGGCTGTAATTGGTGCTGGCGACTCGGCGGCGGAAGAGTCAATTTACCTCACTAAGTATGGTTCCAAGGTAAATATGTTGGTACGCACCGATAAAATGCGGGCTTCTAAAGCTATGCAAGATCGGGTTTTGAGTAACCCGAAAATCCAAGTGCATTGGAACACAGAAGCCGTGGATATCTTCGGTAACGGTCACATGGAAGGGGTGAAAGTCCGCAATACCAAAACTGGTGAAGAGAGCAAACTGCACGCTAAGGGTTTATTCTACGCCGTTGGTCACAGTCCCAACACCTCTCTATTTAAGGGGCAGTTAGAACTGGATGAATTAGGTTACGTTGTCACTAAGCCCGGTTCTGTAGAAACCAGTGTAGAGGGCGTTTTTGCTGCTGGCGACGTGCAAGATCATGAGTTTCGGCAAGCAATTACGGCTGCGGGTACTGGCTGTATGGCGGCGATGTTGGCAGAACGTTGGTTGTCGTTCACTGGCTTGATTCAAGAATTCCATCAACAGCCAGAAACAGCCGTTAATGAATTAGAACATCAGCCAGCTAAAAAGACTGAAGCCGAGGAAGAAGCTGGATTTAACTTGGATGAGACACGCCATCAGGGAGGTTATGCTTTACGGAAATTGTTCCATGAAAGCGATCGCTTACTCCTTGTTAAATACGTCTCTCCTGGTTGTGGCCCTTGTCATACCCTGAAGCCGATTTTAAATAAAGTGGTGGATGAATTTGAAAGCATTATTCACTTTGTAGAAATTGACATCGACAAAGACCGAGATATTGCTGAAAATGCTGGTGTGACAGGAACGCCAACAGTTCAATTGTTCAAAAATAAGGAACTGGTGAAGGAAGTCAAAGGTGTGAAGCAAAAGAGCGAATACCGCCAGTTGATTGAAAGTAATCTTTAAAAACTGGAGGTTTCAAAGCCTCTCTCCGAAACGGAGAGAGGTTTGGAAGTGGGGTTTGGAGTAGACTTCACAACTTTTTAAACAACCTCTTAATTTGTATTTGGCTCGTAGTTGCGCTAAAGCGCAAGACAGCGCAACTACGAGCCAGTGATGATTATTTGCGCCCACTTACTTAGCTCTGTATCCACTGCGAAGTAGTCGGACTTTTATTCAGGATGGTTTACGCAATCGCCTATCTGATATGTAAAATAGTCAGCGTATCAAGCTTTACTCCAGGCGATCGCTCTATGGCCATTACAAAACGACGACTACCGACATTTTTAGAGTTTGGGAAAACTTCCAATCTTTCGCAAAAACTCATGCTCATCGGGTTAGCCATTACCCTATTTTTCATCTTCCTGGCATTCTTTGCTCCCGTATTCCAGGCTTGGGGATGGCTGCAAAACCCGAAAGATTTTCTCTCTAATCCAATTCACGAGCCACCGTCAGCTAAACATTGGTTTGGTACTAGTCGTCTGGGCTATGATGTATTCTCGCGGACATTGTTCGGCGCTCAAGCCGCTTTGCAGGTGGTGATTTTGGCAACAGCGCTGAGTATGATTATCGGTGTGCCTTTGGGGATGCTGAGTGGTTATCTCGGCGGGAAGTTGGATAAAGTGTTGCTGTTTATTATGGATAGCATCTACACTCTACCAGGGCTACTGCTGTCTGTGACGCTGGCGTTTGTGGTGGGGCGGGGGATATTAAATGCAGCGATCGCTATTAGTATTGCTTACATTCCCCAATATTACCGCGTTGTTCGCAACCACACCGTGAGCGTGAAAACTGAAGTGTTCATCGAAGCTGCTCAAGCAATGGGCGCTTCCACTTGGGTTGTGCTTTCTCGTTATCTATTTTTCAACGTCATTCAAAGCGTACCTGTCCTATTCACACTCAATGCTGCTGATGCGATTTTGGTGTTGGGCGGTTTGGGCTTTTTGGGGCTGGGGCTTCCCGAAGAAGTGGCAGAATGGGGACATGATTTAAAACAAGCCTTAGAAGCTCTACCTACTGGCATTTGGTGGACTACGTTATTCCCTGGTTTAACTATGACATTCATGGTGGTAGGGTTATCACTACTTGGTGAAGGGTTAAATGAATTTGTCAATCCCCGCTTACGAAGAGAAAATAGAATCCGAAAGTAGTCATTGGTCATTAGTTTTAAACAAAGGACAAATGACAAATGACAAATAAACAATAGAGAGATTTGTATGAAAGATAATCTAACGTTAATTGCTGCCGCTACTGGCGGGTTTATCCTTTCCGTTGCTCTTGCTGGTATCTTAAGAGGTGCGCCAATTACAGCTTGGCAAGAGCAATCGAGTGTTCGTACTATGACTGTTGCTAATTTACGACTCGCACCCACTAGGACAGAAAATTTAGAATATTTTCGTGCCAAATCCTAAAACCCTAAGTACACATTTGCCTAAAATCCTGACGAATTGTTGATTTTGAACTCGATAAATAGAGAATAGGGAATAGGTAATAACTGTTCACCAATTACCAATGCCCAATGCCCAATGCACAATGACAAATGACAAATGACAAATGACAAAATTCAAGTAATTGGCATTGATGTGGGGGGAACGGCAATTAAGCTGGGGCGCTTTGCAGCTGATGGTACTTGTCTCTTCTCTTTAACTGTGGCATCTCCCCAACCGACAACGCCGGAGGCTGTGCTGGCGGTGATGGTAGATGCGATCGCTCAAATTGATCCAGATAATCAAGCTGTTGCTATTGGTGTTGGAACTCCTGGCCCATCTGATGCCGCAGGACGCATTGCTAAAATCGCCATTAACTTACCTGGATGGCGCGATGTGCCTTTAGCAGACTGGTTAGAAGCTAAAACTGGCAAACCGACTGCGATCGCTAATGATGCTAATTGCGCTCTTTTGGGAGAAGCTTGGCAAGGAGCCGGTCGCCATTTTCAAAATCTGATTCTGCTAACTTTAGGTACTGGGGTTGGTGGCGCAATTATCCTTGATGGCAAACTATTTGTTGGACATCAAGGAGCCGCCGGCGAATTAGGTTTAATTTCATTAAATCCTGATGGCCCAATTTGTAATAGTGGCAATCAAGGCTCTTTAGAACAATATGCCTGTGCTACTGCAATTCGCCGTCGCACTCTCAAGGAACCCGCCGAATTGGGTTTTCTTGCCCAACAAGGAGATGCCGCAGCCTTGACTTTTTGGCAACAATATGGTATATATTTGGGAATTGGTTTAACGAGTTTGATTTATGTACTCACACCGCAAGCGATCGTCATTGGTGGCGGTATCAGTGGCAGCTTTGAGTTTTTCTTACCAGGTGTGAAAGCAGAAATTGAGAAGCGAGTTCAGCCTTTATCACGGGTAGATTTACAAATATTGCCAGCCGAGTTAGGTAATTTTGCAGGGATAGTAGGTGCAGCAAAGTTGGCATGGCAACGCTATTCGGAATGTTAGCTAAGACAATAAAGTTGCCCCACGTCTCATCCGTCAGGGGAGTGTGGGGCAACTTTATGACAGACGGATGTAGAGACGCGAAATTTCGCGTCTCTACAAGGTTTTGGATAGTACAAACAAGCTTAACAAAATCAAATTGACAGACTAAGCTGTTGGACATTTAACTTGCATATTACCTAAAAGTAAAACTATTGTGGGGTGGGCATCTTGCCCGCCCTGGTTATGCAAATTAAAAGTGCATTAGCTTACTAGGTTTAGCTCCTATACGAGATTGGCAACGTTCCCCTTCGCAGCAAAGGCATCTATTAAAGGGATGCCCGGATTAAAGAGACCGTTTCCTTTGGACAGATATACTTCAACATCACGAATACCATCCACCGATGTACCTTTTTCTTGGCGGATGAAGTCGCTTAAGCCGTCGCCATTAAAGTCAATTTTATTCTGCATTGCTGTTTTTCTTGATTAAGACACTACCAAAGTTGCACATAGTAATATTGCAAGATAAAGCTAAGTAAGTGGGCGTAAATAATCATCACTGGCTCGTAGTTGCGCTTTAGCGCTAAAGCGCAACTACGAGCCAAATATAGAGATTTTACTTTTCGTTACATAATTTGGTTTTATCTTGCCTACCTACTTATAGCAATCCATTTTATTTTTAAAAAAGTCTAAGTATATTTAGGGGCGTTACGTTTTATTAACACACCCTGCGTCTATTTCAGAAATCAAATAGGAGTCCTATATGTATAATTACGGCTGAGTTTTAGGAATTATGCAATTGGTTACAAACTTTTACATTAAGTAAATCGCAAACTTTCGGAAACTGACAAGAAAATAGGGGTTTGTCCGATCGCTAGTCAGGAGTTAAATAGCATTCGTTTAAAAGCGATCGCTATTTTTGCAGATTAACAATATTCAGGATTTTAAATTATGGTTTAAACAATTCCAGCTAGAGACATCAGTCTTTACAAATTAGAAGAAAAATTTGGTTTGCAACTTGCTACAAACACCAACTTCTTTACATAGACAGAAATACCAACTCTGACTGATGGTGAAAAGCAAGCGATGTCTGACGACAAGCCGTTACACGTCTACGCACGAGTAAAAAGCAACTATTTAAACTTAAGTCGCTATATTACTAATTAAGATTAAGACAAAGAATATCCTGTTGCTTTCTTAACGTATTTCACAACTTTTTCATAAGATTCAGGATTACTCATAGGGTTGATGATGATGGGGATAGTGCCATCTGGCAACCAAAAAGTTATCCTGCCATTCGGTTCATGACAAAAGGAACTGATGCAGTTGAGATTAATTACATATTCATTGTTTTCGTAATGGATTTTTACCCAGTGGGCATGATCTAATTCCCATCCAATCACACATTCTAAATAATAAAGGATCTTTTGATAATCTTCCAAGTTGCTTTGGGGGTTAATCACTATCGAAATGGCACTATCGGGTAACCAAAAAGTAACCCTGCCGTTTAGTTCATAACAAAAAGCATGGACTCGTTCAAAATTAACTACATATTCTCTCCTTTCGTAAAGGATTTTCACCCAGTACGCCACAACATCTCCCCAAGTCCGAAATTTACGAATGATGCACCCTGTATATCCAAGTCTACTGAAGCCTTTAGGTAATATTGCAATTAATTATCAATTGTTATGAAACCTCCAATGGTGTTGCTGTACCTGAAATTGAAAGAGAAAGAGCGATCGCTGCTTGAATAAACCCTTTAAATAAAGGATGAGGGCTACTGGGGCGTGATTGAAATTCTGGATGGAATTGGCAAGCAAGAAAGAATGGGTGCTTGGGTAATTCCACAATTTCAACTAAGCGTCCATCGGGAGAAGTACCACTGATCGCGTAGCCAGACTTTAACAATAAATCGCGGTAAGCATTGTTGAACTCATACCGATGTCGATGTCGTTCATAAATCACATCTTCTTGATAAAGCTTAAAAGCCAGTGTGTCAGGAAGAACACGACAAGGATATAGCCCTAAGCGCATTGTACCCCCTAAATCGACTACTTCCTGCTGTCCTGGCAATAAATTAATTACCGGATCGGATGTATGAGGGTCAAATTCAGCACTATTAGCGCCTGTTAATCCCCCTACGTGCCTAGCCCATTCAATCACAGAACATTGCATACCCAGGCATAAACCCAAAAAGGGAATTTGGCGATCGCGCGCGTATTTAATCGCGGCAATTTTGCCATCCACCCCCCGAACCCCAAAACCTCCCGGCACAACTATGCCATCGACACCTTTAAGATAAGTTTCGGCTGATCCAGTTTCCAAATCTTCTGAATTTACCCAACGCAGACGCAGTTTGCCATAAGTAGAAATTGCTGCATGGTTTAATGCTTCCACCACAGATAGATAAGCATCACTTAACTGCACATATTTACCAACAATGGCAATTTCTAGCTCATGCTTGGGACTATGTAACCGTTTTACCAGGGTTTGCCACTGCGTCAAATCTGGTTTGCGTTGTTCCATTTGCAGCAAGTTCAGCACTTGTTCTGCCATTCCTTCCCGTTCTAGATTTAGCGGTACTTCATAGATACTTTTGGCATCTTGAGAAGTGATAACGCATTCTTCTGGCACATCGCAAGAGCCAGACAATTTCTGTTTTAATCCCTTGGGTAAGGGGCGATCGCTCCGACAAACTAAAATATCTGGTTGAATGCCAATGGATCTGAGTTCTTTAACTGAATGCTGTGTTGGCTTAGTTTTCATCTCACCCGCAGAGGCAATCCAGGGTACTAGAGTTACGTGCATATACAGCACATTCTGCCGTCCTACCTCTTTGCGGAACTGGCGAATTGCTTCCAAAAATGGTAATGATTCAATATCTCCCACCGTACCACCAATTTCTGTAATTACTACAGATGGGTTTGTACTTTTAGCAACTCGCAGAATTCGCTCTTTTATTTCATTAGTAATATGAGGAATAACCTGTACGGTGCCACCATTGTAGTCTCCGCGTCGCTCTTTATTGATAACTGCCTGGTAAATTGAGCCAGTAGTTACACAATTCAACCGCGACATTGAGGTATCGGTAAAGCGTTCGTAATGCCCCAAGTCCAAATCTGTTTCTGCGCCATCCTGGGTAACGAATACTTCCCCATGTTGAAAGGGACTCATTGTGCCAGGATCGATATTGATATAAGGGTCAAGTTTGAGAATCGACACTGAATATTCGCGCGACTTGAGCAAACGCCCTAGACTTGCTGCTACAATGCCCTTACCAATACTGGAAACTACGCCCCCAGTTACAAAGATAAACTTAGTCATACTAGTTTGAATTTCTAACACTAAAAATACATCCCGTCATTGTGCCACAGTTATTGTGGTGTAATCTTCTGTGATTTGCTGTGAAAAAACTTCTAGGACTAGTAATATTAGGCTTTATTCTCTCCTCCTCCATAGCATTGGCACAGCCATCTCTTATAGTCATTTTTCCCGAAACAAATTACCAGACAAGTGCCGAAAAAATCTTCTTTCTGGGCACTGCACCACCAGATGGTCAGGTTTTGATCAATAGTAAGCCAATTACCCGCAGCAAAGCTGGTCATTTTTCCCCTAGTTTACCGTTGCAGTTGGGGGAAAATTTTTTTACTGTGCGTTACCACAATCAAGAACTCAAGATTGAAGTGACAAGGCTTACCACTGATCCTGAACTACCACAGGGGTTAGCTTTTGCTAAAGATTCCCTAACTCCCGCAGTTGACATTGCCACACTACCGGGAGAGCTAATTTGTTTTAGTGCGTTAGCGAAGCTCCCCGAAGGGATCGCACCCCCTAAAGCTAGCGTATCTGTTAAGTTGGCTAATCAAACTATTGCCCTTCCACTCCAACCTCAACAGGCACAACTACCAAGTAATTTGGCAGCTTTGACAGGGCAAAATCAGCCTTATGCCCAGTCTAGCGTAGGCAATTATAAAGGTTGCACCACAGTGGCAACAGCCGCCGATCTGGGACAACCTCAGTTTCAACTAACGCTCAATGGTAAGACGATAACTCAACCAGGAACTGGTAAAATTCAAATCCTCTCAAGAGCAGAGTTGCCAGTTTCTGAGGTTACAGTAGAGTCAGGCGTGGCTCGCACTGGCCCAAGCACCGATTATTCTCGACTTACACCACTGCCCAAAGGCACACGCGCAACAGTAACAGGTAGGGAAGGTGAATGGTTGCGCCTAGACTATGGCGCTTGGATTAATAGTAAAGAAACGCGCATTTTACCTGGTGCAGTTGAGCCACAGACAATAATTCGCAGTGTCGGATACCGTCAACTCCCTGGTGCGACAGAGATAGTTTTCCCCTTGCAAGTTCCCGTACCTGTGAGCGTGCAACAAAGTGAGGGTGCGATCGCTCTCACTCTCTACAATACCACTGCCCAAACAGACATTATTCGCCTGGATGATGACCCCCTAATTTCTCGCCTAGATTGGCAACAGGAAGCTCCAGAACAAGTAAAATACACCTTTAACCTCAAAAAAGCTCAACAGTGGGGATATAAGCTGAGATACGACGGTACAACCCTGGTTTTGGCTTTGCGTCATCCGCCGAAAATTGGTAACACAAGACGCAAGCCTTTAGCTAATCTCAAGATTGTACTAGATCCTGGGCATGGAGGTAAAGAAACTGGTGCCAGTGGCCCAACTGGATATTTAGAAAAAGATTTGAATTTGGTGGTATCGAAGTTGCTGCGGGATGAATTGGTGAAGCGAGGAGCAACGGTAGTGATGACACGGGAGGACGATCGCGAACTTTCTTTAGCAGAACGTCAAGCAATTATCAGTCAAGAAGAACCTGCGATCGCTATTTCAATACACCACAATTCTTTACCCGATGATGGCGATGCCGAAAAGATCAAGGGATTCGCCGCCTTTTGGTATCAACCGCAAGCCCAGAACCTGGCAATATTTTTACAGAAGTATGTAGTTAAAAAAATCGGCAAACCTTCTTATGGTGTGTTTTGGGATAACCTGGCGCTGACACGTCCAACTGCTGCGCCATCAGTGTTGCTGGAATTGGGTTTTATGAGCAATCCCAATGAATTTGAGCAGATAGTGAACCCAGAGGTACAGAAGAAAACGGCAAAGGCGATCGCTCAGGGGATTACTGAGTGGTTTAGGAGTGTGAGATAAATTTAGAGAGAGATTGAGATAACTGATGAAGTTTTGCATTTTATTTAATCCACGTTCTTTAGGACTTTAGTGGTGGATTTTTAAGCAGCCTTTGTGCTTATTACAAACTCATCAAATTTAATGAGACAGACTACTAGTGGCCTGTCCCATTAATTTTGCGGGGCTGCGAGATCCCCAACTTCTTCAAGAAGTCGGGGATCTGAACACCACGAACCTCTGAAAACTTTTGTAAATCGCCACTCAACAGTCGCTTTTTATTAATTTATGTTCTGCTACCAAGCTGTGATTTCAGATTTTAAAATTTATTGATTTAGGATGCGTCAATTTAAACATTGGCGAGAAAGAACTGCCATATTTAACCATACCATGTTCAAAACTGTAATGTTCTAGTCTTTTGAAAATTATTCTAGCTTCTTCAGTTTTTCATTTAATGCTGACTCTAATCATTGCGAATTCCGAATTTTTAACAACACTTCTATAGCCAATAATTGGAGTTTTAGTTGATTTTCAAGAATATTTGGAAATAAAAACTTATAGTACACGGACTTACTATAAATTTCTTGATTATTTTATCAAAAGCTGTGAGCATCGGTAATTTATTGGGCAATCTAAAGATAACGTAGAATTTCTTCTTACCAAACTATGCCATTAAGGAGCTAACCCTTGATCCGAGCAAACTCCAGCCTATCAGCATCTAACAGAGAAAATCATCCCTCACGAAATTTACTAATTCGATTTATTCTTGGTAGCACTACCCTTATAGTCAGTATTTCTGCTTATTTCAGCTATCAAGCCGCTAGAAATATGATGCTCAAAGATTTGAGACAGAGCGCTTTTTTAGAGGTACAGAGAGGAGGTGCCGAAATTCAGCAGTGGTTATACGTTCGCCAAGTGGAGGTAGAAACCCTGGCGAATACTTCAACTGTACGTTCCTTAAACTGGTCTGTGGCAGAACCTTATTTAAAGGCAGAAGTCAAGCGAATCAATGAATTTTTCTTGTTCCAACTAGCTAGCCCAGATGGTTCATATTCCAATACAAAAGTTGGTCGAGCAAATAAAAATATTCGAGATCGAGACTACTTTAAAAAAGCAATTGCAGGAAAGAGCAACATTTCCGATCCCTTCATTAGCCGTTCTACAGGAATTTCTTTAATTGCGATATCCACCCCGATTTGGTCAAATTCTGCTAGCAGTAGTTCACCGATAGGGACTTTCCACGGCAATGTGAGAGTCGATCACATTGCAGAGGTTGTCAACTCCCTGCACTACGGTGCTAATAGCTATGCTTTTGCTCTCAATTCCCAAGGACAAGCCATCGTCCATCCGAACTCGGCGTTAATGTCAACCTTAGAAAAACCTGCACCCAGCCTGCTGAAAATTGGCGATCGCAATTTAAATGCGATCGCCTTGAGGATGGTAAATAAACAACAGGGAATTGAGTTAATGGAAATTGACGGCACTAAAAAGTATGTAGCTTATCTGCCGTTGCAAGCCGCTAATTGGTCTGTGGCTTTGGTGATTCCCCGCCAAAATATCGAATCTCGATTGCAATTTCTCGATTTAATCGCCTTAATTGTTGGTGGATTGACTCTCACCATGATTACCGTCTTATGGCAAGTGCAAGCATTTGAACAAACTCAACTGAAAAAATCTAAAGCTGCGGCTGATACAGCCAACCATGCTAAAAGCGAATTTTTAGCCAACATGAGTCATGAACTACGAACGCCCTTGAATGGCATTCTCGGTTGTGCTCAAATTTTGCTGCGTTCCCCAGCTTTACCTAATCAAGAGCAATACCATGTCAATATTATTGAACAATGCGGCTCTCATCTGCTGACTTTAATTAATGATATTTTGGATCTCTCCAAAATTGAAGCAAAAAAGCTAGAACTGCATCCTTATGATGTGCATTTCCCATCTTTTCTGCAAGGAATTGTCGAAATATGCCAGATTCGGGCAAAACAAAAAGGCATTTTGTTTATCTATCAACCTGCGATTAATTTGCCTACAGGGGTTCATGTTGATGTCAAAAGATTACGTCAGGTGCTATTGAATCTGTTGGGAAATGCCATCAAATTTACAGATGAAGGTCAGGTTACTTTCAATATTGAAGTAATCGATCAACCTCCTAGTGGCCAGACAGTAAAACATCGCCTTCGCTGCACTGTAGAAGACACGGGAATTGGGATAACTGGAGTAGAATTGAGCCAAATTTTCTTGCCATTTGAACAAGTAGGTGATAAAAAGCGCCAAGCTGAAGGTACAGGGCTGGGTTTAGCTATTACTCGGCAGTTAGTACAGATGATGGGTAGCGATATTCATGTTAAGAGTCAGATCGATCAAGGGAGTAGCTTCTGGTTTGAGTTGGAAATTCCCGAAGCTACTGACTGGGTAGAATCTGCGGGAACTGCATCAGAAAAACAAATCATTGGCTTTGAGGGTAGCCCCTACACCATCCTGATGGTTGACGATCGCTGGGAGAATCGCACAGTGATTACAAACTTACTGCAACCACTGGGTTTTAATGTAGTTGAAGCTAGCAACGGTAAAGAAGGTTTAGAAATAGCGATCGGCCTCAAACCAGACTTAATCATCACAGATTTGCTGATGCCAGAAATGGATGGGTTTGAATTAATTCAACATCTGCGTCACACTCCAGAAATTAAGGATGTATTGATTATCGTTTCTTCTGCTAGTGTCTTTGAAACAGACAAACATCGCAGTCTTGAAGCTGGAGGTAATTCCTTCTTGAGCAAACCTATAAAGGTAGATGAATTATTGCATCAACTACAACAATATTTAAATTTGGTATGGATTTATAAGCAATCTCAGCCTGATGGAGAAAAAGCCAAAGAAGTAACCACAGCAAATAGCCAATCTGCTCAATTAACTCCTCCTTCCCCCCAAATCTTGCAAGAACTAGTCACCTTAGCCAGTAAAGGTAACTTCAATGGCATTCTCAAGTGGGCCGATCAACTGGAGGAAACAGACACAAACTTCGCGCCATTTGCTAATGAAATAAGGCAACTAGCAAGGCAATTTGATGAAGATTTAATCCTCAACTTCTTGACTCAATATGCAATGGAAAAAGTATGAAAACTACTATTGAAGACCAGAATAATTCTATCAATTACGCTCCTTCGAGGGGAATTGTCTTAGTCGTTGACGATAACCCTGCCAATTTACAAGTTTTATCCAGCTTTTTGGATCAGTCTAGCTTTGAAGTTTGGGCAGCACGCAGTGGTGAAAAAGCCCTTCAGCGATTAGAAAATGATGATTTACCTGATTTAATCTTGCTGGATGTAATGATGCCCGGTATAGATGGTTTTGAAACCTGTAAACAGCTAAAAAGCAATCCTCGTGTCCAAGATATTCCGGTCATTTTTATGACAGCCCTTTCAGAAACTGCTGATAAAATCAAAGGTTTGCAATTGGGAGCCGTAGACTACATTACCAAACCTTTTCAGCAAGAAGAAGTCCTAGTGCGGATCGAAAATCACCTAAAATTGAGAAAATTGACGAAAAGCTTAATTGCTAAAAACGCCGAATTAGAACTGACTCAAACTCAACTTATACAAGCAGAAAAGGTAGCAGCTTTAGGCCAAATCACAGCAGGAATTGCTCATGAAGTTAATAATCCCATCAATTTTATAGCTGGCAATTTAAATTTTGTTGAACAGTATGTACACGAGGTAGTTAGTTTACTGCATCTCTATCAGAAATATCTACCCGATCCACCAGATGAAGTTCAAACTGCGATTCAAAAAAGCGACCTTAACTTTTTGTTAGATGATTTATCTAAAATTATTCAATCCATGCAAGTTGGTACAGATCGCGTTACAGAAATTGTGTCATATTTAAACAATTTCTCGCGCCACAGAGAAGCGGGTAAAAAACTAGCTAACTTGCATGAAGGGTTAGAAAGTACCTTACTCATTCTCGGACATCGCTTTAAATATAATGCTCATCACCCAGCTATCCAATTAGTGAAAGAATATGGAAATTTGCCACTTATTGAGTGCTTTCCTGGGGAAATTAATCAGGTTTTTATGAATTTAATTTGTAATGCGATCGATGCAATCGAAGAAAAAAATAAAAATAAAGACATTGATACAATTTATCAAAATCCTGGAGTTATTAAAATTACAACTGAGGCAAATGGAGAGCAAGTTATTTTAAAAGTTGCGGACAATGGACTAGGTATAAATAATAATGCCAAAAACACAAAAATATTCGATGCTTTTTACACAACAAAACCCGTCGGTAAAGGAACAGGGCTAGGTCTATCTATTGCTTACCAAATTGTGGTTAATAATCATCACGGCAAGCTCACATACGATTCCAAACCAGGTGAAGGCATAGAGTTTATCATTGAACTACCCATCCGATAACAATTTAAAAAAGGTTTGTAGTCAGGACTTTACTCCTCACTACGAACTAATTTCAATATTTTTTATATTACTTAACTTACTTTGGTTTATTCTCGCCTACTTACGTATAGATTTATCGTAAGGGGATGGCATTGTCATGCCCCTACCAGCGTATTTGTATCTAAAGTGAAATCGTATAACTAACGAATATTCACTTCTAGCAGATATTTTTCTACCTGAATGTATTGAATATTAGGGGTTGATTTTTTAGAGATAAATGAACTTTTAATTTGTGCAGAAGCTACCTTTTGATAATCAATCAGCAGGCGTTGTTTTTGAGTATATTCATTCAATTTGACTTGAGCTTGAGCATAAACTAGAGTATCGTTGGGAATATTTTGAAGAAATTTTACAGCATGATCAAAATCACCAACAAATGCTTGTTTATAGGCTTTCTGTAAAAAGTAAGCTGCTCTAATCTGCCGCTTTCGATTGTATTCAGCTAACTTGTCTTGAACTAAAGCACCTGCACGACTTTCTTGAGGAATTTGCCGCAGATATTGTAATGCAGCAGAAAAATCTTTTGTATCGGCACTTTCGTAAGCTTTTGCTAATAAATACTGCGTCTGTGCTTCAATATTGACGGATGCTTGCTGAACTAGTTTATTTGTTTTAGATTGCCAATATGAAATATTTGGAATTTTAGCAACAGCATGAATAACATCTGACCATTTGCTCTCATTAAAAGCTGTTTGAGCTATTTGGTATTGCTGTGCAGCTACTTGCCATTGCTCTTGCCATTTTTCAATTGTGGCTTGCGCTTCTGGATAAACATTGCTATGGTGGGGAATTGATTTAGCGAGTGCGATTGCTTCTTCTAAATCTCCTGCTTGATATTCTTGTGTGGCTTTAGATAAAGTTTCTGTTTCTGAGTATGCAGGTGCAGCACGAATTAAAGAATATACACCAAATCCCATCACTAAAGAATTAGCCGCCAGCCCTACTTTCATTCCTGTTAATAACGGAGATAATTTCCTAGATGTAGGATTATCATCTTCAATCGCCGCCTTGATCAAAAATCGATCATCTGCTTCTAATATTTCTGGTGACTGATCCCATGTTATTTGTTTAACTACCCGCAGCACCTCACTCGCAGACTGAAAGCGGTTTTGATAATCGTAGCGGATCATTTGGCTGAGAACAGCAGCTAGATAATCGTTAACTGGCGTGTTTTCAGAACGCCAAACAATTTCATTAGTATAAGGATCAGCTTTTAATTGTAGTGGTTCTAACCCTGTTAAAGCCTGGATCGCAATCATACCCAAAGCATAAATATCACTGTTGGGCTGTGTTTGTCCAATAAATTGCTCTGGCGGTATATATCCTAATGAAGTGACAGGAATTCTATAAATGGGCAATTGGGCACCTATACCAAAATCGATAGACTGAATTAAGCCAAAGTCAATCAAAGCTAACTTGAAATCACTATTACGTCTGATCAAGTTTTCTAGTTTGATATCGCAATGAATAACGCCGTGAGAATGAACAAATTCCAGAATATCTAAGACATCTATCAGAAATTTTACAACTTCCCTTTCATTCCATAGACATCCCCATTGTTGAGCAATGGCTAATTCCCTAGTCAGAGGATATCCTTCAATCCATTCTTGGACTAAATAAAACTGGTCGTTTTCTTCAAAGCAGGCGAGAAATTCAGGAATTTGGTCATGGCTTCCCAAAAGCTTCAGGGTTTGGGTTTCAGTCTGAAACAGTAATCTCAGCATCTCCAAGTAGCCAGAGTCGGAACTGCTAACTTTAATCTGCTTAACAACGCATTTGAGATTCTCTGGATAATCTACATCTACAGCTATGTATGTTTGTCCAAACACCCCTGCACCCAGGCTTTGGATAATTTGGTAACGCCCTTGTAGTAATTTACCGATTATGTGGTTGGTCATGACCTGGTTACTCAGTAAGTCCTTTTATTTACTTTTTCTGCCATTCCCTGCTGTTTCCGGAATACTTTAGAAATAAATAAACAGAGTTTTGATACCTTAAATATAAGTTTAATTTTTAAGTATTTTTACGTAGACAAATATAATTTTTTTTAAAATTCGTATCTTTTATTTCATTAATTATTTTCGATAAAATTCATGCAAAAACGTCTGATGTGCAACCTGAGTTACCTTTGATTTATGAATAAATAAGTTTAAATTTTAAAATATTTGTTGCCTTTCTCAACCGCCCTGAACTGAAGTTCATGGCTAATAGCTCAAGTTTACTGAAGTAGACTAAAAATTTTTGGGGATATTTAGTCATCAAGAGATGATAGCTATAATAGAAGGAACTTTAGTTCTTTCCAAGACAACGAGTTTTATTTAACATAAACTGTAATTATCCGTCAGTAATTTAACAAAAATAAATATTGCCTTCCTATGTTTCCGTATCTTCCTCAACCACCTCAGATTTATCTTGTAACGGCTTCACCACCCGGGCGATCGCTTCTTGAATAAAAGCCTTAATAAATTCATCTCTGCGATTAATTTGAAACTGTCGCTGGACAACTTCTGTCATTCCACCATCACCCCAATCTTGGTCATGACGAAAATATTCAACAAAACTTTTACCAGCAATTCGCGTTAAATAAGCTGCTGTCACGCCTTGAATTGCTCTACCAATAATAAAGGTGGCAACATTGAGTTGCAAAGCTGTAGATAATAATTCAATCGCTCCTTTAACAATGCCTAAACTGGCGATGGTTTTCGCTAAAGAAAGGGCTAACTCTCGTCCGCGTTCCATATTCAATTCACAGCCGTAAACTCTGCCAATTTCCACAACCATTTGAGCATTAACAGCTGCTGTCGCTAGTAAATCTACGACTGGGATAGGCGTAACTGATACTACACCAGCCCCAATCCACTGAAAGCGTTCTACTATTTTGTCAGCTTGACGGCGACGCTGGCCATCAATGAGTTTTCGCGCTTCGTCTCCCAATCGCAGAGATTGTAAAAGAATATTATCTGCTACCAAATCTTCACCTTCGGCGCGTAAAACAGCAGCCATGCGCCGCAGCAAAGGGACAATATCGGGTTCCGGCTGGAAGGTTTCGCCAGTTTCTAGTTTGGCAGATTGGGGATTAGCAGCGATCGCCACTACATCATTAGTAGTAATAAATCCCCGTACCCGTTGACGCAACCTTGCAAGGATGGATTCTTTATCTTCATCTGTATATAAATCAGTTTTGTTGAGAACTAAGAGCGATCGCTTCCCAATTTCTGCTAATCCCCGCAACGGTTCATATTCTGAGCGTCGTAAGTCATTATCTACCACAAACAAGAGTAAATCTGCTTCCGTCGCCAGTTCTCGCGCCATTTGTTCCCGTTCCGTTCCCGCCACTCCCGCTTCTAAAATCCCTGGCGTATCCGTAATTAAAATCTTGCGTTCTAATCCCTTCAACCGCAGACAATAGGTTTCTCCAACCTGGGTTGTACCCATCGGTGCATCCACTTGACCGACCATGCGTCCCATAATCGCATTAACTAGGGAAGTTTTGCCAGCGCTCCCCGTACCAAATACTACTACTTGAATTTCACCCCGTGCTAAGTTCGCTTCAATCTCTCGTGATTTACTTAATAAAGCTTGGCGTGCTACTTCATCTTGAATTTGCCCTACCTGTTGGCGCACAGCTTGGAGAGTTGTAGAAGCAGCATCAGATTTAGCAGCAGGAATTTGCGCCGCAGTTACTCGCTTTGGGTTGCGGCGCGATCGCTTTTCCCCAGATTGAATCACCAATACATAATACACAAAAGCGGCAACCAAGGCTCCAATGAGGACAATCAGCAGCAACAGCAGCAAATTGCCTAGCAACGGCGAATAGGACAATTGCCAATAGAGGCGCGATAGGGAATCAATTAGCCATAGGGCTAGCCCCAAAATGACGATCAGACCAACAATCAGCGTTACTATGCGTGACAGAGGCATGGCTGGGAAATATTAGTGGATATTCAGTAGGCAGATGCTTCTGATCTTAATAGTTTCAGTATTTTTTACCAGAGTAGTCAGAAGCAGCTTTTGATTCAACTAAGAACGCTCATCTGCTTGACTAACAAAATTTTAAATCTCGCACTGCGTTTCTATCCCGCCTCGGAATGAATTCCGAGTCTCATATCAGCCCTGAACTTCAGTTCTGGGCGGGATGTCGTTCAGAAGAAAGATACTTGTAATTTTCATAGTTTCAGTATTTTTGACTAGGGTAGAAAAAATTTTATCCCTGAAATCACCATTGTCAGAATGATTTGGTGATACTGCGAATTGCAGACAATGGCTCTGGTATTTCACCAGAAAATCAGAAAAAGATATTTGATACATTTTTCACAACCAAACTACGAGGGATTGGTACTGGTTTGGGGCTAGCGATCGCCTATCAAATTGTGGTAGAAAAACATCAGGGTAAAATTACTTGTCAATCTGAGTTAAATCGAGGTACAGAGTTTGTGTTGGCTTTGCCTAAAGCAGGTATCCTTTAACCAATTATCATCCTTCAGCTAGTAGCTTTTGAAATTTTATTCGTTCATTATGAAGCTCGCGTGGTTTAATTTTTTAGTGGACTAATGCCAGTTTTGGCAAGATTTTTGAGAACAAAGAGAGAAAACTTATGGGACTTTTCGATCAAATTCTTGGTGCCGTTGCTAATCCCAATCAACAAGGCAGCTTAGGTCAATTGGGAAGTATTGTTAACAGTGTAGAACAGTTGAGCGCTCGCACTGGCACAGACCCTTCTACCATCCAATCAGTTTTGTCAATTGTCGGTAGTCAAGTGCGTTCTGCTTTACAACAAAAGCAAGCCACAGATGGTAATGAAGCCACACAAACTCTAGTTAATCAATATGCCGGTACTTCACCTAACCCCGAAGCCGTCAATTCACTATTTTCTCCTCAAATACAACAACAGGTAGCTCAGGTTGCAGCCGAACGGACTGGATTAGATGCTGGTATAGTTCAACAATTGCTGCCTTTAGCAGTACCTTTGGTGCTGAATTTTTTGCAATCAGGTGCAAATGCTCAAAATCCCCAAGCTGGCGGTAATTCTGTACTAAATTCCTTCTTGGATGCTGACGGCGATGGTGATGTCGATATCGCTGATGCCATTCAAATGGCAAGTCGGTATATGCAAAAGTAACACTTATTAAACCCCACTCCCACTCCCAACTCCCAACTCCTAACTCCTAACTCCTAACTCCTAACTCCTAACTCCTAACTCCCCACTCCCCCAAACATCGGCAATTAGCCCTTGCTAGATGTTTAGCTAAAGCATAGGCTGAGAAGATAGAAAATTTGTAAATTTGTAAATAGATATCAGACAGTCTATGGCTAAACTTTTTGACTGTATTACTGAAGAACTGCAAGACTTTATTACTGCCCAACACCTTTTCTTTGTTGGCTCTGCACCCTTGAGTCCTACGGCCCATGTTAACCTGTCTCCTAAAGGTTTAGGCTGCTTTCGCGTCCTCTCTCCCAACCGAGTAGGTTATGTAGACCTTACAGGCAGTGGTAACGAAACATCAGCCCACTTACAAGAGAATGGGCGGATAACTTTTATGTTTTGCGCCTTTGAAGAACCTGCGCGTATCCTCCGGCTTTATGGCCAAGGAAAGACGATTTTACCGAATTCTCCAGATTGGGACTCTCTTTACTCTTTGTTTGTGCCGATTCCTGGAACTCGTCAAATTATCATCGCTGACATTGACAAAATCCAGACTTCCTGTGGTTTTGGCGTACCACTTTATGAATATCAAGGTGAGCGCCAGACTTTAGTAAACTGGGCTAGTAAAAAAGGCGAAGAGGGAGTTCGAGAATTTCAACAGCAGAAAAATCTCCTCAGCATTGACGGTTTAGCCACACCACTGAGTAAATTACTTTAAATTTTACAATGCTTAAGACCTTTTAGGATCGGTGTCACCACCAATTATTACTTGTAACAAGTTACCTAGTAAAGAGAAAAACGCCGAAACTAACACTATCAGCATTAGACTAGCAAGGGCAGCAAAAGGAGAGATGATGAATAAGAGTAAGAGCGCAAGGATCAAAATCGTTAGTAATGTTTTATTCATCTTTTTTCAACTTTAACTAATTCGGCGGAATTCCCCATCCGTCTCTAGCTCAGGGGATGGATAGCCGGGGGACGACGAAAACACCTCCGACTAACATTAACCGCAGGTTAATTAAGAAGTGGGGTGGTTGAGAAGTCGCC